>JAOTXT010000084.1 GCA_029862205.1 Paracoccaceae bacterium
ATTGTGATGTGCTGGTGATCGGCGGGGGCGTCGCCGGTTTGGCCGCCGCACGCGCCGCGGGCGAGGCCGGGGCGAAGGTCATGCTGGTCGAACAGACCGCCCATTGGGGTGGCCGGGTCAATGCCGAGACCGACGTCCAGATCGACGGCCAGGCGGGCGCCGACTGGGCCGAGGCGCAGGTCGACGCGCTCGACGACATGGAGAACGTGACGCTGCGCCCCCGGGCGATGGCGGCTGGGCTCTACGATCACGGCTATGCGATGGTCTATGAACGGGTCGCCGATCACCGGCCGGGCCTGGCGGGCGCCCCGCGTCACCGGCTTTGGCGGGTGCGCGCCAAGCGGATCATCGTCGCCACGGGCGCGTTGGAGCGGCCGCTGTCGTTTGCCAATAACGACATGCCGGGCGTGATGCTGGCAAGCGCCGTGCGCGACTATATCCGGCTTTGGGGCGTCCTGCCCGGGCGCCGCGTGGTGATCTGCGCGAATAACGACGACGCCTACCGCTCGGCAATCGCGATCCACGAGGCTGGCGGCACCGTCGCCGCGATCATGGATGTGCGCGCCGAGCCGGCAGGCGCCCTGCCCGACCAGGCGCGCGCCCTGGGTATTCCGGTCCATGCCGGGCACGGCATCGGCAAGGTGACAGGCGGCAAACGCGTGACCGGCGTCGAGATCGGGCGTCTGACCGGAACCGGCCAACTGGGCGGCCGGGCCGAGAAGATCGCCTGCGACCTGGTCGCCATGTCAGGGGGCTGGTCGCCGGTCGTCCACCTCTATTCCCATTGCGGCGGCAAGCTGGCATGGGACGAGGCGCACGCCATGTTCCGGCCCGCGCCCGAGCGCGGAGCGCCCACGGGCGGCAATGGCGCGCCGAACACGATCTGCGCAGGTGCGGCCAATGGGCATTTGGGTACAACCGAAATCCTGGCGGATGCGGTGACCGCCGGGCGCGCCGCGGCGGATGCCTGCGGCCACGACCGGGGCGGCTCGGCCGCGCCCAGCGCATCCGAGCCCGCAATGGCGCCGATGACGCCCCATTGGTTCACGCCGGCACGCGGCAAATACGCCCACGGGACCAAGCACTTCGTTGATTTCCAGAACGACGTGACCGCGGCGGATGTGCGGCTCGCCGCCCGCGAGGGCTACGAGTCGGTCGAGCACACCAAGCGCTACACCACGCTGGGCATGGCAACCGACCAGGGCAAAACCTCGAACATCAACGGCCTGGCGCTGTTGGCGGACGAGCTGGGCGCCGAGATCCCGGCGGTCGGCACCACCACCTTCCGCCCGCCCTATACGCCGATCTCGTTCGGCGCCATCACCGGCTCGGCCAAGGGGCCTCTCTTCAAGGCGATCCGCAAGTCACCGATGCACGAGTGGAACGCCGCCAACGGCGCCGATTTCGAGCCCGTGGGCGATTGGTTCCGCCCCTATTGCTATCTGCGCCCGGGCGAGGACCGCCACGCGGCGGTGACCCGTGAAATCCTGAACGCGCGGAGACAAGTGGGGCTGCTCGACGCCTCGACGCTCGGCAAGATCGCGGTCAAGGGGCCGGATGCAGGCAAGTTCCTGGACCTGATCTACACCAACATGATGTCGAGCTTGAAGCCCGGGCGCTGCCGCTACGGCCTCATGTGCAACGAGAACGGGTTCCTGTTCGATGACGGCGTGGTGGTGCGCACGGGCGAGGACGAGTTCCTGGTCCATACCACTTCCGGCGGCTCGGACCGGGTACATGGGCATCTGGAGGAGTGGCTTCAGACCGAATGGTGGGATTTCAAGGTCTACACCACGAACGTCACCGACCAATGGGCGCAGGTGGCGGTCGCCGGTCCCAACGCCCGGAAAGTGCTGGAGGCGGCGGGGACCGACTTGGATATCTCGGCCGAAGGCCTGCCGTTCATGTCCTATGTGGAGGGGGAACTGGCGGATTGCCCAGTGCGGATTTTCCGCATCTCGTTCTCCGGAGAGCTTTCCTACGAGATCGCGACCCCTGCGAATCATGGGCTGGAGCTTTGGAACGCGCTGCTCGAGGCCGGGGCCGGGCACGGGATCGTGCCCTATGGCACCGAGGCGCTGCACGTGATGCGCGCCGAGAAGGGTTTCATCATGATCGGTGACGAGACCGACGGCACGGTGATCCCGCAAGACCTGGGCCTTTCGTGGGCGATCTCGAAGAAGAAGGAAGACTTCCTGGGCAAGCGGGCGCAAGAACGTGCCGACCTGACCCGCCCCGACCGCAAGCAGCTTGTGGGTTTGGAAACCGAGGACCCGAAGGAAGTGCTGCCCGACGGCGCCCATGCGGTCGCCGAGGTCAAGGCGGATGGCGAGAAGATGCGCACCATCGGCCATGTCACCTCGACCTATTTCTCGCCGACGCTGGACCGCGCGATCGCCATGGCGCTGATCGAAGGCGGCGCCGGCCGCATGGGCGAGATGCTGAGCTTCCCCGTCGGCGAGGGCAAGGTGATGAAGGCGCGGATCGTCGATCCGGTCTTCCTGGACAAGGAAGGAGCGCGGCAGAATGTCTGATCCCGTCTCCACGCTGAACTGCGCCGAGACAGGTGCCGGCCAGACCATCCGCATCGCCGACCGGGGTCCGATCGGTCAGGTGACGCTGCGCGGCGATCCGAGCTCGGCGAAATTGAAGAAGGCAGTCAAGGCCGGGGTCGGGGTCGACGTGCCCGGGGCCCTCTCGGCCACCTTCGACGGTGATAAGGGCGCGGTCTGGATGGCGCCGGACGAATTGCTGCTGTTCACCGCCTACGACGAGGCCGGCACCTTGGTCGAATCGCTAAGTAGCGCCCTGGCGGGCGAGCATCACCTGGCACTCGACGTCTCGGATGCCCGCGCGGTGATCGCGCTAGAAGGCGTCGGCGTGGCCGAAGCTCTGGCCAAGGGCGCTCCGGTGGATATGTCGGATTTCCCTATCGGCCATGCCAGGCGAACACATCTGGCCGACATCGCCGTCGGCATCTGGCGCAAGTCCGAGACGGATTGGGAGATTGTCTGCTTCCGCTCCTTCGCCCGGCACCTCTTCGATTTGCTGGTCATCTCGTCCCGCGAGGGCAGCGAAGTTGCGCGTTCTGAGTAACGGTCCCTCGCAGTAAATCGCGTCAACCTTCCGAAATCCGGTCAGATTCTCTCTTCGCGGGAATTGTGACAGAAGCAATCGGCTCATTTCGCACCTGCGAAAAGCCGGTATGCAAATTTGGCCGATCTCATCGGCCATGCGCGCGCCTATCTTCCCGGCATCGGCAAGCGCACCGGCCCCGGCGGACGGGAACGGGCCTTGCCGGCAGCCAAGGAAAGGCGACAGAAATGACCGATTCCAAAAGGGAATTCGAACCTTATCACCCGACCTACGACGAGATGCAGGCGGCGATCGCCCGGGCGCAGGTCATGCGGGCACGCGCGATGCGCGACGGCGTGGCGAAGCTCGGAACGATGCTGCGGCGCTTCCTGGCCCCGCGTCCGACGGGTCTGCGTATCGTCAAGCAGGGTGCCGCCCAGGCATAAGCCGGGTGAGCGTGCGATTGTTCGGTGAAAGGGTGGACCCCTCCGGGCCCGCCCTTTTCCTTTGCGCCGATCCGGGCTAGCACGAGGCACCTCAGCGGAGCCGCGCGATGCCCCAACCCCAACGACCCATCGTGAAACTTCGCCCAAAGCGGGGGCACCGCTTGGCCGGGGGCGCGCCGTGGGCCTTTGCCGACGAGATCGCATTGGACCGGCGCACGCGCAATTTGGCACCGGGCAGTCTGGTGACCCTGGCGGATGGCGAGCGGGCGCTCGGCACCGCCGCGTTCAACCCGGGCTCGACCATCGCCGCGCGGTTGCTGGACCCAGACCCGGTGGCCGATATTGGCGAGGCCTGGCTGGCGGAACGGCTGAAACGCGCGCTGCGCCTGCGCGATGCACTGTTCGACGCTCCCTTTTACCGGCTGGTCCATGCGGAGGGCGACGGCCTGCCTGGAGTCGTGATCGACCGTTTCGGCGACGCGCTCGTCCTGCAGCCGAACGCCGCGTGGGCCGAGGCGCTGATCGAGCCTTTGTCCGAGGCGGTGATGTGCGTGACCGGTGCCGGCGCGCTGGTCGTCAATGCCACATCGCGGACACGGAAGCTCGAGGGATTGGACGAATATCTAAAGGTCTCCCGGGGCACCATCGAAGGACCTTTCGAGGTGCCAATGAACGGGGCGGCCTATCTGGCCGACCTGACCAGCGGCCAAAAAACCGGCCTTTTCTATGACCAGCGCGAGAACCATGCCTTCGCCCAGCGCCTGGCCGAGGGCGCCCGGGTGCTGGACGTCTTCTGCCATGTCGGCGGCTTCGCGCTGGCCACCCTGGCGGCAGGGGCGGCCTCGGCGGTGGGCATCGACAGCTCTGCCCCGGCGCTCGCCCTGGCCGAGGAGGGCGCGCGGCGGACCGGCGTGGCGGAGAGGTTTGAAACCCGCAAGGCCGATGCCTTCGACGCTCTCAAGGGCCTGGGCGAGGCTGGCGAGCGATTTGACATGGTGATCTGCGACCCGCCAGCCTTCGCGCCCAACAAGGGGGCGCTGGCGAACGGGCTGCGCGCCTATCAGCGGCTGGCACGCTTGGCCGCGCCCTTGGTTGAACCAGGCGGCTGGCTGGTGCTTTGTTCCTGTTCCCATGCCGCCAATCCGCAAGCCTTCCATCAGGCGAATGTCCGAGGGCTGGTCCAGGCGGGCCGGGACGCCGCGCTGATCCATTCGGGCCGCGCCGGGCCGGATCACCCAAGCCATGTGGCGCTGCCCGAGACCAGCTATTTGAAGGCGATGTTCTACCGGCTCGATGGATAGGCCGGTTTGCTTCCTGGACGCTTGCGTCCTCTACCCACCCCTGGTGCGGGGTATCCTTCTGGGCGCGGCCGAGGCAAAGCTGATCCGCCCCCGCTGGTCGCGCCGTGTCCTGGACGAATGGCGGATTTCGGCGCTGCGCCGGGGTGCGGCCGAAGCCGGCATCGACCGGTCGGTGGCCGAGACGGCGGCGGCCTTTCCAGAGGCGATGACCGTGCCGGACCCAGAGGTCGAGGCCGCGATCTCGCTGCCCGATCCGGCGGACGCCCATGTGCTGGCCGGCGCGATTGCTGCCGGGGCGAGCGTGCTCGTCACCTTCAACCTGCGCGACTTCCCTGCCCGGAGGCTTGCCGCCCGCGGGGTGGCACCACGCCATCCGGACGGGTTCCTGTGGGAACTGCTGAGCCAGGCACCGGAGGCGATGAGACCGGTGATCCGCTCTGCCGCCGGTCGGGCGGATGCCGAGACCCCGGTAGAAATTCGCCGCGCCCTGAAACGCGCCCGCCTGCCCAGGCTGGGCAAGGCCTTCGAGGGGTTGGAAGATGGCCCACAGGGCGGATGAGGGGTGTGAGAGGCCGCGGCTCTCACATGTGAGAGGGTTTGCAAGCACCTGAAATTAATTCAATATTTTAAAAGTTCACCGATTCTTCACGATTGGCGCGCGCTGGTCCCTCGCCACGCGCAACGCGCTCGGGCCGCGTCGATGCGGCGTGTGATGGTGGCTCAATATCCACCAAAACGCGGGGTTAAAAATTCGGGATCTCGGCTGGGTGAACCCCGCCATGCGCTTTCTTGAGAATATGAACGGCCGAAAGGGCGGCTATCTCCTCTGCAGACATTTGCCGCAACGGGCACGAACGGCAATGTTGCTCAGACGAAGCGGCCATTTGAACAATAATTCAGATGTCTGGCTCGAACCCGATTGCTGCCTTTGAGGCTAGGTCAATAAAGTGCCAGGAGCGGACGTTGGCGCAGTCGCCGACCGGCCTCGGCTTCGTGGCATTGGCCGACCTCGCACAGCCATAAGGCAGTCGTGTTCAAGTATGGGCCGAGCACCGACCGCCCTTTCGTCCTCTCCAAGTCAGAAAGATCGGCGCGATTAATGTGTGGCAGACCAAGCTGGAAGCGAGAAATGTTGTCAACCCGACAACGAACAGCCCACCATCACATCAGATAACCCAATTTATATGACGAGGGACGCTTGATGAGGGCGTCCAGTCGACTTGGGAAGTGCCACATTAGACGGCGGCCCGATATTCCGAAGGAAGGGCATCAACTGTCCGAAGCCAGTCCTCCTGACAGGCGCAGTCCAATCCATCAAAACAGCTCGGATCTCCCGAGGAATTGAAACGCTGGATCGCATCACGAAGCGCCGCGCTGCAGGTCGGGCAGGATCGAGGCAATCGCTCATCAGACAGATTTTCGTCGCTCATGCCAAAGAATACTGGCCAGTGGCGATCCGCAGATATTTTTGCCAAGCTCACAATCGACCACAGGTTCAAGATTTTATAGCTTCCCTCCTGGAACATCTGCTCAAGCATTGTCCCATGAGTGATGAATACAGGCTCGTAAGCAATTCGATATTCAACACCTATGGATTTAGCGAGATTCGAAATCCATTCGCCGCCGTCAACCGCGTCGATAATGCCATCCTTTTCATCCAAGGTATGGGGTTTGACCAGTAAATAAGCTACGAACCGCACCCCTGCTTCCTTGCAAACCTCCATCACGCGCCGCACAGATCGATCTGAAAGACCTTTTCTCAGGATCTTATTGCGAAGTCTCGAATTGCTGGATTCGACACCAAGCCCCAATTCCAGGGTCTGATCTCCGCGTAGCCGAGCCTTTACCTCCACTAGACGCTCAAGATTGACGTACTCAGCCCGGCTTTCGACGAGGACGCTCTTTATGGTCGGTTGAGCGGTCAAAATATCCATCGCACGTTTTCTGAATTCACGCGGCACTTCCAGATCATGGAAGAATGAACCCAGTGTGAGCAGTTCGAAGTGAGCGACGTTCGACGGGAAGCCCCGGACCACCGCTTCTAATTGATTGGTTAATTCGGCCACGCCCACTCCCTCGACCGCGTAGCTCTTAAAGTCGCACATGGTGCAACCAGAAACTCCATCATCCCATGCGCAACCGACCGTACGAAGCACCGCCATGACCCGCGTGACTGCACTGCCGTTATGTGTGTGCCTTATTTTATTCGTGGTGACGAAAGCGGCCCTCAGGGCATCGAATTCCGTGTCGGTGGAATCGAGGTCGGTGTCGCGGAAGCGCGCAGGCACACGTTTGTTCTGGTGCTCCTCGAGCGTGTCGAGCGGCGTATAGTTGATGTTCATTTTGGATCCCCCCTTGCAACCAGTCTGCGCGTCCATCATGGGAACGAGTGCCGCACCCAAATCTAAAATGAGGGTGGCCTGCCTGTGCCGGGCGCAGGCCCGGCCAAGCCAGGCGGCGCTGGATTGTGATGATTGTCGAGCGGAATTTGTCACGCGGTTGGCCCACGAAATATGGGCCATCAAGATCATCACATGCAGACAGAGGCGCCGATCATTTGGTCTTTGTTATGAGACCGGTCGGCATCGGCGTGTCTGAGCTAACTGCTAGTCGTGATCTTCCGTTTCACTCGCTCCATTTGATCATCGTCACAACTCAACGCCGCCCGAAACCCTCTTCGGTGCCTGTTATGTTGTGTCGACATCCTCGGGTCGTTAAATTCGCCCGAAGGTAATATCACTGCTCAAATTACCCCTTATGGTTGTAAAGGTAAGAACCACTTTCTGATAGATCAAGTGAAAAGTGAGCGTCCGGTGAGAACGCTCTGAAATTAAGGCGAGAGCACCAATTGCGCTGCCTTGGCAGCGTAACGCTAGGGCAGGAGTTAATCGAGGCGTGTGAGCTTGTGATTGGCAATGCCGCCGATGGTATCCGTGAGCCAAGCCTGCGGATCGATGCCGTTGAGCTGTGACCTTTTGATCAGGGTACTGGCGATGGCGACCGATTTGCCGCCGCGCACCAATCCGACCATCAGACGACCTTCCGTAGGAAAAAATCTAGAGAAGTAATGTGTCGTCAAGAACCGCGGTTTCTGTGAAACCCCGGTCCATTCTCTGAGTTTCAAGTTGATCGACGCACACACTCGCGTAAAAGCGCATTCGGCGCCGGCAGCTTTGGGTCAGAAGTACACGTACCGCGCACTCTCCGAGCGTCCGGTTTTCCCCAGATTGCTTCCATTCGAACGCGTCGCAGCATCAGGTCGTTTGGGCTCATTTCAGCCAATCGCCGCACGTCGCGCGGATGGTAGCTTTCGCGGCAGCGTGGGACTCCGTGCTCTCCTGCAAACGACCCCCTTCAGGGGCCCGCCATCCCATTGTTCGCATCCAACGTGTGGTGGGTTGAAAACCCACCCTACAACTCGCTGCACAACGTCTCAGTCTCCGTTGTCCTCCGCGCAAGCGAAGGATCTCGCGACATTTCTCAGATAACTCCGCCTACGCGGGGATGACGAAAGAGGCGGGGTGAACCCCGCCCTACGCTTCGCCCATCAGGCGGGCGAAGCCGGTGCAGTGGGCCTCGGCCAGGGTGGCAAGCGGCAGGGCGGTATCACCGAGGATGATCTGGTCCCCGCCCATCGCGCCTACGGTGCGGGCCGCAAGCCCGGCTTCCTTGGCGGCGGCGACAACTGCGTCGGGGTCCGCGCAGCCGACCAGATAGCGGCCCTGGTCCTCGCCGAAGAACCAAGCTGCCGGCCCGAGGCCAGGCGCCTGTTCCAGCGTTACACCCGTGCCCGACGCGATGGCCATTTCGGCGGCTGCGATCGCCAGGCCGCCATCGGAGAGGTCGTGCGCCGCGGTGATCAGGTCACGCGCCTTCAGCGACCGGATCAGGTCCCCTGCCCTGCGCTCGGCATCGAGGTCCACCGGCGGCGCGTCGCCCTCGTCCCTTCCGTGCAGTTCCCAAGCCCATGCGGATTGGCCCAGATGACCCTTGGTCTCTCCGATCAGCACTAGCGTGTCGCCCGCACCGGGCGCCATCGGGATCATCTGCTCGAGGCTCTCCAGCAGTCCCACCGCGCCGATGGTCGGGGTGGGCAGGATCGCTTGCGCATTGGTCTCGTTGTAGAGGCTGACATTGCCCGAGACGACCGGCATGCCGAGGGCCGAGCAGGCCGCACCGATGCCTTGGATGCAACCGACGAATTGGCCCATGACCGCCGGGCGCTCCGGGTTGCCGAAGTTCAGGTTGTCGGTTGTCGCCAACGGCCGTGCGCCGGTCGCCGAGAGGTTCCGGTAGGCCTCGGCCACCGCTTGCTTGCCGCCCTCGACCGGGTTCGTCTTGCAGTAGCGCGGCGTCACGTCCGAGGTGAAGGCGAGCGCCTTGGCGGTCCCGTGCACCCGCACCACCGCCGCGTCCGAGCCCGGCCGGACCACGGTATCGGCCATGACCATGTGGTCGTATTGCCGCCAGACCCAGGCACGCGAGCAGAGGTTGGGCGTGCCCATCAGGGCCAGCAGGTCCGCCGCCGGGTCGCAATCGGGCACGTCTCCAAGGGGCGCCGCCGCCGGGGTCTCGACCCAAGGCCGGTCGTATTCCGGCGCGGTGCCCGAGAGCGCTTTCAGGGGCAGATCCCCCTTGGTCTCGCCCCCGTGGCGGATCAGGAACCGGTCCTCGGCGATCGTCTGGCCGACCACGGCGAAGTCGAGGTCCCATTTGTCGAAGATCGCCCGGGCCACGTCTTCCTTCTCGGGGCGCAGCACCATCAGCATCCGCTCCTGGGACTCGCTCAGCATCATCTCGTAGGCGGTCATGGCGTCCTCGCGGCAGGGCACCGCGTCGAGATCGAGCTCGACGCCCAAGCCGCCCTTGTCGCCCATCTCGACCGCCGAGCAGGTCAGGCCCGCCGCCCCCATGTCCTGGATCGAGATCACCGCGCCCGAGGCCATCAGCTCCAGGCACGCCTCCAGAAGCCGCTTTTCCGTGAAGGGATCGCCGACCTGGACGGTCGGGCGCTTTTCCTCGGCGTCGTCCGAAAACTCGGCCGAAGCCATGGTCGCCCCGCCGACCCCGTCGCGGCCTGTCTTGGCGCCCAGATAGACCACCGGCATGCCGACGCCAGAGGCCGCCGAGTAGAAAATCTTGTCCGCGTCCGCCAGCCCCGCGGCAAACGCGTTCACCAGACAGTTGCCGTTATAGGCCGCGTGAAAACGCACCTCACCGCCCACCGTCGGCACCCCGAAGCAGTTGCCGTAGCCGCCGATCCCGGCCACGACGCCCGCAACCAGCGAGCGGGTCTTGGGGTGGTCCGGCGCGCCGAAGGAAAGCGAGTTCATGGCCGCGATCGGCCGCGCGCCCATGGTGAAGACGTCGCGCAGGATGCCGCCGACGCCGGTGGCCGCGCCCTGATAGGGCTCGATATAGGAGGGGTGGTTGTGGCTCTCCATCTTGAAGACCACCGCCTGGCCGTCTCCGATATCGACCACGCCCGCATTCTCGCCCGGACCACAGATGACCTGGGGACCGGTGGTGGGGAGCGTGCGGAGCCATTTCTTCGAGGACTTGTAGGAACAATGCTCGTTCCACATGGCCGAGAAGATGCCGAGTTCCGTGAAACTCGGCGTGCGGCCCAGGAGGTCAAGGATCCGCTGGTATTCGTCCGGTTTCAGCCCATGGCCCGCGGCGAGTTCCTGGTTGACCTCCGGCTCGCGGCTCATGCGGCCTCCAGGGCGGCGGCGAGGCTGGCAAAAAGCGCGGCGCCGTCGGTGCCGCCGAGGGCGGGATCGGCGAGGCGCTCGGGATGGGGCATCATGCCCAGCACACGGCGGTTCTCGCTGAGAATTCCGGCGATGTTTCGCGCGGCGCCGTTCGGGTTCGCGTCCGCGGTCGGCTGACCCTCGGCGCTCACATAGCGGAAAGCAATCCGGTCCTCGGCCTCGAGCCGGTCCAGCGTCGCGTCATCGGCGATATAGGCGCCGTCGTGGTGCGCGATCGGCACCGTGATGACCCGCCTGTTGCCATATGCACTGGTGAACGGGCTGCGGGTGGTCTCGACCGAGAGATGCACGTCCGAGCAGATGAATTTGAGCGTCTGGTTGCGCATCAATGCGCCCGGCAGAAGCCCGGTCTCGATCAGGATCTGGAACCCGTTGCAGACCCCCAGCACCAGCCCGCCGCGTTTGGCGAAATCCACCACCGCGCGCATGATCGGGGCGCGCGCAGCAATGGCACCGCAGCGCAGGTAATCGCCGAACGAAAAGCCGCCGGGCAGCGCGATCATGTCGAGGCCTTGCGGCAGCGCCGCGTCCTTGTGCCAGACCATCTGCGCCTCGCGCCCGGTGGCCTGGGTCAGCGCGACGCCCATGTCGCGGTCGCAGTTCGATCCGGGGAAAACGATGACGGCGGATTTCATTTGGCCTGCTCCGCGTTGGTGGGTTCCGGGATCAGAGGATCTCGACGCTGTAATTTTCGATGATGGTGTTGGCGAGTAGCTTTTCGCACATCTCCTGGGCCGCAGCCTGGGCCTTGTCGGGGTCGGTCTCGGCCAGGTCCAGGTCGATCACCTTGCCCTGGCGGACCCCCTCGACCCCTTCGAAGCCAAGCGTGCCCAGCGCGTGGCGGATCGCCTCGCCCTGCGGGTCCAGAACACCGTTTTTCAGGGTGACGAAGACGCGGGCTTTCATGGAGACACTTTCCTGCTCGTCATTTTTGGCCCTGATACCCGCTCGCGCAGGCGGGGACAATGGCTAAGGCTGCCGCTTTCGCCCGATGTCCCGGATCGGCGACACTGCCGCACCTTGTCCGGGACATCGACGCCAGGCCCCGGCCTTAGCGCCGGCGCCGAAGGGTCGGCGGGTCGGCTTGGGCGCGACCCGCGCTCCCAGCCCTCAACCGTGCCGCCTCCTCGGCGATCCTGTGCACCTGCCCGGCCTCGTCCCACGCCATTACCACCGCGTGCCGCGCCTTGTCGCGCACCCAATAGACCAGGATGATGAAGAGCAGGCCGAACAGGATGAAGAAGATCGCGCCGAAATAGATCGAGACGAAATCGGCGATCCGAACCTGGCCCGGATATCTGGGAGAATAGTAGATCTCGACCCGCTTGCCGGTCAGGTTCTTGTAGGTGCCCTGCGGAGTGTGGCTGCGGCGCTCCACCACTTTGCCGTCCGCGCGTTTGAACCGGACGATCGCGTAGAAGATCGAGCCTTCCGTGTAGTCGTCCTTGCGCTCGACCCGGACGACCTCGCCCTCGGCCTTTTTGGCATCCTTGAAGAAGAACGTGGCCTCGAGGGCGATGATGAGGCCAATCAGGATGAAAACGCTGAAGAGCGCATAGGCCAACCACCAGACGGGTTCGGGAATACGTCGGGCCAGGGCAGCAACGGACCGGCGCTTCGTTTTCGTCGCCACGGTCTCGGCGGATTCATAATCTGGCGGCAATACGCGGCCCCTTGAGAATGGCGAGAAATCTGCCAGCAGGATACCCGCCTGGGAGCCCGTTGGCGACACCAGCCGTTTCAGCGCCGTCGGGCCTACCGCATCCGCCGGACGGTCGGCTGGTGCGGCGGTTTGGGTTCATGCGCGTGGCCGTATTTCGAGAGGTCGGTCTCGTGGTGCTGCGCCGGTGTCTTGGCCGGGACCGCTTGCACAGCAACCCGCTTCCTGAGCCGTGCGCGGACGATCCAGAGGATCAGCAGGATCAACCCGCTGGCCCCGGCAAAGATCAGCCCGGGACCGTAGAGCGAGAAGACCGAGTTGATCCGCACCTCGCCCGGGTCGCTGGGGTGGAACAGGATCTCGACCCGCTCGCCGATCCGGTAGTTGTAGCCGCTGGACGAGATATGGGTGATGCCCTGATAGAGGCGCCCATCGGCGCCCCGGTATTCGACCACCGCCGAATAGGAGAGGCCGTCGCCACTGGAATCCGCGATCAGTTCGATCACATCGCCTTGGCCACGATGTGCGATTTGGACGAACTGGATTGCCTCAGCCAGAAGCCAAAGTCCGAGACCGAAGAAGGCAAGGATGATCAAGCCGACGATGGCGCCGATCCATCCCCCACGTTTTGCCGCGCGGCTTTCCACGCCTCAATGCACCAGCTTCGGACCCGCGACCTTATTCCCGCTTTCGGGCAGGATGCCCAGGCGCCTCGCGACCTCGGAATAGGCGTCCGACAGATTGCCCAGGTCGCGGCGGAACACATCCTTGTCCAGCTTCTCGCCGGTCTTGATGTCCCAGAGCCGGCACGAATCCGGGCTGATCTCGTCGGCGACGATGATGCGCTGGAAATCACCCTCGAAGACCCGGCCGCATTCGATCTTGAAATCGATCAGCTTGATTCCAACGCCGGTGAACAGGCCCGACAGGAAGTCGTTGACGCGCAGCGCCAGCGCGATCATGTCATCGATGTCCTGCTGGCTGGCCCAGTTGAAGGCGATGACATGCTCCTCGGTGACCATCGGGTCGTTGAGGTCGTCATCCTTGTAGTAGAACTCGATGATCGGACGCGGCAGCGGCGTGCCCTCGTCAATGCCCAAGCGCTTCGACAGCGAGCCGGCCGCGACATTGCGCACCACCACCTCCAATGGGATGATCTCGCAGGCGCGGATCAGCTGCTCGCGCATGTTCACGCGGCGGATGAAGTGGTTCGGCACGCCGATGCCGGTCAGCGCCGTCATGATGTGCTCGCAGATGCGGTTGTTCAGTACGCCCTTGCCGTCGATCACGTCCTTCTTCTGGGCGTTGAACGCGGTGGCATCGTCCTTGAAATACTGGATCAGGGTGCCGGGCTCCGGCCCCTCGTAGAGGATCTTGGCCTTGCCCTCATAGACCATTCTGCGCCGCGCCATGGCTCACTCCATCGGGGATCAGGGTGCCAAGCGGTGGGAGAGGTATCGGATCCCCACCACTCGACCGCCCGTCTATAAGGCAGGGATGCGGGTTTTCACAAGAGGCGCATCTGACACAGTGGCATTCCCTGGCCGATATGCCTATATCGGAAACTGAGACCTAATAGGCTGAATCGGGAGAGCACGCCCCATGTCCACCTTCGACGATCGCGAAAAGGCCTTCGAGAAGAAATACGCCCACGACACCGAGATGCAGTTCAAGGCCGAGGCACGGCGCAACAAGCTGCTGGGTCTGTGGGCAGCCGGGAAAATGGGCCTGAGCGGCGACGCGGCCGAGGCCTATGCCAAATCGGTGGTCATCGCCGATCTGGAGGAGGCGGGCGACGAGGATGTCTACCGCAAGGTGGCGGGCGATCTGGACGAGAGAGGCACCGGGGTGACCGAAGCCGAGATCCGCGCCGAGATGCAGAACCTGCTGGCGACGGCGAAAGATCAGATCCTAAGCGAAGCGGACTGATCAAGGCGGAATCTGGCCGCTTGGCCATGGTCTTGCCGCACTTTTTCGCTTATCCAACAAGGCTTTACAAAAAATTTCAAAAAAACACTTCTTCCTCGGAAGTTTTCCGCGGCAGGCGTGTTGTCTGGATGTGGCCTAGGGGGGGGTCGGTCACAAAGAGTTCCGGCGCAAGGGGGGTTGCGCCAGTTGGCTTAAAGACCGGTCCGCTGAGTTTCGGACGCTTTTGACTCTGTTGATGGGTGGATGAGAGTGGAACGATGATGACGATTGTAACTCAGTGTGTGGCACCGTGTGTGGCTGGCGTTTCCATTGCAGCCTCGACAACTGTTGCCAGCCCGGTGTTGGGTGCCGTCCTTGTCCTGACGGCGATTGGTTTCGGATACGTGAGCTTTCCCGCCGGTGATCGGCTTATGCGCCGGCTAGTCGGTTCGCCGAGCTAGTCTCCGAGCTCAGGCTTACCGCGCATTCTCCAGGCGCCGTGCCTCCCCGAGGGCACGGCGCCTTTTCTTTTGGGATGAGCGCCGTTCGCGCTTTAGCGTTGCGCGCGTGGTTTCAGCAACCCAAAGGCCGGGATGATCATCGGCACCCGTTTTTCGTAGTCCACGTATTCCCGGAACGTCGCGCGCAGGATGTTCTGCTCGTTCACCATGCGGCGAAACTGGAAGGCGATGGTGATCAGGATCACGACGGTCGCCTGCCACGAGAAATTCGCGATGGTCACACCGAAGAGTGTGATCATCTCGGCCGCGTAAAGCGGATGGCGCACGATCGAATAGGGACCATAGGTGACCAGCTTGCGCGCATGAGCCATGACCGAAAACGACCGGCCCAGGAAATAGAGGCAATAGACCGACAGGATCGTCCCGGTCAGGATCAGAAAGAGCGCCAGATACTTGGCCTCGACCGGGATCTCTCCCTTGGGCATGACGATCAGCGTCAGGGTCGTGAAGGTCCCCAGGATCGCCGAGATCCGCGGCTCGATCCCCGCGGCCGTGCCCTTGGC
>JAOTXT010000085.1 GCA_029862205.1 Paracoccaceae bacterium
GCGAAGCCGGCCTATGATCTCTTCAGGTGAATACCTCTTCCGCGCCATCTCGACCCTCCTTCAGCCAGTCGATCATTAACATCAAACCGGCTGCGAATGAGGGGAGCAGGTCAGTCCGGTGTACGCAGAAGATCGCCCAAGTTCTCGGTAACAAGGTGACTGAAATACATTTTTGGCGTCGTTCGCACGAGTTCTTTTCCCAAAATCCGATGGTGCAATGTTTCATATCAAGAACCCCTGCTCAAAGGCGAGGGCCATGGTGGCCTTGGCAGCAATCTCCTCTACAAAACGCGAAGCTGGGCCATAGCGCCATTCGGTCTGAGCATTCGCCCGGAGAACAAGTTGGACTAAGAAATTCAGCCCGCCAAACTCAGATTGCATTATCGGGATCAGGAAAATCATAGAAATAGACTCGGCCCGACGCATCGCTTGATGCGACGAGGAGGGTATCTTCGCCACGGCGACGCGGCGTATGCACGAGTATTGGCCTCGACTCTCTGTGATTGCGAGAACGATGCCAGAGATGTCGCGAAAATTCGTGATCTCTTCACCGACACGCGCAGAAATGGCCTTGCCCCTATCGAGAAACCCGATCGAGTAAAGGCGACCTTCAGAGTCATCCGGTTTGTTGCCGCCGAGGTGCTTTATAAGGTTCTGATATTCGATCTCTGCTTTTTCGCGGTCTTCTATACCTGGAAGAAAGAAATTCGGCACTGAACCCTCCCTGACCGATTTTGCAATCTGCACGCCAGAGCATCGCGACCACAGTCTCAAACGCAACGCGCAATTTAACGCGGCTGTCCAGGATTTCGGACGTTCCATGTCGCAATCATGTTGCACGGATTCGCCGCGCCACCTTGTAACTTATTGTAAACGCTCGGCACTGTTTTGCAACATGATGCAACATGAAAAAGTTGGCAAAATGCAATTAAACTATTGATTTAATTGGCGACCCCGGCAGGATTCGAACCTGCGACCATCGGCTTAGAAGGCCGGTGCTCTATCCAGCTGAGCTACGGGGCCGCATGCACTGGACATTGTGGCGCCTCAATACCTTGGGCGCCGCGCCCGTGCAACGCTCGGCCACGGAACCACCCATGCAGCACCAGCGGCCTTGATGGCGTGCCCCCCCCTCGCCTAAAACCGCGCGGATGCGAATTGCGCGATTGCGGAGGGTGCGATGCTGGATATCTTCACGCTGGAGAACTTGTTCAATCTGGGGATGCTGATCTTCCTCCAGGCGGTGCTGGGCTTCGACAACCTGCTGTATATCTCGATCGAGAGCCAGCGCGCGCCCAAGGAACACCGGGCGAGCGTCAGGCGCAACGGCATCCTGATCGCCATCGCATTGCGCATCATCCTGCTGTTCGTGATGATCCAGCTGATCTCGGCGCTGAACGAGCCGTTCTTCGTGCTGAACGTCCCGGGCATCATCGAGGGCGGGGTCAACTTCTCGACCATCGTCTTCGTGCTGGGCGGCGCCTTCATCATGTATACGGCGGTCAAGGAGATCAAACACCTGCTGGAACTTCACGACCCGGAGCACGCGGAGGAGGCGAAGCCGAAATCGGCGCGCGCGGTGATCGCGCTGATCGTGCTGATAAACCTGATCTTCTCGTTCGACTCGATCCTGTCGGCGCTGGCGATCACCGATGTCTTCGCGGTGCTGGCGGTGGCGATCCTGGCTTCGGGCCTAGGGATGCTGCTTCTTGCGGACACGATGTCCGCCTTCATCGAGCGCAACCGGAAATACGAGGTGCTGGGCCTTTTCATCCTGCTGATCGTCGGAGTCGTGCTGCTGGGCGAGGCGGGCCATGCGGCCGAGCCCTATCTGCATCTTTTCGGTTACCCGGTCGAGCCGATGTCGAAGACCACCTTCTACTTCGCCATCGCGGTCCTGGTGGCGGTCGACCTCCTGCAATCCGGCTATCAGAAGAAGCTCGACAACCTTCGCGCCCGCGAACAAGGGGCATTGGAGCGGACGGGATAGGACAGTATTGTTCCCTGGCGGCGCTGGATTGGCGCCATATGCCCTCGGCAAACGCTACGAAGACGGGCGGTCTCTGATCGTCTCCGTTACGCTAGAGCAAAACCGGATCAGACTGAACCAGTCTGATCCTAGGACTTTGCTCAAACATATGAGTCTGGACCAAAATTCTTATTCAGACTGATTCAGTCTGAAACGATTTTGGTCTAGGCGTCGAAATTCCAGATATCCCGGTGAACCAGCCAGCCATCGGGACCGTTTTTCCAGATCACGATATATTTGCCGGTCAGTTCAGCGTCACCGACCTTCCCGCTCAGGGTCCCAACGTCAGTAGCCACGTCGCCGAGCACCTCTACCTCCCCCGGCTCGATGACGACATCGGTGAGCCCCATATCGATGGCGGCCTGCCAGAATCCGCCGATCGCCTCGCGCCCATCCGTACGCGGCGCGCCCGGAGGCAGCACCGATGCGTCCGCCGTGTAAGCGGATGCGGTTGCCGCCGAGTTACCATTGGTGATTCCGTTCGCGATTGCGGCGCACCGATCGCGAATCCCTTCGGGTATGCTCATAAGAATTTCTCCCCTCTTGACAGCACCTGAGCGCGGCACCGTGGTCAAATTGCGGTGGGTTTAGGATTGCAACTCGGCCGATTCGGGTCAAATGACCGCCTACTCCGGCAGGCCGACGATGCCATAGACCGCGCGCGCCTGGGCCGAGATATCGTAATCGCCCAGCTCGTTCAGAATCAGGTTGTAGATCTTGCCGTTGTCGTAGGTCTCGCTGAGGGCGCGGTCGATCGCGAGCCTCAGCCGGGTCTCGCCGCGCTTCATGACCAGGGCGTAAGGCTCGAAGCTGAAGGTTTCGCCCAAAAGCTCGGCGCGGTCTTCAAAGCCCAGACGCCGCAGCTGAAAGCGCAGGATCGCGCTGTCGCCGAAATAGGCGTCGATGCCGCCCGAGACGAGCGCCGTCAGCCCGTCGCTATGGATCTTGAAGGTTTTCACCCGGGCCAGGATCCCGTTGCGCTGGATCAAGTCACGCACCAAGGGTTCGGTGGTGGTGCCGCCCAGCACGCCCACCGTGCCGCCGTCGATCTCGAAGATCGTCTCGTATTCGGCCGGCCTGATCACCGCGTCCGCCCCATCGACGAAATAGAGGATCGAGAAATCCAGCGTCTTGCGCCGCCCCAGCGTCGACGAGGCGGGGCCGCAATGGATATCGACCCGGTCCTCGAGGATCGCCGGGAACCGGGTGCGCGCGTTCACCTCGACCCATTCGATATCAACCTTCGGCAGGTCCAACTGGCGGGCAATCGACGTGGCGGCCTCCCGGCAGAGCGCGACCGCCAATCCCGTGGGCTGCCCCATCACCGAATTGTAGGAGAAGGGCGGCGCGTCCCCGCGATAGCCGAAGCGGATCGTGCCGCGCTGCGCGATATCGGTCAGCACATCGGCGCTTGCCGCCGAGATCGTCGCAACGAAAGCCCCCACGGCAAGGACAAGTGTCCGGATCATCCTGTCCTCCCTCAGTTTTTTGAGAGCCAACACGAACAGACCGGCGCAATCAAGTGCCCAGGCGCCGTGTCGGCCCTTGCCGGTGCGGGTAGCGGGCTCTAGAAAGCCGCAAAATAGCTGCCAGCGGAGCCATCATGTCGGAGCTTGCCTATCGCGAACCCCAGGCCAAGACGATTGCCGGGGTCAAGGACGATTGGGAGATGGTGATCGGCATGGAGGTCCACGCCCAGATCGCCAGCGAGGCGAAGCTTTTCTCCGGCGCTTCGACCCGGTTCGGGGCCGAGCCCAACACCAATGTCAGCCTCGTTGACGCGGCGATGCCCGGCATGTTGCCGGTGATCAATGCCTATTGCGTCGAGCAGGCGGTGCGCACGGGTTTGGGGCTGAAGGCGAAGATCAACCTGCACTCGATCTTCGACCGCAAGAACTACTTCTACCCGGACCTGCCCCAGGGATATCAGATCAGCCAGTTCAAGCACCCGGTCGTCGGCGAGGGCGAGGTGCTGGTCGACATGGAGCCGGGCGTCGCCCGCAAGGTGCGGATCGAGCGCATCCATATGGAGCAGGATGCGGGCAAGTCGATCCACGACATGGACCCAGAGCTGAGTTTCGTCGATCTGAACCGCACCGGGGTCGCGCTGATGGAGATCGTCTCGCGGCCCGATATCCGCGGGCCGGAGGAAGCGGCGGAATATGTCCGGAAGCTGCGCCAGATCATGCGCTACCTCGGCACCTGTGACGGCAATATGCAGGAGGGGTCGCTTAGGGCCGACGTGAACGTCTCGGTCTGCCGGCCGGGGGACCACGAGAAATACCGCGAGACCGGCGATTTCGGCCATCTGGGCACCCGCTGCGAGATCAAGAACATGAACTCGATGCGGTTCATCCAACAGGCGATCGAATACGAGGCGCGGCGCCAGATCGCGATCCTCGAGGATGGCGGGACCATCGACCAGGAGACCCGACTCTACGATCCTAACAAAGGCGAGACCCGGTCCATGCGCTCGAAGGAAGAGGCGCATGACTACCGCTATTTCCCGGACCCGGACCTGCTGCCCCTAGAAATCGAGCAGGCGCTGGTCGACCGGGTCGCCACGGACCTGCCGGAACTGCCGGACCAGAAGAAAGCGCGGTTCGTGACCGATTACGGCGTCACCGAATACGATGCCGCGGTGCTGGTGGCCGACCTGCCCAACGCCGTCTTCTACGAGGAGGTCGCGAAAGGCCGCGACGGCAAGCAGGCGGCGAACTGGGTGATCAACGAGCTGTTCGGGCGGCTAAACAAGGAAGACCACGGGATCGAGGAGAGCCCGGTCTCGGCGGCCCAGCTCGGCAACATCATCGACCTGATCGCGAAGGGGGACATTTCGGGCAAGATCGCGAAGGACCTGTTCGAGATCGTCTATGCGGAGGGCGGCGACCCGACGGAAATCGTCGAGGCAAGGGGCATGCGCCAAGTCACCGACACCGGCGCCATCGAGGCGGCGGTCGATGAGGTGCTGGCGGCCAACCCCGAAAAGGTCGAGCAGGCCAAGGCCAAGCCTTCGATGGCCGGCTGGTTCGTTGGCCAAGTGATGAAGGCGACCCAAGGCAAGGCCAACCCGCAGGCTGTCCAGGCGATGGTCAAGGAGAAGCTGGGCGTCGAGTAGGGCGCGGTCCGGTGTGTCGACCGGTGACGAAATGGCTGCATAGAGCCCTATGCGGACCTAGCGCGCCGGGGCAGCGATGTCTGCTCCCGTGCCAGAAGCGACGTCAGGCATTTCGGGCTAGACCGGTCATCGGGATTGTATCCGCGCAACGATGTGAGATTGGCCACTCGATCGCCTCTACACACCGAGCACACACAGAAGCGGCGTGCGGCGCAATCCCGCTCTTGCTGCATTACCTATCCCTTCGATCTCCTTCACTTGATCCATGTCATTGCGCCCTATTAAAAAGTCTGCCGGGATGCCTGCGCTCCGGCGAATGTCGAGTACCTTTCAACCATTCTCCGCCGGAGAAAGGGAGGAAGCTCATGCCTTACGATCCGAATCGAAATGCCCTGTGGGGTGTTGCCAATACTCTGGGAGCGGCTTTGCTGGCGTTTGGAGTGGCGATCACAGGTCCGGCGGCGGCTTCGGAGCGCGATGAGGCCTATCATCGGGACTACATCTATGGCGTTCCGGACGATCCGAGCGAGGCGTGGCTCATGGCGAACGGTGCGCGGCTATACGATAATTGGATCAATGCTCTGGACGCCGATAAGCCCGAGGGCACGCACCCCGCCTGGCCTGCATCGAACACCAAGAAGAAGGGCGGAGTCACCTGGCGCTGCAAGTCCTGCCACGGCTGGGACTATGCGGGTAAAGACGGGGCCTATGCCAAGGGGTCCTACAAGACCGGGATCAAGGGCGTGCGCGCCTTTGCGGGCAAAGACCCTGCCGAAATCCACAAAGTTCTGATGGCCCCCGTGCATGGCTTCACCCATGAGATGATTCCCAAGGATGCAATGCTGCGTATCGCTGCCTTCGTCAGTCGCGGGCAGGTCGACGTCTCGAAATACGTCAACGCCGACAAGACGGTGAACGGCGATCCCGAGAAAGGCAAGCCGATCTTCCAGAACATCTGCGCCGCCTGCCACGGCTTCGACGGCAAGGCGCTGGACTGGGGCGACCCGGGCGATCCCGGCTTCGTCGGGACCGAGGCGCAGGGCAACCCGTGGGAGACCCTGCACAAGATCAGGGCCGGCCACCCGGGCGTCGAAATGCCCGCCCTGATGGCATTCCCGATCCAGGATCTCGTCGACCTGCTGAGCTACACGCAGACTCTTCCAGCGGAATGAGTGTAAAAACTCCGAACGGATGAGGGTAAGGACACGGGCTCCGGCCCGTGTCCCTGCCATATTTACCCTGTCGACTGATCTGTTTCTACGTCCACTGCAAGAAATCGGCGCTCAAAGATCGGCGACCTGTTCGCCGATTGCTCTACTCCGATTTGGGTCAGAGGCAGACATCCAGGCTGTGTAAACCGAAAGCCAGCTTTGTCCGCATGGCAGGCATTGCGATCTCCCCTTATTGATCGGTCATCTCACTCTGCGAGCCGCCCGCCATCCTGCACCCTTGTTTCGAGGCGCCGGTCAGGGCACATTAGCGATCAAGCGGCCGGAGCGCCGCATCCCCGATTTCAGAGGGCCGAGCAATGCAATACGAATACAAGACCGTCGGCGCGCCCGAGAAGGGCAAGCGCAAGCGTGGCGCGCGCAATGCATCCGAACGGGTCGCCGCTGCCTTCGAGGAGATCCTCGAGCGCGAGGCGGTGGATGGCTGGGAATACCAGCGCACGGATCTTCTGCCGGTCAACGAACGCAACGGCTGGTTCAGCCGGGTGCAGGAGACCCACCGCGCGGTGATGGTGTTCCGGCGGCCGGTCGAGGACGAGACCGTCGTGCCGGTCGCCTTGCCCCTATCGGACGCGGCTTCGGGACCGTCGGGCGCGACGCCGACGCTGTTCCGGCCCATCCGCGAGGCGCCGCCTCTGCGCACGGCTCCCGTGCCCGATCCCGCACCCAGCCCGGCGCCCAAACCGGCACTCGAACGCGACCGGCGCGAGCCGACGGTCGAACCCGTTGCCGACCCGGACATGCAGATCGCCGCCCTGGTGCGCGGGACGGACGGCAAGGCTGACTGACGGACCGGGCGCGGACCTGTGGGCGGTGGAAGGTGGATGCGGAGCACCCATCCTACTGCCTGCTCCGGCATTGGGGCGACCTTTAGGGTGGATCGTTTCGACCCGCCACGCGGGACAATTCACTCTCCCGGCGCGCGCAGTTCCATCGACAGTGCATGGACCGGGCCGGCCAGTTCCTCGGCCAGGACCATGTTGACGGCGCGCTGGCGTTGAACGCGGGTCTGCCCCTCGAAAACCGCGGAAACCATGCGCAGGCGGAAATGGCTCTCGCCCCCCTCGCGCCAGCCGCCATGGCCACGATGCTTCTCGGAATCATCGATCAGCTCGAAATCCTCGGGCGCGAACGCGGCCCGCAGCTTTTCGGTCAAGGTCTCCGTCACGGTCCTGGTCTGGGGCATCGCCAATTTCTCCTGATTTTCAACTTGTCAAGCTATCGGATTGAACCGCGCTTGCGCTATCTTCCTTCGACTCAGCGTTTGAAACGCACGACCTGGCAAAAAGACACCAATGGCTTCGCGATCGCCGCTTGAATATGACGTCTCCGCCGCTGCCGACAAGGCGCGCCGGCAGCGGCCGCGCCGGGTCAGCGGGGCGTTCGAGGCGGTCGAGCGCCATTGCGAATGGCCGGGTTGCCGGGACCGGGCCGCCTACCGTGCGCCCCACTCGCCCGAGCGGCTGAATGACTACCGCTGGTTCTGCCTGGACCATGTGCGCCAATACAATGCCAGTTGGAACTACTTCGCCGGTTACGACGAAAAGGACATGGACGCGCAGATGCGCGCCGACCGGGTGTGGGAGCGGCAAACCTGGTCTTTGGGCCAGGGGCCACACGCGCCCCGCGGAATGCATCCCCACGCCGAGGGCAATGCCTGGGCGCGTTGGGGGTTCAGCGATCCGTTCGAGGTTCTGGGGGAAGCGGCAACGCTCAACCCCGGCGAGACAGCCAATGACGGGCGGCCGCGCCGGCGCCTGACCCGGGACGAGCAGCGGGCGATGGACGCGCTGAGCCTGCCCCATCAGGTCGAGACACGACTGGAGGTCCGCGGCCGCTATCGCGAACTGGTGAAGGATCTGCATCCGGACATGAATGGCGGCCAGAACCCGGATCCGGAGCGCTTGGCCCTGGTGCTGAAAGCCTGGCAGATCCTGCGCAAGAGCCGAAACTTCACCGACTAGCCGTCCGATGCGCATCACCCTCCTCGGCACCGGCTGTCCGGTGGCGCATCCAAGCCGCGCCGGCGCCGCGACCTTGGTCGAGGCCGGCGGCGCCAAGGTTCTGTTCGATTGCGGCTCGATGGTCACCCAGCGGCTGATCGAAGCAGGCTGCCCGGGGATGGGACTGGACGCGCTGATCGTGAGCCATCTGCACTCGGATCATCTGGTCGACTTCTACCAGCTGGTGGTCTCGAGCTGGCATCAGGGCCGGGCGGCGCCCTGGACGGTCCATTGCCCGGAAACGGTGGTCCCGGTGATCGAGGCGACGATGGACGCCTGGAGGCAAGAGCGTGACCTGCGGATCGCCTTCGAGCAGCGTCCCTCAGCCACGGGGTTCGAGGTCTCGTGCGAGGTTCTGGCCCCCGGCGCGGTGCTCAGCGTGGGTGACCTGTCTATCGAGCCGGTCCTGGTGGAGCACGCGCCCGTCGTGCCGGCTTATGGCTTTGTCCTGCGCGCGGGCGGCAAGACCGCCGTAATCTCGGGCGACACGTCGGTCTCGGAGGCGCTGATCGAGGCCGGCCAGGGCGCCAACCTGCTGATCCACGAGGTCTACATGCACCACAACATGGCGGCCAAACCGGGCGCGCGCAGCGATGCGACAATCCGCAACACGGCCGCCTATCACACGCTTTCCACCGAGGTCGGCGGTGTCGCCGACCGGATGGGGGCCAAGGCCCTGGCACTGACCCATTTCGTGCCGCCGGATTTCGACCGCGCGGCGCTGATCGCCGAGGTTGCGCAAAGCTTTAGAGACCCCATATTCGTCGGTGAGGACCTAATGTGCTTTGACCTTGGCGCGGGCGAGGTCAGCTGGCGCGATTTCCGCGCCAGGCTGCTCTGACCCCCATCATCAGCGCGATTCATGGCTCGCGGTGGCGGCAACCCGCCGTCCTTGCCCTTGCAATAAGCGCGCCTTTGGTCCACAGGGTCGGGCAAGATGACAGGAGTTGCGCAAATGGCTGACGGCAGCGTCAATCCGGCGGAGATTCCGACGGTCGATGTTCCGGTTCGCGAGACCTTCGGCATCGACTCGGACATGGTGGTCAAGGGCTTCCCGGAGCCCGGCGAGCGCGTGCCCGTGATCGACGATACCTACCGCTTCGACCAAGATACCACGCTGGCGATCCTGGCGGGCTTTGCCCATAACCGCCGCGTGATGATCCAGGGCTATCACGGCACCGGCAAGTCGACCCATATCGAGCAGGTGGCGGCGCGGCTGAACTGGCAATGCGTCCGCGTGAACCTGGACAGCCACATCAGCCGGATCGATCTGATCGGCAAGGATGCAATCAAGCTGCGCGACGGCAAGCAGGTGACCGAGTTCCAGGAGGGGATCCTGCCCTGGGCGCTGCGCACGCCGAGCGCCATCGTGTTCGACGAATACGACGCTGGCCGTCCGGACGTGATGTTCGTGATCCAGCGCGTGCTGGAGGTCGACGGCAAGCTGACGCTTCTGGACCAGAACGAGGTGATCCAGCCGCATCCCTCGTTCCGCCTGTTCTCGACCGCCAACACGGTGGGTCTGGGCGACACGACCGGGCTCTATCACGGCACCCAGCAGATCAACCAGGGCCAGATGGACCGCTGGTCGATCGTCACCACGCTGAACTACCTGCCCCACGACGCCGAGGCCGACATCGTGTTGTCTAAGTGCCCAGACTATGCGGGCGACGAGGAGAAGACGATCAGCCGCATGGTGACCGTGGCCGACCTGACGCGCCAGGCCTTCATGAACGGCGATCTCTCCACGGTGATGAGCCCCCGGACGGTGATCACCTGGGCCGAAAACGCGCGCATTTTCGGCGGCGATCTGGGATTCGCCTTCCGGCTGACCTTCCTCAACAAATGCGACGAGCTGGAACGCCAACTGGTGGCCGAGATCTACCAGAAGTGCTTTGGCGAGGAACTGCCGGAAAGCGCAGCGTCGATCAGCCTGGGCTAGACCATGGTCTTCAAGACCGATAACCCGGCGGACCCCTTCAAGAAAGCGCTTGGCGAGGCGACCCGTGCGCTGGCGGGCGAGCCCGAGCTGGACGTCACCTATTCCGCCGACCCGCCGGGCAAGACCAATGCCGGTGTGCGCCTGCCTCAGGTTTCACGACGAATGACGCGCTCCGAGGTCATGCTGGCCCGCGGCACGGCGGATGCCTATGCGCTCCGCGAGCGGTTCCATAACCCGGCGACCGACATGCGCTACGCGCCGCCGGGCGAGACGGCCCGCGCCATTTTCGACGCGCTCGAGACCGCGCGTTGCGAGGCGATCGGCGCCCGCGCGATGGAGGGCGTGGCCGACAACCTGGATGCGCGGCTGAGCGACGATTGCGACCGGCGCGGCTATGCGGCGATGCGCGAGACCTCGGAAGCGCCGATGCACGAGGCGGCGGGCTTCCTGCTGCGCGAAAAGCTGACCGGGCGGCCCCTGCCTGCGGCGGCGCAGAACGTGCTCGACATCTGGCAGGATTTCTTCGACCAGCACTTGGACTCCGACCTGGAGACGCTGGGCGACAACCTCGAGGATCAAAGCGCCTTTGCCCGCAAGGTCTGGGAGATCATCGAGGAACTCGGCTACGGCGACCAGCTGGGCGACGACCCGGATGCCCAGGACGACGAACAGCTGGACCAGGACGCCGAGGACGACGCCCAGGATGACCAGTCCGAAAGCGACGAGAGCGGCCAGGACGATGGCGATCAGCAGGAATACCTGCCGGACGACATGCGCGGCGAGGAGGACGAGTCGCAGCAGATAGAGGTGACGCTCGACGAGAGCGACGCCGAGGCGCAAGACCAGGAGCAGATGGAGGCGGATGACGGCATGCCGCCGCCCGATTCCCGCGAGCAGCCGATTTCGGACGCCGATCCCAATTACCGCGTCTTCACCCAGAAGTTCGACGAGGAGATCCCGGCCGAAGAATTGTCCGACGAAGAAGAACTCGAGCGTCTGCGCGCCTATCTGGACAAGCAGCTCGAACCCCTGAAGGGCGCGGTCTCGCGGCTCGCCAACCGGTTGCAGCGGCGTCTGCAGGCCCAACAGAACCGGGCCTGGGAGTTCGACCGCGATGAAGGGATGCTAGATGCGGGCCGGCTGGCGCGCGTGGTCGCCAATCCCACCACACCGCTCAGCTTCAAGGTCGAAAAGGACACGACGTTCCGGGACACGGTGGTGACGCTGTTGATCGACAATTCCGGCTCGATGCGCGGGCGGCCGATCTCGATCGCCGCGATTACCGCGGACGTGTTGGCCCGGACGCTCGAGCGCTGCCAGGTCAAGGTCGAGATCCTGGGCTTCACCACCCGCGCCTGGAAGGGGGGTGAGAGCCGCGAACAGTGGCTGAGCAGTGGCCGACCGCAGAATCCGGGGCGCCTCAATGACTTGCGCCATATTGTTTATAAACGCGCCGATTCCCCCTGGCGCCGGGCCCGGACCAATCTGGGCCTGATGATGCGCGAGGGCTTGCTGAAGGAAAACATCGACGGCGAGGCGCTGGAATGGGCCTATCGGCGGCTTCAGGGCCGCCACGAGCAGCGGCGCATCCTGGTGGCGATCTCGGATGGGGCGCCGGTGGACGACTCGACGCTGAGCGTCAACCCGTCGAACTATCTCGAGCGCCACCTGCGCGAAGTGATCTCGATGATCGAACGGCGGAAATCGGTCGAGCTTCTGGCCATCGGCATCGGCCACGACGTGACCCGGTATTACAGCCGCGCGGTCACCATCACCGATGCCGAGCAACTGGCGGGCGCCGTGACCGAGCAATTGGCGGCGCTGTTCGACGCGGACCCGAAAGCCCAGACTCGGGCGGCGGCGCGGTCGAAGCAACGGGCGGCGTAATTGGCGGCGTCTCCGATGCCCCGGACCTGATCCGGGCTCTCGGTGGTTGTCGCCGCTTCGCGAGGCCCCGGCTCTAGGCCGGGCCATTGGAGATACTGCCTACCCCGGCCCCACGCCCCAGATCGTGCCAGCTGCGGGGCCTAGCGTCAGGGCCGGGATCCCGGTCAACTGCCGGATCACCCCATCAGCAGCTGGCTGATTCCGCCAAGCAGGCGCTCGACCGTCGTCGTGGCAAGAGCCTGAAGATTGCGCACGAAACGCACGACCATGCGTTCAAGCTCGGCCGCCTCGTCCTCCAATTGCGCTCGGCTCAGCGTGCCAGCCGCGTGGGCGCGGCCCAGGATCAGCGTGAAACTGGCGATCGCCCGCGCCTTGGCCTGGGAATAGCCCTTTAGTAGGGCCAGATCGGTTTTTAGGATCTGGCCGACGACCAGGCCGATTTCGGCGGTCAGATTGTCGATGGTATTGGTCATTGGGGGGTCCTTCAATTCTCGATCATCGGGCGCGGTTCAGGATGTCGCGCTCGTAGACCAGGGTGTCTCGCAAGATGTCCTCGAGCGCCGTCAGCCTCAGCGCAATGCAATCCGGGTCGTGGCCCAACCGTGGCGCCGCTGGAGGCGGGGCCGGCTGCGCTGGCTGCGGCCCGGCGCCCCGCTGCCAAAGCCGGAACGCGTCCAGATAAGCCGCCGTCTGGTCCCGATGCGCGGCCAAGGCCGCCTGATGGGCCGCGATCTTGCCTCCCTGATCGCCAGTCGCCGCCCGGTCGTGGGCTTCAAGTGCGCCGAGATTCCGCAGGTAATCGGCCATGTAAGCTGGGGTCGCCTCGTTGTATTCATTCAGCCGTTCTGAGATTTCCCGGGTCCGCTCCGGCAATGGCAGACCATCACCGGCGATCCGGACGGCAAGAGCCGCAAAGCGCCGGGCCAGCCCGCTGGGCGGGACCGCCGAGCTGCGGGCCTCGGCCATCAGCCGGATCGTCTCGGCCCGGGCAGCCAGGGCGCGGTACCGCTCGGCGCGCTCGGCGTGCTCGCCGGTCGGCGTCGGCCGGAAATCCTGAAACAAGGCCAGGGTCTCGGCCGTCAGCCCGGTCACTTCGCCCGCGATCGCGGCATCATAGGCTGGCTCGCGGCCGATGGTGCAGGCGGAAAGCGCAATGAGGGCCGCGAGGGCGGCAAACCCCCTGCCCCACCGCCGGAGGGTGGCGCGCATGACTGTCTCCTTGTCTGAAGGTCCGCGCCCGCGGCGATGAGGCGCGCCGCGCGGCGGGGTCGGCCCACGGTTTAGGAGCGTTTGGTTAAAATGCCGTTGTCAGCGGCGCGTGAGCCGGCGGCGGCGGCGCCAGCGCGCCAGCAAGTGCAACAGCCAGAAGACCACGGCCGCGATCGCGAATTCCAGCACGGCGGGCCATTCCAGCAGCGTCTGGATGCCGGGATCCCAGATCTCGGGGCTGATATGGCGCTCGACCGCGGGTTGGAGCAACAGCAGGCTGTCGCGGTGAATTCGTGCCCACCATTCGCCCAGCGCCCCGAACCGGACGACGCCATCGCCCCCCAGGCTGAGATAGAAATCGCCCACCAGCACGGCCAGCGCCAGCACGACGAAAAGCACGGCCAAGATCCGAAACATCCCGCTCTCCACCAAACCCGATGGACGAAGGCTAGACGCCCGCGCGCCCCTTGCCAATCCCAGACCGCCGCGCTAGCGTCCGCCGCCACGGAGAGGTGGCCGAGCGGTCGAAGGCGCACGCCTGGAAAGCGTGTATAGGGGCAACTCTATCGCGGGTTCGAATCCCGCTCTCTCCGCCACTTAATCACCTTAAATAATTAGTAACAAATGTAAAAATCCTTAAAAGACTGATTGATACCATACATTTTCCCACACATCAGCACTAGATTGGATGAATTGCCGCGAGACCTATCGCGGTGCCCCCTTTGGCTCACCCAACGCGATCTGCTTCAGATAGGTCTGTGGGGGCGTCAGGGCACTCGACGGTCATGGGGGCCAAATAGGGGGCACTCGCGGGAGCTTTCTCCTAGTGTATCGAGGTCGGTTCGGCGGGACGGAGCTGCCGTTGGACACCCGGCAAGGAATGTCCGCTGTCGGGAATGGTTGCGACTGGGTTTGCGATGCGGACAGGAAATGGAACGTTGAAAATGGTAGGACAGCTCGATCAGTTGGGGAATCCAGTTCAATGCTGCCGAACGATCCGAAACTGCCGAGAAACCCGCTTGTTTCCCTACTCCGCCTCTCGCGAATTACGGTTGCCCACGACCATCAATCTGATCAAATCGTGAGGCCCTGCTGTAGCAACCTCCGTTTTGAAAGGCTCCTTCGGATCGAAAAAGTCGTCTGGGATTGCCTCATGGTTCGTCACGACACGCGAGCAGATTTCGCGATTGGCAAACTTGAGCTCACCGCCATCCCAACCTTCGAATGACCATTCGCCAAAGAAGCCTGGGAAGCGCCCGATTTCCAGTTCGATGATAAGGGTTCCGTCTGTTGCACGAAGTTCTTCGGCAAGCATATCGACGTCTCGCTGCATGAGGCGTCCGTCCAGTAGGAAACCGCCATGCGGTTGAATGTACTCTTCGGAGAACCAGTCAACACTGAAGCCGGTAACCTCTTCTGTGCTCTCGAGACGAACTTCCATTTCGGTAAGATCAGGAAGGGTGCCGAGCCTCGACAATGTCGTTCTCAGCCTCGCTCCAAGTCCCGAAACGCTGGCCTTTCCCGACAAAATTGTTGCGGTTGACCTCTCCAGATCAGAGGAATGCTGCTGCCCGGTGAAGCTCAGCGATGCTCTCCTCGCCACGCAGCCCTTCGAGAACGATCCTGATCTTCTCCTCGGCCGAATGGTGCTTGCGCGTCCTGCGGCGGATGTCCTTCACGACCTGTTCGGTCGTGGCTCTTTGCT
>JAOTXT010000027.1 GCA_029862205.1 Paracoccaceae bacterium
TGCGCCCCTTGTCGTGTTCGATCTTTTAAAGTGCAATTTGCTCAATGCTCTGCTAGACTTTTTTAAGAGGCCAGAGCACGAAGACGGCGGAAATGACGGGGAATTCCAGCGCAGCGGCGGCGGCGGCGGAACCGGGCTCGGACAGGCGCGGCATTGCGCCGGCCGAGCGGTTGCGCAATATCGCCTGGGTAGTCTCGGTGGCGTTCGTGATCGGCTGCGTCGGCTATTTCGGCTATGCGATCTACCAAGTCGCTAATCGCGATATCGCCGGACTTAGCGTGCCAAACGATTTCTCGGTCATGTGGGCGGCGGGCAAGTTGGCACTGCAGGGCAGGGCGGTCGAGGCGTTCGATGTCGAACTGCTGAACCAGACGCGCAATTTGCCGCCATGGACCGGCGATGCCGGCTACCGCATGGGCTGGCTATATCCGGCGCATTTTCATGCACTGGTTACGCCGTTTGGGCTGATGCCGTTCATGACCGCCTGGTTGCTGTTTTCGCTGGCGGGTCTCACGGCTTTCGCGGTTGCCGCGCGCCAGCTCATACCGTCCGGACCGGCGGCGATGATCGCGATTGCCTCTCCGGCGGTACTCATGTGCCTGATCCAGGGCCAGAACACCCTGATCGTCGGCGCGCTGTTGGCAGGGTTCCTGGCAGCGCTGCGCGCGCAGAATGTTGTCCTGGCCGGCGTGATGCTTGGGCTCTTGACCGTAAAGCCGCAGTTTGGGCCGCTTTTGCCCCTGGTTCTGATCGTCAGTGGCGCCTGGCGCATCATTGGCTGGGCCATCGTCACCGTGGCCGCGCTTTTCGTCGCTAGCTTCCTGTGGGTCGGCGCCGATTACTGGGTGGCCTTCCTCGACGGCATCCGCATCACCGATGAATGGATCCGCACGGGCTGGCTGCCCCGCCACCTGATGGTCACCTGGTATGCGTTTGGCTTGGCGAGCGGCCTCGGCCCGGACCAGGCGAAATGGCTGCAAATGGGCGCCGCACTCGCGGTTGCCGTGCTTGTCGTCTGGGCCTGGCACCGGGAGGATCTGACCTTCGAGCGAAAGGCCGCTATCCTCACCTTCGCGATCCCGCTGGTTACACCCTACGCCTATTTCTACGACCTGGTGCTGCCGGTTTTGGGGGCGGGCCTGCTTCTTGCCATGCCGGGGCCCCGCGATCCCCTGCGGCTGGTTGCGGTTATCGCGATTTGGGCCCTGCCGACGCTCGGCCATGGTTTGCGCGAGGTGGGGCTGGTCCACGGATTCGCTTTCCTCGGCGCGCCGGTCCTGACCCTTTCATTGATCGCGCTGCTGGTGAATATGCCACGGCCCTTGCAGGTGACCCATGACGCGAGCTGACCAGCCACTTGCGGACAGAATTCGCCGGACTTTCGGCGAAGCACCGATGCTGAGGCGCTTCGCCATAATGGCGGCGGCGCTTATGGCCTTCGCCTTCATCCTGAACACCGCCAAGATGGTCATCGACGTCAATGCGCCTGATTTCGCCGGTGAGGCGGTGAAGATAGACTTCACCGCCTTTTGGGCTGGCGCGCGTCTCGCGGTCGAGGGCAGGGCGATCGCGGCCTTCGACCCAAATGTGCTGCGCGAGGCCATGGCGGTCCAACCATCGAGCGAGCCCGGCGACCTTCTGTGGCTCTATCCGCCGTTCTGGCACATGGTGGTGACGCCGCTTGGATACTTGCCGTTCTCAGCCGCCTATATCGTCTACAGTCTCGTCGGGTTGACCCTCTATTGTCTGGTGATGATGCCGCTCGCGAAGCCGCTTCCGGGTGGGATCGGCCTCGTTTTGGCGGGGCCAGCCGTGCTGATCATCCTGACGTTGGGAAACAACAGCTTATACCTGACCGCCGGCCTGGCCGCGGTGATTGCCACTTTGGGCCGCGGTCAGGCCATGCTCGCAGGCGCGATCCTGGCGCTGATGACCGTGAAGCCCCAACTCGGCTTGATGATTCCGTTCGCGCTGGCTTTTGGCGGTTACTGGCGGACGATCCTTTGGGCGATGATCGGCACGGCGATCGTGCTGGTCCTCTCCACCTCGGTCATGGGTTTGGACTACTGGCGTGCGTTTCTGCAATCGACCGCCTTCATGTCCGAAGCGATGCGGGGCGACCTGGTCCGTTTCGACCGGATGATGACCTGGTATGCCTTCGCACGGTTGACCGGTGCCGGGCATGACATCGCCTATCCGATCCAGCTCCTCGTGATGCTTGCCTGCGCCGCGGCTGTCTCGTGGGTCTGGAGCCGGCGAGGCGCCACGCTCGATCTGAAGGCGGCGGCGCTTTGTACTGCGGCGCCAATGGCGACGCCCTATGCCTTTCATTACGAGATGACACTGGCGCTTGTCGCGGCAATGTTCCTGGCGCGCGACGGATTTGGCGCGAGCCGTGGCGAGAAGCTATTGCTTTTGGCGCTGTGGCTGGGGCCGGTGCCTGGGCTTGCGCTGCTCGGACAGGTGCCGCCGGTTCTCTACGCCGCGCCGCTTATGACGGTGACGCTTGTGATCTGCGTTTGGCGCGCCAGGCGGGCCGAGGACGGCGTGCCGGCGCCCACCGCCGCTCTTCCGAACTGACGCGCCCAGGGCGGCGAGAGGCGGATCGACATGACCCAGCCAAATCGTTTCGGCATCCTGACCGAACGCCGGACCAATGTCATCTTCTGGATCGCGATCTACCTGGGCGTCATCTATCTCTTCGCCAAGGACTACGAGCTGGCGAATGCGACGGGACTGATCGAGGTGAACCGGATCGACTTCGTCGCCTTCTGGGCCGCGGCAAAGCTGTTCGTTGCAGGCAACGGGATGGCCGCGTTCGATCAAGACGCATTGATTGCCGCTGCCGGGTTCCCCGCCGACGAGGCGGGCAGTGTCCTGTGGCATTACCCGCCTGCGATGATGATCCTGGTCGGCCCGCTGGGTCTGCTGCCCTTTTGGGCGGCCTGGACCGTCTTCGCGATCGCCTCGCTGGTCGGCTTCTGGCTGGCGCTGCGGGGGCCAACTGCGGCCTTGCCGGGGGGGTGGCGCATCTTCGCCGCCGCGCCGGTCGTCCTGGTCGGGTGTCTGGCGATCGGACAGACCAGCGTTCTGTGGACCGCGGGGCTTGTCGCCGCACTCTGGGCGATGGGGCAGGGCAGGAGCGTTCAGGCCGGATTCTGGATCGCGCTTCTGACGCTGAAGCCGCAGCTTGGGCTTTTGATTCCATTTGCCTTGATCGCGGCGGGCCAATGGCGGGTGATCCTCTGGGCGACGGTCTTCTCGGTCGCGATTGCCGTCGTCTCGACCTTGCCGTTCGGTCTCGCCTACTGGGAAGCTTTCGCGACCGAGATCCAGGGGCGGGTACAGTTGATGTCGGAGGGCTTTATCCTGCCGCCCTTCGTGTCGGTCTACGGGTTCTTCCGGATCAATGGCGCTGCGCACGAAACCGCGATCGTCGTGCAAGCGGTCGTCACCCTGGCCATGCTGGCGGCGATCCTCTGGGTCTGGAGCCGCCCGCATATTCGCTACGACCTGAAATGCGCGGCACTTTGCGCCGCGATTCCGCTCGCGTCACCCTATGCCTATTACTATGAAATGGTCCTGACGCTTGCTGCCGGGATGTATCTGATGCGCGATGGCTTCGGCCGCCGATGGCTTTCGGGGCTGTGGCTCTTGGTGATCTGGTTCGGCCCGGTGTTCCCGCTCTACTTGCCGGATTACATGACAATCGCCAGCACCGCGCCGGTGATGCTGTTGGTGACCATGACGATCTGCCTAGTGCGCGCCACTGCGGCCGGCGTCCCGCGCCAGCCGGCATGAACCGCCCCATCCTTCTCGCTGGGCCGACCGCCAGCGGAAAGTCTGAATTGGCCCTGGCGCTGGCCGAGCGGTTCGGTGGTGCCGTGATCAACGCCGACAGCCAGCAGGTCTATCGCGACTGGCGCATCCTGACCGCGCGGCCGGGTCCCGGGGACGTGGCGCGCGCGCCTCACTTCCTCTACGGACATGTGTCCCTCGATGCCGAGTATTCGGTCGGCACATGGTTGGCGGAGGTCGAGGGGATCCTGAATGCGTGCCGGGCGCAGGGCCTCAGGCCCATCATCACTGGGGGCACCGGCCTCTACTTCAAGGCCCTGACCGAGGGCCTGGCACCGATCCCGCAGATCCCTCCGGATGTCCGAGCCGAGGCCGAGGAAAGCCTGGAACGCATGGGCCTGACAGCCTTCGCCGATGCGCTTGATGCGCGCGACGGCGAAACCATGGCCACAATCGACCGGGCCAATCCGATGCGCCTGCTGCGCGCGTGGGAGGTTTTGGAAGCCACGGGCATGGGCCTCGCCGGGTGGCGCCGGCGCACGCCGCCGCCGCTCCTGCCGCTTCGGAATTGCGTCGCGCTGGTCCTCGATCCGCCTCGGGATTGGCTGCATGCGCGCTGCGATGCCCGCTTCGACGCGATGATCCGGACTGGCGTGATGGACGAGGTGCGCCGCGTGCGCGACCTGGGCCTCGACACCGATCTGCCAGGCATGAAGGCCGTCGGCGCGCCGGAACTCCGTTCATATCTCGATGGTACGCTCAACCTCGGCGAGGCGGTCGCGCGTGCGAAGACCGCCACCCGGCGCTATGCCAAGCGGCAATCCACCTGGATCCGCAATCAAATGTTTCAATGGACCGTGCTTTCGGGACACGATCCTGCGGAAAATCTGGCCATCGCGACAGATTTGGCGGCAAAACCGGGTTGACCCGACCGTTCGCTGAGGTATATCTGCGCCCTCGAAGCAAAGGAACGCGGCGAATGCGGCAGATTCTCGTAACGAAGGCGCGCTGGAACCGGATGGGGTAAACCCTTCCCGGACAAAGCGCGCATGGGCCCCGGACGGGGCTTTTTTTATGCCCGCAGGCGGAACCGCGATGGATGGAGAAGAAACATGTCTGGTGAGAAGTCCGGCCCCGATCAGAGCCATTCGATGACCGGTGCCGAAATCGTCGTCAAAGCCCTGAAGGACCAGGGCGTCGAGGTGGTCTTCGGATACCCGGGCGGCGCCGTGCTTCCGATCTATGACGAGATATTCCAGCAGAACGAGATCCGCCACATCCTGGTGCGCCATGAACAGGGCGCGGCCCATGCAGCCGAGGGCTATGCGCGGTCGACCGGCAAGCCCGGCGTCGTCCTGGTCACTTCCGGCCCGGGTGCCACCAACGCTGTCACCGGCATGACCGACGCGCTGATGGATTCAATCCCCATCGTTGTTCTGACCGGCCAGGTGCCCACCTTCATGATTGGCAACGACGCCTTCCAGGAAGCGGACACTGTCGGCATCACGCGCCCCTGCACCAAGCACAATTGGCTGGTCAAAGAGACCGATGCGCTGGCCGATACGATCCACCGCGCCTTTCATGTGGCGACCAATGGCCGGCCCGGACCGGTCCTGGTCGACATCCCAAAGGACGTCCAATTCGCGGCCGGCACATACGTGCCGCCGAAGGACGCTCGCACCCGCAGCTATGCGCCCCGGACCGAGGGCGATCCGGATGCGATCCAGGCCACCGTCGAGTTGCTGGAACAGGCCGAGCGCCCGGTCCTCTATACCGGCGGTGGGGTCATTAACTCGGGACCAAAGGCCAGCCAGCGGTTGCGCGATCTGGCCGATGCCAGCAGTTTTCCTGTCACCTCGACCCTGATGGGGCTGGGTGCCTATCCCGCCACCGGCAAGTCGTGGGTCGGGATGCTGGGAATGCACGGCACCTACGAGGCCAACATGGCCATGCACGATTGCGATTTCATGTTGTGCATCGGTGCGCGGTTCGACGACCGGATCACTGGGCGGCTGGACGCCTTTTCACCCGGCTCGCGCAAGGTGCATATCGACATCGACCCCTCGTCGATCAACAAGAACATTCATGTGGATGTCCCGATCATCGGCGACGTGGGTACGGTGCTCGACCAGATAATCGAGCTCTGGAAATCCCGTGGCGCCAAGACCCGCGCCGAGGGCGTCGCGAAGTGGTGGCGGCAGATCGAGGATTGGCGCAGCGTCGACTGCCTGCGCTACGCAAATTCCGAGAAGTCGATCAAGCCGCAATACGCGCTGCAGCGGCTGGAAGCGCTGACGAAAGACCATGACCGCTATGTCTGCACCGAGGTCGGACAGCACCAGATGTGGGCGGCGCAGTTCATGGGCTTCAACGAACCGAACCGCTGGATGACCTCTGGGGGCTTGGGCACCATGGGCTACGGCGTGCCGGCCTCGATCGGCGTCCAGATCGCGCATCCCGAGAGCCTGGTTATCAACGTCGCCGGCGAGGCGTCCTGGCTGATGACCATGCAGGAGATGTGCACGGCCGTCCAATACCGCCTGCCGGTCAAGCAGTTCATCATGAACAACGAGCGTCTGGGCATGGTCCGGCAATGGCAGGAGCTGCTGCATGGCGAACGCTATTCCCACAGCTATTCCGAAGCCTTGCCGGATTTCGTTAAACTGGCCGAGGCGTTCGGATGCAAAGGCATCCACTGCCATGACCCAGCGGATCTGGACGAGGCGGTCAAGGAAATGCTGGCCTATGACGGCCCGGTCATCTTCGACTGCCTGGTCGAGAAGCACGAGAACTGCTACCCGATGATCCCGTCCGGCAAGCCCCATAACGAGATGCTGCTGGGCGAGGCCTCGACCGAGGGCGCGATCGGCGACAGCGGCGCGGTGCTGGTTTGATGTATTCGAACCTCACCGCCGATGTCCCGGCCTTGAGCCGGGGCCTGGATGGCCTTAAGAGATCGCCAAGAGTCCCCGGATCAGGTCCGGGGGATCGACCGCTTTTTCGGCGCCGTGCGCGCCGGGGAGACACAGCATGAATTCCCTCGTCATCAAACCCGGCTCGTCCAGCCACTCGGCCTATAATCTGCGTGACGTCCATGCGGAGGTCGAGGAGCGTCACACACTGGGCGTGCTGGTCGACAACGAACCGGGCGTGCTCGCCCGGGTAATCGGCCTCTTCTCGGGCCGCGGCTACAATATCGAAAGCCTGACCGTCGCCGAGACCGACCAATTGGGCCATCTCTCGAAGATCACGATCGTCACCACTGGCACGCCCGCGGTGATCGAGCAGATCAAGTCCCAGCTTGGCCGCTTGGTGCCGGTGCATGATGTCCACGACTTGACGGTCGAGGGCGACCACCTGGAGCGCGAACTTGCGCTGGTCAAGGTGGTGGCGACCGACGAGCACCGGGTCGAGGCGCTGCGCATGGCCGATCTGCTGGGCGCCCGGGTGGTCGATGTGACACATGAAAGCTTCGTCTTCGAGCTGGCCCAGACCTCGAGCGAGGTCGACCGGTTCATCGACCTGATGCGCCCCCTGGGGCTCGCCGAGGTCACGCGCACCGGCGTTTGCGCGATGATGCGCGGGGCGGGAGCGGCGGAATGAGCCTGAGCCGGTTCGCTGGATGGCCCCTGGCGGCAGGCGCGCTCCTGAGCCTCGGCCTCGCTGGCTGCATTCCGAAACTCGGCTCGACGTTCGGCGGCGGATCGGATGCGGAACAGACCTCGTCCGCCGATCCCGCCGATGCGCAGATCGCGATCCTGGCCGAGGATGAGACCGTCTTTAGCCCGGTCGATATCGCGCCGCCGCCCGCCACCAAGCCGGGCTCCGATGCACCCGAGGCCGCTGCGGACGCCGCTGTGGAGGCCACCGGCGAGGCACCGGCCGAAGCCAGCGAACAGTCGGCAGAGAGCGTGCCGGAAACGACACCCGAGACGACGACCGCCGAGGCGTCGCCCGAAACCCAGGCCGCCGCGGCGGCGTTGCCCCTGCCTGGCGCAGCACCGCAGCCCCAAGGCCTTCCGGGCGATAGGACGCCCGTGCCGCACGTCTACCTCTCGCTCCAAAGCCAGGGCGCCGGTAGGCCAGTCTCGGCGATCTTCGCCATTGACGCGGCCCGCGACGCGACCCCGTCCGATGACCCCGCGATCCGGCTGACCCCCGAGGACGGGCTCTGCAATCCGCAATCGATGACCAGCTACAATTTCCCCGAGGCCGATGCTGACCGCCCGGCGGTCACCCAGGCCGACCGCGAGCGCGGATTGACCGCCGCTACCCTGCCATCCGTGATGGCGGTGGTCGTCACCGAGCGGATGCTGGAGGCCGGGCTTGTCGGGACTAAGGAGGACACGCGGGCCATGAATATCTGCACCCGCAAGCTGTGGCAGCAACTGGTCTCGGCCGGGAACCTGCCCCCTGCTGGACAATAAGGGGGCCTTGGTCTAACCACCCCGCCGGGAAACATAAGGAAACGCCCGAAGGGCAAATAACGAGGGACAGCCATGCGCGTCTATTACGATCGCGACTGCGACATCAACCTGATCAAGGACAAGAAGGTGGCCATCGTCGGCTATGGCAGCCAGGGCCATGCGCACGCGCTGAACCTGCGCGACTCCGGCGCCCAGAACCTTTGCGTCGCGCTGCGCCCCGGTTCGGCTAGCGCGGCCAAGGCCGAGGCCGAGGGGCTGGAGGTAAAGTCCATCCCCGACGCGGCGGCCTGGGCGGATCTTATCATGATGTGCATGCCGGACGAGCTACAGGCCGACACTTATCGCGATCACATCCACGACAACCTCCAGGACGGCGCCGCGATCGCTTTCGCCCACGGGCTGAACATCCACTTCAGCCTGATCGAGCCGAAGCCCGGGGTCGACGTCTTGATGATGGCGCCCAAGGGTCCGGGCCACACGGTGCGCGGCGAGTTCGTCAAGGGCGGCGGTGTGCCCTGCCTGGTTGCGGTCGACAACGACGCCTCCGGCCGGGCGCTCGAGATCGGGCTTTCCTACTGCTCGGCCATCGGCGGCGGGCGCTCGGGCATCATCGAGACCACCTTCAAGGAGGAGTGCGAGACCGACCTTTTCGGCGAGCAGGCGGTGCTCTGCGGCGGGCTCGTCGAGCTGATCCGCATGGGCTACGAGACCCTGGTCGAGGCGGGCTACGCCCCCGAGATGGCCTATTTCGAGTGCCTGCACGAAGTGAAGCTGATCGTCGATCTGATCTATGAGGGCGGCATCGCCAATATGAACTACTCGGTCTCGAACACCGCCGAGTATGGCGAATACGTCTCGGGCCCCCGCATCCTGCCGCGCGCTGAGACCAAGGCCCGGATGAAGGCGGTGTTGGACGATATCCAGCAGGGCCGTTTCGTGCGCGACTGGATGACCGAGTGCAAGGCCGGCCAGCCCAGCTTCAAGGCGATCCGCCGCAACAACGACGCCCACGAGATCGAACAGATCGGCGAGAAACTGCGCGGCATGATGCCCTGGATCAAGGCCGGCGCGCTGGTGGATAAGGCGAAGAACTGAGGGGGTTGGGTGGGTTCTGCGAACCCACCATCGACCGAGGACGCTGCAAACATGGTGGGTCGAAACGACCCACCCTACATCCCCGCACCCTACCTTCTCTTGTGCCCGCCCGCCTCTCCCGCCACACCCCCGCGACATCGCACCGGCTTGCCCGACTCTCCCCCCTCGGGCACACTACTCAACACCGGCGGAGCACCCCGGGCGCAGGGCGCCCTCTCCGGCCCCGCCCCGCCCGGCTCGCCGCCCGCCGCCGCACAGGCAGGGAGGACGCCATGACCATCGCCACCAAGCTGAAACAACACCTCGAGGACGCCGGGGTGCCCTACAATACCGTCGCCCATCCGCGCACCATCTCGGCCATGGAGAGCGCGGAGGCCGCCCATGTCCCCGGCGACAGCGTCGCCAAGACCGTGGTGATCCATCTCGAGGACGGCTACGTGCTCGCTGTCGTGCCATCCAGCCACCGGGTCGACCTGACCACGCTGCAGGAGCTCTTGGACCGCCGCCTCGGCCTTGCCTCCGAGCGCGAGATCGACAAGCTGTTTGACGACTGCGACAGCGGCGCGATCCCGCCGGTCGGCTCGGCCTACGGGTTGCCGACCGTGCTGGACGCCAGCCTGAGGGGCCGCTCCGCAATCTGGTTCGAGGGCGGCGACCACCGCACCTTGGTCAACGTCAGTGGCGCTGATTTCGAGCGTCTGATGCAGGGCGCGCGGCAGGAGAGCTTCAGCCACCACGTCTGAGACACCGTTCTCACACCCCTCGGAAGCGCCGCGCGGCACCGATGATCAGCGCCCACCCCAGCGCCCCCTGCCCATGGGCCGACAGGGTCGCCGGCCCCTGGAAGGCCAACAGACGCCCCACCCATGCCGGCCCCGGCGGCCAGCGGATCACCCATTGCACGGGAAGGTCTGGAAAGATCAGCCAGTAATAGGCGTAATAGATCTGGGGCGAGAGCCAGAGGAACGCCCAGAACAGCCCAAGCGCCCAGACCAGCCGGCGCGCGAGCCCGCCTCGGCAGACCCGCTTCGCGGCCTTCCAGGTCAGCCAGACCAGGACCCCAGTGACCACCAGCAGCCCGGCGCCGCGCAACCAGTCGAGCGTGTAGAAAGAGTCCTCGGCATACATCGTGCGCTCCCCTAGGCTGCGTGCTTGCACGCACCGACGCCCTCATCCCAATCTTATCCGACCCACTTTGAAAAGGACCGAGGCCCATGCCCCTTTACGAGAAACGCACCTATTCCGTCACCACCGGCAAGATGCCCGAGGTGATCAAGCTCTACCAGGAGATCGCCTGGCCGGTCATGGAGGGCGAGGGTTTCGCGCCCTATCTGATCGGCTATTTCATCTCGGATACCGGGCCGCTGCACCAGTTGATCCACCTTTGGCGGTTCGAGGACGACGCCGACCGCCGCGCCTTCTGGAAGCGGCTCTACGGATCGGAGAATTTCATGCGCTTCGCGGTCCAGGTGCGACCGCTGCTGCAGGGTCAGGAGGTGCAGTTGATGATGGGCGCGCCCTGGGGTCCAAACCCGTGACTAGCGGACTTCCACGATCAATGGCCGGCTTTCCCACTCCATGATCTGTGCCAGCAGCGGCCCGTGCAGCCAATCGATCACGGTGATCCCTGCGGTATCACCCGCAGTCAGCTGTGCGAACATTTCGTCCGAATCTGCGGTGAAGGGCGTGCCGAAGAAGCCAAACTCACCCTGATCTGTGGCGATGAAATAGGCGGTTCCCCTGCCGAAGCGCCGCTTCGTCTCGCCGGTCCATTTGCGCTCGACCGTCACGTCCAGTTCGCGTGCCAGCCCCCAATGCAGGCCCACATAGCCTGCCAGGAGTGCGCCGATCAGGATGTAGATCAGACTCGCCCGCGTGCTCATCGCATTGCCCCCGCCCTCTGTGCTCGCCGACAGAGAGTTTAACCGAAGAGAGTCTCCCATGCAAAAACTGGTATGCTCGCGCGATCAACCCTTCTTCGCGGCCCGGGCCGCCAGGAAGGCATCCATGATCGCCTGGGGTTCGCCCTTGGCAAAGGCCTCCTGCTGGCCCAGCACGCCGGCGCGGAAGGCCTCGTCCAGGCCGTCTAAGGCCAATTCCCGGAACCGGGCCTTGGTGCGCGCCCAGGCGACCGAGGGCTTCGATGCAAAGTCGAGTGCGACTTCACGAGCCTTGGCCACCACATGATCCGCCTCGACCATGTGGTTGATCAGCCCATGGGCTCGGGCCTCGTCGGCCTCCATCAGCCGGCCAGTGAAACTCAGGTCCTGGACGGTGGACCAGCCCAGATGCAGCAGCATCCAGTGTGTGCCGACGATCGAGGGGATGCCCGCATTGACCTCCGGCTGCCCCATGCGCATGCCCGGATGCGCCACCCGCTGGTCGCAGACCAGCGCGATTTGGAACCCGCCGCCCGCTGCAACGCCGTTCAAGGCGCAGACCACCGGTTTTTTCGTATCCAGGATCTGGCGGTAGATCGCGACGACCTCGCCGAACCGGTTCTCAATTTCGTGCACCTGCCTGCCGCGCGCCTCGGCCAAATCGACCCCGGCGCAGAAGGCCTTGTCGCCAGCGCCGGTCAGTACGATGCCGCGCACTTCCGGGTCGGCGTCGAGTTCGATCAGCCCGGCCCGGATCGCGCGGGCCAATTCGATGGTCAGGGCATTCCGGCGCTCCGGGCGGTTCAGGGCCAGAACGGCGATGCCGTCTTCGCGGGTGATCGTGGTGACGTCGCTCATGGCCGCCAGCCTAATCCAGTGATTGGGCCATTGGCCAGACGGTTGCTTGGGATCCAGAGCCGGAGCTAGGCTTTGCCAATGACCGATAGCATCGAAGCCGCCGACCGCCGCTTGCTGGACGCGATCCAAAGCTTTGTCGCCGATCATCCCGATCCGACGATCCAGCACTTCCACGGCAGCATCGCCGATTGGGGCGATCGATGGGTCGAAACCCCGCCAAGGCATCTGCAGGCGGCGGATACGCTGACGGACTGCCTGGCCCTGACCGCGCCCGAAACCCACGATCTGACCGCCGCCTTCGACGCCGAGAAGTCGACCCGGAATTGGGAGCAGAGCTACACAAGCGCCGACAACGTGGTCGGCGACGACATGTTGGCGGGCTATGGTTTTGCCGAGGTGATCGGCAAGCATGGACCTTTTGTCAGCGAGCGCGTCCGCGCAGGGATCGGGGTCTGGGGCCCGCACATTGACTACCCGCCCCATCGCCACGCGGCCGAGGAGGTCTATGTGGTGGTCGCGGGCAGCGCCGAATTCGAACTGGGCGAGCCAGTCATGCGCCGCGCGGGTGAGGTGGTCTACGTGCCTTCGATGCTGACCCACGGCTTCCGGACGAGCGATCAACCGCTGGCCGTCTTCTATATCTGGCAGGCAGGCGACCTGCGTGAGAAATCCTCGTTCAACTGAGCGCGTTTTGGGGCTGTGCAAAGCTCCAAGAACCGTCGAAGAATAAACACCGAATCAAAATGGGTTTCGGGGGGCGTCATGCGCGCAGCCATTTGCAGGGAATTCGGGAAACCGCTCGAGATTGCCGAGGTCACGCTGGCCGATCCCGACCCGGGCGAGGTCCGCGCCGAGGTCCGCGCGGTGGCGATCTGCCATTCGGACGTGCTCTACGCCTCGGGTGGCTGGGGCGGGCAATTGCCGGCGGTCTATGGTCACGAGGCCGCGGGCGTGGTGACCAAGGTCGGCGAGGGCGTCACCGATTTCACGCCCGGTGATCATGTCGTCATTACCTTAGTCCGGAACTGCGGTACCTGCCCCTGCTGCGCGCGCAACTACCGCGGTTCGTGCGAGTCGAGCTTTCCGCTCGACGATCCCGGGCCGCTGGCCTTCCCGGATGGCAACCCGGTCAAGCAGGGCCTGCGCACCGCCGCCTTCGCCGAGGAGGTCACGGTGCACCAATCACAGATGGTGGCGATCCCGAGGGACGTGCCCTTCGACGCGGCCTCGCTTCTGGCCTGTGGGGTGATCACCGGCTGGGGAGCGGTGATCAACACCGCCGCGCCGCTGCCGGGCCGCGATCTGGTGGTGATCGGATGCGGCGGCGTCGGGTTGAACGCGGTCCAGGGGGCTGCGCAGACCAATCCAAAGCGGCTGATCGCCGTCGATCTCTCGGCTGAGAAGCTGGCTGCGGCCGAGGCCTTTGGTGCAACGCATACCGTCGATGGCTCGGCCCAGAACCCGGTCCAGGCGGTGCGTGACCTCACGGGCGGGCGCGGCGCCGACTATATCTTCGTGACGGTCGGTGCGGTCCCCGCGATGAAGCAAAGCTATGCGATGATGGCGCCGGGCGGGTGCTCGGTCCTGGTCGGCATGGCGGATGAGGCCGCGCGGTCCACCTTCAACCCGCTCGCGCTCTCGGACAATTCGGGCCGGATCATCGGTTCGAAAATGGGCCATAGCGATATCCGGGCTGATATCCCGAGGCTGGTCGAGATGTATCGGGCCGGCGACCTGATGCTCGACGAGTTAATCACCGTGCGGTTGCCGTTCGACCAAATCAACCAGGCGATCGAGAACGTCGAGAAGGGGATCGGTCTGCGCAACGTCATCGTGATGGAGTAGGGCCCATGAAGCTGACCGATTGCGAGACCTTCGTCGTCGGCAACCCACCGCCCCGCAAGGGCGGGCGGTATTTCATCATCGTCAAACTGACTACGAACGATGGGATCACCGGGATCGGCGAGGTCTATGCGGCAACCTTCGGCCCCCATGTGCTGGCCGACATGGTGCGCGATGTCTTTGCGCGGCACTTCGAGGGCGCGGACCCTCACGATATCGAGCGGTTGTGGCGGCTGACCTATGGCTCGGGCTACACGGCGCGGCCCGATGCGTCGCTGGTCGGCGTGCTTTCGGGACTCGAGATCGCCTGCTGGGACATCATCGGCAAGGCGGCGGGCCAGCCGGTCTACAACCTGCTGGGTGGCCGCTGCCGCGAGCGCATCCGCAGCTACACCTATCTCTACCCGGCCGATGGTGATGTCTACCCGGACCCGGAGCAGCCCAATGTCTACAACGACCAGGACATCGCCGCCGAGCGGGCGCTCCACTATCTGAGCCTCGGTTTCACGGCACTGAAATTCGACCCGGCGGGGCCCTACACGGTCTTTGACCCGCACCAGCCGACGCTCGAGGATCTGGAGCGGTCGGAAGCCTTTTGCAAGGCGCTGCGCGAGGCGGTGGGGACACGCGCCGATCTCCTGTTTGGCACCCATGGGCAATTCACTACCTCCGGCGCCAAGCGCATGGCCCGGCGGCTGGAACCCTACGAGCCCCTCTGGTTCGAGGAGCCGGTCGCCGCCGAGATGCCCGAGCAGATGGCGGAGGTGGCGCGGTCGACAAGCGTGCCGATCGCGACCGGCGAGCGGCTGGTCACCAAATACGAGTTTGCCAGGGTGCTCGCCTTGGGCGCCGCCTCGATCCTGCAACCGGCACTGGGGCGTGTCGGCGGCATCCTCGAGGCCAAGAAGATCGCCGCCATGGCCGAGGCGCACTACGCCCAGATGGCCCCGCATCTCTATTGCGGCCCGGTCGAGGGCGCGGCCAACATTCAGCTCGCGGCCTCGATCCCGAACTTCCTGATTTTGGAATCAATCGAGCGGTTCGACGGTTTCCACGGCCAGATCGTCAAGGGCATCCACTGGGAGGAGGGCTACGTCATCCCCCCGACCGAGCCGGGGCTGGGGATCACCTTCGATGAGGATCTGGCCCGGGCGCATCCCTATGAAGGCAATACACTGCACTTGGAGATGGATCCGGGCGAGGCGGCGCCGTGACCGGTTATGGTGTGCCGTGGTAGGATGCGGTGACCGCAGCAACGGATATCAGCCATGAACACGCTTGATCTGGTGGGCGACGGCGACGAGATCGAACTGATCCAAGATGTCGAGAAGGCTTTTGGGATCGAGTTCGGCGATGCCGAGTTGAACGACCTGAGAAATGTCGGGGAACTTTATGACATTGTTTGCAAAAAGATAGATTTCGATGCGAATTCTGCCTGTTTGAGCGCCCGCGCGTTCAGGGACTTTAGGGATGCGTTCCCAGCGAGCCGGGTACGGCCAAGTACCCCGATCGAAGACCTGAGGGGCGACCGCTCGTCCGATCAGGACTTGTGTAGGGTGATCGGCGATCGGTCGGGCTTTGATTTCAACCTCACATATTGGGGAAACGTCGTCAGTTGGGCGTGCTTTTTGACCGTTCTCGTGCCCCCGGTCCTTGCATTGCTCTGGGCGGAGGTCAGTGGGTACGGCGCCGCTGCCTGGCTATTGCTTTGGTTTGCGTTGCCGCTTTTCCGCTTCGCCCCTGCGCATCTGCCAGCCGAAATCGCCACGGCGGGCGATCTGGTGCGCTGGTCGATGGGCCGGAATTATCCCAGCCTGCGAGAGACCGGTGGGGTTGGAACCCGGGCAGACGTTTGGCTCGCTCTTTGCGGCGTCGCGCGCGATGCGGCTTGCTATAATGGATTGATCAACCGCGATACGACGTTCTTCCCATGACGACCGACTGGACAAAAGGCGCTGCCTGGATCGAGGGCGAGATCGTGCCCATCGCCGAGGCAAAGATCGGGGTGACCGATTGGGGCGTCACCCGCTCGGACATCACCTATGACGTGGTGCCGGCGCGCGACGGTGGGTTCTTCCGGCTAGACCGCTATCTCGACCGGTTCGAGGCTTCGATGGCCTCGCTCAGGCTCGATGTCGGCCTGACCCGCGAGGAGACCCGCAAAGCGCTCCACGCCATGGTCGCGCGCTCGGGGCTGCGCGATGCTTACGTTGCCATGGTCGCAAGCCGCGGCACGCCGATGATCCCAGGCAACCGCGACCCGCGTACCTGCGCGAACCACTTCTACGCCTGGTGCGTGCCCTATATCCATGTGATCGCGAAGGACATCGCCGATGCCGGTGCCAGCCTCTGGATCGCCAAGGGGGTGCGGCGCATTCCCGAGGACAGCGTCAATCCGCGCGCCAAGAACTACCATTGGGGCGACCTGACCCAAGGATTGTTCGAGGCCAAGGACAATGGCTTCGAGACGGTCGCGTTGCTCGACCATCAGGGCAATGTCACTGAGGGCCCGGGGTTCAACGTCTTTGCGGTCAAGGGTGGCAAGGTGGTGACGCCTGACCGGGGCGTGCTGCACGGGATCACCCGCCGGACGGTCCTCGACATCTGCGCCGAGCAGGGGATCGAGACCGAATGCCGGGCGCTGCCTCTGAACGAACTCTTGGAGGCGGACGAGGCCTTCCTCTCGACCAGTGGGGGCGGCACGGTGCCGGTGACCCGGATCGACGACCGCATCATGTCCAACGGCGCGCCCGGACCGGTCGCGAGCACCCTGCGCCGGACCTATTGGGATTGGACCCGGCGGCCCGAGCATCGCGAGGAGATCGACTACAAAGCGGCGTAAATGCATGGTGGGCAATTTTGCCCACCCTACGATCCCGCGTCCGTAGGGTGGGCTCGCCAGGGCCCACCGCCGGCGGGTTAATCGCCCACCCAACGGGCTTGCATCCGGACCTGCTTTCCGACATTTTGCGCCCAACCCGGCTGGCAGGGTGGCAATGAGGGGAGAGCGCGATGCAGCAGGAAGCCGAGATCGCCCCCGATCAGCCCCTCAAGACTGCTCTTTATCCCCGTGTCCTTCTGAAAATATCCGGTGAAGCCCTGATGGGTGATCAAGGCTTCGGCCTGCACCCTCCGACCGTTCAGCGCATTGCCAAGGAAGTTCAGAAGGCCCATCAGCGTGGGATCGAGATCTGCATGGTTATCGGCGGGGGAAACATCTTCCGCGGCCTCTCGGGCGCGGCGCAGGGGATGGAGCGCGCCCAGGCTGACTATATGGGCATGTTGGCGACCGTGATGAACGCGCTGGGCATGCAATCGGCGCTCGAGGAACTCGACATCCACACCCGGGTTCTCTCGGCGATCCCGATGGACACTGTCTGTGAACCTTACATCCGCCGCCGTGCGGTCCGCCACCTGGAAAAGGGCCGGGTGGTGATCTTCGCCGCCGGCACCGGTAATCCGTATTTCACCACCGACACCGCAGCGACCCTGCGCGCCATGGAGATGGAATGCGATGCCATCTTCAAAGGCACCCAGGTCGACGGTGTTTATGACAGTGATCCAAAGACCAACCCCGACGCCAAGCGGTACGACCGCGTGAGTTTTGACGAGGTTTTGACAAAGAACCTCAAAGTGATGGATGCTTCCGCGGTCGCGCTCGCGCGGGACAATAATTTGCCGATTGTGGTCTTCTCGCTCAGCGAGGACGACTCGATGACGCATGTTCTTTATGGCGAGGGGCGTTACACGGTCGTTAGCGCGAATTGACGCGAACCCGGCCGAAATGGTGGCTGCGATCGGAGCCAAGAACGGGGTAACTGTCATGGCTGAAGACCTTGAGATTGATCTCGACGATCTTGAGCGCCGCATGGACGGTGCGCTGAATGCGCTGAAGGGCGAATTCGCCAGCTTGCGCACGGGCCGCGCCTCGGCGGCGATGGTGGACCCGGTGCAGGTCGAGGCTTATGGGACACATATGCCGCTCAATCAATGCGCCACGATCAACGTGCCCGAGTCACGGATGCTGACCGTGAATGTCTGGGACAAGGGGCTGATCGGCGCGGTCGAGAAGGCGCTGCGCACCTCCGGATTGGGGATCAACCCGGTGGTCGAAGGTACACTCATGCGCCTGCCAATCCCCGAATTAAATGAGGAACGTCGCCGCGAATTGACCAAAGTTGCGGGACAATATGCTGAAGGTGCGCGGGTTGCGATTCGCAACGTGCGCCGCGACGGCATGGACCAGATTAAGAAGGCAAGCGCGGAAGGCATGTCCGAGGACGAGCAAAAGCTGTATCATGACGAGATACAGGAACTGACCGACAACGCCATCAATCGGGTTGACGAGGCACTGACGACGAAACAGGAAGAAATCATGCAGGTCTGACGGCCCGAAGGGGGCCCGGGAGATCTCTCGGGTTCGGGCGCAGGCGGGATCGGGAGCTGAGGAATTGAGCAGATCGAAGCCGGACGGGCAGGCGAGGGGGACACCCGCGGGGCCTCGTCACGTGGCGATTATCATGGACGGGAACGGGCGTTGGGCCGAGCGGCGCGGGCAACCGCGCACGGTTGGGCATCATCGCGGCGTCGAGCGGGTGCGCGATGTGATCACCATTGCGCCGGACCTAGGCGTCGAGACACTGACGCTCTTCGCCTTCTCAACCGAAAATTGGCGCCGGCCTCACTATGAGGTCTCGGTGCTTATGCGCCTCTTCAAGCGCTACATCATCCGCGAGGTGGACGAGCTGGACCTGCAGGACGTGCGGGTCAGGTTTCTGGGTGAAAGTGAGGGGCTGCCCGCCGATCTTCAGAGGGTGATGGCCCAGATGGAGGAGCGTACCGCAGGCAATCGGCGTCTGACGGTTCAGGTGGCGCTGAACTATGGCGCACGGCGCGAGATCACTCGCGCCACCCAGCAACTCGCGGCCGAGGTCGCGGCGGGCCGGCTGGATCCGGCCGCGATCGACGAGGACGTGATCTCGGATGCGCTGGATACCGGCGGCATTGCCGACCCGGATCTGGTGATCCGCACGTCCGGTGAGCAGCGGATTTCGAATTTCCTATTGTGGCAAGCGGCTTACGCGGAATTTGCATTCGTCGAGGATTGCTGGCCTGATTTCACGGCCGAGCGGTTCGCCGAGACCATCGCCAGCTATGGCACGCGCGAGCGCCGTTTCGGGGCGGTCGCCAGTCAGGGCTGACGGAAGGGACACGACGCTGTGCAGGCGGATGTTCCAAGCGACGGCACGAGGCGCTTCGGCGATCTGAAACTGCGCGTTTTGTCCGGTGTGGCCGCCGCCGTTCTGGGCGGCGTGCTCCTATGGCTGGGTGGCGTTTGGGCCATGGCCCTGATCGCCCTCGTCACCGGCGCGATGATCTGGGAATTCCGGGCGATGACCCTCACCGTGGACGGCGTGAGTGGGCGCACCGATGTGCCGATCCTGATCGGGGCGGTGATTGGTGCGGTGATCGTGTCGCATTTCTATGGCATTCAGGTCGGCGCGCGGTGGCTGCTGTGGTCGCTGGTGATCGGCGCGTTCGCCGATCTCCTCGTCAAACGGCGCCGCGCAATGAGCTGGGGTTTGGTCGGCGGCACGCTGATCGGTGCGGCCGGGATCGCGCTGCTCTATCTCCGTGGTCTCGACACTCTTGGCTTCGAGACCGCGCTCTGGGTGCTTCTGGTGGTGATTGGCGCGGATATCGGCGGTTATTTCGCGGGGCGAATTTTCGGCGGTCCGAAGCTTTGGCCGCGGGTCAGCCCCAACAAGACCTGGTCCGGTGCGCTCGGCGGCATCGTGCTTGCGTCGCTGCTTGGCGCCGCGGTTAGTGCTGGGATCGAAGGGAGCAATTTGGCGCTGGTGGTTGCCATCTCCGCTCTCGTTGCTGTGATCGCTCAGGCGGGTGACCTTGCGGAATCCGCCGTGAAACGGCATTTCGGGGTCAAGGATTCAGGCGTGCTTATGCCCGGGCACGGCGGCGCGCTGGACCGGTTCGACGGACTGATCACCGCGGCGCTTGCGGTTGCGGCGGTGGTTTGGTTCCATGGGGACACCATATTGCTCTGGTAGATGATGGATCGCAGACGCATCAGTATCCTTGGGGTCACCGGCTCGATCGGCGCGAGCACCGTTTCGGTGATCGAGAGCCTGGGCGCGGATCAGTTCGACGTGGTCGCGGTGACGGGCAACGCCAATGTGGAGGGCTTGGCCGATGCCGCCCGCCGTCTGCGGGCTCAGGTCGCGGTCACCGCGGATCCGCAAGGCTTGGCGCCGCTGCGCGCTGCTTTGGCGGGGTCAGGCGTGGACGCGGCGGCGGGCGAGAACGCGCTGGTCGAGGCGGCGAGCCGCCCGGCCGATTGGGTCATGTCCGCGATCGTTGGCGCGGCAGGTCTGGCTCCGACCCTGGCCGCGGCGCGCACCGGCGCGACCGTGGCGTTGGCCAACAAGGAATGCCTGGTGGCGGCGGGGCCGGTCTTCCTGTCCGAAATCGCGCGTTCAGGCGCACGTCTGTTGCCTGTGGACAGTGAGCATAACGCGCTTTTCCAGTTGACCGCGGCCGAGCGGGAATGCCCGATCGAGCGGCTGATCCTGACCGCCTCGGGAGGGCCGTTCCGCGACCGCAGCCTGGCCGAGATGGCCGGCGTGACCGTGGCTCAGGCGGTGGCACACCCGAATTGGTCGATGGGCGCGCGCATATCCATCGACTCCGCAACCATGTTCAACAAGGCGCTGGAGATGGTCGAGGCCTCGCATCTGTTTCCGGTCGTGCCGGACCAGATCGAGGTTTTGATCCATCCGCAATCGATCATTCACTCGATGGTGGGATTCTGCGATGGGTCGATCCTGGCGCATCTGGGGCCGCCGGACATGCGGGTCGCGATCGGGCACGCGCTCAACTGGCCGGCTCGCCGCGATCTGCCGGTCGAGCGGCTGGATTTTGCCCGGTTGGCGCGGCTGGACTTCCGTGCGCCGGATACGGATCGGTTCCCGGCGCTGCGGCTGGCGCGCGAGGCGATGGCATCGGGTGGCGTGGCGCCCTGTGTCATGAACGGTGCGCATGAGGTGGCCCTTGACGCCTTCATCGGCGGCGAGATCGGCTTCCTCGACATGGCCAACCTGGTCGCGGAGACCATGGAGCGGCTGGACGGCCTTGATGAGGCGAGTGACCTAGAGGGAATTCTCGCTGTGGATGCAGACGCACGGCGCGTCGGGCAGGAACTGGTGCGCCGCTTCGCGGCCTGATAATATAGGTAAGGAAGTCTGATGGATCTGCTTGCAACACTCCAGCCAGTCGCCAACCTTGTGACCACCGTTCTCTCGTTCTTGGTGGTTCTGACCGTTGTCGTCTTCGTGCATGAGTTCGGCCACTATATCGTTGGCCGGTGGTGCGGAATCCGCGCTCAGGTCTTTTCCGTCGGCTTCGGCAGGGCCCTATACAGCCGCACGGATAAGCATGGAACCAAATGGCAGGTCGCGGTTTTGCCGCTGGGCGGCTTTGTTAAGTTCGTCGGCGACATGGATCCGGCCAGCGCCGGCCGCGCCGAGGACGACAGCCTCACGCCCGAGGAACATGCGGCCTCGTTTCATAATGCCGGCTTGCTGGCCCGGACGCTGACGGTTTTTGCGGGGCCTATGGCGAATTTCCTTCTATCGGTCGTCATCTTCGCGGCGATCGTGCTGCCGCTCGAGCAAGGTTCCAGCGAGCCCGTTATCGGAGAGATCACCGAGAAAGCTGGCGCAGAGGTAGGTTTCGAGGCCGGTGACCGTGTGATCTCGATCGCAGGCGAGCCGACCGAGGAATTCAAGGATCTGGTCGATATCCTGACCAAGCGCGATAGCGAATACCTGCCCGCCACCGTCGAGCGTGACGGGGCCGAGCAGCAGATCACAGTTTTCTTCCATCAGCCGGCCGAGGTGTTGAGCGTGACGCCAGGGATGCCCGCCGAGGGCGCTGGCATGCAGCGCGGCGACGTGATCGTCGAGATCGACGGTGAGCCGATTCCGACCTTCCGCGCCCTTCAGCTCGCGACCTCGGTCAAATCGCACGGCACCGAGATGGAGGTCGTTGTCGACCGCGCGGGCGAACGCGTCGCGATGTCCTTCGTGCCCGACCTGATCCGGCGCGAGCATCCGACCACGGGCGAGCAGGTGCTGCTGCCGACCATGGGGATCAGCAGCTCGGTCTTCGGCGGCATCGAGCCGGCGAAGGAGCCGGTGCCAGTCCATCGCGCCTTGTGGATCGGCGTGCAGGAAACCTGGCGGGTGATCTCTGGGACACTTTCCTATATCGGCGACATGATCTTCGAGGGCGCCGATACCAGCCAGTTGGGCGGTCCAATCCGGATTGCCGAGATTTCAGGCGACGCGGCCGAGCAGGGTTTCTCCTCGGTCGTCTGGCTCATTGCCGTTCTTTCTACCTCGATCGGGCTGATCAATCTCTTCCCGATCCCAATCCTCGATGGCGGTCATCTGCTCTTCTACGCCATCGAATTCATCCGTGGCCGTCCGGTGGGCGAGACGTGGATGAAAGTCAGCACTATGATCGGATTGTCGCTAGTACTATTGCTGATGGTGTTCGCGACGTATAATGACATAGTGAGGCTTTAAGAGCGCCTCGCAGCTGAGGGACGGGCGTGAGCGCGGAGACCGGGTCAACCGGTTCCCGTAGCCCGCGAGGAGAAGCTATGCGCATGACCGCTTTGATCGGGCGCCTCTGCACGCGACGTGTATTGGCGTTGGCCATTCTATTTGCCTTCGTTGCTCCGGGCTTTCCCGGGCCCATTGGTAAAATTGCAGGAAATCAATCGTTTAAGGCGATGGCGCAGGCGACGTCGGGGGTCGTCATCCAGGGCAATCGCCGGATCGAGACGGCGACCATCCTGTCCTACATGCAGCTTCCGACGGATCGCGAGGTCACCGCAGGTGATCTGAACGCTGCCGTGCAGCGCCTGTTCGACACAGGATTGTTCCGCGATGTGCAAATCGTGCCCGCGGACGGCGCCCTGGTGGTGCAGGTGGCGGAGAACCCGTCGATCAACGTGATTTCGTTCGAGGGCAACGATGTGCTCAATGACGAGGATCTGGAACAAATCGTACAGTCGCGGCCGCGCCTTCCCTTTACCCGCTCCGGCGCCGAGGCGGATGCACAGTCCATCATCGAGATCTACCGCCGTATCGGCCGCTATGGGGCCGAGGTCGAGCCGTTGATCATCGAGCGCGAGGACAACCGCGTCGACCTGGTCTTCGAAATCTCCGAAGGCGAGATCACCGGGGTCAACTCGATCGACTTCGTCGGCAACGAGCAGTTCAGCGACCGCCGGTTGCGCCGTGTAATCGAGACCTCCGAGAGCGGCCTGTTCTCGGCCTTTATCTCGAGCGACGTCTACGATCCGGACCGGCTGGAGCTCGACAAGGAATTGCTGCGCCAATTCTATCTTTCGCGCGGCTATGCGGATTTCACCGTTCTTTCCGCCACCGCCGAATTGTCGCCTGATCGCGAGGGTTTCTTCATCACGTTCACGGTCGATGAAGGCGAGATTTACACGTTCGGCACCCTTGATGTGGCCATCTCGGCGCGCGGCCTCGACGAGGAAGAGTTCGCGGCGATGTTGCCAGACGATCTGGAAGGCGAGACCTATGATGCCTCCGAGGTCGACGACATCGCGACCGAATTGACCGACTTGGCCGGCCAGAAGGGCTTCGCCTTCGTTCAGGTTCAGCCACGCGCGAACAAGAACAGCGAGGACCGGGTCATCTCGGTCACCTTCGAGCTGATCGAGGGTAGCCGGATTTTCGTCGAGCGGATCGATATCGAGGGCAATACGCTGACGCTCGACCGGGTGATCCGCCGCGAGCTCGAACTGGTCGAGGGTGATGCCTTCGATACCCGCAAGATCCGCCGCTCGCGTGCAAATATCCGCGGCCTCACCTATTTCAGCAGGGTTGATATCGAGACCGAACCCGGCAGCGCCGATGACCGAGCGGTGCTGAAGGTTAAGGTGGCCGAGCAATCCACCGGCAGCCTGTCCTTCGGCGTGGGCTTTTCGTCGAGCGCCGGCCCAATCGGCAACGTGGCGCTTACCGAGCGCAACTTCCTGGGCCGAGGGCAGCTCGTGAATATACAGGTCTCGGCGACCGGGGACACGCAGATCTATGACTTCATGTTCACCGAACCGCGCTTCCTCGACCGGGATTTGCGGCTGAGCAACCGGGCGTTCTTCCTGCAGGACGACCGCAGCGATACGTCGTCCTTCAACGTCAACAGTGCCGGTGTCTCGCCCTCTATCGGGTTCCCGCTGTCGGATGATGTGCGGTTCACTGCGCGCTACAACCTCCTTTTCGACGATATCGACGTGGCGACCACCGCGTCGCCGGCAATCCTGGTTGACGAGGGATCGCGCTACACCTCTTCGGTCGGCTACCTGCTTACCTATGATCAGCGCAACGACCCGGTCGAGCCGACCCGGGGCTTCCTAACCCAGTTTGATCAGCAGATCGCGGGGTTGGGCGGTGCGTCGCGCTTCGTCAAGAGCCGGGCCAAGTTCACGACGTGGTATGGGCTCTTGGACGATGTGGTCGTGGCCAAGGTTGAACTGGATGGCGGGGCGTTGTTCTCGTTCGATCGCGACACCCGGATCACCGAGCGCTTCTTCCTGGGCGGCGATACGTTCCGGGGCTTCGCGGACGAGGGTCTGGGCCCGCGCGACGTGCCTTTCGATGATGCCTTGGGCGGCAACTACTATACGGTTGCCCGGTTCGAGGTGTCGTTCCCGCTGGGCCTGCCCGAAGAGTTGGGCATTTTCGGCGGTGCGTTTATCGATGCGGGTACGCTCTGGGGCCTCGACGACACGAGCTTCGGCGGCACGACCATCACCGACGATGCCGAGTTCCGCGCATCCGCCGGTGGCTTGCTGTTCCTGGATACGCCGCTGGGTCCCTTGGCCTTGAGCTTCGGGTTCCCGCTCTTGAAGGAAGGCTTCGACGAAACCGAGATCTTCCGACTGTCGCTTGGCACGCGGTTCTGAGGCATTTATGGCCGTCCGCTGGTCGCGGCGGCAGGCACTCTTTGCCCTGGGCCTGACGACTGTCGTGCAACCGGTATCCGTAGCGCTGGCTCAATCAGCATTGATCCTGGCCGTGTCGCGCAAGCGGGTCTTGCGCGACACCTCTCACGCGCGGTTGCTGAACCAGGCCGAGACCGAGCTAACGGCCGAGCTGCAAAGCCGGGTCGATGCGGTCAAAGCCGAACTCAATGCCGAGGAGCAGGAACTGGCCCGGCTGCGCGGCACGCTGGACCGCAGCGATTTCGCGCGCCGGGTGGCCGAGTTTGACGAGCGCGTCCGCAACGAACGGCGCATGGCGCAGCAGCACGCGAAGAACCTGCAAAGCGCACTGCGCGCCGAGCGGTTGAAGCTGGTCGAAGCGCTGACCCCGCTCTTGGAGGCGGTGCGCGTGGATTCGGGCGCGCAGATCATCGTCAATACCGATCAACTCCTCGCCGCCGATCCGGCGATCGACGTCACCGCTCAGGTAATCGAGCGCTTCAATGCCGAGGTGCCACCGCCCTCGATTCTCAATCTCGATGCCTTGGCGCCCGAGAGACCGTTCGATCCCGCCCTCGACGAGGCGCAGCAATGAGGGTTGACCTGAACTGCCCGGGCAGTGTTCAACGAAAGAGAGGCGTAGTTTGCCGGTGGGACGGGGAATGACCAGCGACGCGAATGAAGCGGGGACCAGGAGCGCGGATCTTGCTCAGATCATGCGGATGATCCCGCATCGCTATCCGTTCCTTCTAGTCGATCGCGTCGTCGATATCCGGGCGAATGAAAATGCCGTCGGCATCAAGAACGTCACTATCAACGAGCCGTTCTTCCAGGGCCATTTCCCGACCGAGCCGGTGATGCCGGGCGTCCTGATCGTCGAGGCGCTTGCGCAGACGGCGGGCGTGCTGGTCGTCGACAGCCTCGGCATGATCGACGAGGAACTGCTGGTCTATTTCATGACCATCGACAATTGTCGGTTCCGGGCGAAGGTGGTGCCCGGCGACGTGCTGCAACTCCACGTCCAGGTGACGCGCAGCCGGGGCAAGGTCTACAAATTCGCCGGGCAGGCGAAGGTCAACGGCAAGCTCGCCGCCGAGGCCGAATTCTCGGCCATGATCATCGACAAGGACGATCAGCGCCGGGGCGGGTAACCTGCCTCAGCGTTCCTCGACGTCGACGTAGTCGCGCTGCGGTGCTCCGGTATAAAGCTGCCGGGGCCGGCCGATCTTCTGCACCGGATCCTCGATCATCTCTTTCCATTGGGCGATCCAGCCCACTGTGCGGCTCAGGGCGAAGATTGGCGTGAACATCGAGGTCGGGAATCCCAGCGCTTCGAGGATGATCCCCGAATAGAAGTCGACATTGGGATAGAGCTTTTTCGAGATGAAATACTCGTCCTCCAGCGCAACCTTCTCCAGCGCCTGGGCGATCTTCAGGACCTCGTTGTCGCCGGTGCCGAGCAGGTCCAGCACCTCGCGTGCGGTCTGCTGCATCACCTTCGCGCGCGGATCGAAGTTCTTGTAGACCCGGTGGCCGAAGCCCATCAGCCGGAAATCGTCATCCGGATCCTGCGCCTTCTTGACGTATTCGCCGACCCTGTCGACCGTCCCGATCTCGCGCAGCATCTCGAGACAGGCCTGGTTCGCGCCCCCATGCGCCGGGCCCCAAAGGCTCGCCACGCCCGCAGCGACACAGGCGAATGGATTGGCATGAGACGAGCCCGCAAGGCGCACTGTCGAAGTCGAGGCGTTCTGCTCGTGATCGGCGTGGAGCGTCATGATCCGGTCCATGGCGCGGGCCAGGATCGGGTCGACGATGTATTCCTCGCACGGCACCGCAAAGCACATGTGCAGGAAGTTCGCCGCGTAATCCAGATCGTTCCTCGGATAGACGAAGGGTTGCCCGATCGAATACTTGAACGCCCAGGCGCAGATCGTCGGCAGCTTGGCGATCATCCGGATCGAGGCGACCTCGCGCTGCCAGGGATCGTTGATGTCGGTCGAATCGTGGTAAAATGCCGACATCGCGCCGACCACGCCGCAGACGATCGCCATCGGATGCGCGTCGCGCCGGAAGCCGCGGAAGAAATACTGCATTTGTTCGTGCAGCATAGTGTGCCGCGTCACCCGGTCTTCGAAATCCTCGAGCTCGGCGGCATTCGGCAAATCGCCGTAGAGCAGCAGATAGCAAACCTCGAGGTAGTGGCTGTTCTCGGCCAGTTGGTCGATCGGGTAGCCGCGGTACAAAAGCTCGCCCTCGTCGCCGTCGATGAAGGTTATCTTTGACTCGCAGCTTCCGGTCGACGTGTAGCCAGGGTCATAGGTGAAGACGCCCATTTGGCTGTAGAGCTTGCGGATGTCGATAACCGAAGGCCCATGAACCGCGTCGTAGACCGGAAACTCCACGCTCTTATTGTCGAGGATGATTGTCGCGCTGCGGTTGGAGCTGTCGGTCATGAGCGTTTCCTCTTCTTCTGTTCGTCCGGCATGGACCACCTGCCGGAACTGATTATGGGTCGTCGCGCTTGGATGGCCAGGGATTGGCCCGACGACTTGGATGCCGGCTAACCCTCGGCCGTCACATCGGCGATCCGAGCCAGGCACTCGTCACGGCCCAATGTGGCCATGACATCAAACACGCCTGGACTGACCGCCCGACCGGTCAGGGCCGCCCGCAAAGGCTGCGCCACGCGGCCGAGTTTGAGCTGTTCTTCCTCGGCAAAGGCGCGAATGATTTCCTCCAGCGAAACGACTGTCCACTCCGTAGCATTTTGCAGGCGCACAGTCAAACGAGCGAGCAGTTCACGGGCCTGTTCGTCCAGGCTTTTAGCCGCTTTTTCGTCGAAATTCAGTGGTCTTTCAGTGATGATATAATACGATATATCAAGCAATTCGGGGAATGTCTTTACACGCTCTTTCAATCTGGGCATCGCGCGGGTCAGCAGCGCCTTGCGATCTTCCGATGGAAGCTCAGTTTGTTGCGATGCACAATAGTCAAAAAGTGCCGCGACAAGCGCCTGGTTCGAGGTTGCGCGTATGTGCTGCCCGTTGAGATTCTCGAGCTTCGCAAAGTCAAATCGAGCCGCCGATTTTCCGACCTGATCCAGCGAGAACCATTCGACCGCCTGATCCACCGTGAAGAACTCGTCGTCGCCGTGGCTCCAGCCCAGCCGCGCCAGATAGTTGAGCATCGCCTGCGGCAGGTATCCCATGTCGCGGTAGGCCTCGACGCCGAGCGCGCCGTGGCGCTTCGAGAGCTTCGCGCCGTCCGGGCCATGGATTAAAGGGATATGGGCGAAGGCGGGCACGGGCCAGTCCATCGCCTGGTAGATGAGCGTCTGGCGCGCCGCGTTGGTCAGGTGATCGTCACCGCGGATCACATGGGTGACGCCCATGTCGTGGTCGTCCACCACCACCGCCAGCATATAGGTCGGCGTGCCGTCCGAGCGCAGCAGGATCAGGTCGTCTAAGGTGGCGGCGTCCCAGGTGACCGTACCCTGGACCAGATCCTCGACCGTGACCTTGCCCTCGCGCGGTGCCTTCAGGCGCAGCGTATATTCCGCGTCTTTCTGATGGGTTGATGGATCGGCGTCACGCCAGGGACTTTGAAACAAGGGTGGCCGGCCCGCAGCCTTGGCCTCGGCGCGGAAGGCGTCGATCTCGTCCTTGGTGGCGAAGCACTTATAGGCGGTGCCGCGCTCAAGCATCTGATGGGCGACCTCTGCGTGGCGCGCGACGCGAGAGAATTGGCTGATCGCCTCGCCGTCCCAATCGAGCCCAAGCCATTTGAGTCCGGCGAAGATCGCCTCGGTCGCCTCGGGTGTCGAGCGGGCGCGGTCGGTATCCTCGATCCGCAGCATGAATTTGCCGCCCGCACCGTATTCTTGGTGATGTTTGGCAAACAGCCAGTTGAAAAGCGCCGTGCGCGCGCCACCGATATGCAGAAATCCTGTGGGCGAGGGGGCGAAGCGGGTGACGACCGGGTCAATTGAATCTGCGGGGTTGGACATCCGTTCTTAACACTCGCTTAACCGTGGCGGGCTTCTCTGCCCGCATGATTTTCGGCGCCTTTATGGGGCAGGAGCGGGCAGGGCACAAGGTGGCGGACCGCCTGGAACTGGGCGTGCCCGACCTGGCCGCGATTTGGCGCAGCGAGGCGCGCCGGGCGATCCTGTGGCTGCCGGTCGCCATGGGGGCGGGGGTCTGGCTCTACTTCTGGCTGGACCGCGAGCCGTCACCGCTTTGGTGCGCGTTGATCCTGCTGCCGGTCTGGGCGCTGCTGGGCGGTAGGACCCATCGCGCTGGGTTTGCCGCCGTTGCTGTCGCGCTGGCGCTGACGGCCTTCGGTGCGGGATTCGGCTTCGCCTCTTGGGCGGCGCATCGGGCCCATGCGCCAATCCTCGCCGCACCGATCGAAGAGACGGTTGAAGGGCGGGTGCTGGGGCTTTCGAAATCCGCCTCCGGCGCGCCGCGCGCGCTCTTGGACCGGGTGGTCGTCTATGGGATGGACCCGGTCGAGACGCCCGCGCGCGTGAGGGTCACATTGCTTGCCACCGACCGCGAGTCGGCGCCGGGGCCGGGTCAGCGGATCCGGATCTTTGCCCGGCTGTTGCCGCCCGGCGAACCAGTCGAGCCGGGGGCGTTCGATTTTGGTCTCCGGGCCTATTTCGACCGGTTGGGCGCGGTCGGGTATGCGCGCGGTGTGGCGTTGATCGTGGAAGCCCGCCCGCCCCGGGGCTTGGCCGAGCGCGCCCAAATCTGGATCGCGCGGAGGCGCGCGGCCTTGTCGGACGCGTTGCTGACGGCGCTTCCAGGACGCCAGGGTGCCTTTGCCGCGGCAATCATCGCTGGCGACCGGTCAGGGATCGACGAGGTCGATGCCGAGGCGCTGCGCGTCTCTAATCTGGCCCATCTCTTGGCGATCTCGGGGCTGCATATGGGGCTGTTGACCGGCCTCGTCTTCGCTGCCGCGCGGCTGGTCTTTGTCGCCCTTGGCCTCTCCGGGGCCAAGGCCAAGAAGACGGCGGCGGTCATCGCTCTGCTGGCCGGGTTCGGCTATCTGCTGATCTCTGGGGCGACAGTCGCGACCCAGCGCGCTTTCGTGATGATGGCGGTGGCGTTCACGGCTGTGCTGCTCGACCGCCCGGCGATCACGCTGCGTGGCCTGGCGCTGGCCGCGATGGTGGTCTTGGCGGTCAGGCCGGTCAGCCTGATGGATGTGGGATTTCAGATGAGCTTCGCCGCAACCGCCGCCCTGGTCGCCGGATGGGAAGAGGTGCGCCGCCGGCGCCAGGCACGCGATCGCGACGAGAAATCACGGGCGCCTGAGGGCCGCTGGCAGAAACTGCGCCGACGGTCGATGTTCTATCTGGCGGGCATCGTCTTCACCAGCATCATCGCGGGCGCCGCGACGGCGCCCTTTGCCGCGTATCATTTCAACCGGATTGCGCCCTACGGCCTTCCGGCTAACTTGGCGGCGGTGCCGGTGATGGGATTGGTGATCGCGCCCTCGGCGGTGGCGGCGGGCCTGGCCGCTCCGTTCGGATTGGCCGATCTGCCGTTGCGCGTCATGGGGGCGGGGATCGAGTGGGTGCTGGCGGCGGCCCATTCGATTGCGGCACTGCCAGGGGCAATTCGGCCGGTAGCCGTCGCGCCGGCGCTGGTTCTGCCGCTGATCGCGCTCGGCGGACTGTGGCTGTTCCTCTGGCGCGGGCCCGGGCGCTTGGCGGGAGCCGCAGCTATTGCCGCTGCTCTGATCCTTTGGGCCGGGGCGCCGACTCGACCGGAGGTGCTGATTGCGCCTGAAGCCAGGCTGATCGGGGTGATGGGTGCCGAAGGCCGGGTCCTCGACCATCCTCGCGCGCAATCCTTCGCCGCGAAATCCTGGCTCAGGCGTGATGGGGATAGCGCCAGCCAAAAGGATGCCTATACCCGGCCAGGCCTGACCCGTGGCAAGGGTTGGTTCTCTGCCACCCTGATCAACGGATGGCGGCTGGAGGCAGTGCACAGCCGGCGCATTGCGCCGAGCCGCGTCGTCGCGCTCTGCCAGCCGCGGACCTTGGTCATTCTGCGCTATGGGCCCCGACATCAAGGCCCGTGCATTTATCTGGGAAAAGACGATCTGGCGCGGCTTGGTGCCGTCGCGGTTCGGGCCGGGGGCGCGGGGTTGAGGGTCATCCCCGCCAACGACCCACGCAGGCGCCGCCTCTGGTCGCGTGGTCAGTAGGTGCGGATCAGCCCGACCATCTTACCCTGGATCTTGACCTGATCAGTCCGGTAGAGCCGGGTGCCATAGGCCGGGTTAGCCGCTTCCAGTGCAATCGCGCCGCCCTTGCGCCTCAGGCTCTTCAGCGTCGCCTCGCTGTCCTCGATCAAGGCCACGACGATGTCGCCGTTCTCGGCCGTGTCCTGGCGTTTGATCACCACGATGTCGCCTTCGAAGATCCCGGCCTCGATCATCGAGTCGCCTTTGACCTCGAGCGCATAGTGGTCGGCCGAGGCCGAGAGCATAGTGGACGGCACGCCGATCTGGGTGGGGCCCTGTTCCAATGCCTCAATCGGCGCACCGGCGGCGATGCGGCCGATCAGCGGTACATTCGCCGCGTCGCTGTCGCCACCGCTGACCGGCTGCATGCCCAACTGACCCGCGCTTCTACTGAAGCGGTCTTGTCCGGCCAGGTCACCATCAATCACCGAGGGCCGGAACCCGCCACGGCTTGGCAGCTGTTCGTCCACATTGTCAGGCAGGCGGATGATCTCGACCGCCCGGGCCCGATGGGCAAGGCGTCGGATGAAGCCGCGTTCCTCCAGCGCCGTGATCAGACGGTGGATCCCGGATTTCGAGCGCAGATCCAGCGCTTCCTTCATCTCGTCAAACGAGGGCGAGACACCGTCCCGCTGCACCCGTTTGTGGATGAACATCAACAGATCGTATTGCTTCTTGGTCAGCATCAGCAGACCCCCCGCACGGTCAATTCCCCCGTATCGCGATGTTTGTTCTATGAAAGTTCCTGCTTTGTGTCAATAGCAGGGAGAAAACACCACGAACAGGATGTGAATTAATCGAGTGGGATGTAGGCGACCTGGCTGCCCGCAGGCAATGCCGGCGCGTTGGGCGCGCGCACCACCAGCCCATTGGCGCGGGCGAGCGTTGTGACCAGGCTCGAATCCTGGTTCTCGGCCACCTCGGCGCGCATCACCCCGTCGGCAGCCATGCTGACGAAGGCGCGCATGTAGTGCTCTCGCGGGCCGTTGGCGGGCAGGCCGTGACTTGTGAAGGCGGAGCGGGGCTGGCGCGGCCCGGCAGGCAGGCCCAGCGCGGCATCGACGGCGGGTTTCAGGAAGATCTCGCCGCAGACCATCGCCGAGACCGGATTGCCCGGCAGGCCCAGCATCACCCGGTCGCCGATCTTGCCGGCCATCAGCGGCTTTCCGGGCCGCATAGCGATCTTGTAGAAATCTGTCTTCAGCCCCGCATCTCCGAACACCCCGGCCACCAGGTCGTGGTCGCCGACCGAGGCACCGCCCAGCGTCACGATAAAGTCAGCGCCCTTCGCCGCTTCCAACGCCGCCAGCAGGCTGTCGCGGTTGTCGCGCGCGATCGGGCAGGGTAGCGGCTCGGCCCCCGCCGTGCGCAGCATGGCGCCGAGGCCGATATCGTTGGACGAGACGATCTGGTCGGGGCCAGGCGCCTCGCCGGGCATGACCAACTCGTCGCCCGTCGGGATCAGGGCGACCACGGGGCGCTTTGCGACCGTCACCTCCGAGATGTTCATCGCCGCGATCAGCGCGGTTTCGCGGCCGGTCAGGCGGCGCGGCGCGGTCAGGCGAAAGCCCTCGGCAAAGTCCATGCCGGCAGGGCGGATATAGGCCCAGGGGGTCACCGGCTCGATGACCTCGACCGTCTCGCCCTCGGCCCTGGCATTTTCCTGGATCAAGAGGCCGTCCGCGCCTTCCGGCACCGGGGCCCCAGTGAAGATGCGTACCGCCTGGCCTGGGCCAACGCTACCGTCAAACCCGGCCCCGGCTGCGGATTCACCGATCAGCGTCAGCTTCGCTCCCGGCACCGCCTCGCCCGCGCGCACCGCATAGCCGTCCATGGCCGAGGCGGCAAAGGGCGGTTGGCTGCGTGCGGCCACCGCGTCCTGGCGCAGAACCCGTCCCGCGGCATCGGCGATCGGCACCTCCTCGGTGCTGACGGCCGTGACCAGGCGCAGAATCCGGGCCAGGGCATCGGCGACGGGCAGCAGCATTAGTCCGCCTCGAAGGTGCCGGACTTGCCGCCGGATTTGTGGGTCAGGCGGATATCGGTGATCCGCATCCCCCGGTCGACCGCCTTGCACATGTCATAGACGGTCAGCGCGGCGACCGAGACCGCCGTCAGCGCCTCCATCTCGACGCCGGTCTGGCCGGTGAGCTTCACCGTGGCCTCGATCTCGATCCGATCAGGATGGGCCGGCATCAGGTCAACCGTCACCTTGCTCAGCATCAGCGGATGGCAGAGCGGGATCAGGTCGGGCGTCTTCTTTGCCGCCATGATCCCGGCCAGACGCGCAACCGCCAGCACGTCGCCCTTCTTGGCCGTGCCCTCGACGATCATGTCGAGCGTCTCGGGCGCCATAACCACCGCGCCCTTGGCGGTGGCGGTGCGCTCGGTTGCGGGCTTGTCGCCAACATCGACCATCACGGCGCGGCCCTCATCGTCGAAATGTGTGAAATCGCTCATGCGGCACCAACCCGCGAGCTTTCCGGGGGAAGCGGATCGGCCAGGATCGCACGGGTCGCCGCCGCCACGTCCGGTTGTCGCATCAGGCTTTCGCCGATCAGGAAGCTGCGGGCGCCGGCACGGGCCAGCCGCGCCAGGTCTGCCGGCGCGAAGAGCCCGCTTTCGCCGACCAGCAGGTAGCCGTCAGGCACGCGCGGTGCCAGCGCCTCGGTGGTCGCAAGCGAGACCTCGAAGGTCTTGAGGTTCCGGTTGTTGATGCCAAGCAGCGTCGATTTCAGCCGCAGCGCCCGGTCAAGCTCGGCCCCGTCATGGACCTCGACCAGCGCGTCCATCCCCCAGCCAACAGCGGCATCTTCCAGCTCGGCGGCCTGGGCGTCCGAGACGCTGGCCATGATGATCAGGATGCAATCGGCGCCCAAAGCGCGGGCCTCGGCCACCTGATAGGGGTCGTAGAGGAAATCCTTGCGGATCGCCGGAAGCGCGGTCGCCGCTCGGGCTTGGGTCAGGTATGCGTCCGCGCCCTGGAAGCTGGGCGTATCGGTCAGGACGCTCAGACAAGTGGCGCCGCCCGCCTCGTAGGCCCGCGCCAGCGCGGGCGGGTCGAAATCCACCCGGATCAAACCCTTCGAGGGACTGGCCTTCTTGATCTCGGCGATCAGGCCGTAGCGGCCGTCGGCCTCGGCCTGTGCCAAGGCCTCCCGGAATGGACGAACTGCTGTCGCGGCCTTGGCCGCCGCCTCGACCTCTGCCAACGGACGGGCGGCATTGCGGGCGGCCACCTCCTCCAGCTTGTAGGCCTTGATCTTCTCAAGAATGTCGTTCATGGGCGCTTGTTAGCTGATCCCCGCGTTATGCAGTAGGGTGCGCATTCTGCGCACCATTGTCCAAATCCCGATAGGTAAAGGTGCGCAAAATGCGCACCCTACACTTGCGTCGCCTTTGCCAGCGCCGCGACCTTGGCCTTGGCGGCGCCCGAGTCGATGCTCTCGGCGGCAATCGCCGCGCCTTCCTTCAAATCGCCCGCCCGGCCCGCGATCATCAGGGCGGCGGCGGAGTTCAGCAAGGCGGCGTCACGGTAGGCGCCCTCCGCCCCATCCAGCAGCGCGCGCAGGCGCATGGCGTTCTCCTCGGGCGGGCCGCCGATGATTTCGCGGAAGGGGTGCACGGGCAGGCCCGCTTCCTCCGGGTGTACCTCGCGCTCGGTGATCTGGCCGTCTTTCAGCGCCACCACGGCGCTTGGGCCCGCGATCGAGATCTCATCCGTGCCGTCCGAGCCGTGGACCAGCCAGGCGCCCTCGGTGCCGAGCGCTTTCAGTGTCTCGGCCATCGGCCTGAGCAGCGCTTCTGAGAACGCCCCGGTCAGCTGATACTTCACTCCGGCCGGGTTGGTCAGCGGCCCCAGGATGTTGAAGACGGTCCGCGTCCCCAGCTCCAGCCGCGCCGGCATGACATGCTTCATCGCGGCGTGATGCATCGGCGCCATCATGAAGCAGATGCCGCATTCATCGAGAGCCTTCTGGGCCACGTCGGCCGGGGCCATGACATTGACACCCAGCTGCGACAGCGCATCTGCGGTGCCCGATTTCGAGGTCAGCGCCCGGTTGCCGTGCTTGGCGACCGGCACGCCGGCGCCCGCGACGATGAAGGCGGCCGCAGTCGAGATGTTCAGCGTGCCGCGTCCGTCGCCGCCAGTGCCGACGATGTCGATCGCGCCCTCCGGCGCAGTGACACGCGCCGCCTTGGCGCGCATCGCGGCCGCTGCGCCGGCGATCTCGTCGACCGCCTCGCCGCGCGTGCGCAAGGCCATCAACAGGCCGGCGGTCTGGGCCATGGTGGCCTCGCCCGCCATGATGATGCCAAAGGCTTCCTCGGCCTCCGAGCGGGTGAGCGGACCGTCGGCGGCCTTGGCGATCAGGGGTTTCAGGGCGTCGCTCATGCAGGCTCTCCCACTGGCTCGCCTACTGGCATTCCGGCGATTTCCAGGAAATTCCGCAGCAATGCGTGCCCGTGTTCGCTGGCGATCGACTCAGGGTGGAACTGGACCCCGTGGACGGGCCGGGATTTGTGGGCGATCCCCATGATGACGCCGGATTGTGAACGGGCTGTCACCTCGAGGCAGTCGGGCAGCGTATCCGCCTCGACGGTCAGCGAGTGGTAGCGGGTCACCGAGAACCCTTGCGGCAGGCCGGAAAAGACGCCGGTGCCGGAATGTGTGATCGACGAGAGCTTTCCGTGCAGGATCTCGTGGCACTCGACGATCTTGCCGCCGAACGCCTGTCCGATGGCCTGGTGACCCAGGCAGACGCCCAGGATCGGCATCTGTGCGGGTGCCTGGCGGATCAGATCCAGGCAAATCCCCGCCTGGTCCGGATAGCAGGGTCCGGGCGACAGCACGATCGCCTTGGGCTCCAGGTCCAATGCCTGCGGCACCGAGACCTCGTCGTTGCGCACGACGCGCGTCTCGGCCCCCAACTCGCCCAGGAAATGGACCAAGTTGTAGGTAAAGCTGTCATAGTTATCGATCAGCAGCAGCATCCAGCCGGACCCCAATCGTGCGACAATCTAACCCGAGCCATCACCTGGATATGCTGGCGCCCGCCACGGGATGCGGCTATAGATGCCCGCAGAGGCGCCCTTGCGTCAAGCGGGGGAGGGCGTGTTTCGTTTGCGTGCATTGGTGTTCCGGACGAAATTCACGGCTCGGGGTGGAAACAGCACGATGGCCAAGACTTACGACGATGACGAACCGCGCCCGGGCGGATTCTGGCGCTTTCTGAAAGGCATGCTCAGCGCGCTAATTCTCAGCGCGATCGTCTTTTGGGTCATGTCAGTCTACGTTTTGCCGCCGCCGGTGATCCCAGTGCCGGTCACCGAAGTGGATACCGGGCCCGAGATCGTCGATGGAATCGTCGTTTCAGACGAGCCTGCCTATTCGAATACCGACCAGAGCACCCAAACCGAGCCCGAGGCCGAGCCGGAACCCGAGGGCACAGCCTCTCTGGAAGGTCCGGCGATGGTGGTTAATGCCGCGGAGTTCGTGGGCGACCTTCAGGGTCCGCTGGTCGCCGTTGTGCTGGACGATACATCGGCGCAGCCGCTGTTGCACCAGCTTCTGTTTTCGCTCGACATGCCGATTACGGTCGGTGTCGTGGCCGGCGGCGAGGGAGACGTGGATACCGCCGAAGCCGCGCGCAATGCCGGTTTCGAGGTTGTCGCGCAGCTTCCGATCGCACCACCCGGCGAATCCGGTGGCAGCGCGCTGGAATATGCCCTGCCGGAAGCGGATTCGGCGCTGCGCACGCTCACCCTGATGCAGCGAATGAATATGGCGGTCGCGGTCAGCCGGCCGCTCGCCTCGGTCATCCCGCCTGATGAACCGGTCCTCGGCGGCATTTCCGGTGTCGTCGGTCCCCTGGGCTTCGCTTATCTGGACCACAGCGTTTCGCCAGACAGCGAATCCTCAGCGAAAGTATCGGGTCTTGCCGAGGCGAAGGGCGCGCTGGTCGAGGTCAGCCGCCACACGATCCAGGCGGGCGCGAGCGCGGTCGAGGCGCATGCCGTGCTGGAGGGAGCCTCGGCGGATGCGGCCGAGCGCGGCTGGGCCGTCGTGGTCGCGAGCCCCAGCGAGGAATTGGTCCAGGCGCTGTTACTCTGGTCCGGCGAGGGCGAGGGGAGCCTTGCGCAGCTGGCGCCCCTGACCGCGGTGATCCGCAAGCAGATCGGCGGTTAGGCGCGGCCATCGTTCCTCAGTTGAAATTTCGCGCGACCGCGGCGGCGTGCATCAGCGCCTTCGATTTGTTCACGGTCTCCTGGAATTCCGATTCCGGATCGCTGTCGTAGACAATACCGCCGCCGGCCTGGACATAGAGCGTGCCGTCTTTCACGACGCCGGTCCTCAGCGCGATGCAGGTATCCATTTCGCCGGCGGCCGAGAAATAGCCAACGGCGCCCGCATAGACGCCACGCTTCTCTTTCTCCAGCTCGTCGATGATCTCCATTGCGCGGATCTTCGGCGCGCCCGAAACCGTCCCGGCGGGCAACCCCGCGAGCAGCGCGGACAACGCGTCATGGTCGTCGCTTAGCTCGCCATCGACGTTCGAGACAATGTGCATGACATGGCTGTAGCGCTCGACCGTGAACTGCTCGTTCGGGTCCACGGTGCCGATCTTGGCCACCCGTCCCACATCGTTGCGGCCGAGATCCAGCAGCATCAGATGCTCGGCGCGCTCCTTGGGATCGGCCAGCAGGTCTTCCTCCAAGGCGGTGTCCTCCGCCGGGGTTACGCCACGGGGCCGGGTGCCGGCGATCGGCCGGATCGTCACCTTGCCGTCGCGGACGCGTACCATGATCTCCGGGCTGGCACCGACGATCTGGAACCCGCCCCCGGTTTCGGAGGCGCCGTCGGAAAGATTGAAGAAGAAGAGATAGGGGCTGGGATTGATCCGCCGCACTGCCCGGTAAAGCGCGAAGGGCTGCACGTCCAGGGGCAGGGCCCAGCGTTGTGAGGGAACCACCTGGAACACATCGCCCGCCCGCACATAGGCCTTGGCCCGCTCGACGATTTCGAGGAATTCCCCGTGCGTGGTGTTTGAGACCGGATCGATGCGGCGCGCGGCCGCCTCGGTGACTGCAGTGACGGGCGTGCCGTGCGCCGGGGCCTGGTAGATTGCCTCCAAAGCCCGGGTAAGCCTGGCGGTTGCGGCCTCGTAGGCCTTTTCCGCCGGGACATCCGCGTCATGCCAGACCGGTGCCACCAGGGTGACCATGTCGCGCACATTGTCGACGATCGCGACCAGGGCCGGGCGCAGCATGATCGCGTCCGGCAGGCCCAACGGATCGGGGTTTGGTTCCGGCAGGCGCTCGACCAGCCGGATCATGTCGTAGCCGAGATAGCCGAACAGCCCCGCCGCCATCGGTGGCAGCTCGTCCGGCAGGTCGATCCGGCTTTCGGCAATGAGCGCCCGCAGGCTCTCGAGGCTGGGCAAGGCGTCAGGCTCGAAGCGCTCCACATCCTCGGCCGCGCGGCGGTTGATCTCGGCGGCATGGCCGTGGCAGCGCCAGATCAGGTCCGGATCGTAGCCAATGACCGAATAGCGCCCGCGAATCTCGCCGCCAGTCACCGATTCCAGCAGGAAGCTATTCTGGCCGGCATCCGTCAGCTTCAGCATCAGCGAGACCGGTGTGTCCATGTCGGCCACCACCTGGGCCCAGACAGCCTGGTTCCGGCCTTCGGCATAAGCGGTGGCAAAGGCCGGTTTCTCGGGGCTGATCCGCATCGCCCGGCCTACTGGCTGGGCGCATTCACGGCGCCGAGCAGCGAGAACACCTGGTCGACCACTTCCGGATCGACGAAGGTCGTGTGCTTGCCCTCGATCGCACGGGCGAAATATTCGACCGTATCGCCGCGCAGCGACTGCTCGATGACCCGGTCAAGCTCGGCGCTCGATGCGGCCAACATCTCGGTCTCCATCGGCGTGATCGAGATGACTTGCGCGACCATCACGCCTTGGCCGTCATCCGTTGGCGCGAAGATGCCCTTGTCCTGCTCGGCCTCGAAGGCGCGCTCGACCAAGAGCGGCGGCAGGGCCGGGGGCGACGTCAGCCGGGTGAACGGTCCAAATGGCAGCACGGTCGTCCCCAGCGCCTCGCCGGACTTCCAGATCGAATTCTCGGGCCCCAGCCCCGCGGCGATATCGACCGCTTTTGCCTCCAGATCCGCCAGCCGCTGGGCATCCTGCCAAGCGGCGACGGCACGGTCGCGTACGGCATCCAGGGGCTGGAGCGCCCGCTCCTCGATCCGCTCGACCAGGATCATCAGGTAGCCACCGGCCGGGGTCTCGATCAGGTCGCGTTCCTCGGCATCGAGCGCCTCGAACGTCTCTCCAATGAAGACCGGGTTCGCGACGATGCCCTCGGCATCCGTGCCGCCGGTCAGCGTCGCATTCCGCGCGAGCCCCTCGAAGGTGCCGTGGATCACCGCCGCGCCGCCTTCCTCGCCGTGCATCCGCTGGGCGATTTCGGGCATCGACAGCCCCTCGCTGCGCAGGTCGTCGATCATGTTGGCAAGTTCCGGCGCGACGCCGCGCACGGCCTCGGCCGCCATGCGCTCAGCGATCTGGTCGCGTACGTCCTCGAAGGGCGCGGTACCGCCCGGCTGAATTTCTTTGATCCGGAAAATCCCGTAGCCCGCCGGCAGCTTGACCGGGCCGACGATGCCGGGCTCGGCCTCGGCGAAGATCAAGTCCGCGGCCACCCCGGGCAAGTCATCGCGGCCGATCCGGCCGAGCGCCAGGGCATCCGCGTCGAGCCCGAATTCCTGGCCGAGCTCCTCGAAGGTCAAGGTGCCGCCGACCAGCCGCCCAACCGCCGCTTCTGCCTCGACCTGATCCGGGATCGCGATCTGGTCGACGGTGCGGGTCTCCTCGACGGTATAGGCCGCGATGTCAGCCTCGTAGGCGGCTCTCAGCGCCTCTTCATCCGGGGTCAGCGCCTCGGCCAACATCTCGGCATCGACATGAATGAACTGGCCAAAGCGCCGCTCGGGCTCGGTGAAAAGCGGCTCGTTCCCGTCGTAGAATTCACCCAGCGCGCCGGCATCCGGCTCACCTGGATCGTCGGCCATCTCCAACGTCATCGTCAGCGCTGTCAGGACCCGGCGCTCGCCCTGATAGGCGGCGATCCGGGCGCTGGCACCGGGGGGCGCCGCGATACCGGCCTCGGCGGTCTCGGTCAACACCTGCTGGGTCAGGAGGGTCCGGGTCAATTCCTCGAATTCAGCCGGGGTCAAGTTCTGCTGCGCCAGGAACAACTGATAGGCTTGGTTCGAGAACTGTCCGCCCGGTCCCTGGAACACGTCATTGGCCCTCACCGCGTCGGCCACCGCCTCGTCCGGGGCCGAGATTCCGAGGCCGTTCAGCTCTTCCGTGAAGGCGGCATCGCGCACCAGGCCCGCCATGATCCGCTGATCGATGCCGGCGCCGCGCATGGCGTCGTAAGAAACGAATTCGCGCGCCTGGCGGGTCAGCCGGGATTGCTCGCGCGCCAGCGCATCGGCGAAGCGTTGGGCGGGCACTTCGGTGTCGCCCACCTGCGCGACCCGGTCGTTCAGGCGGAACGAAAAGATGTCGCCAATGCCCCAGATCGCGAAGCTGATCACCAGGACCGCGATAAAGATCCGGGCGGGCAGCGTCTTCACACTCTTGCGCAGGGCGTCCAGCATGTCGTTCTCGTCCTCGGAAGCGATTGCCCGCGCTTCTTAATTCGCGCGCCCCGGGCGCACAAGCCACAAGTCAGGGAGCGAAAGCCGCCAGCCGTCGCCCCATCTCGGCGATCCCGTCCGCATCCGCGTTGGCAAAAGCAATCCGCAAGCTGCGCTCGCCGCCCCAATCCCGGCCTTGCGTCGAAGGCGGGGCGAACATGGTGCCTGGTAGGACCAATAGCGATTGCTCGAAAACCAGGCGGCGGGCCAGTTCGTTCGAGGGCAGGTTGAAGGGCGGTTCCACAAACGCGAAATAGGCGCCCGCGCCACGCAATCGCCAATCGGGCAGCCGCTCGGCGAATATGCGGGTCACGGCCGCGCGCCGGGCCAGGATCTCGCGCCGCTCGTCCGCCACCCAATCGCTGAGGTGTTGCAGGCCCCAAAACGCACCGATCTGCCCCAGCCTTGCCGGGCAGATGGTCACGGTGTCCAGGAACTTCTCGGCCTGGGCGAGCCGGGGGGCGCCCGTCACCATGGCGCCGACCCGGTGGCCGGTCAGGTGGAAGACCTTCGAGAAACTGTAGAGGTGGATGAACCCCTCTTGCCAATCGGACTGGCCGAACAGGCGATGTGGCGGCCCCTCGGCGCTGTGGAAATCGCGATAGGTCTCGTCGACGATCAGGCAGAGACCATGCTCGCGGGCCAGCCCATAGAATGCGTCGACCAATTCGGGCGGATACTCGGCGCCGCTGGGATTGTTCGGGGTCACCAGCGCGATTGCCTTGACATTCGGCGTGATCGCTTCGCGGGCGGCGTCGAGATCGGGCAGCATGTCCGGCCCGCAGGGCACCGGCACCGCTTCAAGCCCGTTCATGTCGAGCCACATTTTGTGATTGAAATACCAGGGCACCGGCAGCATCACCGCGTCACCCGGTTGGCAAAGCGTTATCACCGCGGTGCAGAAGGCCTGGTTGCAGCCGGCGGTCACCGAAACTTCCGCGCCGTCGATCGACGCCCCATAGATCGCCGACCAGCGCCCGGCGATTTCGTCCCTCAGCGCGGTGTCGCCCAGCACCGGCCCATATAGATGCGCACTCGGATCGCTGAGGGCCGCTTCCGCCATCGCCTCGATCAGGGCGCGTGGCGGCGGGTCCACGGGCGCCGCCTGGCTGAGGTTCAGAAGTGGCCGGCCTTCCGGGAACTCCGCCTCGCGCACCCAGCTCAGCGCCTCCATGATCGGCGGGTCCAGGACGTTCGCAAGGTTGGGGTTGGCAGGGACTTGCATCGCGGGCTCCGGTTTTTGCGGAGACTAGGAGATTGCAGCGGTCGTGGAAATCCCCGGTCACTTGCCAGTCCCTTGACTGAGGGCGCCGCTTCCGCTTGAAGCCCGCCATGGCGCCGCCGCTTCTTACACTGACGGATATCTCGCTCGGCTTCGGGGGAAGACCGCTGTTCGACGGGGTGGATCTGATGATCCATCCGGGAGAACGGCTTTGCGTTGTGGGGCGGAACGGGTCTGGCAAGTCCACGCTGTTGAAAATCGCCGCCGGGCTTGTCGAGCCCGACCGGGGCGAGCGTTTTGTCCGGCCGAAGACGCAAATTGCTTATCTGCCGCAGGAGCCTGATCTGTCGGAATATTCGACTTTGTCAGACTACGCCGCCGCGGGGCTGGGAGAGGGCGAGGTTTGGCGAGCCGACGCGGCGCTTGCCGGATTGCAGGTGGATGGCGCATCCCAGCCGGCCACCGCATCCGGGGGCGAGCGTCGCCGCGCCGCGCTGGCGCGCTTGATCGCGGCCGAGCCCGATCTGATGCTGCTGGACGAGCCGACCAACCATCTGGACATCGCGGCGATCGAATGGCTCGAGGACTACCTGGCCCAGACCAAGGCCGCCGTTGCCATGATCAGCCACGACCGCGCGATCCTGACCCGGCTGACCCGCGCGACCATCTGGATCGACCGGGGCGAGGTCCGCCGCAGCCCCCATGGATTCGCGCAGTTCGAGGCCTGGCGCGACGAGGTGCATGCCAAGGAGGATGCGGCGCGTCACAAGCTCGACCGGCTGATCGCCAGCGAGCGGCACTGGGCCGCCGAGGGGATTTCAGCCCGGCGCACCCGGAACCAGGGGCGGCTGCGGCGCTTGTCGGCACTCCGCGCCGAGCGCCGTGCGCAGATCGCGCGCGCGGGCACCGCCGCGATGGCTCTCGAGACCGGCGCGAAATCCGGCAAGCTGGTGATCGAGGCCAAGGGCATCGCCAAAGGCTACACGGCCAAGCCGCTGTTCCGTGATTTCTCGATCCGCATCGCCCGGGGTGAGTGCGTGGCGCTCGTCGGCCCGAACGGCGTCGGAAAAACCACGCTTCTGAAGGTGCTGACCGGCGAGGTCGTGCCTGATCAGGGCACGGTCCGCCTTGGCGCCAATATCGAAATGGCGGTCTTCGATCAGAACCGCGCCGCCCTGGATCCCGCCACCAGCCTTTGGTCGACGCTCACGGGAGATGCCGAATTGGGCGTAAAGGGCAACGGCGACCAGGTGATGGTGCGCGGGCGCCCGCGCCATGTGGTCGCCTATCTCAAGGAATTCCTGTTTGACGAGCGCCAAGCGCGCGGCCCGGTCTCGGCGCTGTCAGGGGGTGAACGGGCGCGGCTGCTGCTGGCCCGGATCATGGCGCGCCGCGCGAACCTGCTGGTGCTCGACGAGCCGACCAACGATCTGGATGTGGAGACCCTCGACCTGTTGCAGGAACTCATTGGCGACTTCGAGGGCACGGTCCTGCTGGTCAGCCATGACCGTGATTTCCTCGACCGCGTGGCGACAACGACGATCGCCATGGAAGGCGACGGGCGCGCCACGGTCTATGCTGGCGGCTGGTCCGATTACCGTTCTCAATGCGGTGAGGTCGCCGCACCCCAGGCGCGAAAGGGGTCAAATGCCAGCGCCCGCGCGCGCGTGGAAGAGCCCGCCAAGCCCGCCAAGCCGGCCGCGGCCGGGCTCAGCTTCACTCAGCGGAAGCGCCTGGACGATTTGCCGGCGAAGATCGAACGGCTCGAGGCCGAGATCGCGCGCCTGGAGGCGTTCCTCGGCGATCCCGACCTCTATTCCCGCGCGCCGGAGAAGTTCACCAAGGCCAGCGAAGGCCTGGCCGAACGCCAGGCGCAACTGGCCGCCGCCGAGGAGGAATGGCTGGAACTGGAAAGCCTGCGCGGGGCCTAGGCTGAAATCCACGATTTCCGGTCCACGTCATGCCCAGCCTCGATCCCGGCAATGCCGGGGTGCGGAGTGAATCGGGGCAGGCAAAACTTTCTTAGCTCGAATCCGGCGGAAACATGATCCCGAACAGTTCCTGCATTCTCAGGTAGTAGGCCAGCCAGTCGCGCTCAGCGACGTCGTCGGCGTCAAAAGTCGCGTGCACCAGCCAGATATCTCCCTTGCAGAACGTGACGCTAACGACGAAGCCGTCCCCACCCTGGCCGGTCTCCAACGGTTCGTTGGCCTGGCAGTTTGCAGTCGCGTCAATGGGTCCGACGGGGTTGAAGTGCAGCACCAGTCGTTCGCCACGGTCGATCAGGATCTGGCCGGGCGAGATTTCACGGAAACGCAGGTCGCGCGCGGCGCCCTCTGGCATGCGCAGCGTCGCCACGGTTTCCTCGGGCGTCGCCGAGGGCCAGGGAAGGCCGTGACGCTCGACCAAGAGCCCACCGGCATCCTGGTACTGCATTAGGAATTCCGGCGTGATCCATTGGCGGCGCTGGACGCCCTGAAATTCCTCGCAGGCGGTTAGGGCCGTGACCAGGGCCATGGTGGCGATCAGAATAGATCGGGGCATGGTTTATCCCCTGGCATCTCCCCGTGCGACCGATCTCGCGGCGCGCGCGAGCTGGCGTTCGCGATGGAACACGTAGACTCCGGCGCCTACGATGATCGCTGTCCCAATCCAGGTCAACCGGTCCGGGAAATCACCGAATGCGAACCAGCCAATCATCACCGCTGAGATAATCTCGAGATACTGCAGCGGCGCCAGCACGCCGGCCTCGGCCCGGGCCAGCGCATGGGCGATCATCTGGTGGCTGATCGCGGCCAAAAGCCCGATCGTGACGACCAGGCCGAGATCGTCGCCCGAGGGCCAGGTCAGAGCCAATGCGGGCACCGCCAGCCGGTCGCCGAGCGCGACCGCCACGGTCAGGCCGAGCGCCGCGAAGACGCCGATCCAGAATTGCAGCGCGATCCGTTCGCCGCGCTGGGTCATCACCCGGGTAATCAGCATGTAACTGGCGAAGCAGAAGGCGGTTATCAGCGGATAGATGGCCGCCGGGCCGAAAGCCTCCCAATTCGGCCGGATCACGATCAGCGCGCCGGCCAGCCCGCCCAAGACGGCCAGCAGACGGCGCCAGCCAAGCCCCTCGCCAAGGATATAGGCGGACATCAGTGTCAGGATCAGCGGCTCGACGAAGAATATCGCCAGGGCGTTGGCGATGGGCATGTATTTGAGCGCCTCGATGATCGCGAGCAGCGCGATGCCCAGCAGCATACCGGCCAGCAGATGGGCAAGGGCAGGTCGGCACCATTGTCTTGTCAGCAGGACGAAGGGCAGCAGGATCACCGACTGGGCGGCGAACCGTCCGGCAGCGATCGCGCCCGCCGACATTGTGTCGGTCAGAAGCTTCGCGAACATGTCCATGAACGGCGCGACGACCATCGCCGCTGCCATGATCGCGATGCCTGCCTGCGGCGTGTTGGGTATGGGTTTCATGCGGCCCCCTCCGGGACCCATGTTTCACGGAGCGCCTGGTTTTTGAAGCAGGAAAGTGGGTGGCGCGGTGCGATGACCGACCATAGCGACCAGCAGGGCGGCTCGGACCTCGTCGCCGCGACAGAATGTCCAAGCGGATGAATTCCTTTGAATTCGCGGGACGCAGGCGCCGCTGCGCTCCGGCGATGCTTTTGTCGCGGGAAGAATGACCGGTGAGCCCATCGTTTCGAGCGGACGGGAATTGGCCGATCGCGTTGCCTTCGTTCACAACGAAGACGAACAGTCCAAGCTCTCGGCCGGTCGAGACCTGGACGAGTACCGAAAGTCGATTTGAAACTGGATCGTCACAATGAAAAATATGTCACGGAGAACATGAATGAAGCTTGTCGATAGATTTGCAGCGACGACGGCGCTCGGTCTCTTCGTTCTCGCTGCGACCGAACTTGCGGGCGTCTCGCCTGCAGCGGCCCAATCCATGCCGCAACAGGGGATGGAGAACATGGACGGGATGGGTGGAACGGGCGGCATGATGCGCCCTGACGCCGCCGCGCCGACGGGTATCGTCGGCGGCATGAACCCCAGGAAGGGGCGGCTGATGCCCTCGATCACCTACATGCATATGAGCATGGAGGGGAACCGGGACGGGACCGATGGCGTAAGCACCTCGCAGGTGCTGGCGCAGTTCCCGGTCGCGCCTCTCAGCATGGATGTGGACATGCTCATGGCGGGCCTGATGTACGGCGTCACCGACGACATCTCGGTCATGGCCATGGTGCCATATGTCTGGAAATCCATGGACCATGTCACTGGGATGGGCGCGAGGTTCACGACCAAATCGCAAGGGATCGGCGATGCGCGCGTGATCGCGGGCTACGACATCTACAAAGGCGGCGGCCATAGCTTGGAAATCTCGGCCGGTTTGAGCCTGCCGACCGGATCGACCGACGAACGCGACGATACGCCGGCCGGGCCCAACCAGGTGCTGCCCTATCCGATGCAGATCGGGTCTGGCACTTTCGATCTGCTGCCCGGCATCACCTATATGGGCCAAGGCGGCGACTGGTCCTGGGGCGGGCAGGCAGGTGCGACCCTGCGGCTGGGCGAGAATGACGACGACTATGCCTTCGGTAACGTTTACGGCGCCTCGATCTGGGGCGCGCGGCGCTGGACCGACTGGGTCAGCTCGTCGGTTCGGCTTTCGGGTGAAGTCACCGAGGACATCGATGGTGCGGATCCGAGACTCAATCCGCTGGTTGTCCCCACGGCGGACCCCGACCTGCGCGGCGGCAAAGTACTGAGCCTGGGTCTGGGATTGAATTTCCTGGTCCCGAGGGGACCTGCAATGGGAACCCGTCTCTCGGTCGAGGGCGTGGTCCCGCTCGTTCAGAACCTGGACGGCCCGCAGGTCGAGCGTGACTACATGGTGTTGATGAGTCTCAGAAAGGCGTTTTGAGGCGAGGCCCATCCCGCGCGGCGCGCCCTCTGGGCGGCCCGCGCGGGATGGGCCGCGCGTCAGACGTCCAGATCCTCGGCAAACCGCGCGTTCTCCTGGATATACTGGAATCGCAGTTCCGGCTTCTTGCCCATCAGGCGCTCGACCAGGCCGCCGGTTTCGCCGTCATCGTCCTCGTCCACCGAGACGCGGATCAATGTGCGGCTGGCGGGGTCCATCGTGGTCTCCTTCAGCTGCTTGGGCATCATTTCACCCAGGCCCTTGAAGCGCGAAAGGTCGATCTTGCCCTTGCCGCCAAGCCCCTCGGTCAGCAACCGGTCCTTCTCGGCCTCGTCGCTCACATAGACCGATTTCGCGCCCTGGGTCAGGCGGTAGAGCGGGGGGGCCGCCAGATAGAGGTGGCCGTTGTCGATCAAGGGCCGCATCTGGGTGAAGAAGAACGTCATCAATAGCGATGCGATATGAGCGCCGTCCACATCGGCGTCGGTCATGATGATGACCTTCTCGTAGCGCAGATCGTCGTCGTTGTAGCGGGACCCGAGCTGGACGCCGAGCGCCTGCATCAGATCATTGAGTTCCTGGTTCTGGCTCAGTTTCGAGCCCGCCGCGCCCAGAACGTTCAGGATCTTGCCCCGCAGTGGCAATACGGCTTGGGTCTTGCGGTCGCGGGCCTGCTTGGCCGACCCGCCGGCGCTGTCGCCCTCGACCAGGAACAGCTCCGATCCTTCGCGCGTTGCGTCGGAACAATCCGCCAACTTGCCGGGAAGGCGCAGTTTTTTGGTGGCGGACTTCCGGCTGGTTTCCTTCTCGGCGCGCCGCCGCATGCGTTCGTCGGCGCGCTCGACCAGGTAGTCCAGGATCGCACCCGCCAGCTTCGGGTCGCCTGCCAGCCAGTTGTCGATCCGGTCGCGCACCGCGCCCTCGACCAGCTTCTGGGCCTCAACAGTGGCCAGCCGATCCTTGGTCTGGCCGACGAATTCCGGCTCGCGAATGAAAACCGAGATCATCGCGGCGGCGGTGCCAATCACGTCGTCGCGGGTGACGTTTGCCGTCCGCTTGTTGCCGATCAGCTCGCCATGGGCGCGTAGGCCCCGGGTCACTGCCGACCAGAACCCGGCCTCGTGCGTGCCGCCCTGGGGGGTGGGGATGGTGTTGCAGTAGGACGAGACCACGGCATCACGGCTCGGGGTCCAGACGATCGCCCATTCCACCGAGCCAGTGGCGCCATTACCATAGCGCTCGGCGAATTCCACCTTGCCCGCGAATGGGCGCTCACCGAAAAACTCGTGCCCGTTCAGGCTGTGCGTCAGGTAGTCTTCCAGACCGCCGGGAAAATGGAACGTATCCTCGGCGGGCGTCTCGTCACCCTCGCGCAGCAGTTCGGGCTCGCAGTGCCAGCGGATCTCGACCCCGCGGAAGAGATAGGCCTTCGAGCGTGCCATGCGATAGAGCCGGGCGGGCTTGAACGCCAGCCTGGGGCCGAAGATCTCGGGGTCCGGATGGAAGACGACCATCGTGCCGCGGCGGTTTTGCGTCGGGCCGACCACCTCCAGCTTGCTGGTCGGCGCACCGCGCGCGAATTCCTGGGCATAGACCTGTTTCGAGCGCGCCACTTCGATCCGCATCCAGTCCGAGAGCGCGTTGACCACCGAAACCCCGACGCCGTGCAGGCCGCCCGAGGTCTGATAGGCCTTGTCCGAGAACTTGCCGCCAGAATGGAGCGTGGTCAGGATGACTTCCAGCGCCGATTTCTTCGGAAACTTCGGGTGCGGGTCGACGGGTATGCCGCGGCCGTTGTCGGTGATCGCCACCGAGCCATCCGCCCTCAAGTCCATCTCGATCCGGCTGGCGTGACCAGCGACGGCTTCGTCCATGGCATTGTCCAGCACCTCGGCCACGAGGTGATGGAGGGCGCGCTCATCCGTTCCGCCCACATACATGCCCGGACGCTTGCGCACCGGCTCCAGCCCCTCCAGCACCTCGATGGTCGAGGCGTCATAGGCTTTCTCGGCGGCGGTCTGGGCGAAAAGGTCGCCGGCACTCATGTGCTCTTCTCGCTCCCGAATCGTCACTGCTCGTTGCGTCAATTTATGCAGGCCCGGCCCGATTAGCGCAACCGGGCCGGACCGCAGCGAGAATCGACTAAGCTAGTCCGGCCATCACTCCGCCATCTACGTCGTAGACCGCGCCGGTAATCCAGGATGCCTCGTCGCTCAACAGGAAATCGATCGCAGCCGCGACGTCACCGGGTGTACCGATCCGACCAACCGGATGGATACCCGCGAAGCCTGCGAGGGTCTCGGCGACCTTGTCGGGCGCGATGAAGGACTCGAAGACCGGCGTCTCGACCACGGCCGGCGACACCGCGTTCGCCCGGATCCCGTGAGGCCCCAGTTCCATCGCCAGGTGTTGCGTCAGGGCGTGCAGCCCGGCTTTGGCCATGGAATAGGCCGATGAGGGGGTCGCGCGGACCGCTTGTTTCGCCCACATCGAACCGATGGTCACGATCGCGCCGGCACCATGGGCGGCCATGTTGCGGGTGACCGCCTGGGTCGCGAGGAACAGGCCGCGGTTTAGGCCGTGATAATGGTCGAAATCCTCGGCGCCGTGTTCGAGGAAGGTTTTTGGGACGAACGTGCCCGCGGCATTGACCAGGCGGGCGATATGCGTATCGGCGGCCTCGATTTCATCAATCAGGCCAGCCAGGGCGTCCCGCTCGGTGATATCCGCCGCAGTCACACGCACATCGCCTCCGATCTCGGCCGCCGCCGTTTGCAGCTTCTTTGCCGAGCGGCCGGTCAGCCACAGCCGGTCGCCTTTCGCCGCGCGCCTTTTGGCGGTTGCCAGACCCATGCCGCTGGCGCCGCCGATGATTAGGGTGGTCTTAGTCATGTCACAGTCCTTATCTATCAAGTGGTAGGTTAGAGACATGGGAGATGGTCTTGAAATGCCCAGAGTCAATAACCTATCTTATGATAGGATGAGGTTAGTGAAAGTGACGTCGATGACTGACGAGCGAGAAGTGATCCGCCGCCCGGCGGATCGGCGGGAAAGGATCCTGGACGCGGCCGAAAAACTCGCCCGCCGGGGTGGCTATTTCGGATTCAGCTTCAGGGATGTGGCGGCGGCCGTGGGCGTGAAAAGCGCAAGCATCCATCATCACTTTCCGACCAAAGAGGATCTCGTGGTCGCGCTAACCGCGCGTTACCGCGACCGGTTTCTCGAAAGCCTCGGCGACCCGCTGCAGCCCGGGGCCGCCCGTCGGCTGGCCGACGCCTATCGAAGCGCGGTCGGCACTCGGGATCAGATGTGCCTCTGCGGGCTCCTGGCCGCGGAATCGGATGCGCTTCCCGAAGCGACTCGCGGCGAGGTCGGTACGTTCTACGACGCCAATATCGATTGGGCGGCCCGGGCGCTTGGCGGGGAAACCGAGCGTGCCGAAGCTCTGATCGCTGGACTCGCGGGCGCCGTCGTACTCGCCCGCAGTAAATTGGACCCGGGAATCTACGACCGGGCGGCCGCGGCCCTGCTGTCCGGGGTCAGCTCAGGGCATCGCTGATCCGGTAGAGCCCAAGCATGGCGCCCACATAGAGGGGGCGTAGCCCAGGCAGGGGCAGGCGCGGGGCCAGGCCGCGCAGGGGCGCGGGGATGTGGTCTGTGCTCTTGCCCGCGATCACCTCGGCCAGCAGGCGCCCGCCCAGCTGGGCACCGGTGATGCCCGATCCATGCCACGCAAAGACATGGCCGACCGTCGGGTCGTCTCGCAGAAGACCGACCGAGGGGGTCATGCTGGCTGTCGCGCAGACCGGGCCGCGCCAGAAATGGGTGATCTCGGCCTCAGCCAATGCTGGGAATTGTTCGGCGATCCGCGCGCTGACCGCCCGGCGCATCCGCGCCGCGCCCGCCTCCGAACCTCGCACGTCGCCGCGCATCCCCAGCAGGAACCGCCCTTCGGGCAATAGCCGGAAATAGCTGAGCAGGCGCCGGCTATCGGCGCCCGGGTTCCCGCCCAGCCAGGCGATCGAGGCGCGTTCTTCCTCGGTCAGGACCCGGGTCACGCCGATATTCGAGATGACCGGGATCGCCCGGCCGTCGAACCGGTGGTTCAGCCCATCGGGCGTGAAGTCGTTGGTGGCTAGAACCACGCTTCGGGCCGTAGCCGCGCCACCTGCGGCCACAAGGCGGTGGCCGTGGCCCGCACGCTCCCACAAAGTGACTTCCGACCTGGGATGGACGCGCACGCCCAGCGCCTGGGCGCGGTCCGCCAGTGCCCGGACGAGCCGCAAGGGGTGGATGCCGAAACCCGGGCGGATGATCTGTCCGCCGTGGCAGCGTATCCCCGGCGCGCTGTCCGGGGGCAGGCGGGTCAGTTCGATCCCATACTCTGATTGGCTCCGCTCCATACGGATCGCCGTCCGTGCGGAATGCGCAAGTTCGAACTCACAGTCGCCCTGGATGCAATCGGCGAGCCCATTCTCCAGACAGAAGGTGCGGATTTGATGGTTCATGGCGACGGCCGCTTCGACATAGCGGCCGTATTCCTTCTCGCCATAGCGGCGGACCAGGGCGCTCTCGCTCAGCTTGTCGGACCGGGTGCCGACGATTCCGCCGTTGCGCCCCGACGCGCCCCAGCCAATCGCACCGGCGTCCAACACGACGCTTCCAATACCGAGCTCGCCCAGCCGGATCGCGCAGGCGAGCCCCGCATAGCCGCCGCCGATGATCGCGACCTCGGTCTGGATCTCGCCGCTCAGGGGGCCAGGATCTCTCCAAGAAGGCGCGCTGGCCTCCCACCAGCTCTCGACCCGGCGCGTCGTGTCGTAGACCGACGGGTCGAGCGGGCCTTTCATGCGGCCTCGGTTTCGATCCGAATTGTGCCCTCGAGCGTCCGGTGGACCGGGCAGCGGTCGGCAATCTCCATCAGGCGCGCGTGCTGTTCATCGTCGAGATCTCCGGTCAGGTGGATCACCCGCTTGAAGACATCGATCTTGGCGCCCTTGCCCTCGCACTCGGCGCAGTCCTCGGCGTGGGCCTTGTCGTGGCTGACATCGACCGAGACCGCCTCGAGCGGCCACTTCTTGCGCCGCGCATACATGCGGATCGTCATCGAGGTGCAAGCGCCCAGCCCGGCGGACAGGAATTGATAGGGTGTCGGTCCCTGATCGGTGCCGCCATAGGAGGCAGGTTCGTCAGCCAGCAGGTGGTGCTTCGGCCCCGCCGCCACATCTTGCAGAAATCCCTGGGGATCTGCCTCGGCAATCCGGACGATCCCTTCGGGCGCGCCCTTTGGTGCCGGATCGTCGACCAGATCCAGATACCGCCGCGCCCAGGCCGCGATCACGTCGGCGGCATATTCCGCATCCGCGGCCCGGCTGAGCAGATGATCAGCGTCATCAAGTGTCACGAAACTCTTGGGATGCTTCGCGGCGCCGAAGATATGCCCCGCATTCTCGATGCCGACGGTTTGATCGCGCGGGTCGTGCAGCACCAGCAGCGCCCGTTTCAGCGCGGAGATCGCGGCGTCCAGCTTGACCGCCGAGACATCTTCCAGAAACCCGCGGCGGATGGTAAAGGGCCGCCCCGCCAAGCTGACCTCCGCCTCGCCCTTTTCGCGGATCTCGTCCAGCGAGGCGCCGAAATTGTGGATCACGTGACCCGGATCGGCGGGCGCGCCGATGGTCACGACCGCCTTGACCGAGGGCATCTCGTTCGCCGCCGCCAAAACCGCGGCACCGCCCAGGCTGTGGCCGATCAAGAGTGCGGGCCCCTGGCCGGAATTCTCCAAATGCCGCGCGGCGGCGACCAGGTCCTGAACATTCGACGAGAAATGGGTGTTCGCGAACTCGCCGCCGCTATGGCCGAGCCCGGTGAAATCGAAGCGCAGCACCGCGATGCCCATCCCAGCCAGACGCGCCGAGATACGCCGGGCTGCGGCGATGTCCTTGCCGCAGGTGAAACAATGGGCGAACAGCGCCACCGACTTCGCCGGCATTTCCGGCCGGTCGAAACGCGCGGCCAATTCGCTGCCGTCATGTCCGGTAAAATTCACTTTATCGCTGATCATGCCGCTTTCCTTATCGCGCCACGCGCCTATTTCGTCGGTCCAGGAACGTTCGCATAGGATTTAGGAGATGGCTATGACGCGTGCGATTTCCGTATTTTTTCTTTCGGCAATGCTGGCCGCGTGCGCCAACGGCGATGCGCTTCTTCAGGACAATTCAGACAAGGTGTGGCTGAACCACAGAATTCCCAGCAAATAGGGGATTGGCGCGCGCGGACCCCACGGTCCGCGCCGCCGCGTTCAGGCCAGTAACTGGGTTCAGGCCAGCAACCGGGCGTCGAAGGGATACTTGGTCAAATTCTCGTAGCCGGTCTCGGTGACCAGGACCTGGTCCTCGAGCTTGATCGCGAATTCCCCGCCCTGCGTTTGGATGCAGGCCTCGACGCACAGCATCATGCCAGGCTCGCAGAC
>JAOTXT010000086.1 GCA_029862205.1 Paracoccaceae bacterium
GGCGGGGACTCCGATGGCGGCGATTCGGACGGCGGGGACTCCGATGGCGGGGACTCCGGTGGCAGCGGTTCAGGTGGCTCGGGCGGCAGCGGTTCCGGCGGCTCGGGCGGCTCGGGCGGTTCAGGCAGCAGTGGCGGAGACGACTAGGCGATTATGAAGCTGCTTCTGGTCGAAGACAGTGCCGAGTTGCGGACGTCGTTGGCGCGCGCGCTCGAAGGCGCGGGCTATCTGGTCGACCAGGCCGAGAACGGCGAGGACGCGGCGCATCTGGGCGGGACGGGTGACTATGCGGCGGTGGTCCTGGATCTGGGCCTGCCGCTGGTCGATGGGCTGACCGTGCTGGCCGGTTGGCGCGCGCACGGCATCGCGACCCCGGTGCTGATCCTGACCGCCCGCGACAGTTGGCGCGAGAAGGTCCAGGGGCTGCGCCAAGGCGCCGACGATTACCTGACGAAGCCGTTCCGGACTGAGGAATTGCTGGCCCGGATCGAGGCATTGATCCGCCGCTCGAAGGGTCATTCGGCGACGATGATCGCGCTGGGCGATATGGAGCTGGACCTGTCGCAGCGCCGGCTGACCCGCCAGGGCGCCGAGATCGCCCTGACCGCGCACGAGTTTCGCACGCTCGCCTGTCTGGCACTGAACAAGGGCCGGGTCGTCGCGCGCGCCGAGCTGAACGAGCATCTCTACGACGACCAGGCCGAGCGCGATTCGAACGTGGTCGAGGTCACCATCGCACGGCTGAGGCGCAAGATCGGCGCCCGGATGATCGTGACCAAACGCGGTCATGGCTATATAATTCCGGAAGGTGAACGGGGGGATGGCTGAGCCCCGGCCCTATTCGCTGGCCGCGCGCCTGGCCGTGGTCACGGCGATTTGGAGCGCCTGCGCGCTGCTGATCACCGGGCTGGTGCTGGCGCATCTGTTCCGCCGGGATGCCGAGCGCGACTTCGACCAGAGGATCGAAGCCGATCTGATTCACCTGATCCGGGTGACGACTTCTGACTTGCCCCAAGAAGTGACTATGCCCCGGCAATTGTCGCTGCCCGAGACGCCATTGGGGCCGCAATTCAGCCAACCCTTCTCCGGCTGGGCCTGGCAGGTCCGGCGCGGCGGCGAGGTGCTGGCGCAGTCGGGCTCGCTGGGGCCACTGATTGCGGGCGTCGCCGAACCGCTGACACCGCCGGGCGAGATGCCGCAGGATTTTGTCGCGCCTGGCGGTATCGCATCGCGGGGCGCGGCGCGTGCGGTGATCGTGCCAGGGAAGGCCGAGCCGATGCGTTTCGCGGTCGCCCGCCCTAGGGCCGAGATCGATGACAGCCTCGGATATTTCTCGAGACTGCAGCTTTACGCCCTGGGCGTCTTCGGGGCGGTGATGTTCGGCGCCAGCCTGGTCCTGACCCGGGTCATGCTGGTGCCGGTGACGCGGCTCGAAACCGCGGTGCGCGAGGTGCGCGACGGCAAAAGGTCGGCGCTGGACCGACGCTGGCCGAAAGAGATCGCTCCGGTGATCACGGCGCTGAGGGACTTGGACGCGCATCTGACCCGGCTGGTGGAGCGCTCGCGCAATCAGACCACCGATCTGGCGCACGCGCTGAAGACTCCACTGACCATTATCCGCCAGGCGGTCGAGCGTGGCGAAACGGATGGGATCGACCGGGAGCTCGATCGGATCGGACGGTCGCTTGACTGGCACCTGACCAGGCGCCGGCTTTCTGGCGCGCAGCTTAGCCGGATCGAGGTCGCGGGTGTCGTCGAGGACGTGGTCTTTGCCATGGAACGGCTGTTCGCCGACCGCGACTTGCGGATCGCGGCGCACGTGGCCGAGGGCGCCGAATTTCTGGGCGATGCGGAAGACTTGCACGAGATCCTGGGCAATCTGATCGAGAATGCCTGCAAATGGGCTCAGAGCCAGGTGCGCATCTCGGTGGACGAGAATGCGCAGGGGCTGACAATCCGCGTCGAGGATGACGGCCCGGGTGTCCCGGAGGAGGTGGCCGATCAGGTCTTCCGCCGTGGCGCGCGGCTGGACGAGACCGTGCCTGGCCACGGGCACGGCCTGGCGATCGTGTGGGACATCGCGGAACTCTATGGTGGCAAAGTCACCGTCGAACGCGCGCCGCTCGGCGGCGCCGAAGTGTCACTGACCCTCCCCGCCTCGGCGCCCAGGGACGCGCGTGGCCGGTGATCCGCGCGGCGCTGATCGGGCTGTTGGCCGCCTTCGCCGCATGCGGTGGTCCGGACGAGGCGCCGGTCGCCAATGCGGAAGGCCGGGTGATCACGCTGGCGCTTTGGGCGGGATCGGCTGAGGCGCTCGACGGCCCGAGGGTCAGCGCCCACCCGGTCACAGGGTTGTCGATCGACGCCTATCGGCGCCGGGCCGAGGGGCGCGAACAGGTGCTGACGGTGACCCAGGGCGGCGCGGCGTTGGGTCGTGTCCTGGACCGACAGCCAGGGATGCCCGAGCGGCGCTTCACCGGCGATGCCATCTTCCCGCTGGGTCTTTGGCGCCAGGGCGAAAGTCGGCAGTTCCAGGCCCAGGAGGTCACGCTGCTGGGGCCCGCCGAGCGGCGGGTTACGATCGAGATCCTGGATCTCGGCTTCGAATACGAGGGGGTGCCGCGATCGCTGCGGTTCCGCGTGATCATACGGGACGCGGCGGGCCGCCCGATCGCCTGCGAGACCTCGATCTATAGCCCCGGGCGCGGCTTGGTCGCCTTCGAGGCCAGCGCCCTTTGGCGCGGCGGCGCGGCCTGCTAGACTAAAACCGTTTCAGACTGAATCAATCTGAAAATGGATTTTGGTCCAGACTCAGATGTTTGAGCAAATGCCTCAGATCAGACTGTTTCAGTCTGATCCGGTTTTGCTCTAGGCGCCGCCTAAAAGCCTTCGGCGAGCGCGCCCTCGTACCAGGCGACGATGGCGGCGCGCTCGGCCTCTTCCATGAACGAGACATTGGCGGGCGGCATGGCGTGGCTGCGCCCCGACTGGAGATAAATCTCGCGTGCATGGGCCGCGACCTGGCGCGAGGTCTCGAGCACCACGCCCTTGGGCGGCCAGAGGATGCCCTCGTAGAACGGCTCGGCCGCATGGCACATCGAGCAGCGGCCGAGCACCGTCTCGTGCACGGCCTCGAACCCGGGCGCCATGGCGAACCGGGTCTGGGCCGGGCTCATCTCGGCGTCACCTTCGGGCGCGGATTTTGAAACCGTCGACAGCCAGACGATCAGGATGAAGATGACGGCGGTCGCGGCCCAGGTCCAGGTCGGGTTCCCGGCCCGGGCGTGGATGGTGTTGAAATAGTGCCGGATCGTGACACCCATCAGGAAGACCAGGCTGGCGATCGCCCAGGCATATTCGGTGCCGAAGGCCAGCGGATTGTGGTTCGACAGCATCAGGAAGATGACCGGCAGGGTCAGGTAGTTGTTGTGGGTGGATCGCTGCTTGGCGATCTCGCCGTATTTCGAGTCCGGTTTGCGCCCCGTTTTGAGGTCGGCGACCACGATCTTCTGATTGGGGATGATGATCAGAAAAACGTTCGCGGTCATGATCGTCGCGGTGAAGGCACCAAGATGCAGGAAAGCGGCCCGGCCGGTGAAAACCTGAGCGTAGCCCCAGGCCATCGCAACCAGGATCACGTAGAGAAGCAGCATCAGCCTTGTGTTGTCGGTGCCGAACGGGCTTTTGCAGATCAGGTCATAGGCGAGCCAGCCGAGCCCGATCGAGCCGAGTGAGATCAGGATCGCGGTCCAGGCGGACATGTCGCGGACGTTCGGGTCGACCAGGTAGAGCTCGGCGCCGCCGTAGTAGACCAGCGCCATGAGGGCGAAGCCGGAAAGCCAGGTCGCGTAGCTCTCCCACTTGAACCAAGTCAGATGCTCGGGCATTTCGGCCGGGGCGACCAGGTATTTCTGGATCTGGTAGAAGCCGCCGCCATGGACCTGCCATTCCTCGCCACCAGCGCCTTCCGGCAGATCAGACGCTTTGCGAAGACTAAGGTCCAAAGCAATGAAATAGAACGACGATCCGATCCAGGCGAACGCGGTGATCACATGCAGCCAGCGCGCGGCGAAGCTGACCCACTCCATGAAGACCGCGTAGTCATACATGGTTCAGCTGCCCCGATAGGTGGAATAGCCGAAGGGCGAGACCAGGAGCGGCACGTGGTAGTGGGCGTCTGGGTCGTCGATGCCGAAGCGCACGGGCACGTGGGTCAGGAAGCGCGGGCCGGGCGCGCCCAATCCGTCCAGATAGGCGCCCACTTCGAAGACCAATTCGTAGGTGCCAATGGCGAAGTCCTGCCGGGGCAGGATCGGTGCGTCGGTCCGCCCGTCCGCGTTGGTCACGGCATCGGCAAGAGGCATGCGGGTCTCGTCGTCCAGCCGGTAGAGCGCGATCCGCATCCCGGCTGCGGGGCGGCCTTGGGCGGTGTCCAACACGTGGGTGGTCAAGTATCCATCCGCCATCGCCGCCTCCTTGCATCTTCCGCGCGATTGCATGCTACTGAAGGGGACATGAAATCGCACAGCTATTCAACCCGATGACTGGTCCCGCCCGCTATCCACGCGACATGCATGGCTATGGCGCCAACCCGCCCGACCCGCAATGGCCGGGCGGCGCCCATTTGGCCCTGCAATTCGTGATCAATTACGAGGAGGGAGGCGAGAACAATCTGCTGCATGGCGATGCCGCCTCGGAGGCTTTCCTCTCGGAGGTCGTCGGCGCCCAGCCCTGGCCCGGCCAGCGGCATTGGAACATGGAGACCATGTACGAATACGGCGCCCGGGCCGGGTTTTGGCGGCTGCACCGACTGTTCACGGAATTCGCCATGCCGGTCACGGTCTACGGGGTGGCGACGGCGCTGGAGCGCAGTCCCGCTCAGGTGGCCGCGATGCAGGAGGCCGGGTGGGAGATCGCGTCCCATGGGCTGAAATGGATCGAATACAAGGATTATGCGCCGGAGGACGAGCGCGCCGAGATGCGGGCGGCGATCCGCATTCACAGCGAGGTGACGGGTGCGCGGCCCTTGGGCTGGTATACCGGGCGCTGCTCGATGCAGACGGTGGGGCTGGCTGCCGACGAGGGCGGGTTCGCCTATGTGGCGGATTCGTATGCCGACGAGTTGCCCTATTGGCAGCGGGCGGGCGAGCGCTGGCAGCTGATCGTGCCCTACACGCTCGACGCCAACGACATGCGGTTCGCGACGCCCCAGGGCTTCAATTCGGGCGATCAGTTCTACGCGTATCTGAAGGACACGTTCGATACGCTCTATGCCGAGGGGGCCGCGGGCCACCCGAAGATGATGTCGGTGGGGCTGCATTGCCGATTGGCGGGACGCCCGGGCCGTGCGGCGGCGCTGAGGCGGTTCCTGGACTATGTGGCGGGGCACGAGAAGGTCTGGGTCGCGCGGCGGATCGATATCGCGAGGCACTGGGCCGAGACCCATCCCGCGCCCGGGGAGGACCCGCGCCCGTCGCAGATGGGCCGCGCCAGCTTCGTCGACCGGTTCGGCGGCATATTCGAGCACTCCCCCTGGATCGCCGAGGGCGCGTTCGGGTTGGAACTTGGGCCGGCCCATGACACGGCGACCGGGCTGCACAACGCGATGACGCGCGTCTTCCGGGCGGCCAACGGGGAGCAGCGCCTGAATGTGCTCAACGCCCACCCGGACCTGGCCGGAAAACTCGCGGCCGCGAAACGGCTCACGGCGGAATCGACCGCCGAGCAGGCCTCCGCCGGGCTCGATGCCCTGACCGACGAGGAGCGTGACCGGTTCACCGCGCTGAACGCGCGCTACACCCAGACCTTCGGCTTTCCCTTCATCATCGCGGTCAAGGGCTTGACCAAGGAGCAGATCCTGGAGGCCTTCGAGCGCCGGATCGGCCAGGACCGCGAAGCGGAATTCGCCGAGGCCTGCGCCCAAATCGAGCGCATTGCGCTACTGCGGCTGCGCGATATCCTGCCGGACTAGCAGGAGGGACCGCATGACCGAACGCAGATACCACGCGCCCAGGGGCAGTTTGCCCGGGCAAGAGCAGTTGCTGACCGGCCGTTCGGTCTTCACCGAGGCTTATGCGGTGATCCCCGGTTCGGTCATGACCGATATCGTTGCCAGCCGCCTTCCCCATTGGGACGGAACGCGGGCCTGGATCCTGGCGCGCCCGATGACCGGCTTCGCCGAGACATTCAGCCAAATGATCATGGAGGTCGCACCCGGCGGCGGCAGCGGGCGGCCTGAGCCCGATCCGGGGGCCGAGGGAGCGCTGTTCGTGCTTGAAGGCGCGCTGGACCTGACCTTGGGCGGCGAGCGGCATGTGCTCGGCCCCGGGGGCTTTGCCTATCTGCCGCCGGGCGCCGATTGGCATGCGGCCAACAGCGGCGGTGATGCGGTCCGCTTCCACTGGATCCGCAAGGCCTACGAACCGGTGGAGGGGTTGGACGCACCGGACCCGTTAATCGGCAACGAGGCCGAGATTGCGCCCGACCCGATGCCCCGGACCGACGGCGCCTGGGCAACCACCCGCTTCGTCGACCCGGACGACGTGCGCCATGACATGGCGGTCACCATCGTGACCTTCCAGCCGGGCGGGGTGATCCCCTTCGAGGAGACCCATGTGATGGAGCACGGGCTCTACGTGCTGGAGGGCAAGGGGGTCTACAAACTGAACCAGGACTGGGTCGAGGTCGAGGCAGGCGATTTCATGTGGCTGCGGGCCTTCTGCCCGCAGGCCTGCTACGCTGCAGGGCCGGGGCCGTTCCGCTATCTGCTCTACAAGGACGTGAACCGGCTGCCCAAATTGCGGCTCGGCGGCTGAATGAGCCGGGTGGTCCGGACCGAGCCCCTGACGGCCCAGGCTTTTGCCCTGTTCGGCGATGTGATCGAGGCGGCGGGCGCGCCGGCACGCATGATCAACCGGGGTAATTGCGGACGCTTCGACGACCTGGCGCGATTGGACTTCGCGGGCGAGGGGCGCCCTGGGATCAGCGTCTTCAAGGCGAAACCCTATGCCCTGCCCCTGACCTTGGAGATGGTCGAGCGCCACCCGTTGGGGAGCCAGGCTTTCCTACCACTGTCGGCGGAACCGTTCCTCGTGGTTGTCGCGCCGGACGAGGGAGCCAAGCCGGGACGCCCGAGGGCCTTCCTGACCGCGCCCGGCCAGGGTGTGAACTATCACCGCGGCACCTGGCACGGGGTGTTGACGCCCTTGTCGGGCCCCGGGCTTTTCGCCGTGGTCGACCGTCTGGGGGATGGCGATAACCTGGAGGAGCACTGGTTCGAGACGCCATACATAGTCGAGTGAAATCGAACGAACGATATCGGGGGAAAACGCATGGCCGTGACCAGTATCGGGACCAGCATCGGGACGCCGGAACAGCTCCGCGACCCCAACTATACACCACCTTTGGGTCAGGCGATCCCGCTGGGCATCCAGCACGTCCTGGCGATGTTCGTCTCGAACGTGACGCCGGCGATCATTGTTGCCGGCGCGGCCGGGTTCGGCTTTGGCTCGAACTCACCGGACTTCCCGCAGATGATCTACATGATCCAGATGGCGATGTTCTTCGCGGGTGTCGCCACCCTGATCCAGACCATCGGCTTCGGCCCTGTCGGCGCGCGGCTGCCGATCGTCCAGGGGACCAGCTTCGCCTTCCTGCCGATCATGATTCCGTTGGTCGCGGGCAAGGGGGTGGACGCGCTGGCCGCGGTCTTCGGCGGCGTGATCATCGGCGGACTGTTCCAGGCCTCGCTGGGCCTCGTGATCGGGCGCATCCGCTTCGCCCTGCCGCCGCTGGTGACGGGCCTGGTGGTGCTGATGATCGGGCTGGCGCTGGTCAAGGTCGGCATCCAGTACGCCGCAGGCGGCGTGCCCGCCATGGGCAAACCGGAATTCGGCAGCCTGCAGAACTGGTTCGTGGCGTTGGTGGTGATCGTGGCGACGCTGGGGCTCAAGTTCTTCACTCGGGGCATGTGGTCGGTGGCCGCGGTGCTGCTGGGCCTGGTGGCCGGCTACCTGGTGGCGATGGCGCTCGGCATGGTCAGCTACGCCAATGTGGGCAAGGCGGCGGTCTTCGCGGTGCCCGACCCGTTCCATTTCGGGTTCGAGTTCAGCCTGGCGGCCGTGATCGGGTTCTGCCTGATGTCCTTCGTCTCGGCGGTCGAGACCGTGGGCGATGTCTCGGGCATCACCAAGGGTGGCGCCGGGCGCGAGGCGACGGGCGAAGAACTGGCCGGCGCGACCTATGCGGACGGGCTGGGATCGGCCGTCGCCGGGGTCTTCGGCAGCCTGCCCAACACCTCCTTCAGCCAGAATGTCGGCCTGATCGCGATGACCGGCGTGATGAGCCGCCATGTGGTGACCTGCGGGGCCATCTTCCTGATCGCCGCCGGGCTGATCCCGAAGGTCGGCGCGATGATCTCGACCGTGCCGATCGAGGTGCTGGGCGGCGGCGTGATCGTCATGTTCGGCATGGTGGCGGCGGCGGGGGTCTCGATGCTGGCGGATGTGACCTGGAACCGCCGCAATATGGTGATCTTCGCGATCTCGCTGTCGGTGGGGCTGGGGCTGCAACTGGTGCCGGAAGCGCTGCAGCACATGCCCGAGACGGCGCGGGTGCTGTTGACCTCGGGGCTGTTGCCGGCGGCCTTCCTGGCGATCGGGCTGAACTTGATCCTGCCCGAGGAACTGGCCGGCGAGATGACCGACGAGGTTTCCGGCAGGCTGGCGGGGCACAAGCATGATGACCATACGTGATTGGGGCATCCGTGATTGGGGGCGCTTCGCCGGCCTGACGCTGGCGCTGGCCTGCTCTGGGGCCGAAGCGCAGACCCCGCCCTCGGCCGGCGAGGCGGCGGCCTATGAGGGCCTCCACGCGGCGGTCTATCGGGGCGACCACGAGGCGCTGGCAGCGCTGATCGCCGGGGGCGCCGATCTGGAAGCGCGCGACGGGTTCGGGCGCACCGGTGCCCATGTGGCGGCCTACCGCTCGGACGAGCGGGCGTTGGAAATGCTGGCCGAGGCGGGGGCCAACCTCAACGCCTTCGAGCGCCAGCGCTACGACATCGTGACCATCGCGGCGGTGGCGGACGATCCGGATTTCCTGGCCCGGGCGCTCGCGCTGGGGGCGAGCCCCGGGAACACCACCAGCCCCTATGACGGCACGGCCCTGATCGCGGCGGCGCATCTGGGGCACACGGAGGTGGTGCGCATCCTGATCGAGGCGGGGGCGCCCCTGGACCACATCAACAACATCCAATGGACCGCGGTGATCGAGGCGATCGTGCTGGGTGATGGCGGGCCGGACCACCAGGCGACGCTGAAGGCGCTGCTGGACGCCGGCGCCGACCCAAACATTCCGGACGGCGGCGGGGTGCGGCCCTTGGAAATGGCCCGCGCACGGGGGTTCCGCGAGATGATTGCGATTCTGATCGCCGCCGGCGCGCGGTAGGGAGGAGCCCATGCCCTGGATCGAGACCGTACCCTACGAGGCCTCCACCGGGCGGCTGCGTCAGCTCTACGACCGGGTGAAGGGGCCAGGCGACAATGTCGACAACATCATGATGATGCACTCGCTGAGGCCCCATTCGATGGACGGGCACATGACGCTCTACAAGCATGTGCTCCATCACGCGGGCAACCAGGTTCCGAAGACGTTCCTCGAGACGATCGGGGTCTGGGTGAGCTCGTTGAACCGCTGCGGCTATTGCGTCGATCATCACTTCGCGGGGCTTTGCCGCCTGCTGGGGGACGACGCCAAGGCGGCGGCGGTCCGCCAGGCGTTGGAGACGGGCGAGATCGAGGCCGGTCCCTTCGAGCCGCGCGAGGTGGCGGCGCTGCGCTACGCCGAGGCCCTGACCCGCGACCCGGGTGGGGTGGCGCAGGCGATGGTCCAAGCCATGCGCGAGGCGGGCTACTCAGATGGCGAGATCCTGGAGATCAACCAGGTGACCGCCTATTTCGCCTACGCCAACCGGACCGTGCTGGGGCTGGGGTGTTCGACCGAGGGGGATGTGCTGGGGCTGTCGCCGGGGGATTCGGATGACCCAGAAAATTGGCGCCATGGGTGAGGTGCGCCATGCGCAATTCCGGCCGTTTCCTCCGCGCGGGCTGATGGCCGGTGTGCGGACTCAGCGGTAATCTGGCCAACGTGCAAAGATGACCAGTTTTTAACCCAAAGCCGACCTTTAGGTTCACACCTCGGCGCAGCTTGGCTTTAAGCGCCTATTCGCGCTGTTCAGTCGAGGGCGGTCGTCGGCGTGATCTTTAGGCGAGCCTGAAACGCCGAGGAGTCCGCCTTCGCTTGTGCTGCTGGACTAGCTTTTCCGATCGACAATTCTTGATACGAGCCAACCGCCGGTGGCCGCGCCAATCATCGCGCCCAAGAAGGCAGAGATCTGAGTTGGGTCATTTCCAATTGCCGAATTTGCAGTCAATGCACCGAGGACAACTCCGAGCATTGCGCCGGTCAAGATTAGAGTGTTTTCCATGTCGTCTCACTCCCCCTCTATTCGATTGCGGCTTCAACTCTCCCAGATCTCTCCGATCACCATGAACCGGGGCGATTGATCGAGAGCAACCGCACGTGGCTGCCTAGCGCGTAGCCTCGGAACGCACCGCGTTCCGTGCATCACCGTGCACAGTGCGTTGGGCTGCGCGCCGCTCCGCAGACACAAGCAGTTCTTCAGCGGTCTTAAGAAACCCGTCGCATGCAGCGAGCTCTTCGCGCAAGACGTGGAGTCGCGACTTTGCGATTGCTATGGCGTCGGCCATCTTCCCCCTCCTAAGCGCGCCCGATCGACAATCACTAGAATGCCTGATCAGCGCATTACACGAACACTTTACAGGTTGATGATAGGTGAAACTGACTGGCGCAAAAGCGTTATTCAGTCTCATTTGAAGAGAGATTTCCTACGTGCCTTATTCCAAACACAAAATTCCCGAACTTCAGACAATTTGGAGGTCAGGCAATTCTGCAGTTATTCAGACAGAGGTTGAGCGTCTCCTCGCCGATCAACCAATAAGGATCGCTTGGACCAGGGTTTGCCGGCCGTTCGATCGAATCATGTTCGCCAGATTTTCTGGGCACCTATGCGATGTGCTTGGTGCGGCCGTCGCGGCAGCTGCGGCATAATCTCTTTGGCAAGTGCAATGGTGGCCGCTTCTTTGGCTTTGGGAGCGAAGCGGCCACCGCACGCATGGCGCACGCGTGCGCATCAGAATTTAAGCCCAAGGCGTCTTGGAAAAAATTGCCGGTGTGCAACCGATTGTCGATCACTACGGTCCAGACGACACGACAAGCAAGTCGGCTCCACTTACGCGCAATCGCTCGATGGTCTGACCGCGAGTAGCAATCTGGGGCGTGAAGGTGGCCGCCCCGCATCGAGGGAAGTGAGGCGACCAACTTCGTCACCAAGGATCGCATCATTTCGAGTTTGGAAGATGGGGACCGCGGTGGCGATAGCGAGTTGGTTCTAACTTGATGCGCTTTAAGCACAGACTTAAGCATGAACGCGCGAGCAGCACGCCACAAAGACGCTCTAAGGTTGCAAGATCAAAGTTTGCGCGAAATGTGAACTGAATGTGAAAGGCTCCGCTCTCCGATGGGTTGTCTGCGTGAGAAGCACCGGAAGACACAATGGTCGGTTGCGTAAGAGGGGAACAGAAGAATGCTTAGCGCGCGTGAAAACATCGAATTTCATCCGGGTCTCACCGCTGGTGTCCGGGTACGACAGAGGCGGTGGATGCTCGGAATGTCTCGTCAGGCTCTCGCAACAGCGGTGGGGGCAAGCGAAGATCTGATCGAGGCCTTTGAGCGCGGCGAGCGCCAAATTGGAGGCATGCTGCTCGACAGCATGTGTGGGGCACTGGGCGTTTCGCCGCGCTCGATCATCTCAAAATCCTCAGAACCTGAAACTCTACTCTCGTCGTCACGCGCAACGTCGTGACGTAAAGGATCTTTGGGCGAATGGCGCCCGGCCGTGGGGGACGGCCGGGCGTCTTTCTTTGGGACCACGCGGATGTGGATCCTTACGCTAATAGATCTCCGAGTTACTAATTGCGGAACTGGATTGCACTCCCGTTCTGGGATGGTAAGTTCGGTCAACTAGTTCTTAGCCAGTTGCGCACGTACGGCTTGCGGATCGGAGACGAGGGACATGGAGCTCAGTTTTCTCCTCGGCGTTGGGGTGATCTTGGGCGTTGTGATCGCGTATTTCAGGTTCCGGACCATCGAACGTGGTGGCCGCGAGCACAAAGATTGATCTACTGCCGATGCCGCCGAGCTGCCCGACCGAACCGAGGGTTACTCATTGTTGCCGGTTGGGCCCGATTGCTATCTTTGAGGCTACGTCGAGAATGTGCGTTGATCTCAATGGATGGACGCAAATCTCTGGTCTTTGGACAGAGATGGAGTGTTGAGAATGGTATCGTCCTCGGGTTTACTACTCGGCCACTCGGTGGGCCGAGACCCGCGGTCGCTTGCAGCGTCGGGAGCGAAGGAGTTCAATCGGTCGGCAGTTTGACTCGCAATACCTGCATTTGGCACGCGTGACCGGTAGCAAAACCGAACTGGGCAAAATGTTCGAAATCTAGACTTTTGCACGCCTCGTTTTAAATCGCGACGGTCTGCGCAACCGTAAGTTGAGCGAAGCCGCGACCCATATACACCGAGAATTGCAAACCCTTTATCGAAAACACTTTTTCGACAAAATTGACGATTTTCGAATGTGTTTGTGGGAAGCTGGATACCAGTTTCGAAGAGCGTGTGTTGCGTTTGTGTGAAGAGAGCGGTGTAAATTATGTCCAATGTTATCGATCTGGCGAGCCGGCGTCCCCGGCCGGCACCTGCCACTGAAATTCTCCATCCCGCTGGGATCCGGGTTCCGATCGACGATCCAGTTTGCGCCGAGATCGTCACACCCGAGATGCGCGGCGAGATCGACAGCGGCAGCTACAGCGTCGATCTAATCGCCCATCTGGCCGATGCGGACTTCGCGGGCGAGCGGGTCCTGGTGATCGGCGCGGGCCTCGGCATCGTGTCGAGCCACATCGCGGCCAATTGCGGCGCCGAGCGCGTCCTGGCGGTCGAGGCGGACCCGCGCCTGATCGGCTTCATGAACCGTCTGCACAAGGCGAATGGCGTCGGATGGGTCGAGGCGGTCAATGCGATCCTGACCCACGAGGCCGGCAAACGGGTGCCGTTCTACTCGCGGCCTGATATCCGGGATTCCTCGATCCTGCCGTCACAGATAGTGGCGGACGAACTGGTCCTTGTGCCCACCATGGATCTGAACCTGATCCTGGCCGAAGAGCGGGTCGACACTATCGTCTGCGAGATTCCGGGTGCCTCGATGCGGTTCCTGGCCGAGGCGGATCTGTCGCATGTCCGCCGCATCGTGCTCGATTGCAGCGCGTCGGCGGACGAATGCCCGGATCATGTCGATATCCTTGTCGAGATGACCAAGAAGGGCTTCGATCTGGTCTCCGAAGGCGGCGTCATAGTCTTCGAGCGCAGCGAAGCAAAGAACACCGAAGCTCCGTTCAGAGCTGCGGCGGACGGTTAAGACGTAGGACTTTTTCTCAGACTGCCCTCTCTCCGGCGGCCGGGCGACCTTCACATTCCCACACCCATCTGGCACGTCATTTTCGTTGCAGATTGCGGCATAAGAGATCGATTGCGCGCAATCCGCGAATGTTAGCGGCGCTCAGAATAACCTGCCGTTCGAGCAAAATCTCGAATGTCGGGATCCACTCCTAAGGTGCCTCTGATGCTAGACGGCAAGGTGCCAAAGAAAGACGCCCAGCCGTCCCTCAACGGCTGGGCGCAATTTATCCCGAGACCCTTAGCGTGGTGTGTGTGAGTGGGTGTGAAGTGCTTTGGATCTAAGGATGTGAGAGTCAGGCAGCGTGATGATCCCTCCGAGCACCGACGAGCGAACTTCCCGAGTCGATACCGAGCTGGTGTGTGCCAATGCTTACGCGCTCTTTCTTCATTGCTTTCAAGAGATTCTGGTGAACCGTTCTAAGGTTCCACGGCCGGTGCTTACCCCCTCCACCGGCCGTGGAATCTAGTTTGGCATTGGCGTATTCTGACACGCAACGCACGACGTAATCCCCCTTCTTACGCAAACGATTACCGCACCCTCGGGCGCACATTCACAGCAATAACCCTTGGCTTAGAGAAATCTTCCTAATGGGCGATTAAAAAAATTCACTATCATGATTTTGCAACCAGCGGTCGTATCGATGACACCTCCCTCGCCCAATCGAATGCCAGGGCCCGGTTCCAACCAACATTTTGCGACGACTGGCGTGAACATTAACTCGCAACCACCCAATGCGTTTCGCCTCACTATCAATTAGATGGAAAGTTTCGAACCCATTCGGGGTTGTCTAAGGTAGCGGACATCGTTCAATCGCGACGATCGCGAAAGGTTCAGGCGCCCGCAAATGCTAACAGGCTAAAGCTGCGTTGCGTGCCAGATGTCTGGTGACTGTCAAGGCGGTGAGGGGGCTGATGTTTTGCTAACCACTACGCAGTATCGCGAACGCCCAAGACGGGGACTTGCCGAGGTGGAAGAGCTTCCACTTACGGCCAATGGATCATTCGAACCACGTGAGTCTATCAGGCTTGGTTGCTGGTTCTATTGCGATACCGTGGTGCCATGCTGATTTTCGCGAGGTGCCGACCGAATACGCTGAATGGAGGGCATAGTGTCTAGGGCACCGGACCAGAAATCTCTGGTGACCGTTATCGCACGCACCAGCGCCGTCGCGCTTATCGTGCTGGTGATGCCGCTTAGCGTCGACATCTCTGCCGACGGCGTTGTGTCGTTCGGCGCGTCTACGTCCCGTGCTGCAAATGGTGGCGGCGGCGGCGGTGGCGACGGTGGTGGCGGCTCCGGTGGCGGCGGTGGCTCCGGCGGTGGCGGTGGCTCCGGTGGCGGCGGCTCCGGCGGCGGCGGCGGCGCCGGCGGCGGCGGCGCTGGCGGAGGTGGCTGCGCCGATGCCGGCGGCGCTGGCG
>JAOTXT010000001.1 GCA_029862205.1 Paracoccaceae bacterium
ACCGAGATCGTCGACCGGATCACCTTTACTTTAACATCTCTCGAAATCTCGACCTCGACCTCGTCGCCCTCACCCACCTTGGTGACCTTGGCCACCACGCCGCCCGCAGTCACCACTTGGTCGCCCCGGCGCAGGTTCTCGACCATCTGACGATGCTCCTTGGCGCGCTTTTGTTGCGGGCGTATCAGCAGGAAATAAAAAATCACGAAGATCAGGATCAGCGGCAGCATCGAGGCCAGGAAGTTGGGCGAGGCTGCCTCAGCGCCGGCCTGGGCATAGGCATGGGTGACGAACATGGCCGATCCTTCTCTTCTGTCCCGCTTTTCGTTGGCCCGGTGTTAACCGGGCTCTGCGGCATATAAACGCTGGTTTTGGGCCGTGCAAGGCAGGGTTGGAAAGTCACGGCGATCCCATTTCCAATGTCCCGCACCTGATGCGGGATCTCAACGAACAGTTCATAGCGGGGCGAGGTCGCGGATCGGGTCCGGGGCATTGGGATGTCTGGAAATGCCGAAGCCGATCGTGCATAACCCGCCCGACCGAAACTGGAGGCTGGGCCCATGCACGACATCCGCATGATCCGAGAGAACCCTGACGCATTCGACGTGATGCTGGCGCGCCGAGGCCTTTCGCCGATGGCTTCCGGGATATTGGAGATCGATGCGGCGCGGCGGGCAGCGATCACCGCGGCCGAGACGGCTCAGGCCGAACGCAACGCCGCCTCGAAAGATGTTGGGAAAGCCAAGGCGGCGGGCGACGAGGCCGAGTTTGATCGCCTGCGCGCCCTGGTGGGCGAGAAAAAAGACGAGATCGCCCGGCTGGAGGCTGAGGCGGAGGCCAAGGATGTGGAACTCAACGACATTCTGCTGGGCCTCCCCAACGCCCCCCTCGACACCGTGCCAGACGGCGCGGGCGAGGACGACAATGTCGAGATCAGCCGCCACGGTGCCCCGCGTAACTTCGCCTTCGACGCGAAGGAACATTACGAGTTGGGCGAGGCCATGGGTTGCATGGACTTCGAGGCCGCAGCCAAATTGAGCGGCGCCCGGTTCGTGGTGCTCAAGGGCGCGCTGATCCGGCTTCACAGGGCGCTGGCGCAGTTCATGCTGGACACCCACGTGGATTTGAACGGACTGACCGAGGTCTGGACCCCGGTCCTGGTGCGCGAGGAGGCGATGATCGGCACCGGACAATTGCCGAAATTCGCCGAGGACAGCTACCAAACGACCAATGGCTGGTGGCTGATCCCGACGGCAGAGGTGACGCTGAGCAATCTCACCGCGGGCGAGATCGTCGACGAGGCCAGCCTGCCCCGGCGCATGGCCGGCTGGACCCAGTGTTTCCGCTCGGAGGCAGGTTCGGCGGGCAAGGACACCCGCGGAATGCTGCGCCAGCACCAATTCGAGAAGGTCGAAATGGTGACGCTCTGCCGGCCCGAGGACAGCCTCGACGAGCTCGATCGCATGACGCGGTGCGCCGAGAACATCCTGGAACGGCTGGAAATCCCCTATCGCACGGTCGTGCTTTGCACCGGCGACATGGGCTTCGGCGCCCGCCGAACACATGACATTGAGGCTTGGCTACCCGGTCAGAACGCCTATCGCGAAATCAGCTCGTGTTCGACCTGCGGCGACTTCCAGGCACGGCGGATGAATGCCCGCTTCCGGCCGGCCAAGAAGGACGGGGAAGCTGAAGCGAAGCCGGAATTCCTGCATACCCTCAACGGCTCGGGATTAGCGGTCGGGCGCAGCCTGATCGCGGTGATGGAGAACTACCAAGATCAGGATGGCAGCATCGCCATTCCGGATGCGCTGAAACCTTACATGCGGAATGCGACCCGGATCGCACCCGATGGACGCCTCGAGTGATCTCGACCACAGGGCGGTGCTCGCCGCCCTAGGCAAGGCGCGGGTAGCGGAGCTCGCCGCGCTCTCAAACGGTCCGGGACTGACGCGCCTGGCCATCCATCTGGGGATGCTGGGCCTGACCGGCTGGGCGGTGCTGGCGGCCGAGGGCCTGTGGCGCCTGCCCCTGCAGGTGGCGCATGGGGTTGTCCTAGTGTTCCTCTTCACGGCACTCCACGAGTCGATCCACCGGACCGCATTCCGCAGCCCCTGGCTGAACGACCTGGTCGCGGCCGTGACCGGGTTCACCTACTTCCAGCCGCCGCTGGGCTTCCGGTATTTCCACTTCGCGCATCACCGCTACACACAAGACCCCGAGCGCGATCCGGAACTGGGCGTCCCAAAGCCCAAGACCCGGCAGCAATACGTGATCTACCTCTCTGGCTGGTATTATTGGACCGGACAGCCCCGCAGCCTGGTCAAGACGGCGCTGGGCAGGAACCTGCCGGACTATGTGCCGCCGCGGGCGCGGGACCGGGTTATCCGCGAGGCGCGGATTTACCTGGCGCTCTATTCGGGCGTAGCTATTGCGTCGGTAGCGGCCGGTTCGACGATTGCTCTCACGCTTTGGCTCGTCCCGGCAGTCCTCGGCCAGCCCTTCATGCGCGCTTATCTGCTGGCCGAGCACACTGGATGCCCATTGGTCCCAGACATGCTGGACAACACGCGCACGACCTTCTGCCACAGGGCGATCCGCTGGCTGGCATGGGAGATGCCTTGGCACACGGCCCATCACGCGGCGCCGACGGTCCCTTTCCACCGACTCGCGGAAATGACGCACGAGATCGAAGACGCGCTGAAGCGCACGGCCGACGGGTATTTTGCGGCCCAAAACCAGATCCTGAGCGCGATCGACGCCAAGGATCAGTCAATCATGGACGCGGCGCCCCCGGCCCCCTAAGAGAGGGCGATCGAGGCAGTGGGGCAGGCATCATGCGGATTCTGGTCACCAACGATGACGGCATCACGGCGCCGGGCCTGGCGCTGGCCGAGGAGATTGCGGCCGAGCTTGCCGGCCCCGATGGCGAGGTCTGGGTCGTGGCGCCGGATTTCGAGCGTTCGGGCGTCTCGCATGCGATCTCCTACACCGCTCCGATGCGCACGACGCAACTTGGGCCACGGCGCTATACCGTCGATGGGTTTCCCGCCGATTGCGTGCTGGTCGGCGTGAACTCGATCATGAAGGACAATCCACCGGACCTGGTCCTCTCGGGCATCAATCGCGGGCACAACGTTGCCGAGGATGTGGTCTATTCCGGCACCGCCGGCGCCGCGATGGAGGGTGGACTGAACGGGATCCCCTCGATCGCGCTCAGCCAGTTCTACACGGTCTCCGAGGATGCTCCCGCCGATATCTGGGACCCGGCGAGGGCTTTTGCGCTTCAGAGCATCCGCGCCGTGCTCAAGATGCCGTTCACGGAGCGGGCCTTCTATTCGATCAACTTCCCCGCGGTCCAGCCCGAGGCAGTCAAGGGCACCACCGTTTGCCCGCAAGGCATCCGGGCGGACGCGACCTTCGAGGTGGTGCCCTATCGAGCGCCAAACGGTCGCGATTTTCTGTTTACGCGGCACAAGATCGCCAACCAATCGGCGCCCGAGGGGACGGACGCCCGGCTCTGCCTGGATGGCTGGGTCACGATCACCCCGCTTCGGCCCCAACTGACCGCCGAGGACTTGATGGATGAAGCCCGCGCCGCGCTCGACGAAAGCCTTTGCTGACAGCGCTCTGCGAAGCGACTAGTCTCGCGACCAGAAGGCCGGAGACCGACGCGATGCAGCCCACCACCCGTGACGAAAAACTGATGCAGCTGATGCTCACGCTGCGCCAAAGCGTCAGCGATCAGGCGGTGCTTGAAGCCATCGAGAAGACCCCGCGCGAGAACTTCGTCGAGCGCGCGTTCAAGGACCGCGCCTTCGAGGACCGGGCGCTGCCGATTTCGTGCGGCCAGACGATTTCGCAGCCGGCGATCGTCGGCATCATGATCCAGGCGCTGGAGGTGACCCCGCGCTGCAAGGTGTTGGAGGTTGGTGCCGGATCGGGTTACGTCTGCGCGATCCTGGCCCGACTCGCGCGGCGGGTCTACGGGATCGAACGCCACCGCGACTTGGCGTTAGAGGCGCGCGAGCGGATTGCCGAGCTGGAGCTGGCCAATGTCTCGATACGTGCCGGGGATGGCACCCGAGGATGGCCCGAACAGGCACCGTTCGACCGGATTCTGATCTCGGCGGCGGCGGACGACACGCCTACCACACTGTTGGAACAGTTGCGTCCCGGTGGCATAATGGTATTGCCTGTCGGTCAGACCGACGAGGTCCAGCAATTGATAAAGATCGAGAAGACCGAAAACGGTCCGAAATACAGCGAACTCTGTGACGTGCTGTTCGTGCCCCTGGTCGAGGGGCTGCCCGACGATGATGGGATATGATCGGGCGCATGTCCAGGCCGGCGAGACGAGGCAGGAAGCAATGAACATGAAAATCCGAATTATCGTCACCGTTGCGGTAGCGCTGGCGCTGAGCGCCTGCGCAACCGATGAGCCCGACGGCCCGCCGACGGTCGAGATCAAGGGCTCGGACCCTGCGGCCAGCGCGTCCGCAGCCGCGCCAGCGGACGACGGCTCGCTCGGCACACCGCCGGTGGGCAGCGCACCGGACAGTACCGGAATCGTCACATACGAGGGCTATCAGGCCGCCGTCGCGCGCGATGGCGACACGGTCGCCAGCGTGGCCGAGCGGGTTGGCCTCTCTAGCTCCGAACTCGGCGCCTATAACGGGCTCGCCCCGGCCCATACCCTGCGCTCGGGCGATGAATTGGTGCTGCCGCCAAAGCCTGGCGGATACGACACCGGCGTGACCGGCGGCCAACAGATCGCGCTTGCGGATACCGGAGTGCAAACCGCGCCGATCGAGGGGGCGCCAAGTGCCGTGCCGGGCGCCACCGATCAGGCGCCCGCGGCATCGTGGAGCCCCGATCTGGCCGCGGCGGCGATCGACCGCTCGGCACAGCCGACCGGCCTCGATGAAAACGGCAACCTGGCGCTGCCGCCCAGCAATGCCGAGCCGCTGCCGCCCTCGCCCCAGGCGCCCGGCCAACTTCAGTCACCGCAATTGCGCCAGTATCAGACCCCGCGGGGCCAGCCGTCCGGGCAATTGGCGTTGGCGACCCCAGTCGAGCAGCCAGCCGCCGAGACAGCCGCGACAGCGCCGCTCGAGCCGGTCACTGAGCTTGGCACCGAGCCCGAACCACAGCCGGCCGAGGGCCAGTTGCCGCTGGATGTGACGCCAACCGAGGAACCGGACACCACGAAAGCTCCGGTGACGCCCACGCCGCGTCCAGTCGAGACCATCACAACGCCGTCCGAGCAAGTGGTCGAACCCGAGCCGCAACCCGCGGCCCAGCCGGAGCCAGAGCCTCAGCCACAATCTGAGCCCGAGCCCGAACAGCAGGTCGCGTCCGCGCCCGCTACATCCGGCGCGTTCCGGCTGATGCGCCCGGTTTCCGGACCCATCGTCAAGCGCTTCGGCCAGGGTGGCGGCCGTGGCAGCAGCGATGGAATCGATTTTGCTTCGCCCGCTGGCGCGCCCGTATTGGCGGCCGCCGGCGGCGAGGTTGCCCTAGTCAGCCAATCGCTTGGGGGGCTCGGCACAATCGTGTTGGTTCGCCATCAGGACGACTATCTGACGGTCTATGGCAGGATCGAGAAGGTGACAGTCGGCAAGGGCGACCTGGTGTCGTCGGGCCAGAAGATCGGCGTGGTCTCGCCCTCGCCCAAGCCACGGATGCATTTCGAGCTGCGCCGGGGCGCCGAGGGGCTGGATCCGGAGACGTTCTTCTGACGCGCAGCCGGATGAGTGAGGCAATGGTGCGCAAAATGCGCACCCTACGGGGGGTCAGAGTTCGATCCTGATCCCCTCGCGGCCTGCGAGGTCTTGCACGTATTGCCAGGCGACGCGGCCCGACATGGCGCCGCGGGTCTGGCGCCATTCGATCGCCTCGGCGCGCAAGCGCTCATCGTCGATTGCGATGCCAAAGTGATCGCAATATCCCCGGATCATCCGCAGGTATTCGTTCTGGTCACAGGGGTGGAAGCCAAGCCAGAGCCCGAACCGGTCGGACAGCGAGACCTTTTCCTCGGTCGCCTCGGACGGGTTGATCGCGGTCGAGCGTTCGTTCTCGATCATGTCGCGCGGCATCAGGTGGCGGCGGTTCGAGGTGGCGTAGAAGAGCACATTCTCCGGCCGTCCCGCGATTCCGCCATCCAAGACGGCTTTCAGCGACTTGTAATGGCTGTCCTCCTTATCGAAGGAGAGGTCGTCGCAGAAGACCAGGAAACGCCATTCCGAGCTCCTGAGCAAATCCAGCAGCCGCCCGATGCTGGGAATGTCCTCGCGATGGATCTCGATCAGGATCAGCTTGCCGGTCTCGGCATTGGCCGAAGCATAGGCCGCCTTGACCAGCGAGGATTTTCCCATCCCGCGGGCACCCCAGAGTAGCGCATTGTTGGCCGGGAGTCCGCACGCGAAGCGCAGCGTGTTTTCCATGAGTGTATCGCGCGAGCGGTCGATGCCAACCAGCAGCGACAGATCGACCCGATGGACCTTGGCGACCGGCACCAGCCGGTCCGGGTCGGCGGACCAAAGATAAGCCTCTGCTTTGGCGAAATCCGGCAGGTTGGCGCCCGGCGGGCTGATCCGCTCGAGCGCCGCCGCGATCCGTTTGAGCGCCTCGACCTGATCATCGGCCGGTGGGCTCATCGGCTGGTCTCCGGCGTCTCGTCCGGATTGTCCTCGAAGTCTTCCTCGAAGTCGTCGTCGTCGAAATAGCCCTCGGCTCGCAGCTTTTCCTCGCGTTTTTTCTCGACCGATTTGACCAGCCAAATCGAGACCTCGTAGAGCGAGAAGATCACCACAAATAGCAGCAACATGCTGAAAACATCGGGCGGGGTGAACAGCGCGGCGACGACCAAAAGCCCGACGACCGCGTATTTTCGGTAATCGATCAGCCCCTGGGAATTCACAAGCCCGGCCTTGCCCATCAGAGTCAGCGCGACCGGCAGCTGGAAACAGATCCCAAAGGCCAGGACAAACTTCATCGTCAGGCTCAGATACTCGTCAACCGCCGGCAGTAATTCGATCGAGATCTCGGACGATCCTTCGCCCGCCTGCTTGGCGAAACCAATAAAGAAGTCGAGCGCCAGGGGAATTGCCGCGTAGTAGGCGAACGCAGCCCCGATCAGAAATAGAACCGGGCTGGCAATCAGGAATGGCAGCAACGCCTTCTGCTCTGACTTATAGAGACCGGGCGCAACAAACCGCCAAAGCTGACTAGCGATGATTGGGAAGGACAGGAAGAAACCACCGAAAAGCGAAACCGAGATATAGGTAAAGAAGACCTTGTGGGCACCGGTGAAGATCAACGTCGGATCCATGCCACGGTCGATCATCGCGTCCTTCATCGGCAAGGCCAAGAACTCGAAGATCGATTCGGCAACCGCAAAGCAGATCATCATCATTATGACGAAAGCGAGCAGCGATCTGATCAGCCGGCTGCGCAGCTCGGTCAAATGTTCGATCAGCGGCGCGGAGCTGTCCTCGATATGCTTCTCGCTCATGCGCCGGAAGCCTTTTGGGCGGGCGTTTCGGCGGGCTCGTCCGCGGAAGGCTCGGCGGTCTCGGGTGCCTCAGCCTCGGCCTCTGGCACGGACGCCGTTTCCTTGGAGGCATCGGACTTCGGATCGGTCATCGGATTGACCGTTTTCTTGGTCTTCGACGAGCCCTCCAGGAAGGACTGCCCCATCTCGCGCTGCATTTTGTATTGCTCTTGGCGAAGGTCATCCAGACTGTCCTTGACGTCCTTCAGCTCCTCCAAATCGGCCTGGCGCGCTGCCTCGTCCATCGAGCGCTGGAACTCGCGCGCAACACTCTTCGCCCGCCCGGCATATTGTCCGAGCGTGCGCAGCATCTTTGGCAAATCCTTGGGTCCGACGACGATCAGGGCCACGACCCCGATGATCAGTATCTCGGACCATCCCAGGTCCAGCATCCGTGGCACCCCTACAGGGCCGGGTTAACCGGTCTTTTCTTCTTCTTCTTCTTTCTTCGGGGTCACGTCGATGGTCTCGCCCGAGGCCTGTTCCAATTTCTCGGACTCGTCCTCCAGCTCTTCCTTCATGCCCTTCTTGAAGCTCTTGATGCCCTTGGCGACATCGCCCATGAGCTGCGGGATCTTGCCCCGCCCGAAGAGCAACAGCACGACCACCAAGATGATGATCAGGCCCAGCGGGCCGATATTGTTGAACATTCGAACACTCCCGTTCACCGCCCCGAACCACCGCCCGGGGCCTTTTCTCGCCCTGACATATTGGATTGGCGCGCCGTGTTAAAGGCTATTCAGCCCGATTCCACGGATTTCTTCCCTAGGTTTAGACCCTATTAAGCTGCCATTCAGCTTGCGCCCGGCGCCCGGTCATTCCGCGGCATAGGGCGACGCGACTCGGGTCTGCTTGATGCAGGGAAAGACGAAACAGCGGTCGCGCCGCAGGCTCAACCAGGCCCGCGTGCCGGGCTCCGGCAGCCAGGCATAGGGAACGCTGGCACGCAGGATCGAGCCGTCGTGATCCATCTCGACCTCGATCAGGCTGGAGGCGCCGACGAAGCGCGAGCGCAGGATGCGGCCGCGCGCGGGCATCCCGTGTTCCACGGTTTCCTCGGGCGCGCCTACGTCATCCGGATCGATCCGCAGATGCTGCGGACGGATTACGATCTCCACGTCCGCCCCGTCCACCAGTTTCGGCGTCAGGAACCGACCGAATGGCGTGTCGGTCTGGCGGTCCTGAACTACGCCGTGGATCAGGTTCAAATCCGAGAAAAACGCCGCGGCGCGGCGGTCAACCGGATAGTTGTAGACATGATAGGGCGCGCCCACCTGGACAATGCGGCCCTCTCGCATCAGCGCGATCTTGTCCGACATGCGCATCGCCTCGTCCGGATCGTGGGTCACCAGCAGAACCCCTGCCCCTTCCTCCTTCAGGATCGACAGTGTGTGGTCGCGCACCTCGTCGCGCAGCCGGTTGTCGAGCCCGGAGAAGGGCTCGTCCATAAGCATGACCCGGGGTTTTGGCGCCAGGGCACGGGCCAGGGCGACGCGTTGCTGCTCGCCACCCGAGAGCTGATGGGGAAATTTCGAACCATAGGCCCCGAGTCCCACCCGCGCGAGGTATTCGCCCACCAGCGCCTTGCGCTCGCGCGGCGCGGTGGTGCGGCGCAGGCCGAAGGCAACATTCTCGGCGACCGTCAAATGCGGAAACAGCGCGAAATCCTGAAAAATCAGCCCGATCGAGCGGCTCTCCGGCGGCTCGTGCATCCCGGGTTTGGACACCAGGCGTCCGTCGACCAGAACCCGCCCGGCACGTTGGCGCTCGACGCCCGCCGCAACGCGCAGGGTCGTGGTCTTGCCGCAACCAGACGGGCCGAGCAGGCAAACGATTTCGCCTGCGCCCACATCGAGGTCCAGTTCGCTGACTGCCGGGACACCGTCGAACTCGACGGTTATCCCCTCGAGTGACAAGCGCGGTGCTGCCACGGCCTTTGCCACCTCGGCCGGTACCTCGCGTTTCCGATCGATCTCGGCACTCGTCAACGAGACAATCCCTAGTGTTTCAGTCGGTTTCGCAGATTAGGTAGCAAGCGCACCCATATGTGACAAGGCTTTGCCAAGCAATCAGACCTGACCATTCGATTGCTGAAAACCCTGTCAAAACTATTGTATGGCAATTAATGCCCCGAGTGAATCGTCGGGGGAATCATCGGGCCCCGAGGGAAAACCAAATGCCAGCCCATTTCACCCCCAGCTCCCGCGTCAGGCGCAGCCCGTTCTTCGATTCGACTGTCGCCGAGGGGGTCACCAGCTTCACCGTCTACAACCACATGTATCTGCCCACCGGGTTCGGAGATCCGATGGCGGAATACTGGCGCCTGATCGAGGGCGTCTCGATGTGGGATGTCGCCTGCGAGCGCCAGGTCGAGTTTCACGGTCCTGATGCCGGGCGGCTGGCGCAGATCCTGTGTCCGCGCAAGCTGGATGCGATGAAGCCCGGCCAGGGCTGGTATGCGGCGATCTGCGACCACAACGGCGTTCTGTTGAACGACCCGATCCTTCTGAAGCTTGCCCAGGACCATTACTGGCTGTCGATCGCCGACAACGACTTGCTTCTCTGGGTCAAGGCGGTCGCGGCCGAGCGCAGCCTGGACGTAAATGTCGGCGAGCCCGATGTCTCGCCGCTGGCCGTGCAGGGGCCCAAGGCCATGGGTGTGATGGTCGACCTCTTCGGCGACAAGGTTCGGCAGATGCGTTACTTCCAGTTCCGCGAGACCGAAATCGAGGGGATCCCGATCCTGCTGCAACGCTCGGGATGGTCGAAACAGGGTGGGTTCGAGCTCTATCTGCGCGATGGCTCAAAGGGCCGCGAGCTTTGGAACATCATTCGCGAGGCGGGCGCGCCGTATGCTATCGGCCCTGGTTGCCCGAACGGCATCGAGCGGATCGAAAGCGGGCTCCTCTCTCACGGCGGCGACACCGACGCCCAGACCAATCCGTTCGAGGTACGCATGGGCAAGTATGTCCACCTGGACGCCCCGGACGACACGATTGGGATTCGAGCGCTGCGCCAGATCGCCGACGAGGGGCCAAAGCGCCATCAGCTTGGCATCGTGATCGACAGCGAGGAAAAACTTGCCGCCCATGACCAGCGGTCAACAGTGTTTCGAGGTGGCGAAGCGATTGGGATGATGACGGCCAATGCCTACTCGCCACGAATGCAGCGCAATATCGGCCTCAGCCTGGTCTCTGTCGATCTCCAGCCAGGCGAGCGCGTTTCGATCGACCTGCCGGATGGGCGCCGCGTTGCGGGCCAGGCCTGCGAGTTGCCTTTCCTTTAACCGAGCCCCCTAGGCAAGCGCGGCGCGCTTCGCTACATCGCGGCCTATGCTGGACACCAGATCAAACGCCCCTGCCCTGCCGCCCGAGATCGCGCGGCGCCGGACCTTCGCAATCATCAGCCACCCGGATGCGGGCAAGACCACACTGACCGAAAAGCTGCTGCTCTATGGCGGCGCGATCCAGATGGCGGGTCAGGTGCGTGCCAAGGGCGAAGCGCGGCGCACGCGCTCGGACTTCATGAAGATGGAGCAGGAACGCGGCATCTCGGTCTCGGCCTCGGCGATGTCCTTTGCGTATGGCGAGAATTGGTTCAACCTGGTCGACACGCCGGGCCACGAGGATTTCTCGGAGGACACCTATCGGACGCTGACCGCAGTCGACGCGGCGATCATGGTGATCGACGGGGCCAAGGGGGTCGAGAGCCAGACCCGGAAGCTGTTTGAGGTTTGCCGCTTGCGCGACCTGCCGATCCTGACTTTTTGCAACAAGATGGACCGGGAGAGCCGCGACACGTTCGAGATCATCGATGAAATCCAGGAGATGCTGGCCCTCGACGTGACGCCGGCAAGCTGGCCGATCGGCCAGGGCCGCGATTTCCTGGGCGCCTATGACTTGCTCAATGACCGGCTGGAACTGATGAGCCGGGCCGACCGCAACGTGAAGGCGCAATCGGTCGCGATCGAGGGTCTGGACGACCCAAAGCTCGACGATTTGATCCCGGCGGACTTGGCCGAGAAACTACGTGAAGAGGTCGAGATGGCGCGCGAGCTTTTGCCCGCCTTCGACCTGCAGGCCTTCCGCGAGGGCAACATGACTCCGATCTGGTTCGGCTCGGCGATCAACTCGTTCGGAGTCAGCGAACTGATGAAAGGGATCGCTGGCTACGCGCCAGCTCCGCAACCCCGCATGACCGCCTCGCGCCAGGTCTCGGCTGACGAAAAACCGGTCACGGGTTTCGTCTTCAAGGTACAGGCCAACATGGACCCAAAACACCGGGATCGTGTTGCGTTCGTAAGACTTTGCAGCGGCCATTTCATACGTGGCATGAAGTTGCATCACGTGCGTGCGAGCAAACCGATGGCGATCTCGAACCCGGTCCTGTTCCTGGCTTCCGAGCGGGAACTGGCCGAGGATGCCTGGGCCGGCGACATCATCGGCATTCCGAACCACGGGCAGCTAAGGATTGGTGATGCCCTGACCGAGGGCGAGGATCTGCGCTTCACCGGTATCCCGGCCTTTGCGCCAGAACTGCTGCAGAATGTCCGCGCCGGCGACCCGATGAAGGCCAAGCATCTGGACAAGGCCCTGCTGCAATTCGCCGAGGAAGGGGCGGCAAAGCTCTTCAAGCCCCAGGTCGGCGCCGGCTGGATCGTCGGTGTCGTCGGCTCCCTGCAGTTCGATGTCTTGGCCAGCCGGATCGAGCTGGAATACGGCCTGCCGGTGCGCTTTGATCAGACTCAGTTCACTGGCGCGCGCTGGATCAGCGGGCCGAAAGACCAGATCGAGGCCTTCGCGAACGCGAACAAGGGCCACATGGCCACCGACCATGACGGTGATCCTGTTTACATGACACGCCTGCAATGGGACATCGACCGAGTGGTGCGCGACTGGCCCGAGATCACGCTGAGCACGACGAAAGAGACGCATGTTTGAGGTGCTGCCCGGCTTCTACCTCGGTAGGGTGGGATTTATCCCACCACTACGGCGCGTCCGTTCGTTGGATTTGTAGAATGGTGGGGTGGAACCCAGGCCTAACCTTCGCGTCCAACCTCACGCCAAGGGGCGGCGTGCCTAACCGATAACCGCTCCAAAGATCAGTCCCGAAACCACGGCGCCGCCGATCCCGAAAAGGACGTAGAGTCCAAAAATCTCGCGCTTCACCAGCGCCCAGACCGCGGCCATGGCGGGGATACAGCTGATCGCGCCTGCCACCATGAAGGCCATGGCGGCGCCCGCGCTCATGCCCTGTTCCATCAGCCCGGCCACCAAGGCGGGCGCGGCGTAGCCGTTCAGGTAGGCCGGCGCGCCGATCAGGGCACCCATGATCACCGGCATCGCGCCTGGACCGCCGACCAGGCCACCGATGGTCTCGGCGGGCACGTACTGGATCAGAAGCCCCTCGAGCAGATAGGCGAGCGACAGCCATTTGGTTAAGAACAAGGTCTGTTGGAACGCGGTAGTCCGGAATGTCTCGCGCCGCGGGGCCTCGCGCCAGAAGCGCCATTCAGGTGTTCCGGTCAGGGCATTGGTACCGCAACACGAGCCGCAGGATTTCTGCTCGCGCAGTGGGTTCGCGATGGCGCCGCTCGCAGCCAAGGCCTGCATGGCGAAGCCGCCCGCCAGCCCGATCGCTACCGCCGCAACGACCTTACCGATGGCAAATTCCATTCCCAGCACGCCCGTGGTGATCATGAATTGCGGCGGATCCATCAGCGGCGAGGACAGCCAGAAGGCCATGACCGCCGAGACCGGCGTGCCGGCCGCCAGCAGCGCCGCGATGAACGGGATCACCTCGCACGAGCAGAACGGCATCAACCCGCCCACCAGCGCTGCGAGCACGATCATCCGGCTCTCGCGCCCCTGGAAAGCTTGGGCGACCATGCCTTCCGCCCCGGTTGCCTTCAACCAGGCGATCAGGGCAATGGCGATCGCCATGAAGGGCATCGTACCGGCGAAGGCCTCGACCGATATGCCCAGCACTGTCGGCGCGTTCGCGGGATCGAAAGCGTAGAGCGCTAACGGAATCGCTAGGATCACCAGCCAGACCCGATCGAAGGCCCGGAAACCGCGCCAGAAGGCGCCCCATTGTTGCAGAACGAGTTCCGTCATGCCCGTCTCTCTTCATCTTCGGCCGTGATATCGGCGCAGCACTCGCTGACCAAAAAGGCAGCCAGCCCCTGAATCCGGTCATAGCGCGCCCGGCAGATCAGGGTGCGCCCGTCGCGTGTCTGCTCCAACAGTCCCGCCTGCATCATCGCCCGCAGGTGGTGGCTCAGCGTCGAGGCGGCGATCGCCAGCCGCGCTTGCAGCGCGCCGACGGCCAATCCGTTCTCGCCCGCGCGAACCAGAGCGCGCAGTATTGCCAGGCGCACATCGGACCCCAGCGCCGCGAACGCCTCCGCTGCTTCCTTGCCACTGACAGGTGTGGTGCCAGATCCGTGGCGATGATTCGTTTCCATATTTCCAGAATTATCGAATTAATCACCGTTTTCAAGGCCTGACGCGACGGACCCCCCAAATGTCGCACCCAAAAGCCTATGCGATTCATTGACTTTTCGGCACTTATCCCCCATATCCACATCCGGATGTGACCGGCATCGATGGGGATGCCGTGGCCGCGCGGTGAGATAGCGGCCAATCAATCAGCCGCCCTTCGTCACTCAGGCAACATCACAGGATTACATGCAGTTTACTGATCTCGAGCTCGATCCGAACGTGCTCAAAGCCGTCTCGGAAGCTGGCTATACCGACCCGACCCCGATCCAGGCGCAGGCGATTCCGGAGGCCCTGAAAGGCCGCGATGTCTTGGGCATCGCCCAGACCGGCACCGGCAAGACCGCCTCGTTTACCCTGCCAATGATCACCTTGCTGGCCAAGGGGCGCGCCCGCGCCCGGATGCCGCGCAGCCTGATCCTCTGCCCCACCCGCGAGCTTGCGGCCCAGGTGGCGGAGAATTTCGAGATCTACGGCAAGTACCACAAGCTCACGATGGCGCTGTTGATCGGAGGCGTCAGCTTCAAGGATCAGGACAAACTGATCGACCGGGGCGTCGATGTGCTGATCGCGACGCCGGGCCGCCTGCTCGATCATTTCGAACGCGGCAAGCTGATGCTTACCGGCGTCCAGGTCATGGTGGTCGACGAGGCCGACCGGATGCTGGACATGGGGTTCATCCCGGACATCGAGCGGATCTTCAAATTGACGCCGTTCACGCGGCAGACCCTCTTCTTCTCGGCCACCATGCCGCCCGAGATCACGCGGCTGACGAAGGAGTTCTTACACAATCCGGTGCGCGTCGAGGTCGATCGCCAGGCGACGGCGGCAGAAACCGTGACCCAGGGCGTCTGCCCTTTCAAACCGTCACGCCGCGACCGCGAGACCGTGTCGAAGGAGAAGCGGAATTGCTTGCGCGCCCTGATGGACGCCGAGGGTGAGAAGCTGACCAATGCCATCATCTTCTGCAACCGCAAGACGGAAGTGGCGATCCTGGACAAGTCTCTGAGGAAACATGGATACAATGCGGGCGCGCTGCATGGCGATCTGGATCAGTCGGTGCGGACGAAGACGCTGAACGCCTTCCGCGATGGAGAGATCAAGCTGCTGGTCGCCTCGGACGTGGCGGCGCGCGGGCTGGATATCCCCAATGTCAGCCATGTCATCAACTTCGACGTGCCGATCCATGCCGAGGATTACGTGCACCGGATCGGCCGCACGGGCCGGGCTGGGCGCGAGGGGACAGCACTGACCATCGCCGCGCCACTGGACGGGAAATACCTCGATCGGATCGAGGAGATGCTAGGGCGTCAGATCGACCGGATCGGCACGCCCGCCATCGAAGCCGCAAGTGAACGTAAACCGCGCGCGCGCAAGGAGCCGGTAAAGTCGCTGAAACCTGCGGACGCAGTCTCGACGTCCAAGGCCGAGGCGCCGAAGGCCAACAAACCTGCGGACAAACCCGAAAGACCGGCGAAGCCCGCTCGGACTTCGAAGGGCAAACCCGGCGGCAAACAAGTTGTCGGGATGGGCGAGCATGTGCCCGCTTTCCTGATGCGGCCGATCCGGTCGACGGACGCGGCCGAAGCGGACGAGTCCGAGACGAACGACGCTGCAGCGTAATTCACACACTTAACCTGGGGCGGGATTTTTCCCGCCTTTGGCGGCTCGATACGGCGGGGTAAACCCGCCCTACCCTCAATCTTCCAGCCGCGTCACCATCACGCTCATGACCGGCTTCTTGCCCCAATAGCGCACGGCGACCGTGCGGGCGGCGCGCGAGGCGAGCTGCTCGACATCGTCATCCGTCCGCTTGGCCTTGCGCGGCGCGCCTTCCAGGGCGTCGTCCACAGCCTTGGCGATCAATTCTTCCAGTGGCGCTTTCCAATCTGGGCCGTCCTTCGGTGCGCCATGGCATTGGATCATCGGGTCGGCCACTAGATCACCATCGGCATCGACCACGACGGAAACCGCGATCAGACCGTTCCGCGCCATCTTCAGGCGGTCGCGGATGACGCCGTCATATGCACCCACATGGGCGCGGCCGTCCAGATAGACGCGTCCCGTCTCCACGTGATCCACGGTGCCGCGCCGATTGCCGTCCAGGCGGACGATCGTGCCGTTCGGGGCGATCAAAGCCTCGGGCACCCCCCATTCCTTGGCGAGCCTGGCATGTTCGACCAGGTGCCGGTGCTCTCCATGCATGGGCAGCGCGACCTGCGGCTTCAGCGCCTCGTAGACTCGGCGCAAATCCCCGCTGCGGGCATGGCCCGAGACGTGGATATGCTCCATATCGCCATCGATCACCCGGACACCCTGTTCGCTTAGCATGTTGTAGACCCGCGCGACGCCCCGCTCGTTGCCGGGAATGGTCTTCGAGGAGAAGAGCACGGTGTCTCCTTCGGACAATTTGACCGTGGGATGCATCCCTTGGGCGATCCGCGCCATCGTCGCGCGGCCTTCGCCCTGGCTCCCGGTGACCAGATAGAAGAGGTTTTCGCGCGGAATGTCGCCGATCTCGTCGTCGGGCACGACCTTGGGAAAATCGTCGATTTGGCCGGTCAGCACCGCGGTTTCGATCATCCGGCGCATGGCGCGTCCGGCGATGACCACCGACCGGCCCGCATCGACAGCCGCCAACGCCAACGTGCGCAGCCTGACCACGTTCGAGGCAAAGGTCGTCGCAGCCACGGCCCGGGGCGCGGCTTCGATCAGCTTGCGGATATTTTCGATCACCGAGGCTTCCGAACGTGACTCGCCCGGAAGGAACACATTGGTCGAATCGCACGCGACTGCCATCACGCCTTCGTCACCCAGCCCATGGAGGTCGTCCATCTCGAAGGGATCACCGACCTGGGGGTCCGGATCCATCTTGAAATCGCCTGTATGGACAACCGTGCCGGCTTTGGTTCGGATCACCAGCAGCGAGGCCTCGGGAATCGAGTGGTTGACCGGCCGCCATTCGACCGAGAACCCGCCTGCCTGCACGTGATCGCCCACCGAGACCTGGTTGACGATTAACGGGTCCAGGCCGGCCTCGGCCAGCTTTTTTCGCAGCAATTCGGCGGTGAAAGCGCGCGCATAGACCGGCACCTTCAGCCGATTCCAAAGATGCGCGACCGCCCCAATGTGATCCTCGTGGCCATGCGTCAGGAAGATGCCTTCCAGCGAATCGCGCTCGCCGTTTATAAAATCGAGGTCTGGGAAGACGAGCTCGACCCCAGGCGCGCGTTCCATATCGCCAAAGCCGACGCCGAGGTCGACCATGATCCAGCGCCGTTCGGCGGCTTCGCCCAGCCCATAGAGATAGCAGTTCATGCCGATCTCGCCAGCGCCGCCCAGCGCCACGTAGACCAGCGGCCCACCTGATTTATCCGTCATATTTGCCTGTTTTGTTGTAGCGGTGGATCAGGACCAGACCGTGCATGGTCAGGTCCGGCTCGGAGGCCTCGATCATCTCGGAACCGCGCTCGAACAACGGCGCGAGGCCGCCAGTGGCGATCACCCGCATGGTCTTGCCGCGCTCCTCGGCCAGCCGGGTACAGATACCCTCGATCAGGCCGATATAGCCCCAATAAATGCCCGATTGCATGCAATGGACCGTGTTGCGGCCCAGGACATGCGGCGGCATGGTGACGTCGATGCGCGGCAAATGCGCCGCGGCGCTGTGAAGTGCGTCGAGCGAAAGGTTGACCCCGGGCGAGATAACACCGCCCACATAGGCACCATCCTGAGCGACCACGTCGAATGTCGTGGCGGTGCCGAAATCGACGACGATCAGCTCGCCACCGTATTTCGCGTATGCGGCGACCGTATTGACCAGCCGGTCGCCACCGACCTCCGCCGGGTTGTCGACTCTGACCGAAACCGGCAACTCGCATTCCGGCTTGCCCACCACCAGCGGGCGGCAGCCGAAATAACGGTCGCAGAGAACACGCAGATTAAAAAGCGTCGCGGGCGCAACGTTAGAGATTACCACCTCGTCGATCGCCGCCGGGTCGAGACCGCCATGATCCATCAACTGGCTCAGCCAGACAAAGTACTGTTCCGCGGTGCGTACGCTTTCGGTGTTGCAGCGCCAATCGGCCAAAAACCTCTCGCCGTCATGGACCGCGAAGACCGTGTTGGTGTTGCCCACATCTATAGCCAGCAGCATCGGCGCTACTCCGGGAAGAAGATATCCGCCGCGGCGATCCGTTCGATGCCGCCCGGGGTTCTTAGAACGAGGGTACCCTCGGCGTCCACATCTTCGAAGATGCCAGTAAGGACCCGGTCGGGTAGGCGCGCCTCGATCTTCTTGCCCAGATGCGAGGTGCGGGAGAGCCACTCGGCGCGGATCACGGCGAAATCACCTACCGCCAGCCAGTGGTCGAAACGCCGCGCCAGGACTGTGAGCGCGTTCTCGAATTCGGGTGCATGACCGGTCTCCGCCGCCAGCGACGTGGGAGGCCAGCGGCTTGTTTCCGGGTCCGGGTGATGGGCCAGATTGATACCGATGCCGATGGCGAGGTTGGCCTGGCGCCCGCCGCCAGCGCCGGAGTTTTCAAGCAGAATGCCGGCAGCCTTCTTGCCGTTCAGAAGTGCATCGTTTGGCCATTTGGTCTGGACTTGGGCATCAGGCACGAAATGGGCCAAGAGATCGGCAACAGCCAGCGATGCGTGGAAGGTGAACCGCGCAAGCTCGGATGGAGCATCGTCGCGGGCAATCAGCAGAGTAGCTGATAGATTGCCCTCCGGCGCCTCCCATGCCCGGCCCTGGCGGCCACGTGCCGCGCTCTGTCGCCGCGCAGCGATCCAGATCGGGCGCGGCGCGGGCACGCGGCGGCGCGCCTCCTCGTTTGTCGAGTCGATTTCATCCAGAATCAGGCGGTCATAGCCGCCGGGCCATTCCGTCATCTAGCGCAGCAATGCTTGCGCGGCGCCAGCTGCCATCTCCGGCACGCCGAACCCGCCCAAGAATGGCAGCCAACCGAAGCCCATGATCAGTGCCGAGATGCCAATAGTCGCGCTCTGCAACAGGTTGAGCCGCAGGTCCAGGGGATGACCCTCTTCGGTGAGATACATGACGCGCACGATATTCATGTAGTAATAGGCGCCGATTACGCTGGCGACCGCGCCGGCGATGGCGAGCGGTGCCAAGCCGGCATCGACCGCGGCCTTGAAAACGAAGAACTTGGCGAAAAAACCCACCATCGGCGGCAGGCCGGCCAGCGAGAAAAGCAAGACCGCCAGGGCAAGTGCATGGCGCGGCTTGGCACTGGCGAGCCCAGAGAGATCAGCGATCTGAACCACGGGGCTGCCATCGCGCTCCATCGCCAGGATGAAGGCGAAGACGCCGAGGTTCATCACCACGTAGATGGCGAGGTAGAGCAGCAGAGATTGGGCTCCCGCCTCGGTGCCGGCGGCAAGGCCGACCAGGGCAAAACCCATATGGCCGATCGAGGAATAGGCCATCAGGCGTTTGAGATTGCTCTGCCCGATCGCCGCGATGGCGCCGAGGAACATGGAGGCGATCGAGACGAAAACCAGCACCTGCTGCCAGTCGCCGGTCGCGTGGCCGAACCCGTCGAAAAGCACCCGGGCGAAAAGCGCTCCGGCAGCCACCTTCGGCGCGGTGGCGAAGAAGAACGTCACGGGCGTTGGCGAGCCCTCGTAGACATCGGGTGTCCACATGTGGAACGGAGCGGCCGAGATCTTGAACGCCATCGCGGCGCAGAGGAACACCAGCCCGAAGGTCAGGCCCAAGCTGACGCCCTCCGCCTCGATCACCAAAGCGATAGTCTCGAAACGTGTCGAGCCGGTATAGCCGTAGACCAGCGATGCGCCGTAAAGCAGCAAGCCCGAGGACAACGCGCCCAGGACGAAGTATTTCAGCCCCGCCTCGCTTGAACGCGCGCTCTCGCGATTGAAGGCGGCGACCACGTAGAGCGACAGCGATTGAAGCTCGAGCCCCATATAGAGCGAGATCAGCCCGCCCGACGAGACCATCATCATCATGCCGAGCGTCGCCAGCAGGATCAGGATCGGGAATTCGAACCTCAGCACACCGCGGCGCGCCAGATATCCCTCGCCCAACAGCAGGACAAGCGCCGAGGAGAACAGGATCAGCACCTTGGCGAAACGCGAAAAGCCGTCGGCCACGAAATCCCCGCCGAAGGCCACCCCCTCGGGCGCGCCGCCGGTGGCGATCCAGGCGCCCAGCGCGGCCATCAACGCGGCCGAGGCAAGCACCAAGCGGCGTGTTTGCCGCTCCTCGCCGCCATAGACGCCCAGCATCAGCAGCGCCATGGCGCCGACGGCCATGATGATCTCAGGGAGAACCAGTGCGTAGTCGCCGCTCATCGCTTGGTCTCCCGATCAGTGCTTGGCCAGCAGGACAGGTTGAGCCTGTTCCGCGGCCGCCAGGGCGGTGTTGACGTTCTCGACCAACGCCTCGACGGTGGGCGCGAAAAGGTCGGTGGCGAGGCTGGGATAGACGCCGAAGAGGATGGTCAACACCACCAGCGGCGCCATATACGCGATCTCGCGCCCGTTCATGTCGGTGACGCTCTTCAGGCTCTCCTTGATCAGTTCGCCGAAGATCACCCGGCGATAAAGCCAGAGGGCATAGGCCGCACTGAGGATAACGCCGGTCGCCGCCCCAAAAGCGGTCCAGGTCGACACCTGATAGACGCCCACCAGCGTCAGGAACTCGCCCACGAACCCGGACGTGCCCGGCAGGCCCACATTTGCCAGCGTGAACAGCATCATCACCGTCGCATAGATCGGCATTCGGTTCACCAGGCCGCCGAAAGCCGCGATCTCGCGCGTGTGCAGCCGGTCGTAGATCACGCCGACGCAAAGGAAAAGCGCGCCCGAGATGAAGCCGTGGCTGATCATCTGGAACATGGCCCCGTCGACGCCCTGCTGGTTGGCGGCGAAAATGCCCATGGTGACGAAGCCCATATGGGCGACCGAGGAATAGGCGACGAGCTTCTTGATGTCCTCCTGCATCATCGCAACAAGCGAGGTGTAAATGATGGCGACGACCGAGAGGAAAAACACGAACTCGGCCATGATTTCGGAACCGACCGGGAACATCGGGAGACTGAAACGCAGGAAGCCATAGCCGCCCATCTTCAGCAGGATCGCGGCCAGGATTACCGAGCCCGCAGTCGGCGCCTGCACATGCGCGTCCGGCAGCCAAGTATGGACCGGCCACATCGGCATCTTGACCGCGAACGAGGCGAAGAAGGCCAGCCACATAAGTGTCTGGGCGCCGCCGACGATGTGCCAGCCCAGCACCTCGAACCCCTCAAAGCTGAACTGGTGGTTCAGAAGCTGGGTGATGTCGGTCGTGCCGGCGTCGAAATACATGTAGATCATCGCCACAAGCATCAGGAGCGAGCCGAGCAGCGTGTAGAGGAAGAACTTGAAGGCCGCGTAGACCCGCTCCTTACCGCCCCAGATGCCGATGATCAGGAACATCGGGATCAGGCCGCCCTCGAAGAACAGATAGAACAGGATCAGGTCCAGCGAGGTGAAGACGCCGATGATCAGTGTCTCCAGCAGCAGGAAACAGGCGATATATTCCTTGACCCGGTGCTCGATCCCCCACGAGGCCCAGATCGCGATTGGAAAGAAGAACGTGGTCAGCAGCACGAAGGGCAGGCTGATCCCGTCGATCCCCATCTTGTAGCCCAGGCCAGCGAGCCACTCGCCCTCCTCGACCATTTGGAAGTCCGGGTTCGACGGATCGAAGCCCGAGAGCACGCCCAGTGACAGGGCGAAGGTCAGCGTGGTCACCAGCATCGCCAGGCGCTTGGCGTTCATCTGGGCGGCTTCGTCGTCGCCCCCCAGAAAGGCCATCAGCATCACAGCGCCCGCCAGCGGCAGGAAAGTGACAATCGAGAGGAGAGGCAGGGTTTCCATCAGCGCGCCCCTCCGGAGATCGCGGCCCAGGTGATCAGGATCGAGATCCCGATCAACATCGCGAAGGCATAGTGGAAGAGATAGCCCGACTGCATCCGGCCCGCGAGCCGCGTGAGACGCGGAACCAGGTCCATGGCGACGCCATTCAGGAACCCGTCGATCGTTGCCCCATCACCCTTGCGCCACAGGAAGCTGCCGATCCACTTGGCGGGTCGGACGAAGACAAACTCGTAGACTTCATCGAAATACCACTTGTTCAGCAGGAACTGATAGAGCCCGTGATGCTGCGCCGCCAGTTCCGCCGGCAGATGCGGTTTGCGGATATACATCTGATAGGCGATCCCCAGACCGAACAGCATGGCGAAGAACGGCGCCAGCTTGACCAGCGTCGGCACGTAGTGCGCCTTGTCCAACACCTCGTTTCCAGCGCCGTTGAAGATCGCCGCGCCCCAGAACTCGGCCTCGTCATGGCCGACGAAATCCACATACCAGTTCATGCCCGCCGCGAAGGACCCGATCGCCAGGATATAGAGCGGAATCATCATCACCAGCGGGCTTTCATGGGCGTAATCGTAGGTGTGCTGATCCGCCCTGGTTTCGCCATGGAAGGTCATGAAGATCAACCGCCAGGAGTAGAACGAGGTCATCGCGGCGGCCCCGACCAGCATGTAGAAGGCCAGGTTCCCGGACTCGGAATCGGCGGCGAAGGCGGTCTCGATGATCACGTCCTTCGAAATGAAACCCGCGAAGCCCACCGGGATGCTGTTGAGCGTTAGCAATGGAATGCCCACGCCGGTGATTGCCACGGTGCCAACAAGCATCATGTAGTAGGTCATCGGGATCTTGTGGCGCAGCCCGCCCATGTTGCGCATGTCCTGCTCGTGATGCATGGCGTGGATCACCGAGCCCGAACCCAGGAACAGCAGCGCCTTGAAGAAGGCGTGGGTGAAGAGGTGGAAAATCGCCGCCTCGTAGGCGCCGACGCCCGCAGCCGCAAACATGTAGCCAAGCTGCGAGCAGGTGGAATAGGCGACGACCCGCTTGATGTCATTCTGGACCAGACCGACGGTCGCCGCGAAGAAAGCAGTCGAGGCGCCCACGATCGTGACGATGATCAGGGCGCTGGGCGCGTATTCATAGAGCGGCGACATGCGGACCACCAGGAACACGCCCGCGGTCACCATGGTTGCCGCGTGGATCAGGGCCGAGACCGGGGTCGGGCCCTCCATCGCGTCGGGCAGCCAGGTGTGCAGGAAAAGCTGCGCCGACTTGCCCATGGCGCCAATGAACAGCAGCACGCAGATCAGTTCGATGGCCGATATCTCATAGCCCAGGAACATAGTCGTCGTCGCCGCCAGTTCAGGCGCGGCCTTGAAGATGTCGTCCAGATGGATCGAGCCGACCAGGTAGAAGATCCCGAAAATTCCCAGCAGGAACCCGAAGTCGCCGACGCGGTTGACGATGAACGCCTTGATCGCCGCCGCGTTGGCCGAGGGTTTTTTGTACCAAAACCCGATCAGCAGATAGGAGGCGACGCCGACCCCTTCCCATCCAAAGAAGATTTGCAGCAGGTTGTCGCCGGTCACCAGCGCCAGCATGGCGAAAGTGAAGAACGACAGATAGGCAAAGAACCGGGGCTTGCCGTCGTCCTCCTCCATGTAGCCGATGGAGTAAAGATGGACGAGGGCCGAGACGCTGGTCACCACGACCAGCATGACGCCGGTCAGCTGATCGACGCGGATCGACCAGTCGGACTGCAGGTCGCCGGACCCGATCCAGCGCATGATCGAGATCGAATGCTCGTTCCCCTGGATGGTGAAGAAGGCAAACCAGCTGAGCGCGCAGGCGATGAACAGGATCACCGTCGGGATCGCCATCGCCAGCCGCTCACCGATGAAGCGGTGGAAGAAGCCCGCGATGATGGCGCCGATCAGCGGCAGGATCAGGATGGCCGTGAACATGGGCGCCCTACCCCTTCATCATGTTGACGTCTTCCACCGCGATGGTGCCGCGGTTGCGGAAGAAACAGACGAGAATGGCGAGCCCGATGGCCGCCTCGGCGGCGGCGACGGTCAGCACGAAAAGGGTGAAGACCTGACCCACCAGATCGCCCAGATGAGCCGAGAAGGCGACCAGGTTGATGTTGACCGCCAGCAGCATCAGCTCGATCGACATCAGAATGATGATCACGTTCTTCCGGTTCAGGAAGATCCCGAAAATGCCGATCACGAACAACATCGCCGCGACCGTCAGATAGGCCTCTAGCCCGACACCGCCGATTTGGCTCGCGTTTTCCATTGATGCCCCCTCAGACCCCCTGCCCCGGCTCGACATCGCGCAGTTCCACCGCCTCGGACCGTTGGCGGTAGATCTGCTTCAGGATGTCTTGGCGCTTGATATCCGGGCGGTGGTAAAGGGTCAGCACGATGGCCCCGACCATCGCGACCAGCAGGATTAGACCCGCCGCCTGGAACAGATAAATGTAATCGTCGTAGAGGATGCGCCCCAGCGCCTCGACATTGCTGACATCCTGCGGCACCGGCGCCACCGCGGCGCGCACATCCGGCGCCGATCCGGCGATAGCCCAGTGGCCGATAACCAGGCCAAGCTCGACCAGCAGCACGACCCCAATCAACGCCCCCATGGGCAGGTAGTCCGCCAGGCCTTGCTTGAGTTCCGTGAAGTCCACGTCCAGCATCATGACGACAAACAGGAACAGGACCGCGACCGCGCCTACATAAACGATGATCAGCAGCATCGCGACAAACTCGGCGCCCAACAGAACCATCAGCCCGGCCGCCGAGAAGAAGCTGAGGATCAGCCAGAGGACCGAATGCACCGGGTTGCGCGCCAGCACGACGAACAGGCCGGCGGCCACCGCAACCGAGGCGAAAACGTAAAAGGCTAAGGCAGTGAGGGTCATTTACTTACCTTCCTCAGACGGCCACTCGCGATAGGCGAAGATCCACAGCGCAACGATATTCACGAGCGGCACCGCGGCAAGCAGGCCCCACCACTGCACGAAGCCTGCCCGTCTTACGACGCGCATCGCCGGAATCCCGTAAACGACCACCATTATCGCCAAGATGACGACGAATGCAGGACCGCCTTCGAGCGAGAATTCAGCCTTTGCTAAGGAATCGTCATTCATCGGTACGGCGCATCCAGTTCGATGTTGCGCGCGATCTCGCGCTCCCAGCGCTCGCCGTTCGCGAGCAGCTTCTCCTTGTTGTAGAACAGCTCCTCGCGGGTCTCGGTGGCGAACTCGAAGTTCGGGCCCTCGACGATGGCATCCACCGGGCACGCCTCCTGGCAGAACCCGCAATAGATGCACTTGGTCATGTCGATGTCGTATTTCGTGGTGCGGCGCGAGCCATCCTCGCGAGGCTCGGCTTCGATGGTGATCGCCTGGGCCGGACAGATCGCCTCGCAAAGCTTGCAGGCGATGCAGCGCTCCTCGCCATTCGGATAGCGGCGCAGCGCGTGCTCGCCCCGGAACCGCGGGCTGAGCGGACCTTTCTCGAATGGGTAGTTCAGTGTCGCCTTAGGCTTGAGGAAATATTTCATCCCCAGCTTGAAGCCGGCCCAGATGTCGGCCAACAGGAAGTAGCGCACGGCCCGGTCGAACGGGATACCCATCTCAGCCTCCCACCGCATAGCGGGCATAGCCCGGGAAGTCGTATTTCGCCAGCAACGCCGCGAAGACGACCCAGCCCAGCGAGAACGGCAGGAACACCTTCCATCCGAGCCGCATGAGCTGGTCATACCGGTAGCGGGGCACGATCGCCTTGGTCATCGCGAAGACAAAGAAGAAGAACACCACCTTTGCGACGAACCACAGCACCCCGTCGGGCAAGCCCGGGATCGGGCTCAGCCAGCCACCGAAGAACAGGATCGTGGTCAGCGCACACATGAGCACGATGTTCATGTATTCGCCGATCATAAACAGCAGATACGGTGTCGAAGAATATTCCACCTGATAGCCCGCCACCAGTTCGGATTCCGCCTCCGGCAGGTCGAAGGGCGGCCGGTTGGTCTCGGCATGTGCGCTGATGAAGAACAGCACCATCATCGGCAGGTGCGGCAGCCAATACCAGGAGAAGAGGCCCCAGCGCCCATCCTGCGCCCGCACGATCTCGGTCAGATTCAGCGAGCCGGTCGAGATCAGCACCCCGATGATGATCAGCCCGATGGAGATCTCATAGGAGACCATCTGCGCGGCGGACCTCAGCGCGCCGAGGAATGCGTATTTAGAGTTTGACGCCCAGCCGCCCATGATGATGCCGTAGACGCCAAGGGACGAGATGGCGAAGATGTAGAGGATCCCAACATTCAGGTCCGAGATCACCCAGCCGTCGGCAAACGGCACCACTGCCCAAGCGATGGCCGCCAGCACGAAGGTAATCATCGGCGCGATCAGGAACACCACCTTGTCGGCGCCCGCGGGGACCACGATCTCCTTCAGAATGAACTTGATGAAGTCGGCAAAGGACTGGAACAGGCCGAAGGGACCGACGACGTTGGGCCCGCGACGCAGCTGCACCGCGGCCCAGACCTTGCGGTCCATGTAGAGCAGGAAGGCCAGGCTCACCAGCAGCGACACCACCACCGCCAAGATCTGTGCGACGATGATGATGAAGATGCCGAAGTCGGAATTCAGGAATTCGATCATATCCTTACTCCGCCGCCATCGCTTGGTTGCGCTTGGCCGCCAGGCGGCTGAGCTCGGCCATCACCTCGCTGGCCCGGCAGACCGGGTTGACCAGGTAATGGTCCTCGACCGTCGAGGCGAAGGGCGCGTCACCCATCTTCTCAATCTGCATCGGCGTCCATTGGTTCTCGGGCACCTGGTCGAGCGCGCTCAGATGCGGGTGGGCCTCGAACATGCTCGCCCGCAGCGCGGACAGGCTGTCATAGGGCAGCGTCTTGCCCAATTCGCCCGAGAGGGCGCGCAAGATCGCCCAATCCTCACGCGCATCACCCGGAGGGAATCCAGCGCGGCTGGCCATCTGAGGCCGGCCCTCAGTGTTGACGTAGATGCCGGACTGTTCTGTATAGGCGGCGCCCGGCAGGACCACGTCGGCACGGTGTGCGCCCCGGCCGCCATGACTGCCCTGGTAGACGACGAACGCGCCCTCAGGCATGTCGATCTCGTCGGCGCCCAGATTGTAGGCGACCTTGGCGCCTTGCAGCGCGGAACTGATCCCGCCATCGCAGGTGAATCCCACATCCATCGCGCCGACCCGGCCCGCCGCGGTGTGGAGCACCAGCATCTTGGCGCCGACCTCCCCTGCCAGCGCCATAGTGTTGCTCAGCACCGCCGCGCCATCCGGCCGCGCCAGCGCCCCCTGGCCGATGATGATCACCCCACCGCCGAGCTGGCGCATGATGCCCTTGGTCCCCTCGGCCATGTCGCCCGAGAACGCGTCTGGCCCGGTGCCGGCCCAACAGGTCGGGTAGGTCAGGTCCACGTCCTCGCCGATGATCGCCACCTCGGCGCCCAGCGACCAGGCCTTGCGGATGCGCGCGTTCAAAACCGGCGCTTCCATGCGCGGGTTCGAGCCGACGATCAGGATCGATTTGGCGGTATCGATATCCTCGATCCGGGCATTTCCCACATAGGCCGAGCGGTTGCCCGCGGGCAGTTGTGCCCCGTCCTGGCGGCAGTCGTAATAGGCCGAGCCGAGGTCGCCCATCAGGCCCTTGAGCGCGTAGACCGCCTCGGTTGGCACCAGATCGCCCGAGACGGCGGCCAGATCGGTGCTGGGATTGATGCCGTCCATGGCCTCCTTGATCGCCGAAAAGGCCTCGCCCCAGCTTGCCGCGGCCAGCTTGCCGTCACGCCGGACGTAAGGTTGATCGAGGCGCTGGCGGCGCAGCCCGTCCCAGATGAAACGCGAGCGGTCGGCCAGCCATTCCTCGTTGATGCCGTCATGGTTGCGGGGCATCACCCGCATAACCTCTCGGCCGCGCACGTCGACCCGGATGTTCGAGCCCAGCGCGTCCATTACGTCGATTGACTGGGTCTTGGTCAACTCCCACGGCCGGGCGGTGAAGGCGTAAGGCTTCGAGGTCAGCGCGCCGACCGGGCAGAGGTCGATCACGTTGCCCTGCATCTCGGACGTCAGCGACGCGTTGAGGTAGCTGACGATCTCGCTGTCCTCGCCGCGCCCGGTCTGGCCCATCTCGGGCACGCCCGCCACCTCGGTGATGAAGCGCACGCAGCGGGTGCAGGAAATGCAGCGGGTCATCTCGGTTCCGACCAGGGGCCCCAGATTGATGTCGACGGCGGCGCGCTTGGGCTCGCGGTAGCGCGAGAAATCGACGCCATAGGCCATGGCCTGGTCCTGCAGATCGCACTCGCCGCCCTGGTCGCAGATCGGGCAGTCGAGCGGGTGATTGATCAGCAGGAACTCCATCACCCCCTCGCGGGCCTTCTTGACCATGGGCGAGTTGGTCTTGACCTGGGGCGGCTGCCCTTCCGGTCCCGGACGCAGGTCGCGCACTTGCATGTGGCACGAGTCGGCCGGCTTCGGCGGGCCACCGACGACCTCAATCAGACACATGCGGCAGTTGCCCGCGATCGACAGGCGCTCGTGATAGCAAAAGCGCGGAATCTCGATCCCCGCCTGCTCGCAAGCCTGGATCAGGGTCAGTGCCGGCTCGCACTCGACCTCGATGCCGTCGATGACGATTTTGCGCAGGTCAGACATCTCTAAAGCCCCTTCACCTGCAACTCCCTGAGAAGATTCTCAGCTTCCGTAGAGATGACCTCTGCAATGCTCATCCCTTGGCGCCTTAGTTCTTCTAAATTTTGAAAATCGCCCAAGGAAACATATCCCGACTTCAGGTGCTCGCGCATATCTCCCGGTGGTGTCATTTCAATTGCCTTCAGAAGGCTCGCCTTGATTGTTTCCTTATCGAGTGGCAGCTCGCTTGTGTCGCGTTCGACCGAACTGCCAGCTCCGAGGACTTCTCCATAACGCTGAACAATGGTCTCAAGATCGGCTGCATTAGACCTGCTACGACAAAAGAGTTTGCGGAACCAAGACATGTCGTCACTCCGCCGCCACCGCGCTCATGCGCCCGGTCTTTTTCGCCATGATCCGGTCCTCAATTTCGTCGCGGAAGTGCCGGATCAGGCCCTGGATCGGCCAGGCCGCCGCGTCGCCCAGCGCGCAGATCGTATGGCCCTCGACCTGGTAGGTCACGTCGAGGAGCATGTCGATCTCTTCGGGCTCGGCGTCGCCCGAGACCAGCCGGTCCATCACCCGCATCATCCACCCGGTGCCCTCGCGGCACGGGGTGCACTGGCCGCAGCTTTCGTGTTTATAGAACTTCGACAGCCGCCAGATCGCCTTGATGACGTCCGTAGACTGATCCATGACGATCACGGCCGCCGTGCCCAGCCCGGATTTCTGGTCACGCAACCAGTCGAAATCCATGATCGCGCCATCGCAGAGGCTGGCGGGCAAAAGCGGCACCGAGGCGCCGCCCGGGATGACGGCCTTCAGGTTCTTCCAGCCGCCGCGCACGCCGCCGCAATGGCGGTCGAGAAGCTCGTTCAGCGTGATCGACATGCCTTCCTCGACCACACAGGGCGCCTCCACATGGCCCGAGATGGCGAAGACCTTGGTGCCCGTGTTGTTGGGCCGTCCAATACCCGCGAACCAATCAGAACCCCTGCGCAGAATGGTGGGCACGACGGCGATGGATTCTACGTTGTTCACCGTGGTTGGGCAGCCATAGAGGCCGACCCCTGCCGGGAAGGGCGGCTTCAGGCGCGGCATGCCCTTCTTGCCTTCGAGGCTTTCCAGCAGCGCCGTTTCCTCGCCGCAGATATAGGCGCCCGCCCCGTGGTGCAGGTAGCAGTCGAAATCGAAGCCGGTGCCGCAGGCGTTCTTACCGATCAGGCCCGCGTCGTGAGCCTCGTCGATGGCGATCTGCAGCGCCTCGCGCTCGCGGATATATTCGCCCCGCAGATAGATGTAGCAGACATGGGCGCCCATGGCGAAAGAAGCGACCAGGCAGCCCTCGACCAGCGTATGCGGGTCGTGGCGCATGATCTCGCGGTCCTTGCAGGTGCCGGGCTCGGACTCGTCCGCATTGACCACCAGATAGGCTGGGCGGCCATCGGATTCCTTTGGCATGAAGGACCATTTGAGGCCGGTCGGGAAGCCTGCCCCGCCACGTCCGCGGAGGCCTGAATCCTTGACCTCCTGAATGATCTTGTCGCGGCCCATGGCCATCAAGCCCGCGGTCCGGTCCCAATGGCCGCGCTTGCGCGCGCCGGCCAGCGAGCGGTCGAACATGCCGTAGAGGTTATTGAAGATGCGGTCCTGGTCTTTCAGCATTGACCCCAACTCCCAACCGCCTGATGGGTGAGCCCGAGTTCTCCCACCGTGTGTGATTCACCGAACCGCGATGACATCGCCATCGGAACAGATTTGCCTGCGGCTACCATTCAGATTGTCCGCCGCCCGCCGGCATCGTTTGACACCTCTTTGCTCGTCCTTTCGAGCGCGCCTCAGTATACATCGCCCCTGTCCACTCTCTGCGAGAACTCGGTCTCGCCTCCCGCGGCCAGAAGCCGCGCCTGATCGACCCAACCGTCGCGCTTTACCCGCTCGGTGATGCCGCCGAGATTTGCATCAACCCAAGCAACCTCTCCTGCGCTCCACGCAGCTATTTGATCAAAGTGGAAGAATCCATATTCGTTGAGGACACGTTCCAGCTTCGGTCCGACGCCTTTGATCCTTTTGAGGTCATCAGCCACGCCGCCCCGAGCCGCGCTCAGTCCGGGAGGGCGGGTTCCCTCAGTCGCGGTGTCACCGAAATCGCCCTGATCGAAGTCGCCATCGGCCCCCACTTCGGATGCCCGATAAGGCGCAGATGCCGGCGCCTCAGCAAACCCCGCGACCTCCGGCTCTGCCGCCCTGCGCGCCGCCTCGGCCTCGTCAACCACAGTTTCTTGCTGAGCCGCCTCCGCGCTATCTGCTTCCTCACCGTAGGACACGCGCGCGTCGTTCTCGTCCGCCGCCACGGGTCGAGGGTCGATTGCAGCCTCGTCGTCCGTCGCATCACCGACGCCCTGCACCGCTTCAGGCGTTACCGCGCGCGCGGCACTGTCCTCGCCGCACAAAAAGGATGGCAACAGGAAACCCAGAACAAGCCCCAGAACCAACGCCCAGAAAAGCGATAAAAGGAGGCCAAACCCTACAAGCAACCATAGGACAATGAGCGCCAAAATCCCGGCGATACTCGCGATCAGCCAACATTTTTTTCTGCATTCGCTCAGGCCGTCCATGGCCGTTTCTCCCTGACTTCCTTCATTCCGGTATCTCACGAATCTCTTTTGTCAGCGCCCCTCCGTCGAGTTGGCGGCCAGTATGCTGGCCTGGCCGATCCAGTCATCTCGCTCGATCCGGCCCTTGAACTTCAGCTGGTCATCGACCCAGGCAATCTCGCCTTCGGTCCAGGCGGCGATCTGGTCGAAGTGGTAGACACCGAGGCCATTGAGCACTCCTTCGAGTTTCGGCCCAACGCCGCTGATGCGCTTGAGATCGTCGGGCCTGCCGCCGCGCGGCTCGCTGAGCATGGGGGGCTTAGCGGCCGTGGGGCCGAGGCCCGCCAGGCCGCGCGCCTGGGGGATCCAGCGCTCGCGCTCGATCCGGCCCTTGAAGCTGAGTTTTTCATCGACCCAGGCGACGTCGCCATCACTCCAATTCGCGATCTGGTCGAAGTGATAGACGCCGAGGCCGTTGAGCGTGCCTTCCAGCTTGGGCCCGATGCCCTTGATCTGCTTCAGGTCGTCGGGCTGGCCGCCGCGGGCCTCGCTCAGCATGGCGGGCTCGGTGCCATCCTCGGCAGGCTCTTCCACCGGCTCGGCCGCTGGTGCCGCTGTCGGCTGTTCGGCCGGGAGTTCAGCAACCGGAGCAGGTTCGATCTTCGCCGGAACAGTCTCCTCTGGCTCAGGAACAGGCGCAGGCACGGGCGGCGCCTCGAATGCCACCGGCGGCGGCGCGCGCCGAACGGCCGGCGGTTCGCCCTGGATCCGATCGATCGTGTCGCCAAAGCGCCGGGCCAAGTCTACCGAGGCATTGGCGTCATGGTCGCGGGCATCCTCCAGCGAAGTCAGGCCGCTGATCGGCTCGGAGGCCCAGCGGCCGGTCTGGGGGCCGGGGGCCGGCACTTCGCCCCGGGCAAAGGCGTCGATGAGCTCCCCCAGTTTCTCGGCGGTCAGATCCTCGTAGTAGTCCTTGCCGATCTGGGCCATGGGCGCGTTCGAGCACGCACCCAGACACTCGACCTCCTCCCACGAGAACTTGCCGTCGGGGCTGAGTTCATGGGGGTTCGGCGCGATCTTTTCCTTGCAGACACCGACAAGATCCTCGGCCCCGCAGATCATGCAGGACGTGGTGCCGCAAACCTGAATATGCGCAACGGAGCCAACAGGCTGGAGCTGGAACATGAAGTAAAACGAAGCGACTTCCAGCACCCGGATCTGGGCCAGGTCCAGCATCCGCGCCACTTCCTCGATCATCGGGCGGGTGACCCAACCCTCCTGCTCCTGCGCGCGCCAGAGGATTGGGATCACGGCGCTGGCCTGCCGGCCCTCCGGATACTTCGTGATCTGCGCATCGGCCCAGGCCTGGTTGGCCGGGGTAAAAGCGAAGCTTTCCGGTTGGGTATGGTATAGGCGACGGAGGCTCAACGTACTCCCTCCCCAAAGACCAAGCTCAGACCGTCAAGCGCAGCGTCGCCGGAGCGGCTCCCCTCTCCCTCTGGGAGAGGGGCCGGGGGAGAGGGCTTCGCCAACCGCTCGACCACCGCTCTGATTGCTAGAACCACGCCCTCAAGATTCTCGAAGACCTCGTTATTCCAAAAGCGCAAGACCGTAACGCCACGTACGGCCAGGTGCCGGCTGCGCGCAAAGTCCTTAGATGCCTCAAGCGCATGCTGACTGCCATCGAGTTCCACAGCGAGCTTCACCGACGGCGCGTAGAAATCCAGAATGCAACGCCGGTCGAAGGCATGTTGACGGCGGAAACGGAGGCCAAGCTGGTCACCACGCAAAGCGGACCAAAGGCGGCGTTCTGCATCGGTCATTTCACGGCGGAGCTTGCGCGCACGGGGCGTCAAAATGCGTGTGCCGCTCCGCTTTTCTAGCGCCGAGCCCTCTCCCCCACCCCCTCTCCCAGAGGGAGAGGGGGAGCGCTCCGGCGCGGATTGGCGCAATGCCGTCACCGGTCGATCTCCCCGAACACGACGTCCAGCGAGCCGATGATCGCCGAGCAATCGGCAAGCTGGTGGCCGCGAGCCATGTGGTCCATCGCCGCCAGATGCGGATAGCCCGGTGCGCGTATCTTGGCCTTGTAGGGTTTGTTGGTGCCGTCCGAGACCAGGTAGACCCCGAACTCGCCTTTGGGTGCCTCGACGCAGGCATAGATTTCTCCCTCGGGCACCCGGAAGCCCTCGGTATAAAGCTTGAAGTGGTGGATCAGGGCCTCCATCGAGGTCTTCATGTCCTGGCGCTTTGGTGGCGCGATCTTGCCGTCGCGGCTGATCACCACCTCGCCCTGGCACTTGTCCATCTTCTCCAGCGCCTGGCGCATGATCTTGGTGGATTCCCGCATCTCCTCCATGCGGCAAAGATAGCGGTCGTAGCAGTCGCCGTTCTTGCCGACGGGGATCAGGAAATCGAACTCGTTGTAACACTCGTAGGGCTGCGCCCGGCGCAGGTCCCAGGCCCAGCCCGAGCCGCGCACCATGACGCCGGAGAACCCATAGGCCTGCGCGTCCTCCAAGGGCACAACGGCAATGTCGACATTGCGCTGCTTGAAGATGCGGTTGTCGGTCAGCAGCCCTTCCAGATCGTCCAAGACCTGTGGGAATTCCTCGGTCCACTGCCAGATGTCGTCGCAAAGCTCGGGCGTCAGGTCCATATGCACCCCGCCCGGGCGGAAATAGGCGGCGTGGAGCCGCGCCCCACAGGCGCGCTCGTAGAAGACCATCAGCTTCTCGCGCTCCTCGAACCCCCAAAGCGGCGGGGTCAGCGCGCCCACATCCATCGCCTGGGTGGTGACGTTCAGCAGGTGGCTCAGGATGCGCCCGATCTCGGAATACAAGACCCGGATCAGCGAGCCCCGGCGCGGGATCTCGACGCCCGCCAGCTTCTCGATCGCCAGGCACCAGGCGTGCTCCTGGTTCATCGGGGCGACATAGTCGAGGCGGTCGAAATAGGGCAGGTTCTGCAGGTAGGTGCGGCTCTCCATCAGCTTCTCGGTGCCGCGATGCAATAGGCCGATATGGGGATCACAGCGCTCGACGATTTCGCCGTCTAGCTCGAGAACCAAACGCAAAACACCATGCGCAGCAGGGTGCTGCGGTCCAAAGTTAATGTTAAAATTGCGGATCCGCTGTTCGCCGGAGAGGATGTCGCCTTCCATCGTCAGGTGCCTCCCCCAACCGTGTCACCGGGCCAGCGTTTCAGCGCCAGAACCCAAAGCAGCACCAAAGCGCCAAGCGGGATGAACGAGCAAAGCGCCCAGAAAGAAGACAGGCCCGCGCGCGGCAGGATCATCCAGAACGGGATCACCACCAGCAGCGCGCCAAGGACCAGGAAAAGCGGGTGCACGATCCTACTCCTCCGTCTTCTCATCACCGGGCAGGATGTATTCGGCCCCTTCCCAAGGCGACATGAAGTCGAACTGCCGGTAGTCTTGGACCAGCTTCACCGGTTCGTAGACCACCCGCTTCGAGGTCTCGTCGTAGCGGACCTCCGTATAGCCGGTCGTCGGGAAGTCCTTGCGCAGGGGATGCCCACGGAAGCCGTAGTCGGTCAGGATGCGGCGCATGTCCGGATGGCCCGAGAACATGATGCCATACATGTCGAAGACCTCGCGCTCGAACCAATTCGCCGAGGGGTGAAGGTCGGTGATCGAAGGCACGATCTGCTCCTCGTCGACAGCCACCTTGACCCGGACGCGCTGGTTCTGGGGCATCGACAGGAAATGGTAGACCAGATCAAAGCGGTGCTCGCGCCCGGGCCAATCGACCGCGGTGATATCGATCAGAGTGGTAAACCCGCAGGCGGTGTTGTCGCGGAGATGCCCGATCAGCCCGCGCAGGCCACCGATCGAAGCGATCACCGTCAGCTCGCCATGGGCGACGTGATGCTCGCGCACCGCGTCGGGCTGCGCCATGGCGATCATCTCGCCGAGTTCGAGGAGCGCGTCCGACATCCGCCCCTCCCTCAGCGCACGATCGTGCCAGTGCGGCGGATTTTCCGCTGCAGCTGCAGGATACCGTAGAGCAAAGCCTCGGCGGTCGGCGGGCAACCGGGGACGTAGATATCCACCGGCACGATCCGGTCACAACCGCGCACCACCGAATAGCTGTAGTGGTAGTAGCCGCCGCCATTTGCGCACGATCCCATCGAGATCACATAGCGCGGCTCGGGCATCTGGTCGTAGACCTTGCGCAGCGCGGGCGCCATTTTGTTGGTCAGCGTGCCCGCGACAATCATCACGTCCGACTGGCGGGGCGAGGCGCGCGGCGCAAATCCGAACCGCTCGGCGTCATAGCGGGGCATGGCCGTGTGCATCATCTCGACCGCGCAACAGGCAAGTCCGAAGGTCATCCAGAACAGCGAGCCGGTGCGCGCCCAGTTAATCAGATCGTCCGCCGTGGTAAGGATAAATCCCTTATCCGCCAATTCGTTGGAGATGTTGCCGGCCAGCACGTCCTTGTCGGCCCCAGCCTGCATCAGGCCTGTGCTCATGCCTGCGTTCATCCCTGGGCTCACTCCCATTCCAGCGCTCCCTTCTTCCACTCGTAGGCAAAGCCGATGGTCAGGACCGCAAGGAAGATCATCATCGACCAGAAGGCCAGATCCGACAGGCTGCCGAAGGCGGCAGCCCACGGGAACAGGAAGGCGATTTCCAGGTCGAAGATGATGAAAAGGATCGCCACCAGATAGAAGCGCACGTCAAACTTCATCCGGGCGTCGTCAAAGGCGTTGAAGCCGCATTCATAGGCGGAGATTTTCTCGGCGTCGGGGCGCCGCACCGCCAGCACCAGGGCCGCCAGAAGCAAGGCTAAACCAAGTGCGATTGCCAGCCCCAGGAAGATGATGATCGGCAAATACTCGCGGAGCAGCTCGTCCATTGCCAGTTCTCCCAAAACGGGGCCTCTAACGCGGCCTCTTCGGCGGTGCGTCAATGCTTAAACGGCGGGCCCAGGCAGGTCAACCAAGCCAGCGGCGGGCGCAGCAAATCGTCGCTGCCGGCGGCGGTTTGCCGTCAATATTTGATTAATTTTTGGGTAAGGATATGGCTTCGGAAGACGTGGCGCGGTGGACGGGACTCGAACCCGCGACCCCCGGCGTGACAGGCCGGTACTCTAACCGACTGAGCTACCACCGCACATCGCCTTGACCCTTCGAACGCGCGCGGCCCCGAAGGTGCGAGCCTTGTAGTGAGGGCTGGTTTCGCCGTCAAGGGATATCAGGGCGCAGGCACGCCGATTCAAGGGCATACGCGCAGGGCCGCGTCTGCTAGTTTGGAGCCGATTGGAAACACGGATGGGCGATCACAAGTTCAAGGGCGTCTTGTTGGATCTGGGCGGCGTGGTTTTCTTCGGTCAGACACCGATTGAGGGCGCGCTGGAAGCGGTGGATCGCCTGCATGAGGCGGGGCTGCCGGTGCGGTTCCTGACCAACACGACCCGCCGCTCGTCGGCACGGTTGCGCACCGATTTGAGCGCCATGCGGTTGGAGATCCCGGAGGCTGATCTGCTGACCCCAGCTCGCCTGGCCGTCGACTATCTGACCGCGCATGGTCTCAGCCCGCATTTGCTGGTGCATGAGGGTTTGGAGGAAGAGTTCGCCGCCCTACCCCGCAACATGCCCGAGGCGGTGGTCATTGGCGATGCGGGTGAACGCTTCACCTTCGCCAATTTGAACGCCGCCTACCGCAAGCTGGAAGCCGGCGCCAAGTTCCTGGTCCTGGCCGAGAACCGGAACTTCAAGGACGCAGATGGAGAGCTCAGCATGGATGCTGGCGCCTTCGTGCGCGCGCTAGAATATGCCAGCGGGCGTCAGGCCAAGGTTCTGGGCAAGCCTTCGGCCGACTTCTTCGCGCTGGCCGTCGAGTCGCTCGGCTGCCTGGCACACGAGGCGGTGATGGTGGGCGACGACGCCGAGGCGGATGTCGGCGGAGCGATGGCAGCTGGACTGGCGGGCGTGCTGGTACGGACGGGCAAGTATCGCGAAGGCGACGAAGACCGGCTGGACCCGCCCCCAGCGCATGTGGCGGCCGACCTCGAGGCTGCGGTGGCGTGGATCCTGGCGGAGGCCTAACCGATGTATTTCCAGTAGGTATCCTTCTTGGTCACGTAGCCGTCGCGAAACTCCCAGAGGTCGCAGCCAATGTATTCGAAGGGTTCACCATCGACAGGCGCGCCGCGCACTACCCATTCCGAAATCGCCTTGGTCTGGTCGACGATCCAGTGGCGCATCTCCTCCCAGCGCATATCGGGGATGACCTGGTAACGACTGCGCAGCACCGCGCTGATCTCGGCCTTGCCCAGGCAACGCCGGCCTGCGGGCGCGTTCGGCCCGCGCGCCATCAGCCATTCGCAATCATCCGTGAAGTGCGAGAGGATAGCGTCCACGTCGTGACGGTTAAATCCGTCCTGGATCTCGTCGAGCAGGGCGATGGTGACTTCGCGGGCCATGGGTTCTTCTCCTATGTTGGTGCCAGGCGCCGCTTCTTGTTGCGCCAGGCGCCGGACGCGATGTCACGATAGTCGCTCGATTGGCAGGGGGCCATCAACTCCTTCAACGGGGCGAAAAAGCCACGCTTGCGGAAAGGATCGGCACCGAAATCCAGCAAAAGCTCGTCATGATAATGGGCCATGTGTAGCAAGACGCGCGCACTGCGGGCCGGGCTAAAAGGCATCCTGGCACGTTTCCATTCCTTCATCTGCGCGATTTCGGACAGCATTTCGTCCCGGCTGGGAAGCGTGGTCCGGCCCGCCAGCAACTCAGCAAACCTCCGCGCCTGGACGCTGTAGGTCACTATGCTGAGGAAGGTCGAGGCACGGCCCAGAAAGGCCAGGCGGTCGAGGTCCGGGTGGAGGATGCGGCGGTAGCGGTAGAAGCCATCCGCCTCGTCGCCCATCGTGTCCCGGATGGCCGGCGACAGAAACGCGTAATCCGATGTCCAACCGGCGTCGAATACGACGCAATCCGCCTCGACCTCGTCACCATCGGCGAGCTTCAAGCCCATGGGCGTGAATCGGTCGATATTGGTCCGGTGCGCAGTGATCCGGCCGTCGCGGAAAAGGGGAATGAATTTGGGGCGTGGCACCATGGTCGACTCGCCGAAACAGTCGATCTCGACCGGCCGCGGCTTTGCGTAGGGGGGTGAGCGTCGCACCAGCCCGGCGTAGCGTCGAGTCTGGACGCGATCGATGTCACTTTCGCGCCGAGCCGCAGATGCGGCGTTACACCGAAATGGTCGGCGTAGTCCTGCTGGTATTTCTGGAAGACAGGCCCAGGCGTGAAGTTGGGCGCATCCGGCGGCAGGGGAAAATCCGGGAACTCGTAGAGGTCCTTCTGCACCTGGACGCCGAAATTCACATAGCCATCGGCCCATACGCCACCGAGGGCCACGGCCCGCTCAAAGACCGTGCATTCGAAACCCTCGGAAAGCAGCGTCTTGGCTTCGGCGAGGCCCGAAACACCTGCCCCGACAATCCCGACGGATCTCACACCCGCGAAGTTCGTGGGCCCGCCCGCATCGTCCGCCAAAGGCGCGACAACCCCATCCCGGCGAGGCCGATCAACCAGAAAGCCAGCAGATAGGCCCCGAACAGCGTCCAGAGCAACACCGTCCAGATCGCGCTATAGGCGGCACCGACGGAACCAATTTGTGGCGAACGGCGCTGAAATAGCTCCAAGGCATGCGCGAGCCCGATCAACAGCCCGATCACGGCACCTATCGTCAGAAAGTTCTGCATCTCCCCCTTTGGCCAAAATATAGCCAGCGTCTGGATCAGCCTAGCACGGCCCTCCGCTCATCCCAAAACTCGAGGACTATTCAAGCGGTATGAATGGCGTATAGTCCGGTCTCAATGCGAGGAAAGCATGTCTACGATATAGTTGGACCGGCGGTGAACTTGGCCTCACGCCAGCAGGTGTCGCGCGCAACATAACAGGCGCGCATCAGGGCGTCGGAACTTTTAGCCAATTCAAGCAATGGCGATGTCATGAGCGACAAGCCGGTTTCAGTTGCCCAAGCGCTGCAGAATGCGGACCGGTTGGCCGCCATGGGCGCCTGTCAGCAGGCCGCGGAAATCTACGAAGCCGTGTTGGCGCGATTTCCGGGCAACCGGAGGGCAGCGCAGGGTTTGAGCGCGCTCGGTCCGGTCCCCGCATCCCCGGCGACGCCGCCCCGAGCCGTTTTGGAAAATTTGGTGGCACTCTTCCAGTCCCAGCGGACCGAGGACGCGATCCGGGAAGGCCTCGCGCTGGTTCGGCGCTATCCCCAAGTCCCGGCGATCTACAGCGTGCTCGGCGGCGCACACGCCCAACGCAACGAACACGAGCAGGCGGCGGAGTACTACGCCAAGGCGCTCGAACTTGCGCCACGCGACCTTCCGGCCCGCTACAATCTGGCGCTGATGCAGCGCGCACTGAACAGGCTGGACGAGGCCGCGGAAAATTTCGAGGCCGTCCTCGCGGTGCAGCCCAGCCACGTGGATGCGCAGGCCGGGCTTGGTGGAGCGCTTGCGCGAATGGACCGCTTTGCAGAGGCGGCTGAGAGCTTTCGCGCGGCCCTGGCGAATAACCCTCGGCACCTTGGCGCGTTGGTTGGGCTGGGCAACGCGCTGGACCGCATGGGCAGTGCGAGGAAGCTGCCGAGCGGTATCGACAAGCGCTACAGGTTCGCCCTGACCACCGCGCCGCTCATTTGAACCTGTGCGAGGTTTTCGAGAAGACCAATCAGCGCGATGCTTTCGCTGCGGCGGTGCGCGCGGCGGAACAGCACTTGCCCCCGGACGATCCGCTCTTGATGCTGCGTCTGGGGCAGCTCGCGATGCGCGAGAATCGTCTCGAGGAAGCACGGGAGGATTTGAACCGGATCGACGCAACCCGATTGAACCCGATATTCGCCGCGCGTCTGAGCGCGTTGCTCGGCCAGGTGAACGATCGCCTCGGTGCTTTCGACCAGGCTTTCGGTCATTTCGAGCAGATGAATGCCCAGGCAGCGCAATCGATCTCGGATATCGCGCCAGACCGTTATCTCTCCGAGATCGAGTCATTGGTTGCGGCGTGGGATCGCGCGAACCTGATCTCGGCTCCCACCGATCCCACAAGCCCGGACGACACACCTGTCTTTATCGTCGGCTTTCCACGCTCGGGCACGACACTTTTGGATACGATCCTGCGTGGTCACCCGGATACAGCTGTCATCGAGGAAGGCCCGATGGTCGATCGGATGCGCGGCGTCTTGGGAGCTCTGCCAACGCCGGAAATTCTGGACGCGGTATCTGACGATGCAATTGAAGAAATGCGTGGGGCTTATCTGGAAACCTTGCGCGGGCATCCGGAATTCTCCCGGCGCCGTCTGGTAATCGACAAGCTTCCACTCAATATCAAGGATGCGGGGCTGATCCGCACGGTTTTCCCGGGCGCGCGCTTCATTCTTGCGCTGCGCCATCCCTGCGATACGGTGCTGAGCTGCTTCATGCAGAACTTCGCCCTGAACGACGCAATGGCGAATTTTGTATCCATCGAGCACGCGGCGCGGCTCTATGACTCGATCATGCGGCTATGGACCTCGACGGAACGTTCGATGGCGTTGGAGGTTCATCTCCTGAGATACGAAGATTTGGTCGATGACCTGAAAGGCACAATCACGCCACTGATGGGGTTCCTGGGCCTCGATTGGCATGACGGCATGGCGGATTACAGGCAGACCGCGCTCGACCGCGGGCGCATCAACACACCGAGCTATCACCAGGTCACGGAACGGCTTTACAGCCGCGCGGCGGGACGGCGGGAGAACTACCGGCGCGAGATCGAACCCGTCATGCCGTTGCTCGATCCTTGGATCGCGCATTTCGGCTACGATACATCGCAGCACTGATAAACGGTCGCACCCGAAGAAAGGAAGCCCCATGCCCGAGGTCGATTGGTCCCGCATGAAAGCCCAGGAATTGCGCGAACGCGCGGCCGCCGGTGCCGTCGTCATCCTGCCGATCGCGTCGATCGAACAGCACGGACCACACCTGCCGGTGATGACAGACACGCGCCTCGGCCACGAGGTCGCGCTTCGCGCCGCCCGCAAGGCCTATCCGTCGCGACCGACGGTGGTCACACCCGTCGTTTGGAGCGGGCTCTCCGAGCACCACATGCCTTTTGGCGGCACGCTGACCCTCAGTCACGAGACCTTCCGCAGGCTTGTCCATGATCTGATCATTTCGGTCGTACGGCACGGGTTCCGTGACGTGCTGATCTCCAACTCCCACGGCGGGAATATCATAGCGATGCAGCAGATCGCCGATGAACTGGCGAGCAAGGTCGACGCGACCATCGTCGCGACCACCTATGTGGCCGAGGCAGCCGATGCGATTGGGCAATTTCTCGACGACCAGGCGGGGGTCCAACATGCCTGCGAGGGCGAGACGTCGATGATGATGGTTTGCGAGCCGGATCTGGTGGACGCGTCGGATCTGGCGGCGTTGGGCACCGAGCGCATCGGCTTCCTCAAAGCGGGGCAGAATTCCTATCGCTGGCGCCCGTTCACTCATACAACAGGCAACGGCGTGTCGGGCATCCCCGAGAAAGCGACTGCCGAAAAGGGCGAGAGGATCCTGGAAGCCGCCGCAAAAGCCATTGCGGCCCTGATCGCTGCGCCCGAGACTTGGGCACCCGCGAACGACCTGCGCGGCGAGGGCACCGGCGGCGTTCCGTTCCGCGACCGGGGATGATTGCGCTATCGTCGGAATGCGGTCTGGTGGGCGGTGAGAGACTCGAACTCCCGACATCCTCGGTGTAAACGAGGCGCTCTACCAACTGAGCTAACCGCCCCCATTTCAGGCTGGCCTCAAATGCCGTCCGGCCTGACGGGGCTTTAAACCCATCAGGCCGGAGTGGTCAACCGAAACGGATTCGGATCAGTGCGCGAGCGATGCTTCCGGACCGCCGGGATCGTCCGTGGCCGGTGGCACTTGCTCGGCCTCCTCGTTCCACTCGATTGGCTCCAGTTCGCGGACCAGGGCGAGCTTCAGGACATCGTTCACCGTATCGACCGGTAATATCTCGAGCCCAGATTTCACGTTGTCCGGAATCTCCGCCAAGTCCTTCACGTTCTCCTTCGGGATCAGCACGGTCTTGACGCCACCCCTGAGTGCCGCGAGCAGTTTCTCCTTGAGCCCACCGATTGGCAGAACGCTGCCACGAAGCGTTATCTCGCCAGTCATCGCCACGTCGCGCTTGACCGGGATTTGGGTCAGTACCGAGACGATGGACGTGACCATGCCAACGCCGGCCGAAGGGCCATCCTTGGGCGTCGCGCCCTCGGGCACATGGACGTGGATATCGATCTTCTCGAACGCCGGGGGCTTGATCCCGAAGGCGGCCGCCTTGGCCCGCACGAAGCTGGCCGCGGCGTCAATCGATTCCTTCATCACGTCGCCCAGCTTGCCGGTCGTCTTCATCCGGCCCTTGCCCGGCAGCTTCAGCGCCTCGATATGCAGCAGGTCGCCACCAACCGAGGTGTAGGCAAGTCCGGTGGTCACGCCGACCTGGTCTTTCTCCTCGGCCAGGCCGTGGCGGAACTTCGGGACGCCCAGGTAGTTCTCCAGCTTCTCGGGCGTAACATCGACCGACTTCACGTCGCCCCGGACAATATCTGTCAGCACCTTGCGGCAGAGCTTGGCCAATTCGCGTTCCAGGTTCCGAACGCCAGCCTCGCGGGTATAGGTGCGGACGACATCCAGAAGCGCCTCGTCGGACAAGCTGAATTCTCCGTTCTTCAGCCCATGCTCCTTGGTCTGCTTGGGCAGCAGGTGGCGCTTGGCGATCTCGAGCTTTTCGTCCTCGGTATAGCCGGCCAGCGGAATGATCTCCATCCGGTCCAACAGCGGCTGCGGCATGTTGTAGGTATTCGCCGTGGTGATGAACATCACGTGGCTGAGGTCATATTCGACCTCGAGATAATGGTCCGAGAAGGTGTTGTTCTGCTCGGGGTCCAGCACCTCCAGCATGGCCGAAGCTGGGTCGCCTCGGAAGTCGTGACCCATCTTGTCGATCTCATCGAGCAGGATCAGCGGGTTCGTGGTCTTGGCCTTCTTCATTGCCTGGATGATCTTGCCGGGCATCGAGCCAATATAAGTGCGCCGGTGGCCGCGGATCTCGGCCTCATCGCGCACGCCACCCAGTGAGATACGAATGAATTCGCGCCCCGTGGCCCGGGCAACCGACTTACCGAGCGAGGTCTTGCCGACGCCCGGCGGTCCGACGAGGCAGAGGATCGGGCCCTTCATCTTGGCCGAGCGTTGCTGGACAGCCAGATACTCGACCATCCGTTCCTTGACCTTTTCCAACGCGTAGTGATCGGCGTCCAGGATCTCCTGCGCCTTGCCCAGGTTCTTCTTGACGCGGGACTTGTTGCCCCAGGGGATCGACAGCATCCAGTCGAGGTAGTTGCGTACGACAGTAGATTCGGCCGACATCGGGCTCATCTGGCGCAGCTTCTTGACCTCGGCCAGCGCCTTTTCGCGCGCCTCTTTCGAGAGCTTGGTCGCCTCGATCTTGTCCTCGTATTCGGCGGCCTCGTCGCGGCCGTCCTCGCTACCATCGCCCAGCTCGCGCTGGATCGCCTTCATCTGCTCGTTCAGATAATATTCGCGCTGAGTCCGCTCCATCTGGTTCTTGACGCGGCTCTTGATTTTCTTCTCGACCTGCAGGACCGAAATTTCGCCCTGGACCATCTTGAGCAGCATCTCGAGCCGCTGAGAAACCCCCGGCTCTTCGAGCAATTTCTGGCGCTCACTTAGCTTGACGCCGATATGACCCGCGACGGTGTCGGCCAGCTTTGCGGCATCGTCGATTTCGCCGATATTGCCCAGCGCCTCTTCCGGCACGTTCTTGTTCAGCTTCACGTAGCGCTCGAATTGCTCGATCAGGGAACGGGACAGCGCCTCGACGGTCGTCTCGTCCGACTCGGTATCGGCGAATTCCTCGGCTTCCGCCTCGAAGAAGCTGTCGTTCTCCAGGAACCGAACGATCTTTGCGCGCGCGCGGCCCTCGACCAGAACCTTCACGGTTCCGTCGGGCAGTTTCAGGAGCTGCAGCACATTGGCCAGCGCGCCGACGCGGTAGATATCATCCTCACCCGGATCATCCTTGCCCGGATCCTTTTGACTGGCCAGCAGGATCTGGCGGTCGTCCTTCATCACCTGCTCGAGCGCCTTGACCGAGCGCTCGCGACCGACGAACAACGGCACGATCATGTGCGGGAACACCACGATGTCGCGAAGCGGCAAGACCGGATAGGTGGCGGTTGTCTTGTCTGTCATAACTGGCTGCCTCTGCCGATGGGGCCGCTCTGAAACAGCCCTCGCTTCTGTCTGACAATAGAATTGGCCCGCCGAGCGGGTATTTTCAAGACGGCGGCCTGCAATTGAAACCGATTGCCGTGCGCAACCGTGGCGGGATGCGCAATTGTCCTACGACGCGGTCGCGCCTGCTTCGGCAGCGTGATCGGAATGAATGAATAGAGGCTTCGCCTCGCCGTCGATCACTTCCTCGTTGACCACGACTTCCTCGACCGATTCCATGCCCGGCAATTCGAACATCGTGTTTAGCAGCACGTCTTCCAGAATAGACCGCAGGCCCCGCGCGCCCGTTTTGCGCTCGATCGCCTTGCGGGCAATGGCGCTCAGCGCGTCTTCGGTAAAGGCCAGCTTGACGTTCTCCATCTCGAAAAGCCGCTGATACTGCTTGACCAAGGCGTTCTTCGGCTTGGTCAGGATGGTCACCAGGGCTTCCTCGTCGAGATCGCGCAATGTGGCCACGACTGGAAGGCGGCCGACAAATTCGGGAATCAAGCCGAATTTCAGCAAATCTTCCGGCTCGAGAGCCGCCAGGACGTCGCCGACGCGGCGGTCATCTTCGGACCGCACATCGGCACCGAAGCCGATGGCCGAGCCCTTCCCGCGCCGCGAGATGATCTTGTCGAGGCCCGAAAAGGCGCCGCCGCAGATGAACAGGATGTTGGTGGTGTCCACCTGCAGGAATTCCTGCTGCGGATGCTTGCGGCCGCCCTGGGGCGGCACCGAGGCAACGGTCCCCTCCATGATCTTCAACAGCGCCTGCTGGACACCTTCGCCCGAGACATCGCGGGTGATCGAGGGGTTGTCCGATTTGCGGCTGATCTTGTCGACCTCGTCGATATAGACGATGCCGCGCTGCGCGCGCTCGACATTATAGTCGGCCGATTGCAGCAGCTTGAGGATGATGTTCTCGACGTCCTCGCCAACGTAACCGGCCTCGGTTAGCGTCGTGGCGTCCGCCATGGTGAACGGCACGTCCAGAATCCGTGCCAGCGTCTGGGCCAAAAGTGTCTTTCCGCAACCGGTCGGACCGATCAGAAGAATGTTCGATTTGGCCAATTCCACATCGCTGGATTTAGAGGCGTGGCCCAGCCTCTTGTAGTGGTTGTGGACTGCGACCGAGAGGACCCGCTTGGCCATGCTCTGGCCGATCACATAGTCGTCGAGCACCTCGCAGATATCGCCCGGCGTCGGCACCCCGTCCGAAGACTTGACAAGATTGTTCTTGGTCTCCTCGCGGATGATGTCCATGCACAGTTCGACGCACTCATCACAGATGAAAACGGTCGGTCCGGCAATCAGCTTGCGAACCTCATGCTGGCTTTTCCCGCAGAACGAGCAATAGAGGGTGTTCTTGCTTTCGGAGCCACTGCTCTTGGTCATATTGATCTCCAGGCGCGCCTCAGCGCCGCAAGCTGCGAACTGGCCTTAAACCGCACCACCACAAGCGAATCTGGCCAACTTACATCTTACCGTCCTTGGCATTGAGTGTCACGAAGTGCAGGCTCCACGCTTGGCATTGTGAAAGAAGCGTGGCAATTCAGTACCCGTTTGGTGCCGATTTTATTCTTCGTCGGGCACCTCGCGTCTTTCGACAATTTTGTCGATCAGCCCCCAATCCTCGGCTTGGGCCGGTGTCATGAAGTTGTCACGCTCGAGCACGGTCTCGACCTTCTCGAGGGTCTGGCCGCAATGTTTCACGTAGATTTCGTTTAGCCTGGCCTTCAACTCCAGGATTTCCTTCGCGTGAATCGCGATGTCCGTGGCCTGGCCCTGAAATCCAGCCGACGGCTGGTGAACCATGATCCGGCTGTTGGGCAGTGCAAACCGCATGTCCTTCTCGCCCGCCGCCAGCAGCAGCGAGCCCATCGACGCGGCCTGACCGATGCAGACGGTCGAAATTGGGCTGCGGATATATTGCATGGTGTCGTAGATCGACAGCCCAGAGGTCACGACGCCCCCGGGGCTGTTAATATACATCGCGATCTCTTTCTTCGGATTCTCGGATTCCAGGAACAGAAGCTGCGCCACGATCGACGTGGCCATCTCGTCATGGACCGCGCCCGAGACGAAGATGATCCGCTCCTTGAGCATCCGCGAGTAGATGTCATAGCGCAGCGAGCCGCGCGAGGTGATCTCCTCGACCGTTGGAATGATATAGTTGGTGGCGATACCGACCGGGTCTCTCATAACTGCTATCCTGCCTCGGGCCCGCCCATTTGGCGGGCGTTGGTGTTACAATTACGTTTAATCCTTCACCCGCGCAGCGACAAGAGCGGGGGCGTCTTCCGCACGCCTCGCAACATTTGCGAGATTTCCACGCCAACGAGCCGCGTCAATCCGCGTCCAACGCTTCGAGTTCTTTCTCGAAATCGGCCTTCTTGACCGCCAGCTCCTTGACCTGGGCCTTCGAGAAGATGTGGTCGACGACCTTGTCCTCGAAGAGCGGCGCGCGGATCTGTTCCAGCATCTGGCGGTTCTGTTTGACGAAGTCGAAGAACTCGCGCTCCTGGCCCGGATACTGGCGTGCCTGGATCATGATCGCCTGGCCCATCTCCTGGTCAGTGATCTCGACCTCGGTCTTTGCGCCGATCTCGGCCAGCAGAAGCCCCAGCTTGACGCGGCGCTCGGCCAGCTTCACATGCTCGTCGGTCGGCTCGACCTCATCGTGATCGTGGCCTTCGACCTCGGGGTTGTCCTCGTGCCAAAGCTGATGGGCAATCGACTTCGACTCCGCATCTACCAGCGAGGGCGGGAGATCGAACGTGACCGTCTCGTCGAGCTTGTCCAGAAGGCGCCGCTTTACCAGCGCGCGGCTGGCATCGGCAAATTCGGCGCTGATCCGCTCGCGGATCTGATCCTTCAGCCCGTCCAGGTTCTCGGCGCCATAGCGCTCGGCCAGGGCATCGTCGATCGCGGCGGGTTTCGGGGTGCGGACTTCCTTGACCGTGCACTCGAAAACCGCGTCCTTACCGGCCAGATTGGCGGCGCCATATTCCTGCGGAAAGGTCACTTTGACCTCGCGCGCCTCGCCGGTCTTGGCGCCGACGAGCTGCTCCTCGAAACCGGGAATAAACGAGCTTGACCCCAGCACCAGGGGATAATCCTCGGCCGTGCCGCCCTCGAACGCCTCGCCATCGACCTTACCGGTGAAGTCGATCACCAACTGATCGCCGTCCTTGGATTTCGCGGTTTTGCCGCGGGCCTCGAAATCCGCGGTGCTTTCGGCCAGCCGGTCGAGCGCTTCCTGCACCGCACTGTCCTCGACCGTCACGATCTTGCGCTCGAGCTCGATTTTGCCGAAGTCGATCTCGGGGACATCTGGAAGGCATTCGTAATTGAACTCGACCGTGAGATCGTCGCCTTCCTCGAAGTCTTCGTTGACGATCTTCACATTCGGCTGCTGCGCCGGGCGGTGGCCGGAATCCTCTAGGTGCTCGCTGACCGCAGCCTCGACGGTTTCCTGGACCACCTCGCCCAGGACGGATTTTCCGAACATCTTCTTGAGTAGCGGCAGCGGCGCCTTGCCCTTGCGGAAGCCCTTCATTTGGAAGCCTTCGCGCACGGTCTCCAGTTTTTCGGTGGTCTTGGCCTCGAGCGCCGCGGCAGTCACCACGACCGAATATTCCCGCCGCAATCCCTCAGCCTTGGTTTCCGTCACCTGCATTGCCGTTCCTTCAGTCTTGCACCGGCAGTGTCGCCGGGTCTCCCATTTCCGTCTCTGGCGCGAGTGGTGCGGGCGGAGGGACTTGAACCCCCACGCCTTGCGGCACGAGAACCTAAATCTCGCGTGTCTACCATTTCCACCACGCCCGCGCGCCGCGCGTCCCATACCGGGAGCGATTTCGGCCTCCCTATATCAAGCGGATTTACCGGGCGATAGAGCAAAATCGCACGAGGCTGGGCGGCGGGATCACGCAGAGTTGACGTTAGGTCAGTTTTCAGAGGCCGAGGTCGCGGAAGACCGCCGGCAACTGCTCGGGGATGTCCTCGGCGATCAGGCCGGGGCCGAACTTGCGGGCGCATTCGACATGGAGCCAGGCGGCCGTCTCGGCAGCGGACATCGGACCAAAGCCCCGGGCGAGGAGGCCGGTGATCATGCCGGCCAGCACGTCGCCCGAGCCGGCCGTGGCAAGCCACGGCGCCGCGCGCTCGTAATGGGCCGAGTTGATGGCGGCCCTGCCATCCGGGTCCGCAATCACCGTGTCAGCGCCCTTCAGCAGGACGACGCAGCCCGCGCGCGCCGCCGCCTCGCGGGCGGCATCGACCTTGGAATAGGCGGGGCCTTCGTTCGCCGGTTCGTTCAGTTTCTCAGCGAGGTCCGGGAAGAGGCGGGCGAACTCGCCCATATGGGGGGTGAGGACGCATCCTACGTGCGTGCCAGCAAAGAGCTTCGTCGGGTCCTCGGCAAAGCTGGTCAGGGCGTCGGCGTCCAGTACGGTGCCTCGCTTCGCCGCCAGCGTCGCCGCGACCAGCCCCAGCGTGTGCGCCCCCACCCCGAGACCGGGGCCGAGACCGATGGCGTTGAAGCGCTCGTCCTTCAGAATCTCCGCCAAGGCATCCGCATCGGCCACTGGGCGCAACATGATGGCGTTGAGCTGGGCGGCGTTCTCGATGATGGCGGCGGGCGGCGGGCAGACGGTGACGAGACCAGCCCCGACCCGAAGTGCGGCCCGGGCGGCGAGGCGCGCGGCCCCGCCCTTGCCAACGCCGCCGGAGAGGATGATGGCGTGGCCGTGGGAGTATTTGTGATCGAACGCGGTTTTCCTGAGCTCGTCGCGCGTGAATGACGGCGACTGCAAGGCTAAATGAACGATATCGTCGTCGTTATCCTCGCCAGAGCGTCGCCTCATCCATTTCTCGAGGCCGATATCGATGACAACCAGTTTTTCGCGATACGGCGACGTGTCCCCAAGAAAGTGGGCGAGCTTTGCCCGGTGGAATGTTACATGCAATTCGCCGTCAAAGACTTCACCATGCCCGATCCGACGGCCGCTGTCTGAGCAGACGCCAGAGCGAATATCCACACAAACGTTCCAGAACAGCGACGACACTCGCGCGCCGAACCAAATCCAATGGAGTGATTGAAGATCGTCGGCGAAGCCACGTGCGAGGCCGGTACCGAAAATCGCATCTACCGACAAGTCATACTTTCTCAGCGAATGCAGCGCCCTTTCAAGGCGGTCCTGGTCTCTTGTCGCAGACCAGATCTCCCCCATTTCCCGCCACCGCCGGGAGTTTTCCGCCGCGTCCGGCGGCAGTTTTTCTTCGTCGCCATAGAGGAAGACCTCGACCTCCCATCCGCGCTGCTTGAGCAGCCGCGCCACGACGAAGCCGTCGCCGCCATTGTTGCCGGGGCCGCAGAGGACGACCGCCCGATGCGGGGCTGTTGCCAGTTCCGGGCGCCACTCCAGGATCGCCTCGACCACGCCCCTGCCCGCGCGCTCCATCAGCTCCAGCCCGGTGACCTCGCCCGAGGCGATAGCGGCCTCTTCGATGGTGCGCATCTGGGCGGCGGTCAGCAATTCGGTCATGTGAGCCTCTCACGCACTGCCCCGGCCTTGAGCCGGGGCCTCGATGGTCATCTGAAACGCCCCGAGGTCCCGGATCAAGTCCGGGACATATGGACGGCGTAGTCTTCACTGCGCCGGCATCGTTTTGCTGATTATTTGCGCAATTGCATAATATTTGATCACACCAAATGTGCAGCGCGCATTCAATCGAGCACCATCCAAGAAATTTCCTCAACGAATCCAACGCTATCCAGAACTGGCACGGTCCCTGCAACGTCTATCCCGACACGCGCGCGCGGGCGGGGCGAAATCCCTCCGCGCCTTAATGACACGATTACTGGGCACGAAGGGAGAACCCGTTGAAGAAGGTCGAAGCGATCATCAAGCCGTTCAAGCTGGACGAGGTCAAAGAGGCACTTCAGGAAATCGGCATCCAGGGGCTCAGCGTGCTCGAGGCCAAGGGTTTCGGGCGCCAGAAGGGCCACACCGAACTTTACCGCGGCGCCGAATACGTCGTCGACTTCCTGCCCAAGGTGAAGATCGAGGTGGTGGTCGCCGATGACCAGCTCGACGCGGTCACCGAGGCGATCATCGGCGCGGCCAAGACCGGCAAGATCGGCGACGGCAAGATCTTCGTGTCGCAGGTTGAGCAAGCCATCCGCATCCGCACCAGCGAGGAAGGCGCGGACGCGTTGTAGTCAGTTGGCCGCCACCCGCCCCGGCCTCCCCGCCCAACGACCAATTGTCCAGCAATAGCATGATTGGTGGTTGGGCGGGGAGGCCGGGGCGGGTGGCAGCGCGCGCCGAGGCGCAAAGAAGAATTCAACAAACAAAGAAGGAATACCCCAATGACCACAGCAGCCGATCTCGTCGCGCGGATCAAGGACGAGGACATCGCCTATGTCGATCTGCGCTTCACTGACCCCAGGGGCAAGATGCAGCACGTCACCGCGATCTCCGACATCGTCGACGAAGACTGGTTCGAGGATGGCTGGATGTTCGACGGCTCGTCGATCGCCGGCTGGAAGTCGATCGACCAGTCCGACATGAAGCTGATGGTTGATTGCGACAGCGCACACATCGACCCGTTCTACGCCGAGAAGACCCTGGCGGTCTTCTGCACCGTCTGCGAGCCGGATACCGGCGAAATGTACGACCGCGACCCGCGCGCGACCGCGATCAAGGCCGAGCAGTATCTTAAAGCCTCGGGCATCGGCGACACCTCGTATTGGGGCCCCGAGGCGGAGTTCTTCCTGTTCGACGACGTGCGCTTTCAGGTCGGCATCAACAAGGTCAGCCACGAAGTGGATGCCCAAGACGGCTCGTGGAATTCGGACACCGAATACGAGATGGGCAATATGGGTCACCGGCCGGGCGTCAAGGGCGGCTACTTCCCGGTGAACCCCACCGATGCGGGCCAGGACATTCGGTCGGAAATGCTCTCGACCATGAAGCGCATGGGCATGTCAGTCGACAAGCACCACCACGAGGTGGCGTCCTGCCAGCACGAGCTGGGCCTGATCTTCGGCACCCTGACCTCGCAGGCGGACAACCTGCAGAAGTACAAATACGTGATCCACAACGTGGCCCACGCCTATGGGAAATCGGCCACCTTCATGCCGAAGCCGATCGCGGGCGACAACGGGACCGGCATGCATGTCAACCAGTCGATCTGGCGGGATGGCAAGCCGCTGTTCTCAGGCGATCAGTATGCGGATCTCTCGGACGAGGCGCTCTACTATATCGGCGGCGTTCTGAAGCACGCCAAGGCGCTGAACGCCTTCACCAACCCGGGCACCAACAGTTACAAGCGCCTGATCCCGGGCTTCGAGGCGCCGGTGCTGCTGGCCTATTCGGCGCGGAACCGCTCGGCTTCGGTGCGGATTCCCTGGGTCGAGAGCCCCAAGGCCAAGCGGATCGAGACCCGGTTCCCGGACCCCTCGGCAAACCCGTATCTGTGCTTCGCGGGGCTGCTGATGGCCGGGCTCGACGGGATCAAGAACAAGATCCATCCGGGCGAGGCCGCCGACAAGGACCTCTACGACCTGCCGCCGGAGGAGCTGGCTGGCATCCCGACCGTCTGCGGCTCGCTGCGCGAGGCGCTGGGGGCGCTGGAGGCCGATATGGACTTTCTGCTGGCGGGCGACGTCTTCACCCGCGACCAGATCGAGGGCTACATGGACCTCAAATGGGAAGAGGTCTACGCCTACGAACACACGCCGCACCCGGTCGAGTTTCAGATGTACTATTCCTGCTGAGCGGGGAATTGAACTAAGTTCGGAAGGCGGGGCCCTGCCCCGCCTTTCGTCGTTTTGGGAAGGCCTATGGAATTCGCCTGCGCTCCAGCCCCCTCGCTCGCCGATTTCGAGCGGATCGCAGAAGCGGTCTTCGCGAGCCTTCCCGAGGCATTCCGCGCGCCCTGCGGGAACCTGCTGATCCAGGTCTCCGATTTCGCCGACGAGGAGACCCTGGCGGCGATGGACATCGGAGACCCGTTCGAACTGACCGGACTTTATGACGGCATCGCCCTGACCGAGCAGTCGGTGATGGATGTGCGCACCCAGCCCGACACGGTTTGGCTCTACCGGCGGCCGATCCTCAACGAATGGGCCGAGCGCGGCGACGTTGCGCTCGACCGGCTGATCACCCACGTGCTGGTCCACGAGATTGCCCACCATTTCGGTTATTCAGACGAGGCGATCGCGGCGATCGACGATTGGCGGCTATGACCCTGGGGCAGATATGACCAGCGATGACACCCCCGGCCTGACCGAGATGACCGAAGCGAACCGCGCTGCCTGGGACGCGTCCGAACCCCTGCACCGCGCTGGGCCGGATTGGCAGGCTCTGCTCGACCGAGCCAGGGCGGGCAAATTCTCGACTCTCGACGAAACCCTGACCGAGACGCTGCTGGGGCTGTCGCCTGGCGGAAAGCGCGTGGTGCAGATCGGCTGCAACAACGGACGCGAATTGCTGTCGGTCGCCGCGCTGGGCGCGGTGCCGGCATTGGGGATCGACCATTCACGCGCTTTTCTCGATCAGGGGGAGGAACTTGCGGCAGCGGCGGGGGTATCGTGCCAGTTTCTTTGCGCGGACGTCTACGCTTTGCCGGAAGATACGCCTTCGGACTTCGACATCGCCCTGGTCACGATCGGAGTGCTGGGCTGGATGCCCGATCTGGCGCGGTTTCTTTCCGCCACGGCCGGACTCCTGGCGCCGGGGGGACGTCTGGTGATGTACGAGACGCATCCGTTCTTAGAGATGTTCGACCCCAGGGCAGAGGATCCTTTCTCGCCACGGACCTCTTATTTCGCGGAGGGGCCAGATATCGGCGACGAGGCGATCACTTATGACGGCCCGACCGAGGCAAAGGCGGGCGTCTCCTATTGGTTCGTGCATAGGATGGGGGATATCGTGACCGCCTGTGTCGAAGCGGGACTTGTGATCGACCATCTGAGCGAGCATCCGCATTCGAACCGCGAAGCCGATTTCGACGTCTATTGCGACCGCGATGCCCAATTACCGATGTGCTTCACCCTGGTTGCGACCAAGGCTGCGCGGCGATAGGCGCGTTTGCTCTGCGGCGCCCCGGAACCTACCTTCAAGCCATGAGCTTCATGCCCCCGAGAATCGATCCGCCGGTGCGCCCGCTCTCGCCTTTCGAGGCGATGCGCGCGGCGAAGAACAATGTGCTGGGGATCATACCGTCGCTGGCCTATGTGCAGCCCATGCTGTCGGGCCGGCTCGGCAGCCGTTGGCATATGGTGCAGGACCCCGGCGCGCTAAAGCGGATCTTCTTGGACAATGTCGAGAATTATCCGAAATCTGAGATCATGCTGCGAATGCTGCGCCCGGCAGTGGGCGACAGTCTGTTCACGCTCGAGGGCGAAGCCTGGCGCTGGCAGCGGCGCGCAGTGGCTCCGGTCTTCGCGCAACGCAATGTGGTAGCCCTGGCACCGATGATGACCGCGACGGCCGAACGCGCAGTCGAGCGTTTGCGCGCGGCAGGCGAGGCTCCCGAGATACTCGGCGAAATGCTGTCCGCAACCTTCGACGTGATCTGCAATGTCGCCCTTTCAGGCCGCGACCACTTCGACGCCGAGACCTATTCGGCGGCGATCATCCGATACTTCGAGACCGTGGGCCGGGCCTCGGTGCTCGACTTTCTACATGTGCCCTATTGGTTTCCGCGCCCCGGCGCGATCTTGGGACAGAGTTCGGTCAAGACCATGCATGCCATGGTCGGCCAGGCGATCGAGGATCGGCGGCGGAACGGCCAAACGGGGGCCGACGACCTGCTGGACTATATGCTCAAGGCCGAAGACCCCGAGACCGGACGGCGTATGTCGCCCCAGGATCTGGTCCATAATATGCAGTTCTTCATCGTCGCCGGCCATGACACGACGGCGTTGACCCTGGCTTGGGCGCTACTGCTGCTGGCCGGAGACCAAGACGCCCAGGGCCGTGCGCGGGCCGAGGCACAGTCGGTCCTGGGTGAATCGGCGGCCGGAGCAGAACATCTGGGCGACATGCCCTATGCCCGTCAGATCCTGGAGGAGACCCTGCGGCTTTATCCGCCGGTTGGATTGCTTGCGCGCAATGTGCGCGAACGCGACTTGTTGGCCGGGCGCGAAATTCTTCCGAATGACACACTCTTCCTGCCGCTTTATGCGCTGCATCGGCACCGGATGTGGTGGGACGACCCCGACCGGTTCGACCCGGACAACTTCGCACCCGAAAAGACATCGGCGCGCGACCGTTATCTTCACCTGCCGTTCGGTGCGGGACCGCGCATTTGTGTTGGCGCGAACTTCGCGATGATGCAGGCGCAAATCATCTTGGGCATGCTTCTGGCGCGGTTCCGCTTCCACCTCGCCGACGCCCCAATGCCGGTGCCCACGATGACAATGACCGTGCGGCCCGAGGGCGGCGTCAGCCTGAAAGTGGAAACTCTCTGATCACTCTGGGACCAGGTCTTCGCCGGTGATCTTACCGATATTGCCGAGGATCTGCTGCAGAATCGTCAGCTGGCGGCCATGCGTTGGAGTCGTGCGGGTCTGCAAGTCGATGATCCGTCCGTCCTCGAAGCCATAAGAGTTGACCGACGAGACCACGTCGTTCTCGTCGAATTCGACCGCCACGACGCGGCGGCTCACCACCTCTGGCTCGTAATACATGTAGTTCTTGACCTGACTCGCTACGTAATACCAGCCGGTATCGCTGAAGACGCCGTTTGTGCCGGGACGGCCGATCTTGCGTCGAACCGATCCGCGGGTGTCCTCGCCAGCCTTGATCTCGGCGATCAGCTCCTCATCGGGCGCATAGCCGTGGTTTTGCATAACCGGCGCGCAGGCAGCCATACCGAAGGCCAGCGTGATTGCGGTGAACATACCCGTCAAACGCTTCATCGTTACGCTCCGTACGTGCCTGTCGCCAAACTGCGAGCCGATGTCGGTCCCGCCGGTTTCCCCTACCCCGCGATTGGTTTAAATTCAAGCAATGGGCGGCGACATACCGTCCAGCCGTCTTTTTCGGCGTCCAAACCCGTCCGACCGAGGTTCGATCCTGATGACCGCTGACACGCGCAAGAGCCAGGATATGCCGCCCGAGGCACCATTCCACCGGCCGATGCCAGTTTCGCAATTGCCGCGGGACCACGAAACCAAATTTCGGGTCGTGGCAGAGGCTGATGAGCTTTCGGCGCTGGCATCGTACCTGGACGTTGACCGAATCGACCGCCTGACCTTTGCCGGGTTCATTTCGCCGGAGGCCGACGATGTGTGGCGGATCCGCGGGCACTTGGTGGCGCGCATCGAGCAGGCCTGCGTAGTGACTTTGGCGCCCTTGAGCTTCCGTCACGACGCCCAGATCGAGCGTGTGTACGTGCCGGCTGATCAGGTGATCGACGGTTCGGAGATCCGCGTTCTGCACGACGAGGCCGATTTGCCCGATTCCTATGAAGACAGTCTCGATCCGGCCCAATTGGCGGTCGAAAGCCTGTCGCTGATGATCGACCCATATCCGCGGGCCGAGGGCGCGGAATTGTTGGAAACGCCCTCTTCTAGGAATGATAACTCGGACGCTGACCGGCCGTTTGCCGCCTTGGCGGCACTCAAGGCAGGCGAGGGGGACGAGGGCGCCTGAAGCTCGCGTGGATGCGCTAAGAGCGGGCGCCTGCGACGCTCTCGCGAAGACGCAGAAAACACTTGCCCCTTATTGCAAAAAGTTTATTTTCCGCCTCTCGTTTCCCCAGCGTGTTCGTCTGCTTTCCCGTCGATCGGCGGTGGTCTCCGGCGAGGGGCCTTGGGACAGGCGAACGGTTAGGTTTGAGCGCGTACCGCGGGGCGGCGCGCAGCGGTAATACAGAGGATTGAGATGGCGGTCCAACAGAACCGGAAAACCCGGTCCAAGCGGAACATGCGGCGCTCGCATGATGCGCTCGCGGCTGTGAGCAGCACCGAGTGCCCGAACTGCGGCGAGTTGAAGCTGCCGCACCACGTTTGCGGGGCCTGCGGGCATTACAGCGGCCGCGAGGTCGTCTCTCAGGTCGATGAGATCGATCTGGACGAGGACGTCGCGTAACCCCCGCGTCGTTATTTCCGGCGCGGCGCCTCGATGGGGTCTGGGCCGGTTCCGCCGGATTGGTTTGTCCGGCGCCGAGGATTGAGACATGAGCGGGAGCACCGTGATTTCCATCGATGCGATGGGTGGTGACCGGGGACCCGGCCCGATTCTCACCGGGATGTCTCATCTGGTTTCACAGAACCCCGACATCCGCTTCATCGTCCATGGTGACGACGCGAAGCTTGCCGAACTGCTGCGCAAGCGCCCCGACCTGGCCGCGAAATGCGAGGTTCGGCACGCGCCGGGTGTCGTCTTGATGTCCGAAAAACCGTCGCGCGCGATCCGCGATGGACGCGACAGCTCGATGTGGAAGGCGCTCGAGACCGTGGCCAGCGGAGATGCCAAGGTGGCGATCTCGTCCGGTAATACCGGCGCATTGATGGCCATGGCGATCCTGATCCTGCGGAAATCGCCCGGCATCGACCGTCCGGCCATAGCCGTCACCTGGCCATCGCGCGCGAAGCACGGGTACAACACTGTCCTGGACATGGGCGCCGATGTGCGCGCCGACCCGCGCAACCTTCTGCAATACGCGGTGATGGGCGCGGAATACGCTCATCTTAATTTCGGCATACCCCGCCCTCGGGTCGGTCTGCTGAACATGGGCACCGAACCGGGCAAGGGTCCGCAGGAGATCCAGGAGGCGGCGAAGCTGATCGAGGCGGCTGAGAGCGAGCGTTTCGAATTCGTGGGCTTCGTCGAGGGCACGGATCTCTCGAAGACCACGGCAGATGTCTTCGTCACCGACGGCTTTACTGGAAACGTGACCCTGAAAGCGGCCGAGGGCACCGCGCTCTTTATCCGCGACGCTTTGCGAGATGCCTTCCGGCACAGCTTTTGGTCTCGCTTTGGCGCCCTCTTCGCCCTTACTTCGCTCAGCCGGATGCGTCAGCGGATCGATCCGCGCCGGGCCAATGGCGGTGTATTCCTGGGCCTGAACGGCGCGGTCGTCAAAAGTCACGGCGGCGCAGATGCGGTCGGTTTCGCGTCCGCCGTCGAGCTGGCGGCAAAAATGGCCGAGACGGATTTTCCGCGCCGGGTAGCCGCGCAGCTTGCCAAGCTGGACGCAGATGGCGACACTCCTTTGGAAAACAAGGCGGGAGAACGGGGCGAATGAATGTGGTGCGTGCCAGGGCAGTGGCTTGCGGCCATTTTCTGCCCGAGCGGATTGTCACCAATGACGAGTTGGCAGAGCGCATCGACACATCCGATGAATGGATCCGGACCCGCACCGGCATTCACCAGCGCCACATCGCAGCCGAAGGCGAGACCACGTCGGACCTCGCGGTCGCGGCGGCGCGCGACGCTCTGGACCGGGGCGGCTTCGAGAGCTCCGACATTGATGCGATCGTGCTGGCGACGGCGACGCCCGACTATACGTTCCCCTCGACCGCGACCCGGGTGCAGAACGCTTTGGGCATGCGCGCCGGTTTCGCATTCGACCTGCATGCGGTATGCGCCGGCTTCATCTACGCGTTGGCCAATGCCAACGGGATGATCGTCTCGGGTATGGCGCGGCGCGTCATGGTGGTGGGGTCTGAAACCTTCTCACGCATCCTGGATTGGAACGATCGGGCGACCTGCGTTTTGTTCGGCGATGGCGCGGGTGCCGTGATACTGGAAGCCGCCGAGGGCGATGGTTCGCCGGCAGATCGTGGTATCCTTGGAACCTGTCTGCATTCAGACGGCGCCTATCATGATATTCTTTACGTCTCTGGCGGCCCCTCGACCACGCGCCAGGCGGGCTATGTGCAGATGGCCGGCCGAGAGGTCTTTCGCCACGCGGTCGTGAAGCTGGCCGAGGTCGCCGACGAGGTAATGGAGAAGGTCGGCGTGACCAGCGCCGAGGTCGATTGGATCGTGCCGCATCAAGCCAATTTGCGGATCATCGAGAGCACTGCAAAAAAGGCCGGCGTTTCCATGAACAAGGTGGTCGTGACCGTTCAAGATCATGGCAACACGTCAGCCGCATCGATCCCGCTAGCGTTGTCGATTGCAGTTCAAGACGAACGCATTCAACCTGGAAATCTTCTGTTAATGGAAGCGATTGGCGGCGGTTTGGCCTGGGGCTCCGCACTCTTGCGATGGTGATATTTCGGTCTTGATCCTATACTTTAGGTTACGAAGTTTTCCACAAGTCATTGACATTGACTCGTTTTCGCAAATTCCTTTACACTAAGCGCCGATCGTATGCGTTTCGCGTAGCACAACCAGAAGGGGGGTTCGGACGATGGCCGGGAATACTTTAACGCGATCCGACCTAAGCGAGGCGGTTTATCGAGAGATTGGCTTGTCGCGGAATGAATCCGCGGAAATGGTCGAATCTGTCCTGACCAGGATTTCCGATGCCCTCGTAAAAGGCGAGAATGTAAAGATTTCTTCGTTCGGAACCTTTGCGGTGCGTGACAAAGGCGCCCGCATGGGTCGGAACCCCAAGACTGGCGAGGAAGTGCCGATCGAACCCCGGCGCGTCCTGGTGTTTCGCCCGTCGCATATCATGAAAGATCGCGTAAACGGTGGAGGTAATGCGTAATGGCTGTGACTGCTGAGTCGCTTACAGGCTCGGGCAAATCGCCCGAGGCCTTTCGAACAATTAGCGAGGTTTCGAACGATTTGAATCTACCGCAGCATGTGTTGCGGTTCTGGGAGACCCGGTTCGCTCAGATCAAGCCGATGAAGCGCGGTGGGGGCCGCCGCTTGTATCGGCCGGACCACGTGGCGCTGCTGCGCGGCATCAAGGCACTGCTCTACGATGATGGCATGACCATCAAGGGCGTGCAGAAGATGCTGCGCGAGAAAGGCACCAAGACGGTGATTGCCCGCGGCAATGCCAGTCTTGAGCTGACCCTGGAATCCGCGAAGGTTCCGGCGGACGCGGTCGAGCGTCTTTCCGCGCTGAAGGATCGCGTGGACGCCGAGCGCACGGTCGCTGCGGCGGATGCGGGCGAGAATGTGGATCCCACGCGGATCCGCGCCAGTATCTCGCGACTCGAGAAACTGCTCGAGAAGCTGGAAAGCGACTGATCGTCCCGCGCCGCGGGATCTATCGAATGGGCCCCCGCCGGGGCCCATTTTCATTCGAGCCCCATTTTCATTTGTGCCCATTGCACTGCATGGCGGAGGCGCTATAACCGCTTCTACCTTGTCGGGCCGTAGCGCAGCTTGGTAGCGCGCTTGCATGGGGCGCAAGAGGTCGTGAGTTCGAATCTCGCCGGCCCGACCAGCATCAAGACGCCAGCGGCTCAGCCGTTGGCGTCTTTTCGTTGACGTCTTGTCGTTGGGGGAGCAGAGACCGCGATGACCGAGCATGATTCGGGGGTGATCCCGTCCCAGGCGCTGCGCCGGATGCTGGAGGCGGGCGAGATTCAGACCGCCGAACCCGTCACCTCGGACCAGGTTCAGCCGGCGAGCCTCGACCTGCGCCTGGGTAACCGCGCCTGGCGGGTCCGCGCGAGTTTTCTTTCGGGCCGGAGCCGGAGCGTGGAAGAACGGCTCGGACAATACGCGATGCACGAAATCGATCTGGGGCCCGGCGCCGTGCTCGAGACGAACTGCGTCTACGTCGTGGAACTTGCCGAGTCGCTGGCCCTCCCCCAAGACATCTCCGCTGCGGCGAATGCCAAGAGCTCGACCGGGCGTCTGGACCTGCTGACCCGCCTGATCACCGACCGCTCGATCGAGTTTGACCGGGTCGAGGAGGGCTACACGGGGCCGCTCTATGCCGAGATCAGCCCGCGCACCTTCTCGGTGCTGGTGCGCCCGGGGATGCGGTTGAACCAGATCCGGTTTAGGCGCGGCGACCCTTCGATCGGCGATGACGAACTGCGCGCGCTGCACGCCAAGGAGCCACTGGTGAACGGCGAGGCGCTGATTGATGGCGGCTTGGGTTTCTCCGTCGACCTCAGCCCGCGCGAGGGCGGCATCGTCGGCTGGCGCGCGCGCCACCATTCCGGACTGATCGACCTGAGCAAGATCGACCACTACGACCCGGCCGAGTTCTGGGAGCCGGTCCGCCCGGGTGGCCACGGCGCCATCATCCTGGACCCGGGCGCCTTCTACATCCTGGTCAGCCGCGAGGCGGTCAACGTGCCGCCCGACACGGCCGCCGAGATGGTGCCCTACATGGCCATTGCAGGCGAATTCCGCGTCCACTATGCGGGATTCTTTGACCCGGGCTTCGGTCACCCCTCGACGGGGGGCGCCGGGTCAAGGGGCGTCCTCGAGGTCCGCTGCTATGAGGCGCCGTTTGCCCTCGAACACGGCCAAATGGTCGGCCGGCTCGTCTACGAGCACATGGCTGAGACGCCGGACGTGCTCTACGGCGCGGGAATCGGGTCGAATTATCAGGGGCAGGAGTTGCGCCTGGCGAAGCATTTCAGGGCGCCTTGATGCAGGCTTCGTCCCGGCAATTCCGACTTTCGACTTGGCGGGCTGAAGCCGGCCCTACCGGGCATCGGCTGTAGGGCGGCGTTTACCCCGCCATGTCTCAGCTCACGGTCACGGAACTCAGGCGACCGCCTCCTCCTCGGGAAACATGTCGTCGATCTCGCCGTCCTCGCCGGGCGGGAGTTCTTCCTCCGCCTCAGCGCCAGGCGGTGTTGCATCCAGCAGGCCGGCAGCACGCAGCTCTTTGATCCCGGGCAGGTCGCGGGCACTGGCGAGGCCGAAGTGGTCGAGGAACATCTGCGTGGTGACGAAAGTCACCGGGCGACCCGGGGTCTCGCGGCGGCGGCCGAGCTTGATCCATTCGAGCTCCAGCAGGATGTCGATCGTGCCGCGTGACAGCGATACGCCGCGGATCTCCTCTATCTCGGCCCGCGTCGCGGGCTGGTGATAGGCGATGATCGCCAGCGTCTCGATGGCCGCGCGCGACAGCTTGCGCACCTCCTTCGCCTCGCGGCGCATCAGGAATCCGAGGTCGGGCGCGGTGCGCAAGGCCCAACCGGTGCCGATCTTAGCTACGCCGACACCACGCCCTTCATACCGCTTTCGCAGCAGCGCCAGCGCCTCGGCCGGGTCCGACCCGTGGGGCAGCCGCTCACCGATCTGCGCCAGGCTCAACGGCTCGGCGCTGGCAAACAGGATCGCCTCGACCATCCGCTCCTGCTCGGGCAGCGGTGGTGCATCGAAGAGCGCCTCGACGCCGCTGGGCGCATCCGGTCCCAGCTCCTCAGGCCCTAGATCATCGAGGCTCATGCAGGGGTCTCCTCTCTCTGACGGGCACGCAAATAGATTGGCGCGAACGTCTTGTCCTGGCGAATCTCGACCTGGCCGAGCTTGGCCAGTTCCAGCGAGGCCGCAAAAGTGCTGGCGATGGCGCTGCGCCGTTTGGCCGGTTCGAGCGACCAGCCATCCGGCAGAAAGGAGGCCAAATCGCCCCATTCCATGGCCATGCCGATCACGTGTTTCAGACGTTCCAGCGCCTGGTCCATGGTGAAGATCGCGCTGCGATCGACCTGGAGCGGACGGAATTCGTCGCGCGTGCGCACCCGCGAATAGGCTCGGAGCAGGTCGGCCAGGTTCGCGGTCCATTCGGTTTGACGCTTGACCGTAACAGTCTCGGTCATGCCGCGGGCGAAGAAGTCGCGGCCAAGCTGGTCACGGCCCATCAACTGGGCGGCGGCGCGGCGCATGGCTTCCAGCCGCTCGAGCTGGAAGGCCAGATGCGCGGCCAGTTCCTCACCGCTGGGTCCGCCATCCTCGTGCGGCGGCGGCAGCAATAGGCGGGATTTCAGGAACGCGAGCCAGGCGGCCATGACCAGGTAGTCCGCCGCCAGTTCCAGGCGCAGAGCCCGGGCCTTGTTGACGAATTCCAGATACTGCTCGGCCAGTTGCAGCACCGAGACTTTTCGCAAATCCACCTTCTGGGTGCGCGCCAGCATCAAAAGCAGGTCGAGCGGCCCCTCGAAACCATCAACACTGACGCTGAGCGCATCACCATCGACTTCAGGCAGATCCCCGGGCGGTGTATCGAACGGATCAGTTTCGAGAGGCGCCACTTGGTTTGCCACTGGGGCGTCCAGCACGTTCTCAGGCATTGGGCCTCTCCCCTGTTAGTTCCGAATAGCGCGCCTCGGCGGCCGGGATATCGGTCTCGTCCCTGAGTCCACGTTCATTCTCAGCGCGGGTGGCACGTGTCGCGACTGAACCAGAGAGCTCGGGCACATGGGCCGCGACCTCCTCCATTTCGGCCATCAGACCGTTGCAATGGAGGATCACGTCGCAGCCGGCACCAAGCGCGCGCCGAGCCCGGTCGGCCATGCTGCCGCCAAGGGCCGCCATCGACAGATCGTCGGTCATCAGTAGGCCGCCAAAGCCGATTTCGTCGCGGATCGCGCGGATTACGGCGGGCGAATGGGTCGCGCAATTCTCCGGATCGATCGCCTCGTAGACCACATGGGCGGTCATGCCCAGCGCCTCTTTCGCCAGGGGCCGGAAAGCGGCGAAATCGACCGCCTCGAGCACCTCGCGCGGCGTTTCGACCCGGGGAACCTCGTGATGGCTGTCGACTTGAGCGCGGCCGTGCCCCGGCATGTGCTTGACCACGGGCAGCACCCCGCCGGCGCGCAGGCCCTGGCAGACCGCCCCTCCCCGGCGCGCGACGGCATCGGCATCACGGCCGAGCGCACGCTCGCCGATCACATCATGGGCGCCAGGCACTGGCACGTCGAGCAAGGGCACGCAATCGACATCAATGCCAACCGCGGCCAGTTCCTCGGCGATGATGCGATAGCGCAGGCGTGCCGCCTCAAGCGCCCGCGCCTCGTCGGCACCATCGAAAAGCCGCATGACGGGCTGCCATTGGCGCCAATGGGGCGGGCCCATCCGAGCAACCCGCCCGCCCTCTTGATCGATCAGCACCGGCGTGTCGCGCCCGACCGCGGCGCGAAGATCGGCGGTCAAACGGCGGAGTTGGTCCGGCGTGGCGACATTCCGGGCGAACAGGATGAAACCCCAAGGATCCGCGTCGCGGAAGAACGCACGCTCTTCAGGCGACAGCTCGGGACCTTGCAGGCCGAAGATGACCGCGCGGGCCGACATCAGCCGTTCACCGCGACCAGGCAGTCCTGGCCCCGCGCCTGCAAAGCACGGCAAATATTGCGCGCCTCGGTCCGGTCCTTGAACGGGCCAGCGCGCATCCGGAAGAATCGTCGGCCGCCCGAGATCGTGCTCTGGACCACCAGCGCGCGGCCAGCAAGGATATCGCTGTTGGCGTCGTAGATCTGCTCCCACTGCGTCTTGGTCTCGGCCCGGGTGGGAAAGGCGCCAAGCTGGATCTGGACGATCGAGGTCGCGGCCTCCAACGCCAGGGCATCCTCCTGGGCGCTCGCATTCCGCGCCGATGCGGCCTGCTGCGCCAAGCCGCGGGGGCGCGCGAGAACAACCGGGCTGAAGCCTGGTGCCAGGTCCGTGCCATCTCCGGGCAGCGGTTCATCCGCCGCAATCTCGGCTGAGGCTACCTCATTTGCCGGGTCGTCCGGTGTCAGCGCCGCAACCTCCTCGCCGCCCTGGTTCTGCAGCTCGCCCATTGCCACGTCCTCGTCCGCCGGACGCGGGTTTGGCGGCGCCAGGATGATGGGGCCGTCAGGATCATTGGTCTCGTCGGCGGCGCCGTAGCTGGCGATATCCTGATGCGCTACCTCGGCGCCGCCGGGATCGTCGGGTTGCACCTTGGCAGGTTCGAGCGCGGCCCGGATCACTGGAACCGCATTGGCGTCGCGATCTCCCAGATTGTAGATCCAGATCGCAAGTGCGCTGATCACCACGATCGCAGCCACGGCGCCGGTCCAGGTCGAAATATGCTCGCCATAGCGCGCGCGGAAGCGGGCGCGCCAGCCAGCGGGCGCACCTCCATCGGCCGCAAGGTAGTCGTCGTCGAACTCGTCGCGCATCCGGGTTCCGTGCCTGTCGTCGTTCCCCTATCCGGGACCCAGATTCAGGGCCACATTTTGGGGTCTTCTGCTCTTACCCCACTATATGCAACACGAGGTCACTTCATTTCTTTCATTGGGGCGACGCCAAGAATACCAAGACCTGCCGAAATCACAACCTGAACCGCGCGCGAAAGGGCAAGCCGCGCCAGGGTCAAGTCGGGCGCTTCCTCGCGGATCACCCGCAGCCCGGGCTCGTCTTGCCCACGGTTCCACCAGGAATGGAATTCGGATGCCAGATCATAGAGATAGAAGGCGACCCTGTGAGGTTCGTGGTGATGCGCCGCAGTCTCGACCAAACGCGGGAACTCGGCAATCTTGCGGATCAGACCAATCTCGGCCTCGTGCGCCAGCGCCGTGAGATCCGCCCGCGCCAACGCCGAATCGTCGGCAGCGATTCCAGCCTCGCCCGCGCGCATCATTAGCGAATTGGTCCGGGCATGGGCGTATTGCACATACCAGACAGGGTTGTCCCGGCTCTGTTCCAGCACCTTGACGAAGTCGAAATCCAACGGCGCGTCGTTCTTGCGGGTCAGCATGACGAAGCGGGTCACGTCCGGTCCCACTTCCTGGACGACGTCGCGCAGCGTCACGAACGTGCCGGTGCGTTTCGACATCTTGAAGGGCTCGCCGCCCTTGAAGAGCTTCACCAGTTGGCAGAGCTTGATGTCCAACGGCACCCGATTGTCGCTGAGCGCCGCGACGGCCGCCTTCATGCGCTTCACGTAGCCCCCGTGATCGGCGCCCAGCACGTCGATCAACAAGTCGAAGCCGCGATCCACCTTGTCCTTGTGATAGGCGATATCCGGGGCGAAATATGTCCAGGACCCGTCCGCCTTCTTGATCGGCCGGTCAGTGTCGTCACCGTATTCTGTCGACTTGAAGAGGGTCTGCGGCCTCGGCTCCCATTCCTCGGGCACCCTGCCCTTCGGGGGTTCAATCACGCCTTCATAAATCAGGCCGCGCCCTTCCAAATCCTCAAGTGTCGCCTCGATCCTGCCGGTGCCATAGAGCGACTTTTCGGAATAATAGACGTCCATCACGACGCCGACAGATTTCAGATCGGCCCGGATCAGATCCATCATCATGCTCGTGGCGAAGTCGCGGACCTGCGCCAGCCAAGCATCCTCGGGCTGATCGAGCAGGGTGTCGCCGAACTTCTCCTTCAGCGCCTCGCCAACCGGGATCAAGTAGTCGCCTGGATAGAGCCCCTCGGCGATCTCCGGGTTCAGACCGCAGGCCTCGCGGTAACGCTCGTAGGCCGAGCGCGCCAAGACGTCGACCTGGGCGCCGCCATCGTTGATGTAGTATTCCCGGGTGACCTCGAAGCCGGCGAAATCAAGAAGACTGGCGAGTGCATCGCCGAAGACCGCCCCGCGCGTGTGTCCCACATGGAGCGGCCCGGTTGGGTTGGCCGAGACAAATTCCACATTGACCTTTTGGCCCACGCCCATCTGCGAGCGGCCAAAGTCCGAGCCATTGGCGATCGCGGCGGCGACAACCCCGCTCCACAGGTTAGGCGCCAACCTCAGATTAATAAAGCCGGGACCCGCCACGGTGACCTCGCCGATCCGCGCATCCTCGGACAGGATCGGCGCCAGCCGGTCTGCAAGATCGCGCGGCTTCTGACCTGCCGGCTTGGCCAACACCATCGCCGCATTGGTCGCCATGTCGCCATGGCTCGGGTCACGCGGCGGCTCGACCGTGATTGCCTGGGTCGCCAGCCCCTCGGGCAGCGCGCCCGCCTCGATTTGGCGGGCCACAGCGTCCAGCACCACGGCGCGAATTTCGGTGAACAGATTCATGGTTTCGATCGCAAAGCCATCCGGTGAGGGCGCCCGGTTACCACGGCACGCGTTGCCGGCCAAGGGCAGGCGTTGCGCGGCCTGGCTTGTTGGCGCATAGAGTGCAGGCTCGGACCCTGAGGGAGAGGCTAATGGGGGATTTGGTCGGTAGCCGGACAGTGAGGGATTTTGTCGAGGCGCACGCGGTGGCGCTGCCCGGCAAGCCGTTCCTGATCACGCCCGGCAGCGGGCTCAGCATCACATATGGCGAATTGCGGGACACGCTGGCCAGGTTCGCCGACCGGCTGGCCGGGCTCGGGGTTCGCCACCAGCAAGTCGTCTCGGTGATGATGCAGAATTCCTGGGGGTCGGTGCAGGTGATCCTGGGCACCCTCTACGGCGGGCGGATCACGGCACCGATCAACCTGGCCGCCGGCGACCCGCAGATCGCTTATGTAGTCGAGCATTCAGAGACTGAGATCATATTCGTCAGCCCGGAGGAGGAGCCGCGGCTGCGGCGGATCCTGGAACAGATCGCGCGGCCGATCCGGGTGATCCTTTGCGATGCGCATCGCGGCCCGGAATGGCCCGAGGCAACCGCCGCACGCACACCAATCGCGGATCACGACAACATGGCCGATGGCCTGCTCATGTACACCTCCGGCACCACCGGCAACCCGAAGGGCGCGCTGCTTCGGCAACGCGCACCCCTTTGCGGAGGCGAGTACGCGATCATCGCGCACCAGTTGACCGCCCAAGACCGCACGCTGATGGTCCTGCCGCTCTTCCACATCAACGGGTTCTGCGTCTCGCTGATGTCGACTCTCGTTGGTGGCATGTCGATCGTGGTGCCGCCGCGGTTCTCGGTCAGCAACTTTTGGGATCAGGTCATCACCCACGAATGTACCTGGTTCTCGGCGGTGCCGACGCAATACCAGTATCTGCTGCGCGCGGCCGAGGCGGATGGACCGCCGCCAAAAGACAAGCTGAAGAGGGTCCGTTTCGCCCGCTCCGCCTCGGCGCCGCTGTCGCCGGAGGTGCATAAGGCCTTCGAGGACCTGTTCGGGCTGGTGCTGATCGAGACCATGGGCCTGACCGAGACCTCGGCCCAAATCACATCGAACCCGATGCCGCCGGGCGAGCGGAAATACGGCTCGCCAGGCAAGGGATATGGCAACGAGGTGGCGATCCTGGGCGGTGACAACACCGAAGTCGCACGGGGGACCAGTGGCGAGATCGCGATCCGGGGCGAGAACGTGTTCCACGCCTATCTCAAGAACCCGCAGGCGACGGATGAGGCATTCACGGATGACGGCTGGTTCCTGACTGGCGATCTGGGCCACATGGATCAGGATGGCTACATCTACGTCACCGGCCGCCGGAAGGAGCTGATCATCAAGGGCGGCGAGAACATCGCGCCGCGGGAGATCGATGAAGCGCTGCTAACTCACCCGGAAGTGCTTGAAGCAGCCGCCTTTGCCGTGCCCTCGGTCGATTACGGCCAATGCGTCGAGGCGGCGGTGCGCCTGACCGAGGGAGGTTCGGTAGACGAGGCGGCGCTGCTCGAGCTATGCCGCGCGCATGTCGGACGCTTCAAGGCGCCGGACCGGGTGCATATCCTGCCGGACCTGCCGAAGGGGCCGTCCGGCAAGGTGCAGCGGTTGAAGCTGGCCGAGATGGTCGGATGATGGCCGCTCGCGCCAGTGCCCCGGGACTTGATTCGGGGCCTGGTGGGTCATCCAGGTCCCGGCTCAAGGCCGGGACGTGAATGAGGATCCGATGACGTTGAACACCCGCCCCCTGACACCCAGCGTCGGCCTGGAAGTTCTCGGCGTGGATCTGCGCCATATCGATATGCCGCAAGTTGCAGACCTCGCTTCTTGCCTCGATCGCGCCTCGGCCCTGCTGGTGCGCGGCCAAACGCTGACGCCGCGAGAGCTCGTCGCCTTCTCGCGCCGCCTCGGCACTCTGGACGAGGCCCCCGTCAACGAAACAGGCAAGACCGTGGTCGAGGGGCTGCCCGAGCTCTACGTGGTCTCGAACATCAAGGATGCGAACGGCGTCGCCATCGGCTCACTCGGCGCCGGCGAGGCGGTCTGGCACACGGACATGAGCTATCTCGAGAACCCGCCCGACGCTTCGGCGCTTTACGCCATCGAGATCCCGTCCGAGGGCGGGGATACCTGGATCGCCGGGATGGCGGCCGCGCTGGACGCGATGCCCGCCGGTCTGCGTGCCCGGATCGAGGGCCGGCGGATCAAGCACGACGGCACATACAATTCCGGCGGCTATGTCCGGCAAGGCGTGACACCGACCGACGATCCGCTGACCGCGCCCGGCGCCTTGCACCCAGCAATCATCCAGCACCCGCGATCGAGCCGCGAAGCACTCTACCTGGGCCGCCGCCGGAATGCCTGGATCGAGGGGATGGAGCGGGCCAAGTCCGATGCTCTGCTGGACGCGCTCTGGGCCCATGCAACTCGGCCTGAGTTCACCTACAAGCACCGCTGGCAGGTCGGCGACCTGCTGATTTGGGACAACCGCGCGACGCTCCACCGGCGCGACCCGTTCGACCCCGCGGCAAGGCGGCTGATGCATCGGACCCAGATCAGCGGGAAGTCGATTCCCATTTCCGCCTAACCCTCGCCATCTGGCTGCCTTGATTCTGCCAATAGGTAGAAAAAATGATTACGCCAATCTCGGCGAAGCTGATCTAGAACAACTATAATAATAAACCCCTTAAAACCGACTCTATCAAAGGTTGTTATTATTAGTGGTATTTCCGAATTAACTGGCTTTTACTACGCAAAGAGTTTTTCGTTTCTCTCCACGACTGAGTTTTAGGGGAGAGAGACAGATGTCAAACCGAGATCATCTCAACGACAATCAAGGACAAGGCGGTACCAAAGGCCGCTTCGCGACCGGTGACAACAAACCGGGTGGTCGCCATGTGGAGGAAGACGGCAGCGAGGGTGTGGATCATCTGAAAGGCACCAACGATGCCGATGTGATGGACGGCCTGGGCGGGGACGACGTGATCGTCGGACGCGGAGGCGACGACATGCTGACCGGCGGCGAGGGCAACGACACGTTCTCGCATTCAGGCATCGGCGCTGGGACCGAGGAGGATCCTGGCGACGGTCTCGACACGATCATCGATTTTGAGGCAGCGACCGAAGTCGAAGGCGAGGAAGGCCCCGAATGGGAAGTCGCCGACCGGGTCGAGATCGACGCGGATAGCTTCGATTTCAGCGCAGTCAATGGTGACGGCGTGGTCGATGCGGCGGAACTGCTGGCCTATGTCCAGGTCACCGATGGGGTGATCGAGGTCGATCTGGACGGCGCCGGCGCGGGCTCGGAATTCGAGGCAATTGTCGATACCAGCCTTGGCGCCGCCGATGACGGCGTGGCGGTTGAGATTGACGGCACCACCTTTGTCTGGAGCGCGGACGCCTGGGTCGAGGTCTGAGGTACTGCGGTACATGATGGGGACGCGCCGGCTGCCGGAGCGTCCCCTTTCCCTGCTCAGGCCGCCACGTTACCGCGTGGCGGATAGTTCCGCTCCTTCGCCACGCGGACCGCGTCGAGCAATTGCTCGGCGGTCGGGCGCAGGAAGGGGAAGCTGTTGATCGACGAGCCCCAAAGAACTCCGTCGCCTTGGATCAGGAACACCGCCGCCTCCGCGAAGAAGGCCGGCTCGGCCTCGCGGATCGTCTCCGAGATGTTCAGACCCAGGCTCCGGGCCCCGTCGATGGTCAGGTCATAGCCGAGGGCCATATCGCCGAGGCCCCACTCGTCCAACGCCTGCAGGGCGCGCGGCTGATCATCGGTCGAGATCGAGACCACCTTCGCGCCCAGCGCATCAAACTCGGCCCGGTGCGCCACGATGTCCTGCAATTGGCGCTGGCAGCGCGGGCAATGCAGCCCGCGATAGACGTTTAGGATCGTCATGAACGGCGCGTCGAACTCCGCCGAACGCAGGCGGCCGCCTTGCGCATCGGGCAGGTCGATCGCCGGGAAGGGCTGGCCGGGCAGCAGGTGGTTGGTCATAGGAACCTCATCTAGGATCACTCGGTGGTCAACACGACCCGGCCGGTGATCTTGCCGGCTTTAAGGTCATCGAGCGTCTGGCTGGCCTCGCTCAGGGACCGCGAGCTGACGGGGATGTCCTTCACCTTGCCAGTCTTGACCAGCTCGATCAGGTCGCGCAGCTGGTTGCAGTTCCCCACATAAGACCCGCGCACGGTCAGGTATTTCTGGGGCAGCCAGGGCAGCGGCATCGACATGGTACCGCCATAGAGACCCACGACCACATAACGGCCCATCTTGATCAGCGCATGGATTGCCAGGCGCGAGGTCGAGGGGGCGCCCACCGTATCGACCACCGCTAAAAGCTGGTTGCCGGTGATCTTGCGCAACTCTTCCAGCGCATCCTCACGGGACCCGTTCAGCACCGCATCGGCGCCCATCTCGACCGCCGCCTGCAGCTTGCGATCGTCGATATCCACCGACACGATCTTCTCGAACCCCATGGCACGGGCAATCGCCACGGCATTGAGGCCCAGGCCCCCTGCCCCCATTACCGCCAGCCACTCGCCGGGGTTCATGGCCCCGGCTTTCAGAAGCGCGTTGTAGACGGTCAGGCCCGAGCAGGAATACGGGGTCACGATATCCGGGTCCAAATCGCCGATATCGACCAGGAACTTCGGGTGATCGACCAGGACATGGGTGGCATAACCGCCGTCCCGAATGACGCCGAGCGCGTTCATGCGGGTGCATTCGTTCTCGCGCCCGTCAATGCAGGCCCGGCAATCGCCGCAGCCGATCCAGGGATGCACCAGCCGTGTCTCACCAACCGGGGCCTCCTCCGGGTCGGCATCGGGGCCGAGCGCGATGACCTCGCCCAAGATCTCGTGGCCCATGGCCATCGGCAGGACCATACCTCGGTCCTCCATCCGCAGCTTGCCCTCGTCGCCCAGATCGAAAAAGCCCTCCTGGATATGGATGTCCGAGTGACAGACCCCGGCCCGGCGGACACGGAGCAGGACTTGCATGCCGGCCGGTTCTGGCAGCTCGCGCTCGCGTGCCATCAGCGGCTTGCCGAATTCGACCAGGTCATAGCTGGTATAGGTGGTCATGGGCGTGTCCTCCCGCCGGATTTCATTGTTTTGCGGCAAGATGGACAATGCGGTGGTCCGCGTAAAGTCCGCAGCTCGGTGATCACGGATAGGATCGATTATCCTTGCCGCAGTCTCCGGCGGATCCGAAGGGAAAGCCGGATCGCGACGATCAGGATCATTCCATAGATCACGAATTCCAATACAAGCAGAACGTATTGCAGATTGAATATTCCCGCAGTTTGATCAGCATACATCGCGCTGGCGAGAATTCCGATAAATCGCTCAAAAAGCCAAACAAAACTGACGCCAGCGTAAAGTACCATGATCGCCGCTGAGTCCCACCAGAGAAGGAAGAGCGATCGCCAGTTAGGATCGTCACCGGCCGACCCCGGTTCGAATTTCATCTGGAACAGGACGAAGCCGGTAGCGATAAGCGCACCGACAACCGAAAGGATCGCCAATAGCTGAACTAAGCGGAGAAAGAAATCGTTGGACAACAAACCTTCTGAAAGGTCCATGACGGCTACCTCCCGTATTTCTCCCAATAGGCCCCGAACAGCGCCTCTTCGCTCGGCCTATCCTCGGGGATCGTCGTCACCAGGTGGGTGATGTTGATGAAGTGCTTGTAGTTCAGGTTCTCGGTGATCGAGTTGCCGGCCCAGGTGCCACAGCCCATGCTCAGCGTGAACGGCAACCCGTTGTCGAAGCTACCGCCATTGCCGAAGGTGTGGGCCTGGTTCACCAGCACACGGACCACGTCGAGGGTCTCGGCCAGCTCCCGGGCACGCTCGGGCCGGTTAGTGTGGATGCCGCAGGAATGGCCCATGCCCTCATGCGCCAGGATGTCATGGACCAGTTGGCGCGCGTGCTCGAAGTCGCGGGCGCGGTAGACGGTCAGCACGAGCGACAGTTTTTCGCCCGACAGCGGATAGGCGTCGCCGATGCCCGTCTCCTCGACCATGACGAATTTCGCACTAGCTGCCTCGCCGCCCAGCCCGAAGGCCTCGGCCAGCACCGGCATATCGCGCGCGATGATGTGGCGGTTCAGCTTGCCGCCCTGCCATAGGGTTTCGAGAACCCTTTCGCGCTCCTCGGCCGTCGCCAGATACCCCCCTGCCCGGCCAAGCGCCGCGATGGCATCGTCGTAGATCGCGTCGAGCAGGATCACCGAATTCTCCGACGAGCACGAGGTCGCGTTGTCGAAGATCTTGGAAGCGGCGATCTTGCCCGCAGCATCATCCAGATCCGCGGTCTCATCGACGATCACCGGCACGTTGCCGGCGCCGACACCGATGGCGGGCGTGCCTGACGAATAGGCGCGGCGCACGTTGTTCTGGGAGCCCGTCACGACCACCAGATCCGCCTGGTTCATCAAGCCCTGGGTCGCGTCCTTGGTAACCGGCGCTATCAGCACCTGCACAAGATCCGGCTCGAACCCCGCCTTGGCAAGCTCGGCCCGGGCCAATTCGACGAACCGCGCCGTGGTGACATATCCCGCGGGCGAGGGCGCGACGATCACCGCATTGCCGCCCTTCATGGCCAGCATCGCCTTGTTGGCGGGCGTCGCCGCCGGGTTGGTCGAAGGGCAGATCGCCGCCACCACGCCCGCCGGCTTGGCATATTTCACCAGGCCCTTGGCCGGGTCCTCATCGATGATCCCGACGGTCTTGGCCCGCAGCAGGTCGCGCAGCGCCCCAAACGTCTTTCGGGTGTTCTTGGTGATCTTGTCCGGCACGTTGCCGAGGCCGGTATCCTCGACCGCCAGCTCGGCCAGCTCCCGCGCATGTTCGGGCTTGTAGATCGCCCACGCGATCGCCGTGACCGCTTCGTCGATACGCGCTTGGCTGGCGCCTTTCAGGGTCGCCATCGCGGCACGGGCCCGGGCGATCTGCTCAGCGATCGGCGCCTGCACCGAGGCCATGTCGTCCACCGCCTGAATGGTCATCAGCTACCCCCTTTGCGCGCCGCCGCGGCCAGGTTCCGGACCTTGCGTGACGCGGCGATCTTGCCGTCGGTCACGTAAGCCTCGTGGTTTTCCTCGATTTTGTCGAGGTCGTAGAGATAGTTGACCATGATTCCATGGGACTGCGCGATGCCTTTCTCGGATGTATCGCCCATCCAGTGAATGTCGAGCAATTGAGCGCCGTTGCCGAGATGGAACCGGGCCACCGCGTCGGGCGGACGGCCATCATTCCGTTTCGAGTCCAAAAAATAATGCGCCGCCAGAGGCAGGACCTGACCCTTGACCGCGTCCTCGCGCTTGGCATCGTTGTCCCAATCGTTCCGGTTCAGCGCCGTCAATGCCAGGGCCGCCGGCAGGTCCGGGTCGCGCCCGGCCTCGGCCGCGAGCCAGCCAGAAAAACCCGGGACCGGCGAAAGCGTCACGAAGGTCTCGAGCTTTGGCAGATCATGGGCCAGGTCTTCGGCCACCTGCTTGATCAGGAAGGCGCCGAACGAGACGCCCTTTAACCCGACCTGACAATTCGAGATCGAGTAGAAGACCGCGGTCTTGGCCGAATCGGCCGCTACGCGCTCCCGCTCGGACGCCAGCACCGCCTGAATCGAGCCGGGAACCTCGCGCGTCAACGCCACCTCGACGAAGACCAAGGGTTCGTTCGGCATTGAGGGATGGAAGAAGGCGAAGCAGCGCCGGTCCTCCGGACCGACCCGGCGGCGGAGTTCCTCCCAGGAATCGATCTCGTGCACCGCCTCGTAAGCGATGATCTTCTCCAGGATCGCCGCTGGCGTGTTCCAGTCGATTGGCTGCATGACCAGGAAGCCACGATTGAACCACGAGCCCAGAAGGTGCCGGAAGTCGGCGTCAATGCGGGCCAAGCCGGGCTCGTCACGTAGGAGGCCCAGAAGGTCGGCGCGCATCGAGACCAAGCGATGCGTCCCGCCCGGCGCCAGGTTCAAGCGCCGGAACAGTTCCTGACGCCGCGTTTCGGTTGCGGCGGCAAGCGCCGCCAGGGCCTCGGTCGAGCGATCCTCCGCATAGCGCAAGGCGGCGGCGGTCACCTCGTCCGGATCCGGGTCGTACTCGGCGGCCAGCGTCTGGAAGAAAGTCGCGCGCGCCTCTGCATCGAGCCCGTCATAGCCCTCGAGGATCCGCGCAGCCAAAGCCATGCCGGTCGCCTCACCCTTGGCCGAGAGAAGATCGGCGCAGTGCCCGGCCAGCATCTCCGGGCTCACCTGGTCGCCGCCGCGCCAATCGATCAGCCGGCTGCCACGCTCGAGCACCGAGCTCAAAAAATCGTTGAGCGTTGCCATCCTGCCTAGCCCTCCCGCGCAATCGCGTCGGCAATCGCCTGGCCCAGCTCCGAGGTTTTCGCGCTGCCCCCCAAATCGGTGGTCTTGGGCGCGCTGTTCGAGGCCAGCACCGTTTCGATCCCGCGCAGAACCGCCGCGGCGGCTTCCGTTTCACCCAAATGCTCCAGCATCATGGAGGCTGACCAGATCTGGCCGATTGGGTTGGCAATACCCATGCCCGCGATGTCGGGCGCCGAGCCGTGGACCGGTTCGAACATCGAGGGGTGCTCGCGCTCCGGGTTGATATTCGCCGAGGGCGCCACCGCGATGGTCCCGGTCACGCCAGGACCGAGATCCGAGAGGATATCGCCGAACAGATTGGTCGCCACGATCACTTGGAAACGCTCTGGCTGCATGACGAGGCGGGCGGAAAGAATGTCGATATGATGTAGCTCGTGCTCGATCTCCGGGTAGTCCGCGGCGACGGTCCGGAATCGCTCATCCCAATAGGGCATCGAAATGAAGATGCCGTTCGACTTGGTGGCACCGTCGACTCGGGCCATCCCCTTGGCCTTGGCGAGTTCGAACGCATAGCGGCAAATCCGGTCGCAGCCCTTGCGGGTGAAGACCGCCTGCTGCGTCACGAACTCACGCTCGGTGCCCGCGAACATGGTGCCGCCGACCTGGCTGTATTCGCCCTCGGTGTTCTCGCGCACAACCCAGAAGTCGATGTCGCCCGGCGCCTTGTCGCGCACCGGCGGGGTGATGCCTGGCAAAAGACGCACGGGGCGAAGGTTCACATACTGGTCGAACTCGCGCCTGATCGGCACAAGCAAACCCCAGAGCGAGATGTGGTCCGGCACGCCGGGGAAGCCGACCGCGCCCAGGAAAACCGCGTCATGGTCGCGCAGCCGGGCGATCCCATCATCCGGCATCATGGCGCCGGTCGCCTTGTAGCGCTCGCAGGACCAATCGAAATGCCGGAACTCGACCGCGCCGCCGGTCAGCGCCATCGCGGCCTCGACGGCGCGCAGCCCCTCGGGCATCACTTCGTTGCCGATCCCGTCGCCCGGGATCACCGCAATCTTATGTTTGGCCATGCACTCGCCTCCCTCCGCGCCGTGCAAAATAACCCAATCGACGGGACTTTCGAAAGGGTATCGCCGGTATGGATCGAAATTCCCTGGGCGCGGGCCGGGAACGTGATTCTCGATGATTCGTCGCCGTGCATCGCGCGAAGGTCAAAAATCGCGCCGCGAGTGCCCGAATACTGTCCCCAATTTATCGCATTTCAGGTCTTGGAAATTTCCCGGTTATCCCCGGAATCCACACTCGATTATCCACAAGAAAGTTGCTTCTTTTCAAACATTTATCTTGCGGCAAGCACGGATTCGTCACACGGTTCCCCTGCGAAACGAAAAGTCCCCGGACTTGGAGCGACGCCAGCCAGGACGCCACGGGAACCCCCTTGTGTTGAATGGCTGCGGGCCAGCCCGCCCCCGGGCGGATTGGTCAGCGGATCAAGGATCCTCGGACCCTTGGTTCGTAGGGCGCAGGCCCTCGGGCCTGCGACCGCCGGTCGGACGATCTTCGGATTGGAAGGCCGTGATCCTCGGGCTCTCGGGCCTTGGGATCGGTGATCGGGCGGTTTCGGACCCTCTGGTCGCTGGGTGGAAGACCTCCGGGTCGGCTGCCTGACGGCTGAAGACCAAAACGCCGGATTGCCAGGCTGGATCGTCTTCGGGCGAGACGGCCACCGATCGGATACCTTCGGGTGACCGGTCTGGGAGGCGTCAGGGTGTGTTCTTCGGAGCACGTGCAAAGACTCCGCGTCTAGGCACCTGATGCCTCCCTTTTATTTTGCACGCGCATCGCTGGAACATGAGGTCGGGTGATACCCCGCCCTACACCGATTGCGCCGCCTCGCACATCACCTGGAGCTTGGTCATCGCAAGGTCGCGGCCCAACATGGCGAGGCCGCAATCGGGCGCCGCCATCAGCCGGTCGCCGTCAATGTGCTCTAACGCCGCCTCGAGACGCGCGCTGACTTCCTCGACCGTTTCCACCCGGCTCTGCGCGATCGCGATCGATCCGAAGATGACGGTCGAGTTTTGGAACCGCTCGAGCAGCAAGAGGTCGTTGTAGCGGTGGGCGTCCTCGATCGAGATCTGATTGACGCTCGAGCGATCCACTGCTTCGGCCAGGCGGAAGTAACAGGACGGATCCGCCTTGTGGTATTCCTCGTCGTCCAACTGCCCAGGGTAGCCACAGCACATATGCATGACCCGGGTCACGTCCGCCGGCACCCCATCGAAGCACCGGTCAAGGCACTCGACACCATAGTCGAGCGCCCGTTCGACATTGCGCGCGAACAGCGGCTCGTCCACCTGGATGAACTTGCATCCGGCCTCGGCCAACGCCCGGATCTCGAAATTCAAGGCGTCGGCCAGATCAAAGGCCAGCGCGCGGCCGTCCTTGTAGTGGACGTCGGCGCAGGTATCCATGATCGTCGTCGGGCCGGGAACCGTGATCTTCACCGGCCGATCGGTGAAGCCCTGGGCAACCTCGTAGTCGCGATCCAGGAAATGATCGCCCTTGGGTTCGATCTTTCCCCGGATCGTCGGCAGCTCGGTCGTATAGGCGCCGTCGCGCACCGTCCGTTTGGTCAGATTCGCGAAGTCGAACCCAGTCAGGTGGCGGCAATGGTAATGAATGTAGTTCTCGCGACGCTGCTCGCCGTCGGTCGGGATGTCCACTCCGCAGGAAACCTGGTCAGTGACGGCGGCCTCGGTCGCCCGGCGATAGAGCGCCTCGGTTTCCGCGTCCTCGCTATCGCTGACCTGATTTGCCAGCCGCGTCACTGTTCCGGACGTATCGGTCAGGCCTTGCTCGACCTGGAACCAGTCGCGCATGGGCACGTAGTCAGGCTTCGGATAGGCGCCGATACAGGTGGTCAAAACGGCCATGGGCAGGTCCCCGACTTTCGCTCTGCGTCCATCGACCGGTAATCGACCAATGACCTCTCGGCAAGCGGCATTCGTCAAGCTGTGCCCTGATAGGATTTTCCCCACCGGCACCCCTGCTAGCGGCCTGACAGCAAACAGGCTTTCGAGTTTTCCACAGGTTTATCAGACAGTTGTCCACAAGAATCTTTGGCTTTACTTGATTTTTTGGTTGCGGAGACCGCCCGCAATTGTCGAAAGTCGAGATGCGTCAGGAAGGATTTTCGGATTCGGAACGGCGCCGCGGCATCGGGTCTTCGGTCTCTCTGCCTTGTCCATAGCGGTTGGTCTTCGGATCGATAGTTGTGAATGAAGCGATGAGGTCATTTGTTCCGAAGCTGTGAGGGTCGAAGAGCCTTAGGGCAATTTGATCCGGGAGGCGTCAGGTTGTGCCCCCTCGGGAGCACGTGCAAAGACTCCGCGTCTAAGCACCTGATGCCTCCTTTTAATTTGTACGGATGATTTTTGACCATCCGTCAAACTTCGCCCCCCAGAGCCCAAAATTGATGAAGGCCCGGCTGTGGCAGGCCGGGCCTTCAGGCGTCAGGATTGCAGTCCGCGTCTATGCACCTGTGCCGCGAGTCGTAGTTTGGGCGCCAATGGGTGTCAACAGCATTTTGTGTCTAAACGAAACCAAACCGCGAAACTTTGCGTTAACCCCTATTTATTGCACCATTCGGACAGTTCTGCCCGCAATCAACGACCGGCTCAATCGCCGCCGCCACGAATCTGCGCAGGATCCGAGAGAATCGCTTTGACCCGCATCTCAGCATCGCCGAGCGATGGTCCCAGATGATCGATGCGTCCCGGGGTTTCTGATAGCCGGGGGAAGACGTTCGGCACAGCGACGGACCCGAGCGCCGGGTCGGACACACGCGCAATCGTCTCGCGCGCTTCGAAATGCGGATCGGCGAAGATATCGGCGATCGTGTTTATCGGCCCGCAGGGCACGTCACCTTCGGTGCAGAGCCGCACGACATCCGCCATCGGATGGGTCTTCGTGAAGGCCTCGACCGCCCCGTCAATCAGTGGCCGGTCGGCCAGCCGGTCCTCAGTCTTGGGGTGACTTGCGGCCAGGTCGGGGCGGTCGAGAACGCGGATCGCCATGCGCTCCCACATCTTGTCCGACGTGCAGGCGATGGCGACCCAATTGCCATCCGAACAGGGGAAGTGGCCGTGCGGGCAAACTTGCCGGGTCGCAGTGCCCTCGCGGCCGCGCACAATTCCGAATTTTTCATACACCGGAGCCGTTTCATCGAGGACTCTGAAAATCGACTCAAAGAGCGCAACGTCGATCACCTGCCCCTTGCCCGTGCGTTCGGCGACACGCAGCGCCATGAGAACCCCGATCACGCCGTAGTAGCCGGAGATGTAGTCCGCGAGCGAGGTCGAGCCCGGCGTGACCGGCGGCCCGTCCGGCATCCCTGCCAGATGGGACAGTCCACCGAATGCGTGCGCGATTCTGGCGAAACCAGGCCGATTGCGATACGGCCCAGTCTGGCCGTAGCCGCTGATGCGCAAGATCACCAGTGCCGGGTTGAGCTCCAACAACACGTCCGGCCCCAGCCCCCATTTCTCGAGCGTTCCGGGCCGGAAGTTCTCGGCCAGCACATCCGAACGGCGCACCAGCTCCTTAAGTGTCGCGGCTCCCTTGGGCGATTTCAGGTCCAGGGTCAGCGAATGCTTGTTGCGCGCCTCCGACAGCCAAGCCAGCGTCCGTTCAGGGTCGTCAGTCGCGGTCCCGAAGCGGCGCATGGGATCACCGCCATCCGGGTGTTCGATCTTGATCACTTCGGCGCCGAACTCGCCCATGATCGCGGCCGAGAGAGGCGCGGCAATGAAGGTCGCCAGGTCGAGAACGCGGATTCCGTCGAGGGGGCGCATGGATCAGAGAGCGCTCCGCCGCTCGCGGAGCCCCCCTCCGCTGCCCACCGCCCGGCGCGGAGAAGCGTTAGGTTGCGCAAGGATGGGGGTCACTCCTTAGCCTCCAACGCCTCAAAGACCTCTCGCGCGATCCTGAACGCATCGAGTGCCGCCGGCGCACCGCAATAGACGGCGGTTTGCAGCAGGCATTCGCGAATCTCCTCGAGCGTCACGCCGTTTCTCAGCGCGCCTCTCAGGTGCAGCTTCAGCTCGGCCGGACGGTTCAGCGCCACCAGCATCCCGATGTTCAGGATCGAGCGGTCCCGGCGCGCCAGCCCCTCGCGGTTCCAGATATCCCCCCAGGCATAGCGGGTGATGTATTCCTGAAGGACCATGTTGAAGTCGTCCGCCTCGGCCAGCGACTTCTCGACATAGTCGTCGCCAACGACCGCGCGCCGCGTCGCGAGGCCCTTTTCCCAAAGTTCATCCGTCACGCCAGCACCCGGATCGGATGGCCCGAGAACCAAGCCTCGAGGCTTTCGACCATTTGGCCGTAGAAAAGCTGATAGGTGCCGTCAGTCACATAGCCAAGATGGGGCGTCAGAAGCGTGCGTGGGCACTGCCGGATCGGATGGTCGGAGGCCAGTGGCTCGGCGTCGTAGACATCGATCCCGGCACCGGCGATCCGGCCCTCGGTCAAGGCGCCGATCAGGGCGTCAGTATCGACGATCGGCCCGCGCGATGTGTTGACGAGGTATGCCGACGGCTTCATCAGCGCCAGCTCCGCCGCCCCCACCAGCCCGCGCGAGCGGTCCCCCAACTTGTAGTGGATGGTCAGGAAGTCGGACTGTCGGAACAGGTCGTCCTTCTCGACCCGGACCGCCCCCGCTTCCACTGCCGCCTCGTCGGTCAGATTGGCGCTCCAGGCGATCACGTTCATGTCGAAGACCTGGGCGATCTGGGCCATCTTCTGACCAAGCCGGCCGAGCCCGAGGATCCCCAACGTCTTGCCGGAAAGATCAAGGCCCAGGGTCGTGATCCAGCTTCCCTCGCGCATCCGCGCATCCTCGATATGAATGTTCCGGGCGAGCGCCAGGATCAGGCCCCAGGCCAGTTCAGGTGTTGCCTGGGCCGATCCGGCGGTGCCGACGACGGGGATGCCGCTGGCCTTGCAGGCCTCCAAATCGATCGCCGCGTTGCGCATGCCCGCGGTCACCACCAGCTTGAGGTTCGGCAGGCGCTCGATGATATCGGCCTTGAAGGGACTGCGCTCGCGGGTCAGGCAGACGATTTCGAAGGGCGCCAGCCGTTCTGCGAAGCCGTCCACCCCCTCGTAGACCTGGTTGAAGAAAGTGATCTCGTGGCTGGCCTCGAGACCCGACCAATCGGCCATGTCGCGAGCGACGCTCTGGTAGTCGTCAATGACAGCGATCTTCATCCCTCTCCCCTCTCTTACGCAATGCGGAACCGGTCCAGGAACGCCGGGTCGGGAGTGACCCCCAGCCCCGGGCCGCCCGGCAGTCCGACGGAGCCGCCGCTTTCCTTGACCTGGCGCTGGATCTCCAACGGCTCGGCCAGCATCTCGTCACGGAACCGGTTCGGCGTGGTGTCGAATTCAAGCATCGGCTCCCAGGGATGCAAGCCGCCCGGCAGGTCGGGCATGGCCGCCAGCAGGTGCATGTTCGTGGCGACCGCGACGGCCGAACCCCAGACATGATTGATCACCGGCACGAAATGGGCGTGGCAGAGGGCGACGACCTTGAGATACTCACTGATCCCGCCCAGGGCGCAGACCTCGGGCTGCGCCAGACCCAGCGCGCGCGCCTCCAACAGGTCGCGCCAGCCCCAACGGGTGAACTCGGCCTCGCCGCCCGAGATCGTGGTCTTAAGACCCGCTCGCAGCTCCGCATATCCCGCCCGGTCCTCGGGCGCGACCGGCTCCTCGAACCAATATGCGCCGAGATCGTCCAGCGCCCGGCCCACACGGAAGGCATCGGCCGTGGTGTAGCAATGGTTGGCATCGACCGCAAAGCGGTAGTCCGGGCCGACGCCCTCGCGCACCGCCTGGGCAAGCTTCACGTCGGTTTCGGGCCCCAGCCCCACTTTCATCTTTGTCGCAGCGAACCCCATCTCGCGGATCGCCGCCGCTTCGTCGCGGAAAGCACCAGCCAAGTCCGGGATCCTGCGCAGCATCATGCCGTAGCCGTAGACCGGCAGCCGCTCGCGCGTCGGCCCGCCAAGCAGCCGGTAGAGCGGCAGGCCAGCGACCTTCCCCGCGATGTCCCAAAGCGCAATGTCGAGGCCCGAGAGCGCCTGGATCGGCATCCCCTTCTGCCCGTGATCGCGCATCATGTTGTAGCAATGGTGCCAGATCGCCTCGCGCGCCAACGGGTCGCGGCCCAGCACCAGGGGCTGGAGCACCTGCTCGACGATGGTCTTGTTGGCAAGCGCCACCGGTCCGGGACCAAAGCATTCGCCCCAGCCGGTGACACGTTCATCGGTCTCAACCTCGACCAAATGGGCGGTCCGGGCAGCGTAGTATTGCTGGGAATATCCCAGCACCTCGTCCAGGTCGTAGCGCAGCACATGGCTGGTGACACGGGTGATATTCATGAGTTCCCCTTCAGGCGCGCCCGTGAAACTCGAGCAACAATCGGTTTACCACATCGGGTTCCTCATACATCGCCCAATGGCCACAATCGGGGATGACCTGCGTTTCCACATCCGGACGCGCGGCCCGGCAAAGCGCGAAACGTTCCTCGACCGAAGGGATCGCCGCGGCATCGTGCTCGCCATAGATGACCTTCACGGGGCAGGTCAGCTTACCGATCAGCCGCGGCGTATCGGCGGCCCAGCTCAGCCTGCGGCTGTCGAACCGCGTGCGCTCGACATTGCGAAACTGCATGTCGATGGCCCAGTCGTCGATCTTGGACCGGTCCCAGATCATCAGCTTGCCCAGGTTCTCGGCATGCATGGCGCGCAGCTCGTCCCCGGTCGGGGGGCGGCCCAAGCGTTCCCCCAACCTCCGCCGGCTGTCGAGCGTGAAGCCACGTCCCGAGGGCGGCCCATAGCCCGCCCCGCCGGTCATGCTCAGCGAGCCCGCGCGTGGGCCGAGCGCAACTGCCGTCGCCGCGGCGATCATCCCCCCAAACGAGAAACCGGCGATGTGTATCCGTGGCGCCTGCCCGCAGACTTCGCGCACCGCATCGGCAACGACGCTCAAGTAGTCTTCGGTCGAGATATCCCATTCGACCCGGGTCGAGTCACCGTAACTCGGAAAATCGAAGGCGATGACCCCGAAGGCGGTGGCGAGGGCATCCACGTTCATCACCCAATGCGCCCAGGACCCCGCGCCGCCGTGGAGCAGTATCAATGGCTCACCCGTCCCGAAAGCCCGGTAGGCCATGCCGTTCGCCGTCTCTTGAAAGGGCGTCTCGACGAAGCGCCGGTCGGGTGGTCTGGGCAAGTTCATCCCCGTCGGGTCTTCCCATCGCTCGTTCGGATGCACGCTTATCACGTTAGGGATGCGGATCAGTGTTCCGCAAGTCCGATCCATCGCCTATGCGATATCCATGGAAAGCCCGGACCGAACCCTGCATGACCTACTGTTCCGGCCGAGCAGCGTCGCGCTGATCGGACATTCCACCGATGCCTCGCGGCCAACCGGGCGGCCGCTCAACTATCTGCGCCGCGCGGGCTACGGTGGCCAAGTCTATGTTGTGAACCCGCGCCGGGATGAGGTTCAGGGCGCTCGATCGTTTGACAGTATCGATGACCTGCCCGAGGTGCCGGAACATGCCTATGTGCTGCTTGGCACTGATCTGGCGGTCAACGCTGTCGCCGACTGCGCTCGGAAGGGCGTGAAGATCGCGACAGTCCTTGCAGACGGTTTCGCCGAAACCGGGGCCGAGGGCGCGGCCCTCCAGGCGCAAATGGTCCAAACCGCCCGTGACGCGGGGATGCGGCTTTTGGGCCCGAACTCGATGGGCCTGGCGGATCTGGTGAGCGGCGCCTGGATCACGGTCAACGCGATCTACACGGAAGACGGGCAAATCTCTGGAAACACGGCACTGCTAAGCCAAAGTGGGTCGATGATGGGCGGACTGATCTCGCGCGCGCGTTCGATCGGTTTGGGATTCTCGAAATCCGTTGGCGTCGGCAACGAAGCGGACCTGACCATCGGCGAGATTGGATTGGCGTGTGTCGACGATCCGGACACGGACGTCTTCCTGCTGTTCCTCGAGACGATCCGCGACTCCGACCGGCTGGCCGAATTCGCGGCGGCGGCCCAAGTGGCGGGCAAGGCCGTTTTGGCGTTCAAACTGGGGCGATCTTCCGTCGGTCAGCACCTGGCCGTGGCCCATACAGGGGCCATTCTATCGGACGATTCGATCGTCGATGCATTTCTGCGCGACGTCGGCATCGCGCGGGTTCATACGTTGGATGGCCTCATCGAAGCCGCAACCTTGTTCCGAGGTCAGAAGCCTTTCTCCAAGCCCGATCCCGTCGTCGGGGTCATGAGCACCACCGGCGGCGGCGGTGCGGCGGTCTGCGACCGGCTGGCCCTCGCCAATGCCCGGATCGAACCGCCCTCGCCGCAAACCCTGGCAGCGATCCGCGAGACCGGGCTCGATGTGGTCGAGGCGCCGATGACGGACCTCACCCTTGCGGGCGCGCGGCCAAAATCTGTCCGTCCAGCACTCGAGGCGATGACGTCGGATCCGAGGTTCGACATGGTCATCTCGGTCTCCGGCTCCTCGGCCCGGTCCGCCACCGACGAGACTATGCGACCGCTGATCGAGGCGAAGAAACACGGCAAACCGTTCGGTGCCTTCCTGACGCCGGAAGCGACCGAGGGACTGCGTCAATTGGTCGAGGCGGGTGTTCCCGCATTCCGGACACCGGAATCCTGCGCCGACGCGGTGGGGGCGCTGTTGCGATGGCGCGTGCCCCGCGCCGGCGTCGCGCCGGGACCCTGCCCCGCCGGGCCGGGCCGCATGATGGACGAACGCGCCTCTCTCGCGCGTCTCGAGGCTCTTGGCGTGCCGGTTGTGCCCGCCGTCGAGTTCATCATCGGCGAGGCGATGCCCCCCGCCCTGCCCTTCGACTACCCGGTCGTAGCGAAGGTTCTGTCCGATGCGGTCCCGCACAAGACCGAGGCCGGCGGGGTCGTGACCGGCATCAAAGACCCCGAGGGCGTGATCACCGCGGCGCGGCAGATCGCCGAGAATGTCTCGGCGCATCACCCGGGTATCGCCGTTGACCGATTGTTGATCCAGCCCATGGTCGCAGGCCTCCAGGAGGTGCTGCTCGGCTATCGCCGCGACCCGCAGGTCGGGCCAGTAGTTACCTTGGCGCCGGGCGGGGTCTTCGTCGGGCTCTACGATGATAAAGCGGTGCGGTTGGCGCCCGTCGATGAAGCCGCCGCCGCCGAGATGATTGCCGAGGTCCGAGGCCTCGCCCCGCTGCGCGGCCATCGCGGATTGCCGAGAGGTGACCTTTCGGCGCTCGCCCAAGCGCTCGCCGAGTTTTCACGCCTGGCCGAGGATTCTGCGGTTTTGGAAGCGGACGCCAACCCGGTTATTGTGACGGAAACCGGGGTCATGGCGGTCGACGCGTTGATCCTGATGGGAGGAGAGACATGAACGCATTGCCCCAACTCAAAGACCAGGTCAGTGCCGAGGAATGGCAGATGCGGGTCGATCTGGCCGCATGCTACCGCCTGGTCGAGATGTTCGATTGGTCGGACTTGCTGGGCACCCATATCTCGGCCCGGGTGCCGGGCGAGGAAGACGCCTTCCTGATCAATCCCTATGGGTTGCTGTTTGAGGAAATCACCGCCTCGTCGCTGGTCAAGGTGGACGAGGAGGGCAATATCCTCAGCCCCACTGAATATCACATCAACCCGGCGGGTTTCGTGATCCACGGCGCGGTGCATATGGCGCGGCCCGATGTCGCCTGCGCGCTCCATACCCACACTCAAGCCGGCACCAGCGTCGCGACCCAGCAGGACGGGCTTCTGCCGATCACGCAGCACGCGCTCGCCGTGATCGCCCATGTGGGCTACCACGGCTACGAGGGGATCGCGACGGATATGGACGAGCGCGAGCGGCTGGTGAGCGACCTCAACGACAACAACATACTGGTATTGCGCAACCACGGCCTGCTGACGGTCGGCCGCACGGTCGCGGAGGCCTTCGTCTGGATGTATCGGGCCGAGCGGGCTTGCCGAATGCAGCTTGCCATCCAGCAGGCGGGCGCCGAGGTGATCCAGATCCCCGACGACGTGCAGGAGACCACCATCGCCCGGAACCGTCTGGCCAACAGCCCCAAGGGCCATCGCCCAATTGGGATCCTCGAATGGCCAGCACTTTTGCGCAAGCTCGACCGGGTCGACAGCTCCTACAAGACCTGACCCATGACGGAGTTGATGAAAGGGTTCCCGCCCTCCCCTGAGGGCCAAGTCACGTTGGCAAACTGGCGCAAGCCCCCCTTCAACCGCTGGGCCTTCCAGCATGTGCGCGAAATCGTGCCTTCGGCGGACATTCCACACGACCCGGGCGCAGTCCGTGAATTGCCCGAAGCGCTGGTCGATTTGAGCGATCTGACCGTCGACACCGACCGGGGCAAACTATCCCTCGACGCTTTCCTCGAAGACTCCTTCACCGACGCGATGATCGTGCTGCATCAAGGGCGCATCGCCTTCCAGCACTACGCCAACGGCATGACCTCCGCGACACCGCATATCCTGATGTCGGTCTCGAAGTCGGTCCTGGGCCTGATCACGGGGGTCGCGGTGGATCAGGGCAAGCTGGACCCTGACGCTCTCGTCACCGATCACGTGCCGGAGGTCGGATCAACTGCCTACACTGGCGCGACCATCCGGCACTTGCTGGACATGCGTGCTGGTGTGTCCTTCGACGAGGATTACCTGGCGACCTCGGGCCCGATCATCCAATACCGAAAGTCGACGAACTGGAACCCCTTGGAGCCCGGCGAGACGGCATCCGACCTGCGAGCCTTCTATCAGACGTTGACCGAGCGGGATGGAGAACATGGCCGCCCTTGGCATTACGTCTCGCCCAACCCGGACCTGCTGGCCTGGGTGTTGGAACGTGCTACGGGGCAGCGATACGCGGACTTGGCGAGCGAGCTGCTCTGGCGGCGGATCGGGGCGGCCCACAGCGCCTATATTACCGTCGACCGTTTGGGAGCGCCCCGCGCCGCAGGCGGGGTTTGCTGCACGGCACCCGATCTGGCGCGCCTCGGTTTGATGTTTGCCGAGGGCGGCAATCGGGTCGTCTCCGCCGAGAGGCTCGACGATATCGTCGCCGGTGGCAACCCGAAGGCCTGGGCCGAAAGTACTGGGTTCGAGGACTACGGCCAGCTCCCCATGCGCTACCGCTCGCAATGGTACGTGCTTGACCGGCCTTCGCCCCTCGCCTTTGGGATCGGTATCCACGGGCAGAGCATATACGTGGACCGAGAAACCGGTTTCGTGATGGTCAAGTTCTCGTCTCAGCCCCTGCCGCTGGATCCGACACGCAAGTTGCCGACTCTAGAACTGGCCGAGAAGATACGCGACCGGATGGCGGGTCCGTAACAGCCACGCAATCCGCGATAGGGTGGATTTTCAATCCACCTTGTCGGGTGCGTGGTCGGGTGACCGCCTCGTCTCCGAAATTATTTCATTCAGGTTAACATCAACTTTTTTATCATTGAAAATCAACTGTATAACCGGAATCTCACATGTGAGAGCCCTAACCTTATCCCGAGTCCAGCACCCCGCCAATCCGCACCGGCCGGATCGCCTTCGCCAATCCCGTTTTGTCATCGGTTTCGACAAAAATCCCGCAAATCGTCGCCTCGCCGAACGCCGGCTCGAACCGCTGGGTGCTCATTCCGGTGATGAAGCGCTTGAGGGGCTCGGTCTTCTCCATCCCGATCACCGAGTCGTAATCGCCGCACATGCCCGCGTCGCTCATGTAAGCGGTGCCCCTACCAAGGATCATCGCGTCCGCCGTCGGCACGTGGGTATGCGAACCAACCACCGCACTGGCGCGCCCGTCGCACCAATGGCCCATGGCCATCTTCTCGGAGGTGGCCTCCGCGTGGATCTCGACCAGCACCGCATCCGCGACGCCACCGAGCGGGGCCTTCTTCAGCGCCACGTCGATGGCCGAGAACGGATCGTCGAACGGGCGGTTCATGAAGACCCGGCCGAGCGCCACGGCGACAAAGATCTTGCGGCCCCGGCTGATCTCGAAGAACCCCGAACCGCGCCCGGGCGCGCCCTTGGCGAAATTCAGCGGGCGAAGGATCCGGTGCTCGCGCTCGATATGGCCCAGCATCTCCTTCTGGTCGAACGCATGATCGCCCAGCGTGATGCAATCGGCCCCCGCCTTGAAAAGCTGATCGGCGATATCCGCCGTCAGGCCAAAGCCCGAGGCGGCATTCTCGGCATTGACCGCCACGAAGTCCAAATTCCAGTCGGTGCGCAATCCCGGCAGCGCGTCGATGACCGCGTTGCGGCCCGACCGGCCATTGACATCGCCCAGGAACAGAAGCCGCATCAGCCTGCGCTCCCCGAGGACAATTCCGGTCGGATCAGGCCCTGCTCGGTCACTACGCCGTCGAGTTGCTGATCGGTCGGGTCGCGGGGAACCTGCTCGATCTGCTGTGCCGCATAGGCGAAGCCGACGGCGATCGTCCGGCGCTTGGCGCGCAGGCGCTCGAGCGTCCGGTCATAGAACCCGCCACCATAGCCCAGCCGCCAGCATTGCCGGTCGAAGGCGACCAGCGGCGCGATCAGAAACTGGGGTTCGAGCCATTCGCCGTTGGCAGGCACGCGCGCGCCGAAGGGGCCGTCGACCAACTCGGCCTCAGGCGACCATTCGCGAAATCTGAGGGGCTGACCGGCCGCCTCGATCACCGGAACGCAAAGCCGGTGTCCGGCAGCGTGGAGCGCGGTCATCAGCGGCATCACGTCGGTCTCGGTCCGGATCGGGCAGTAGCCGGAGACGATTTCGGCGCCCGTATGCAGACGTGCGGCCAGGAGATGGTCCCGCGCCGCGAGAGACATCGCGCCCACCGCCACCCGGTCCTTGGCATATGCGGCTTTGCGCGCCGCGTAGCCCCGCTTGCGCAGGCCGGCCTTGATATCCTTGACTGCATCCATCGGCGCTGCCTAGCCCGGCAGGCCGCGCCAAGCAAGATCAGGTCTCAGCCCGGATCGGCGACGAAGCCCGCCGCCTCGATCCCGCGCACCGCCAAGGCCTCGTCAACCGGCCCCGCCTCGCCGGCAACGCCAACGGCGCCGATCGCCCTGCCCTCGCCGTTGCGGATGATCACGCCGCCCAGCGAGCCCGTCAGGCCGAGACCCATCCGGCTCTGCGCCACATGGCCTATGCCCTGGAACCAATTCGGCGAGCCATCGGCCCATTCCATGACCAATTTCGAGGGCTTCCCGTAAGCGATACAGGTAAAGGCCTTGGCCTGCGCGATATGGGCCAGGAGGGGGGCTGCGTCCTCCTCGCGCCCAAGCGCCAGGGGATGGGCGCCCGCGTCGCAGACGGCCACCGCGACCCGGCGCGTCGCGTCCGACCGCTCGCCCGTAAGAGCGGCGGTGATGATTTCCTGCGCCTTCGGCAGCGTCAGCATAGCGCCCTCATTGGGTGGCGGGCCCATCGCGACCGTCGAGGTGTCAGATCCTCGCGAGCCTGGATAACCAGGTGGGCGCCAGGTGCGTTAGGCCACGGCCAGTCGCAGAGCCAGCTCCCATGCGAAGAAATAGGCCACCAGGATTCTGGCCTCAAACGGGAAGGACAGCACCCGCCTGAGCCAAAGATAAGCCGCGGCGGCCACGTTGGAAAGGGCCGCCCGCGCGCGCCAGCCAGAACGCGCCGTCTTGTCAGACTGCCGCGGCCTGCTGCAGATCCTCGACCTGCTCGATCAGCGCGTTCACCCGATGGGTCAGCTCGGCCTCGCGTTCGGCCGAGAACATATCGTCCTGACCTCCGCGCCTCTTGGCGCCCTTCTGCGCCTTCTCCAGCCGCTGTTCGGCGGCATAGATCTGCGACTCGGCATCCGACAGCCGGTCCGCGACCATCAACGCGGTCATCAGCAACAGTCGGCCCTCGGACATGTTGCCGAACTGCCGGTGCAGCGCTCGCGCATCGCCGTCGATCATCGTGGCGAGATCGACCAAATGCTCTTCCTCGCCCTCGCCGCACCCCAGCCGATAGCTGCGCCCGGCAATGTCCACAGTGACTTCTGACATCACGTCCTCCCTCAGCTCGCCTTCTTGCGGGCAGACTTGCGCTGCTTGGCGCTGACGGCCGCGATGCTGCGCAGATCGCTGAGCGCGATCCGGACCGCATCTGCCGCCTCGACACGCAGTTGCGCATCCTGCTCGTGCTGGCCGCGTAGTTCGATCACCTCGGCGCGCAGCTCGTTCCGCTCGCCCGTCAGGTCATTGATTATCGACGGTTCCGGCCTGCCGCCGGTCGTGTCGCGCAAATTCGCTATCGCCCGGCCAAGCCGGTCGATGGCATTCTCAAGTTCGGACATTTGCCTGCAACCCCTTTATCTGCTCGATGTCAGTTACGACGTTTGCCTACCAACGGGTCCTTTTAGGACCTCATTTCACGGCATTCTCGGCTGCCGCTTGTGACCCCGGTTCGTCCGGAGATTCGTTCTGCACCGAGCATAGCGGCAATCCGGCGATTCGCCATGCCAAAATGCCCTCGCCGAAGAGTATGGCCCCAGGGCCGCGTCCCTGGAAACGCCAGGGTTGACCCTGCCAGCGGTGGCCCGCATTTTCGCCCTGCGATTCCATGCCCGGCGGCACGCTGATGCAGCCGCACATCGTCCTGGGGGACCAACGTGACATTCGACGAGATGAAGGCCGCCGATCCACGCCGCTTTGCGATGGCGAACGCGCTTAGGGTCCTGGCGATGGACGCTGTGGAAAAAGCCAATTCTGGCCATCCTGGCATGCCCATGGGCATGGCCGATGTGGCGACGGTGCTGTTCGACAGTCACCTGAAGTTCGACCCGATGAACCCGAGCTGGCCCGACCGCGACCGGTTCGTGCTCAGCGCGGGCCACGGCTCGATGCTGCTCTATGGACTTCTGCATCTGACCGGCTATGCGGACATGACGCTGGAGCAGATCAAGGACTTCCGGCAGTTGGGCTCGATTACCGCCGGTCACCCGGAATACGGCCACGCCAAAGGGATCGAGACAACCACGGGACCTCTGGGCCAGGGCCTGGCCAACGCGGTCGGCATGGCGATGGCCGAGCAGTCGATGGCCGCACGCTTTGGACGCAAGATCGTCGATCACCATACTTACGTGATCGCCGGCGACGGCTGCCTGATGGAGGGGATCAGCCAGGAGGCGATCACGCTGGCCGGGCGCCAGAAGCTGGCGAAGCTGATCGTGCTCTGGGACGACAACGGTATCTCGATCGACGGCGAAGTCTCGATGTCGGACGCCACCGACCAAATTCAGCGCTTCGCGGCTAGCGGGTGGGAAACCCGCGCGATCGACGGTCATAGTGTCGAGGAGATCGACGCCGCCCTGACCTGGGCCAGGGGCAACAAGGCCCCAACGCTGATTGCCTGCAAGACCCATATCGGCCTCGGAGCGCCGACCAAGCAGGACACGGCGAAGGCCCATGGCGCACCCCTTGGCGCCAGCGAGATAGAAGCAGCCCGGGCGGCCTATGGATGGAGCCACGCTCCGTTTAAGATTCCCGACGACATCCGAGCCGACTGGCGCGCCACCGCCAATCGCGGCGCGCAGGCGCGGGCGGCATGGTCGGATGCGTTTGGTGGCCTCTCCGCCGGCCGCCAGGCCGAATTCAACCGTGTCGTCGCCGGCGACCCGCCGAAGCGGCTTGCGAGTGCGGTTCGGGCGTTAAAAAAACAGGTCTCGGCCGAGCAGCCCAAGGTCGCGACCCGTAAGGCCAGCGAAATGGCGCTGGCAGCGATCAACCCGGTGATGCCCGAGACGATCGGTGGCTCGGCGGATTTGACGGGCTCGAACAACACCCTGACCGATGGGCTGGGCGTCTTCGATGTGAGCAGCCGCAAGGGCCGCTATGTCTATTACGGCATCCGTGAGCACGCGATGGCGGCGGCGATGAACGGCATGGCGCTGCATGGCGGGGTCGCCCCCTATGGCGGCACCTTTCTGGTCTTCACTGATTATGCGCGGCCGGCCATGCGGCTCTCGGCACTGATGGGCCAGCGGGTGGTCTATGTGATGACCCACGATTCCATCGGGCTCGGCGAGGACGGCCCCACGCACCAGCCCGTGGAGCATCTGGCGGCCTTGCGGGCAATCCCGAACCTGACCGTCTTCCGCCCGGCTGACACAGTCGAAACGGCGGAGGCTTGGGAGTTCGCGCTTTCGTCGAAAACCGGGCCCAGCGTTCTGGCGCTGACCCGCCAGGGCGTGCCAACGGTGCGCACCAAGCACACGACCAGGAACTTGACCGCGATGGGCGCCTATGTGCTGGCCGAGGCCGACCACAAGCGCCGGGCCATCCTGATGGCCTCGGGCTCGGAGGTTTCGGTGGCCTTGGCCGCCAAGGAGCTGCTCGAAGCCAAGGGCCTGGGTGCCCGGGTCGTCTCGATGCCGTGCTGGGAACTGTTCGCCGCGCAGGACGAGGCCTATCGGCGCCGGGTATTGCCAGCCAACGCGGCGCGGATCGCCGTCGAGGCAGGCGTTCGTCAGGGCTGGGACCGCTGGCTGATGGGTGAGCGGGGCAAGGAATCGAAGGCGGATTTCGTTGGCATGGACAGCTTCGGCGCCTCGGCCCCGGGCGGTGCCCTGTTCCAGCATTTCGGGATCACGGCCGAGGCGGTTGCGGAACAGGCGCTCGCACTGATGTAGGATCGGCGCCATGGGACGCCTTGCCTGCCTCCTCACACTTGGCCTCTGGCTTTCAGGCGGAACCGCCCCGGCCCAGCAGGCCGAGGCGGATCTTGAAATCGTCTTCGCGGTCGATGCCTCGGGCAGCGTCGACGACGAGGAGTTCCACCTGCAGATCGGCGGCATCGTCGCTGCGCTTCGCGACCCAAAGATCCAAGCGGCGATCCGGTCCGGCCCGACCCAGCGGATCGCCGCGGCCCTGATGATCTGGTCCGATGCGGCTTACGCGAAATACAAGACCGATTGGTTCACACTGAACTCGCCCGAGAGCGCCGAGCGCTTCGCCGCGGAAGTCCAGCGTCTTGGAACGCGGCTGCAGACCCAGCGCAAGATCGGCGGCGGCACGGCAATCGGCGACGCTATCGTCCACGCACTCGAAATGATGGATGGGAACGGTGTCACCGCGATCCGCCGGGTGATCGATGTCTCGGGCGACGGGATCGAGACCCCGCCCTGGGCCGAGCCCGCGCCGATGTTGCCCGAGGCACGGCAGCGCGCCGCCGCCAAGGGCGTAATGGTCAACGGATTGGCGATCACGCACGATTTCCCTGATCTGGTCGCCTACTACCGCGACAATGTCATCACCGGGCCGGGCAGTTTCGTGGTCCAGGCCCTCGATTTCGGCGATTTCAAACGGGCGATCCGCGAGAAGATGTGGCGCGAATTCTCGTTCATTTTCGCCCGGAACGACGACGCCCCGATCCGTGGCCGCCTGGCCTTCGACAGCGGCGATTGACGCCCTAGGTCGCTGAGGTATAAGCGCCCCATCATCTAATCACGAGGAGAGCACCCATGGCAGTCAAGGTCGCGATCAACGGATTCGGACGGATCGGGCGCAACATATTGCGCGCCATCATCGAGTCGGGCCGGACTGATATCGAAGTGGTCGCGATCAACGATTTGGGGCCGGTCGAGACCAATGCGCATCTGCTGCGCTACGACTCGGTCCATGGCCGCTTTCCGGCGACGGTGACCATCGATGGCGACACGATCGATGTTGGTCGCGGACAGATCCGTGTGACCGCGATCCGCAATCCTGATGAATTGCCCTGGGGCGACGTCGATGTTGCCATGGAATGCACCGGCATCTTCGCCTCGAAGGAGAAGGCGAGCGTGCATCTGGAGAACGGCTCGAAGCGGGTCCTGGTATCGGCTCCTGCCTCGGGCGCCGACAAGACCATCGTCTATGGCGTGAATCACGATACCCTGACCGCCGATGACCTCGTCGTCTCGAATGCCTCCTGCACCACCAACTGCCTGGCGCCGGTCGCCAAGATCATGCACGACGCCTTCGGGATCGAGAAGGGCTACATGACCACAATCCACGCCTATACCGGCGATCAGCCGACGCTGGATACCATGCATTCCGACCTCTACCGGGCGCGCGCCGCAGCGATGAGCATGATCCCGACCTCGACCGGCGCGGCCAAGGCTGTTGGCCTGGTGCTGCCGGAACTGGCGGGCAAGCTGGACGGCTCTGCGATCCGGGTGCCGACGCCGAATGTTTCGGTGGTCGATCTGAAATTCGTCGCCTCGAAACCCGTGGACGAGGACGCGGTGAATGCGGCCGCCGAGCGTGCCGCCGGACAGGAACTCAAGGGCATCTTGGACTACAACACTGGCCCGATGGTCTCGGTCGACTTCAACCACGACAGCCATTCGTCGAACTTCGCCGCGCCGCAGACCAAGGTGCTGGACGGCAATTTGGTGCGGGTGCTGAGCTGGTACGACAACGAGTGGGGCTTCTCGAACCGCATGAGTGACACCGCCGTCGCCATGGGGGCGCTGCTCTGAGATCACTAAGGTTGCAGGCGCTGATACCGTAGCAAAGCCCATGCCCGTCAAAACCCTCGACGACTTCGACTTCTCCGGCAAACTGGTGCTCGTCCGGGTCGACATCAACGTGCCCATGCAGGATGGCAGGGTCACGGACACGACCCGGATGCGGGCGATAAGGCCGACCGTGCGGGAAATCGTGGAAAAAGGCGGGCGGCCGATCCTGCTCGCCCATTTCGGCCGGCCCAAGGGACAGCCGGTGCGCGAGATGTCGCTGGGCCGCCTGATCGAGCCATTGGCCGAGGTTCTGGACCTGCCGGTCCAGTTCGCACCCGACTGCGTCGGCGCCATCGCGGACCAGGCGATCGACCGGCTGGCCGAGGGCAATGTGCTGCTGCTGGAAAACACCCGGTTCCATCCGGGCGAGGAAGCGAACGACCCTGAGTTTGCCGGCGCCCTGGCGAGGCTGGGCGATATCTATGTCAACGATGCCTTTTCGGCGGCGCACCGGGCCCATGCCAGCACGGAAGGCGTGGCGCGGCGCCTGCCTTCGGCTGCAGGGCGGCTGATGCAGGCCGAACTCGAGGCACTCGAAAAGGCGCTGGGCGATCCTCAGCGCCCGGTCGTCGCCATCGTCGGCGGCGCCAAGGTTTCGACCAAGCTGGATCTGCTGGGCAACCTGATCGACCGCGTCGATCAGATCGTGATCGGGGGTGGCATGGCGAATACGTTCCTGGCCGCTCGGGGGATCGACGTGGGCAAGTCGCTTTGCGAGCACGACCTTGCGGACACAGCCCGCGAAATCCTGGCAAAGGCCGAGGACGGGGCGTGCGAGATCGTGCTGCCGAGTGACGTGGTGGTCGCGCGTGAGTTCCGCGAGGACGCCGACGCGCACGTGGTTGCGGCGGATGCCTGCCCGCCCGATGCGATGATCCTGGATACCGGGCCCGCCTCGGTCAAGGCGATCAAGACGCGGTTCGCCGCCGCCAAGACCCTGGTCTGGAACGGCCCGCTCGGGGCCTTCGAGATCGCACCTTTCAATGCCGCGACCGATGCCGCGGCGCTAGAGGCCGCCCGGCTGACCCGCGAGGGTAGCCTGCTATCGGTCGCCGGTGGTGGCGACACGGTCGCGGCGCTCAATGCCTCCGGCGCGGCCGACGATTTCTCTTATGTCTCGACGGCAGGTGGCGCATTCCTCGAATGGCTTGAAGGCAAGACCTTGCCGGGTGTGGCAGCACTCGAAAGTTGAACCCGAAACGGTGAAGGGCGGCCCGAAGGCCGCCCTTCCGCAGTCCCCCCCCAGGGCCCGCGTCCTTGAAAAGATTTAGAGATGGAAATTGGCCAGTGCAGCAAACGTAGATTGCGCGAGGAGAAGAATGGCCGCCGCAGCTAGACCGATCCTAATCATGCTGACTGCCCCTCCGCGCCTTGTGCGTCGCTGGTTCCTTTGTTTCTTAGCGCCATCCTCCTCGGCGCCGCAAAAGCTCGACGCCGCAGCGTGGAAGTCTCAACCGAAATCGATCGGGGATGGTGTATTTTTGACACAAATGGGTGCCTTTTCTTGAACACACACGACCTGTTCCTGTAACGCCCATGGCCCGGCCCGCGCCACGTGCTTTCCGGGCTCATGCGATCGGGCGGCCAAGCGGCACGATTCGAGGTAGTATCCGCGGTGGCGAGGAAACTTGGAGGATCATTGATGAAGTTCGCGCGCACATCCCTTTGCACGACCGCGCTGGCGCTCGCATTACTGGAGGCACCACCACATGTGGCGCATGCACAGAGTGCGCTGATCGACGGCCTGACGCTGCGTACTCTTTCACGCCTATCGACCCAGTATATGCTTCTTGCAGCCCGCACGGCGGTGGACCTGACTTATGAGCATCTAACCATCGATCCTCACACCGGCGACACGATCATCTCGGGGCTCAGGCTCTATCCGCGTCTTGATTGGGACGGCGAGGGTGCATGCAAGATCGAAGTGGACCGCATCTCCAGTGCTGCGAGCCTGAACTTCGATGGGGTTCGTCAGCGGATGGAAATGACCGGGGTCAACGTCGCGCCCGCATGTTTCGAACCCGAGGCCGCCGGCATGATGACCGCCTTCGGCTATGACGGCGTCACCGTGGACAATGTTTCGATGGACACGGCGTTTCAATTCGGAAGCTCGGCCGCCGACGTGACCCTGCACGCCGCGGTCAAGGACGCCGCGGTGGTGAATGCGACCGCGGCTTTCGATTATTTGTGGCTAACCGGTGTGATTCCAGAGCCTGATAACCCATCGGGCGAGCCATATCCGGTCGCGCTTTTGCGCCAGGCCGAGATCGCGGTCGAGAACAAGGGCCTGTTCGAGCGGTTGGAACCGATGCTCGCCGGGCAACTTGGGGACATCAACGAAGCGCCGGCGATGATCCAATCGATCTTGATGGAGGCGGTGAGCGACGGCGTAAACCCGCCGGACGAACGCGAGATCGCATTCGCGAACAATGCGGCCGAGGAGGTCGGCCGATTCGTCCAGGACAAGGACCGGCTGGTGATCGCCATCGCGCCGCCCGAAGGTGTATGGCTCGAGGAGGAGGTCTTCCAAAGCCCGGCAACCGCCATCGCCGCGCTGAATCCCACCATTTCGCGGGCGCCGTTGATCAGCCGTGCGCTGATTGGTGCGGGCGAACTGGCCGCGGCGATCAGCGGCGACATCTCCGCGCTCGACGAGGGAACGCGGCTGCGCGTGGGCGAGGCCTTATTGACGGGCATTGGTGCGCCGCGCTCGATTCTGCACGGCAAGGCCTTGCTGGAGCCGCTTGCCGAGGATTGGAACCCGGCGGCCGCGTTGCTTCTGGCCGAGGCGCTGAGCACCGATGGTGCCGATGAGCAGGCCTATGCCATGGCGCTGCGCGCGGCGACTGGAGGCGAAAACCGCGGGATGACGCTCGCCGACAGCCTGGAGGAAGGCATGGGCGCCCGGGCGGTGCTCTCGGTACAGGCTGAAGCTTCCGCCGATTGGCCCAAGGCGGAGGGGCGCGTGGCGGCGGATCAGGAAATCCTGAACGGCGCCGACGTCGCCGCCTTGCGCGAACGCGCCCACGCGGCCGCCTTGGGGCGCGGGGTACCGCGCAGCTATGCGGACGCCTATTTTTGGGCCTCGCTGGCAGCCGCCGCCGGCGACCAGTCCTCGGCTGGACTGCGCGTTCGCCTCGACAAGCGCTTTGCCAAAGCCGAGGGCGAGGACCGCGACGCCTGGCGCGGCGTTGCCCTGGCATCGGCGGAAGCCGCGATCACGACCTGGACGGAAGGCGGTCTGGGCGCCCGGATCGCCGCGCTCTATGGGGTTGGCGAATAGGCCGTTGTCCGTGCAGGCAACAACGGCCTGGCCCGGGCCGCATGCGGCAGCCGAGCGTCTTGACCACTTCGCGGGGCTTCCTGTAATCCCGCTCCAAATTCAGCGACTTTCCAGAGGGAGCACCGTCAGATGAAAGCCACTAGGACCGTCCAGAAAATCCTCTCGAATTATGAATCGGACAATCCCGGCGTTAAGGGCAAGCTTTGCTCGTTGCTGATGAACGGCAAGCTGGGTGGTACCGGCAAGATGATCATCCTGCCCGTCGACCAGGGCTTCGAGCACGGGCCCGCGCGGTCCTTCGCGCCCAACCCGCCAGCCTATGATCCCCATTACCACTATCAGCTTGCGATAGATGCCGGTTTGAGTGCCTATGCGGCGCCTTTGGGGATGCTCGAGGCCGGTGCAGATACCTTTGCTGGCCAGATCCCGACCATCCTGAAGGCCAATTCGGCGAACTCGCTGATCCCGTCAGAGGCGCCGAAAGATCAGTCGATCACCGCCTCGGTCGATGACGCGCTGCGGTTGGGCTGCGCCGCGATCGGCTTCACGATCTATCCGGGTTCGTCCGCCGGCCTCGAAATGTTCGAGGAGATCGCCGAGATGCGCAACGAGGCTGCCGCGGCGGGTGTGGCGACGGTCATCTGGTCCTATCCGCGCGGCGAAGCGCTGACCAAGGACGGCGAGACCGCCATCGACATCGCGGCCTATGCGGCCCAGATCGCCGCACTGCTGGGCGCCCATGTCATCAAGATCAAGCTGTCGACCGACCACCTGGAACTGGGTGAGGCCAAGAAGGTCTACGAGGCCCAGGGTATCGATATCTCGACCCAGGCCGCCCGTGTCGCGGACTGCATGAAATCCGCCTTCAATGGTCGGCGCATCGTCGTCTTCTCAGGCGGTTCGAAAAAGGGAGAAAGCTCGGTCTATGACGACGCGCGCGCGATCCGCGACGGCGGCGGCAACGGCTCGATCATCGGGCGCAACACCTTCCAACGCCCGCGCGACGAAGCAATTCAGATGCTGAACACGCTGATCGACATCTACAAGGGCAAGGCCTGAAGTTGGCCACTGATTTGGGCCTGCTATTTCAGGCCCAAATCGGCTCCCAAATCGGCGGGCTCAATCGTACGCGCGTATTCGACGATGGTCTCGACCTCGGCCAGCGTAAGCTGAATTGGGTGGATCGGCGATGGCCGGCTCTCCGGGAAGGGTGCGGTCATGCCCTCAACCTGGGTGAAGGCCGGATGCGGCCGGTAGGTCCAGAAGGCCTTCATCTTGTCTTCCCAGTTGTCCCAGGTGCGGATCACCGCGAACGAGGGCGTGGAGCCGATCCCCGCCATTCGGTCCTTGTCGCTAACCACATGGCAGCGGCCGCAATTGATCATGGTAAGTTTCTCGCCCGGCGCATATTCCTCGGCGCTCGCCGGCAGCGGCGCCAGCAAGGCCATGGCCATGATCCCAATCAAACGTCGCATCGCGGGGCCGAATGCTAGAGTCGGCGCGTTGGACCGTCAAATGCCCCAATCGGTTAGAATCTGATCGCGCAAAGCATCGGGCGCCGTATCGCAATCGCGCACGCGTCCCGCATGGTTCGAGAATCGCGGACCCGGTGCGGGCTGCGTCGGCGGTCCAGTAAAAGTCGCGCGGGCGCGGTTATGCGGGTGCTCTGGAGCGTCGACCATTGTCAGCACCGGAGAGACGCAGGCATCCGTCCCCTCGAGCAGGCCCAACCAATGATCTCGGGGCTGGCCGGCAAACGCCCCGGCAATCCGCTCCGCCAAAGCTGGCCATCGCCCGCGATCGTATTGATCCCACTCCTCCTCGGTGAGACCAAGCCCTTGCATCAGTGCCGCAAAGAATTGCGGCTCGATGGCGCCGACCGCCACGTCCTTGCCGTCGGAACAGCGATAGCAGCGATAGAAAGGCGCCCCGCCATCCAGCAAGTTCGCACCTTTCTCGGGTCGCCATGATCCGGTCGCGTGCCATGCATAAAGCAGCGCCATCTGGCTCGCCGCGCCGTCAATCATCGCCGCGTCTACGACCTGGCCTTGCCCGGTCCGGCCGGCCTCGATCAGGGCCGCAAGCATCCCGAAGGCCAGGTAGAGCCCACCGCCGCCAAAATCGCCAATCAGGTTCAGGGGAGGCAGCGGCGGCGCGTCCGGCGCGCCCATGGTACCGAGCGCGCCTGAAAGCGCGATATAGTTGATGTCGTGGCCAACCGAGTGGGCCAGCGGCCCCTCCTGCCCCCATCCGGTGATCCGGCCGTAGACCAGCCCCGGGTTCAGGCTATGCGCCTGCTCGGGGCCCAAACCGAGCTTCTCCATGACACCCGGCCGCAGCCCCTCGACCAATCCGTCGGCCTTGCCAATCAGCCGGCAGGCCAGATCTAGATCGTCCGCGTCTTTCAAATTCAATGTGATCGCCGGCCGTCCTCGATGCATGACCGCGTGGCCCCGGTCCTCGATCAGCTTGCCCCGGTCGGCGGCAGGCCGGGCGAGCCGCAATACCTCCGCGCCTAGATCGGCCAGCAGCATGGCGCAATACGGCCCGGGACCGATCGACTCGAATTCTAGGATACGGATTCCCGCCAGCGGTCCCAGCATGCGCGCGCCCCCGGTTACTCAAGGGGTCAAGATTGGCCGGGCCTCGGCGCCATTGCAAGAAACGCCACCGCCCCCCTATCCTGCCATCGAGGAGCAAAGACACACATGCCCGAAGCCGGACCCAAGAACAGCATCACTGATGTGCCCGGCATTCTTGTCGGCAACGCCGAGGACGCCGGGTTGGTTACCGGCGTGACGGCGGTGGTCGCGGAAGCGCCGGCCGTGGCGGCCTGCGCCGTCGCCGGCGGCGCGCCGGGGACGCGCGGCACGACCGTGCTGGACCCGGCCAGCGTGATGACCCATGTGGACGCCGTAGTGATGTCTGGTGGCTCGGCATTCGGCCTGGATGCGCCTGGCGGCGCGCTGGATTGGCTGCGTCAATCAGGGCGCGGCTTCCCAATCGGCGGCATCAATGTACCCATCGTGCCAGGTGCGATCATCTTCGATCTGCTGACCGGCGGCCCGAAGGACTGGGACCACCCACCCTGGTTCGACCTTGGACGCCAGGCCACGGCGAATGCGGGCTCTGACTTCGCGCTCGGCAATGCCGGCGCGGGGATTGGCGCGACGGCGGGAGCGTTGAAGGGCGGGCTGGGCGCCGCCTCGGTCATCGATGACGCGCTGGTCGTCGGGGCGGTCGTGGTCGTGAACTCCCTCGGCTCGGTGGTGATGCCGGGAACGCATTGCTTCTGGGCCTGGCCGTTCGAGCGCAACCGCGAATTCGGCGGCGCGCCACCTCCCCATGAAGCGCCAGCCGACCCCGCCCCGGCCGCCGAAGGGCAGCCTGGCGCCAATACTACGCTCGCGGTCGTCGCGACGAATGCGGCGCTCGACCGCGACGATGCACGGCGCGTCGCGTTGATGGCCCAAGATGGGTTCGCCCGGGCGATCCGCCCGGTCCATACGCCTTTGGATGGGGACACGGTTTTCGTGCTGGCAACAGGTGCAGTGCCCGTGACGGACAAGACCGCCAGCATCGCGCGGATCGGCTCCCATGCGGCGGATTGCGTGGCCCGGGCTGTCGCCCGCGGTGTCTACGAGGCCACGCCGCTGGCCGGGTTCCCGGCCTATCGGGAGCTTACGTGACCTACTCGCGGGAAATCGGCGTCGCCGATATCTGTGCCCCAGAGTCTGCATCGAAGACGCGCAGCGTCTCCGCGCCATCGGCATCGCGGGTCAGGATCAGAAGTTGCCCCTCGGCATGCCCGAGCGAAAGGACTTCGGCGCCTGCGGGCAACACCAGGCTCTCGGCGGTAATGGGTTCGGATTCGGACGCCCGGTCGAAAAGGCCCAATCGCACAACCATGGCGGCGACGACGATCACCATGCCCAGGATCAGCACCACCGTCAGCGTCGTCACCAGGAATCGCAGGCGGCGCAATTGCGGCGACTCGGGCGCGTCCTCGCCGTCACGATATTTGGCCGGATCGGGCTGAGCCATGGCCGAACCTTTCGACGGAGCGGAGGCCCCGGTTGAAATCCTCATCCCCGGTGACATCGCCGGGCTGCGGCTGGACAAGGCACTGGCACTGAACGCCGAGGGCTTGTCACGTTCGCGCATCGCCCAACTGATCACCGAGGGGGCGGTCAGCCTGGCAACGGGCGAGACCGTCGAAGACGCCCGGCGCAAAGTCAAGCCAGGCGAGGTCTATCTGATCGAGCTTCCCCCGCCAGTGCCGATCGAACCGCAGCCCGAGGCGATCCCACTGACCATCGTTCACGAAGACGCCGACTTGATCGTCATCGACAAGCCCGCCGGCATGGTCGTGCATCCCGCACCCGGAGCCGAAACTGGCACCCTGGTGAACGCATTGCTGCATCATTGCGGCGACAGCCTGACCGGAATCGGTGGCGCGCTGCGACCGGGGATCGTGCACCGGATCGACAAGTTGACATCCGGCTTGCTGGTCGCCGCCAAGACCGATGCGGCCCATACGGGGCTGACGGAACAATTTGCCGCTCACGACATCGACCGGCGGTATATGGCCGTTGTTTGGGGCGCGCCTAGCCGCGCCGACCCGCGCCTGGCCGGAATTGCGGGCGTCAGTTTCGAAAAAGACGCGACCGTCCGGATCGACGCGCCGATCGCGCGCCACCGGACTGACCGCAAGCGTATGGCCGTCATCCGCGATGGGCGCCATGCAGTGACGCGCATGGCCGTGCGCAAGGTTTTCGGGACCGACCCAGCGCCGATTGCCAGCCTGACGGAGTGCCAGCTTGAAACCGGCCGCACCCATCAGATCAGGGTCCATGCGAGTTACATCGGCCATGCGCTGATCGGAGACCCGGTTTACGGGCGGGCCCCTACCTTGCCGCGCGGCACTGATCCCGCGCTGACCGAGGCGTTGCACGGCTTTTCCCGGCAGGCGCTTCACGCTTCGATCCTTGGCTTCCGGCACCCGGTCACGGGTGCGGATCTCTGCTTCCAAAGCGCGGCACCGCCAGACCTGGAAGCCCTGATCCAAGCGCTGTTTACCTATGCGAATCCGAGGATTCAGATAATTTGAACCTAGTTTCGGCAGACTTGCCCGCCTCGTCTCGGCAAAAGCCGGGCTCGGTGGGAGAACACCTTGATGCTCGTCCGGCATGTAATTGCCATTGCCGCGGCAACGATGCTGCGCCTTGCAGCATCCCCAGCCCTCGCCAATCGCGATGACCTTTGCGCCTTGGCGCGTCATCTGCCGCATTTCAAGGTCCTGTCCAAACAGGTGACGGCGATCGCGCATGCGCGGCACGCTTGCCATCGGGGGATATGGTTTGGGCGAGTTCTAGATCGTCTGGTCCAACGAGCGTTTCGCGGGCGTACAACTACGCGATTAGCCAAAGGCCGGTCCCAGGGAGCACGCGAGCGTTTCGGCCAGCATGGGTCCTGCGTAAAAAATGCACAAATTTTTCACTTTTCCTCAAATTGTGCGCCGGATTTGCGGCTGGAACCGTTTTTATGGGTATGAATGCCGCCAACAATGCCGGGCAATTAGCGAATTCGGCTCGGAATAGGTCAGCACTTGTAACCAATAGGCGGAAACGCCACATATAAACAAACAACAACGAGCAGTCTGGGGGAAATACAATGGCAAGCTTGACTAATTCGCTTCCCGCCCCGTCGCCTGAACAGGGGCTGAGCCGCTATCTTTCTGAGATCCGGAAGTTTCCAATGCTGGAGCCGGAGCAGGAGTTCATGCTGGCCAAGGCCTGGGTCGATCATGGCGACCGGGATTCGGCGCATCAGCTTGTGACCTCGCATCTGCGGCTCGCGGCCAAGATCGCCATGGGTTATCGCGGCTATGGCCTACCGACCGCCGAAATCGTATCCGAGGCCAATGTCGGCCTGATGCAGGCAGTCAAGCGCTTCGATCCGGACAAAGGGTTCCGGCTGGCCACCTATGCTATGTGGTGGATTCGTGCGTCGATCCAGGAATATATCCTGCGGTCGTGGTCGATGGTGAAGTTGGGCACAACGGCCGCCCAGAAGAAGCTGTTCTTCAATCTGCGCAAGGCCAAGGGCCGAATCGGCGCCTTGGAAGACGGCGATATGCGGCCCGAGCAGGTCGAGAAGATCGCCTCGGACCTCGGTGTCAAAGAGGACGAAGTCGTCAGCATGAACCGCCGCATGTCGGGCGGCGGCGACACGTCGCTGAACGCGCCGGTGCGCGGTGACACCGAAGGCTCGATGGAATGGGTCGATTGGCTGGCCGACGAGGATGCGGACCAGGCCGAGGCCTATGCGGAGAGCCAGGAGCTGGACGCGCGGCGCGAATTGCTGATCGAGGCGATGGGCGAGTTGAACGACCGTGAACGTCACATCCTGACCGAGCGGCGCCTGAGCGAAGAAACGGTGACGCTGGAGGATCTGAGCCAGGTCTACAATGTCAGCCGCGAACGCATCCGTCAGATCGAGGTGCGCGCCTTCGAGAAGATTCAGGCGCGAATGCGCGAACTGGCGGCCGAGAAGGGCCTGCTTCCGGCGGTCAACGCCGACTAAGGCCCAGCCGCCACCGCCGCGCCGGAGCTGAGGAACGCTTCGATCTCGGCTTCCGAATAACCTTGATCCGAAAGCACCGCGCGTGTGTGCTGACCGAGCATCGGCGCAGGGCCGCGCACGCCACCCGGCGTCTCGGAAAACTTCACCGGCAAGCCGATTGTCTCGACCGCGCCCGCCACCGGGTGATCCGTCATAACCACCATCTCGCGCGCCTGTGCCTGGGGATCGCGATGCATCTGCCCGACGGTCAGAACCGGCCCGGCCGGGAACCCGCCATCCTCGAGCAGCGCCAGCCACTCATCGGTCGTCCGGGTGCGGAAGGTCGCGTTCAGAGTCTCCTCCAGCTCGGGACGGTGCGCCATCCGGGCGGAATTCACGGCAAAGCGCGGATCGTCGTTCAATTCCGGTGCGCCGATGATCTTCACCAGCCGCTCCCAGGTCGGCTGAGTGGCGGCGCCAATATTGATCCAGCCATCGGCGGTCTGGAAGGCCTGATAGGGCGCGTTCAGCGGATGGGCCGAGCCCATCGGACCGGGTGACTCACCGGTCGCAAACGCGATGGCCGACTGCCAATAGGTATGGGTGATCGCCGCCTCGAAAAGCGACGTATCAACCTTCTGCCCCTCGCCGGTCTGAAGCCTCTGCGCATAGGCCGCCGCGACCCCCATGGCGAGCAGGATCCCGGCAGTGATGTCCGAGACTGGCGCGCCAACCTTGACCGGAGGGCGGCCCGGCCCCTCGCCGGTGATCGACATCAGGCCGGACATGCCCTGGGCGATCAGGTCGAACCCGCCGCGATCCGCATAAGGCCCGGTGCGGCCAAAGCCAGATATCTCCGCATAGATCAGACCCGGATTGGCCTGGCGCAGTTCCTGATAGCCGAGGCCCAGGCGCTCCATCGTCCCCTTGCGGTAGTTCTCGATCACCACGTCAGCCTTGGCCAGCATCCGCTTCAGGATCGCCACCCCGTCCGGGTGCTTGAGGTTCAGCGCGATCCCGCGCTTGTTGCGGTTGACCATCAAGAAGGATGCGGATTCGCCCGCGATCTCGGGCGGAACAGACCGGCGCACATCATCGCCGGCCGGTTTCTCGACCTTGATGACCTCGGCCCCCATATCGGCCAGCATCAATCCCGCCACCGGCCCCGCCATCACATGGGCGAGCTCGATCACCTTCATGCCGTCCAGCGGCCCCTTGACCATGATCAGCGCCCCTTCCACTGGGGTGCGCGCTTGGCAAGGAAGGCTTCCATTCCCTCCTTGAAATCCTCGCTCATGTAAGCGGTCTCGATCAGATCCTTGTCCTCGGCCCCAGGGCCATTGTCACGGAGGCGCCGCAATCCTTCCTTGGTGACCCGCAGGGTAAGTGGCGCGTGGGTGGCGAGATGGGCCGCCAATTCCTCGGCGCGGGCCATCACTGCCTCGGCATCGTCCAGTATCTCGGAGACCAGACCGACGGCCTCCGCTTCCTCCGCGCCGACCAGGCGCGCGGTGAAGATGATCTCGCGGACGCGGCCCGGCCCGATCAGGTCCGAGAGACGGGCAAGCGACGAGACCGAGAGGCAGTTCCCCAGCGTCCGCGCGATGGGGAAGCCGAATTTCAGCCGCGCATCGGTGATCCGCAGGTCGCAGCAAGCAGCAATTGCCGCCCCGCCCCCGGTGCAAGCCCCGGTGATGGCGGCGATGGTCGGGATCGGGCAGCGTTCGATTTCCTCCAGCACCCCATCCATCTTTGCCTCGTAATCCCAGGCATCCTGGGGCGTCGAGAACCCCCGGAACTGGGTCATGTCGGTCCCAGCGGCGAAGGCACGGCCCCCTGCCCCGTGGATCACGATCGCCTTGACCGAGCCATCGGTCGGCGCATTGGCACAGATCTCAGCCAGCCCCTCATACATCTCGAAGGTCAGCGCATTGCGGGTGTCGGGGCGATTGAGGGTGATCCAGCCAATCGCGTCCACGACTCCATAGTGCAGATCGCTCATCGAAATGATCCTTTCAGTGAGCTGGCGCCGTCTCCGCCAAATATCGCATGGCCGCGCCCACCCCACCCTTCTGATGCGGGACGCCGCCGATCTCCAACCCCATCTCGACACCCGCCAGGGTGCCCATCAGCATCAGATCGTTGAAATCGCCCAAATGCCCGATGCGGAAGACCTTGTCGGCTACCTTGCTGAGGCCCGAGCCCAGCGACATATCGAAATTCTCCAGCACCACCTTGCGGAAGGCATCGGCCGAGTGGCCCTCGGGCATCAGGATCGCGGTGAGTGATGAAGAATAGTGGCGGGGCTCCTGGCACAGGATTTCCAACCCCCAGGCCTGGACCGCGCGCCGCGTCGCCTCGGCATGACGGTCGTGGCGGGCGAAGACGTTCGCTAGTCCCTCCTCCTCGAGCATGTCGATGGCCTCGGCCAGGCCGTAGAGCAGGTTGGTGGCGGGCGTGTAGGGGAAAAACCCGTTCGCGTTCGGCCCCAGCATCTCGGCCCAGTCCCAATAGCTCCGCTGCAACGCGGCGGTCTTGTGTGCCTCAAGGGCCTTCTGGCTGACGGCATTGAAGCTGAGCCCCGGGGGTAGCATCAGGCCCTTCTGCGAACCCGCGACGATCACGTCAACGCCCCACTCGTCCATCCGCATGTCGATCGAAGCGAGTGACGATATGGTGTCGACCATCAAGAGCGCGGGATGCCCGGCAGCGTCGATGGCCGCACGGATTTCGCCCACCTGGGTCGTGCACCCGGTGGAGGTTTCGTTCTGGACCACGCAGACCGCCTTGATCTCGTGGCCGCTATCGGTCCTGAGCGCGCTCTCGATGGCCGCCGGGTCCGCCGCCCGGCGCCAGTCCGCGCCGATCACCTGGGGATCGAGTCCGATCTTGCGGGCCAGCTTGTCCCACAGCCACGCGAAGTGCCCGGTCTCGAACATGACCACCTTGTCGCCTGGCGAGAGCGTGTTGACCAAGGCTGCCTCCCAGGCCCCGGTTCCCGACGCCGGGTAGATCACCACCTCGCCCGCCTCGGTCTTCACGATCCGCTTCATGCCGGCGATCACCCGCTTGCCTAGCTCGGCGAAGTCCGGCCCCCGGTGGTCGATGGTCGGATGGTCCATGGCGCGCAGCACGCGGTCGGGCACATTGGTCGGCCCGGGGATCTGCAGGAAATGGCGGCCGGAGCGGGACATGGTGCATCCTCCATCAGGGGCGAGATTGGTCTTGCACAGCGGGGCTGGCGTCGCTATTCAAAAATTGCATTCAAAATGCAAAGTCAAGGAAAAGACCGTGCACGCAACCCCATCCAGTGGAAACGCGCGTCTGGTAGGGCGGCTGTCGCAGGCCGTCGAGGGCGATGTGCTGGGCGGACGCTTCGACCGCGGGCGCTATGCCACCGACGCCTCGTTCTATCAGATAATGCCCGCCGCAGTGCTGGCGCCCAAGCGCTTTGCGGATGTGGAGGCGGCACTTGATATCGCCCGCGAGGAAGGAGTCCCCATCACCGCGCGCGGGGGTGGTACAAGCCAGGCCGGGCAGACGGTGAATTCGGGGCTGGTGGTCGATTTCTCGAAGCACTTGAACGGGATCGTCTCGCTGGACGTCGAGGGGCGCCGCGCTGTGGTTGAGCCCGGGATCGTGCTGGACGATTTGAACCGGCAACTGAGACCCCATGGGCTTTGGTTCCCCGTAGATGTCTCGACCGCCTCGCGGGCGACGATCGGAGGGATGGCGGCGAACAATTCCTGCGGCTCGCGCTCGATCCGATATGGCAAGATGCGGGATAACACGCTGGCGATCGACGCCCTGCTGGCGGACGGGTCGAAGCGGCGCTTCGAAGAGGGCGCGCGAGAGAGCGAGGACGCCCGCACCAATGCCCTGCTCGCCCTCGGCGGTCGCGAGGCCGACGAGATCGCGGCGCGGTTCCCCAAGGTTCAGCGCCGGGTCGGGGGCTACAATATCGACGCTTTAACACCGGCAAACAATTCGTTGCGTTTGCATGATATTCTGGTTGGATCCGAGGGCACGCTCGCGCTCTCCGAGACGATCGAGATCGCCCTTTCGCCGGTGCTGGCACATAAGACCCTCGGCGTCTGCCACTTTCCCACCTTCCACGACGCGATGGACGCGGCCCGGCATTTGGTGACGCTCGACCCCGTGGCGGTAGAGCTGGTCGACCGCAACATGATCGAGCTCGGCCGCGATATCCCCCAATTCCGGCCCATCGTCGATGAATTCGTGCGCGGCGATCCGCGGGCGCTGCTCCTGGTCGAATTCGCCGAACCCGACCCAGCGGAAAACCGCCGCCGCCTGACCGCGCTGGGCAACATGATGGCGGATCTCGGTTTCCGCTGGGACGATCCGGGCAAGAAGCCGGGCGGCGTGGTCGAGGCCGAGGACCCGGCCTTCCAGGCCCGCATCTGGGGCGTGCGCACCCAGGGCCTCAACATCATGATGTCGATGAAAAGCGCCGGCAAACCGGTCTCGTTCGTCGAGGATTGTGCGGTCGAGTTGAAGGATCTGGCTGCCTTTACCGATCGCCTGACCCAGGTATTCCGCAATCATGGCACCGATGGCACCTGGTATGCCCATGCCTCGGTCGGGCTATTGCATGTGCGCCCGGTCCTGAACCTGAAGGAGGAGGCCGGGGTGACGGCGCTGCGGGCCATCGCCGAAGAGGCCTTCGAAATCGTCGCCGAATACAGGGGTTCGCATTCGGGCGAGCATGGCGACGGGATCGTCCGCTCCGAGTTCCACGAGCGCATGTTCGGGCCACGCCTGGTCCGCGCCTTCGAGGAGGTGAAGGACATCTTCGACCCCGAAGGTATTCTGAACCCAGGCAAAATCATCCGCGCGCCGAAGATGGATGATCGGTCGCTGTTCCGCTATCCGCCGGACTACATGCATGCACCGCGCGAGACCGTCTTCAGCTGGGGCGACTGGCCCAGCGGCCTGCATGGCGCCGTCGAGATGTGCAACAACAACGGCGCCTGCAGGAAGCTGACGGGCGGGGTGATGTGCCCAAGCTACCGGGCGACCCGGAACGAGCGTGACGTCACGCGCGGCCGCGCTAATTCGTTGCGGCTTGCCCTGACCGGTCAATTGGGCCCGGATGCCTTCGCTTCCGACGAGATGGCCGAGACCATGAAGCTCTGCGTCAGTTGCAAGGCGTGCCAGCGCGAATGCCCGATGTCGGTCGATATGGCGAAGATGAAGCTGGAAGTTCTTGCCGCCTGGGCAAAAACCCATGGAGCTCCGCTGCGAGACCGGATTGTCGCCCATCTGCCGCGCTATGCGCCCTGGCTGTCGCGGACACCCTGGCTCGCGAATCTGCGCGACCGGTTGCCCGGGGCGGCCCGGGCCAGCGAGGTGCTGCTCGGGCTCGCCGCCGACCGGCCTCTGCCCCGCTGGTCGCAGCCCTGGCGCGATCCGGCAAGTCAGAGCAACCCGGAAGTGGTCTTCTTCGCCGACACCTTCAACCGTTACTTCGAGCCCGGCATCATTCGAGCCGCGATCGCGGTCCTGGAGGCGGCAGGATTGAGGGTAGGCTTCGCGACGCCCCCCTCCGGCCGCCCCCTCTGCTGTGGGCGGACCTACCTGGCCTCGGGCCTGATCGAGGAAGCGAAGGCGGAAATACAACGCACGATCAATGCGATCTCGCCCGTTCTTGAAGCGGGCGGCGCGGTGATCGGGCTCGAGCCCTCGTGCCTTCTCACATTCCGCGACGAGGCCCCGCGCCTCTTCCCGGACTGGGACGCGGCGCTGGGCCAGCGGGTGATGCTGCTCGAGGAATACCTGGCTGAAGCGCTTGAAGACGGGGCGATCACCCTGCCGCTCGGCAAGATCGCCGACAAAACATTGTTGCACGGCCATTGCCACCAGAAGGCGCAAAACGTGCTGGGCCCGACCGAGCGGCTGCTCGCCCGGATCCCCGGCCTCACGGTCGAGACCGTCGAGACCTCGTGCTGCGGCATGGCCGGCGCCTTCGGCTATCAAGCCGAGACGGTGGAGGTGTCGCGCCGGATGGCAGAGTTGGACCTGTTGCCCGCGATCCGCTCGGCCGATGACGCGACCCTGGTTGTCGCCGACGGCACCTCGTGCCGCCACCAAATCGCCGATGGCGCGGGACGTCGGGCGCTCCATGCCGCGGAGGTGCTGCTCATGTCCGTTGAGGCCGCCGAATGACCGAAACCGCCATTCCCCGCCGCACGCTGCACGACGAGTTGGTTGCCCGCCTGCGCCGCCAGATCATCGAGGGCGCCCTCGCCCCCGGTGACAAGATCAACGAAAAGGCGCTTTGCCAGACCTACGCGGTCTCGCGCACGCCCCTGCGCGAGGCCCTGAAGGTGCTGGCGCGCGAGGGGCTGGTCATGCTGACCCCGCATCGGGGCGCCCAGGTCTCGATGCTGACCGTAGAGGACATGGAGGAAGCCTTCCCAGTGATCGGCGCGTTGGAAGCGCTGGCGGGAGAGCTTGCCTGCCAGAACGCCACGGATGCCGAGATCACCCGGATCGGCGAGCTTCACGGGCACATGGTGGCGGCCCATACCGACAAGGACCGCGCGCGCTACTTCCGTCTAAACCAGCAAATCCACGAAGCGCTGGCCGAAGCCGCCCGCAACCCCACCCTGACCGCCATGCGCCAGATGCTGGATGGCCGGGTCAGCCGGGCGCGCTATTACGCCAACATCTCGGCCCCGCGATGGGACCAGACGATGGACGAGCACCGCGAGATCCTGGCCGCGTATCAGGCGCGCGACGGGGCACGGCTGGGGGCGGTGCTCAAACGGCATCTTGCAAACAAGCTGGAAACCCTGAAAAGCGTACTGCGAGCCGAAGACGAGACGACCATATGACCGACGCCAATCTCTACACCCGGTTGGAAAGCCGTTTCCCGCAACCCACAGCCGAGCGCCGATTCGCCATCCTGCCCGATGGCCGCCACTACTCTTACGCCGATGTGGACCAGCTCTCGGGCCGGTTCGCCAACACGCTGGTGGCCCTTGGCGTCCAGCCCGGCGACCGGGTGGCGGCGCAGGTGGAGAAGTCCATCGAAGCGTTCATGCTGTATCTGGCGACGCTCCGCGCGGGCGCCGTGTTCTTGCCGCTCAACACCGCCTATACCGCCGCCGAACTCGCCTATTTCCTGGGTGACGCCGAGCCCAGGGTCTTTGTCTGTGATCCGGCCAAGGCAGACGCGTTGGCACCGGTGGCAACTGAGGCGGGAGCGAAACTAGAAACGATGGGGGTCTATCGTCCCGATGCCACGGCGCCGGGCACCTTCTTCGAGGAGGTGGACGCAGCCGGATGCGCCTTCCGGACCGTCAATCGCGCGCCCGATGACCTTGCGGCGATTCTCTACACCTCCGGCACCACCGGGCGCTCCAAGGGCGCCATGCTGACGCACCAGAACCTTTCGTCCAATGCCGAGGTGTTGGCGGACTACTGGCGCTTCACGGCGGACGATGTGCTGCTTCATGCCCTGCCGATCTTCCACACCCATGGGCTTTTCACCTCGTCAATGACCCTGATGGCTGCGGGCGGTTCGATGATCTTCCTCGGCCGCTTCGATGCCGACCAGGTCGTCGAGTGGCTGCCCAAAGCAACCTCGCTGATGGGAGTGCCGACCTTCTACACCCGGCTTCTGGACCATCCAGGCTTCACCCGCGAATTGGTCGGCCATATCCGCCTCTTCACCTCTGGCTCGGCGCCCTTACTGGCCGAGACCCATGCCCGGTTCGAGGAGCGCACCGGCCACCGGATCCTGGAACGCTACGGGATGACCGAGACCAACATGAACACCTCGAACCCCTATGACGGCGAGCGCCGGGCGGGGACGGTTGGCTATCCCCTGCCGGGGGTCGAACTTCGGATCGCGAATCCTGAGACGGGTGAAGTGCTGCCCCAGGACGAGACCGGGGTCATCGAGGTCCGCGGCCCAAACGTCTTCAAAGGCTATTGGCAGAAGCCCGAAAAAACCGCCGAGGACATGCGCGCGGACGGGTTCTTCATCACTGGCGACCTCGGCGTCATTGACGAGCGCGGCTATGTGACCATCGTCGGGCGCGCCAAGGACCTGATCATCTCGGGCGGCTTCAACGTCTACCCCAAGGAGGTCGAGGAGGCGATCGACGCCCTGCCCGGCGTCACAGAAAGCGCAGTCATCGGCTTACCCCACCCGGATTTCGGCGAGGGCGTGGTGGCCGTGGTGGTGCCGGAGAACGGCGCCCAAATCACTGGCGACAGCGTGGCGGCGAGCCTCAAGGACCAACTCGCCAGGTTCAAGCAGCCCAAGCACGTGTTCCTGGTGGATGACTTGCCGCGCAACGCCATGGGCAAGGTGCAGAAGAAGGAGTTGAGAGACACCTACGCGGACGTGTTCAAGGGGTAAATACGGCGTGGGATGCGCATTACCGCCTCTTGAAATCCGGCAACCGCCTCTCGTGGGTCGCGGCGACCCCTTCTTTGAAGTCCTCGGTCTTGCGCAGCCAGGTCTGCTCGGCCAGTTCCCGGTCGGTCGCGGATTTCACCGCCTCGGCGAGCCCGTGCCGCAGAGTGGCCCGAGTCGAAGCGACGCCCAGGGGCGAATTGACCGCAATCTCGCGGGCCAGATCCCAAGCAGTCTCGCGAACCTTGTCGAGCGTTGTCATCACGTCAATCAAACCCCAGTCATGGGCCTGGTCGCCCTTGATCCGGCGGCTGGTCAGGAACATGAGGTTCGCCTTCTGGGGGCCTATCACCCGGGGCAGCGTGGCCGTGAGTCCGAATCCTGGGTGGAACCCGAGGCGGGTGAAATTGGCGGCAAACCTGCTCTCCGGGCAACCGACCCGGAAGTCCGGCACCATGGCGAGGCCCAGCCCGCCGCCGATGGCCGCGCCCTGGATCGCACCGACGACCGGTTTCTTGGCCGAGAAAACCCGCACCGCCTCGACATAGAGGTGATCGACACCGACGCGGTTCAACGAACCCTCGACCAAGCCGTCAGCCAGGACCTGGCTGCCATCGCCAAAATTCGCCCCCGCGCAGAACGACTTGCCCTGGCTGCAGAGCAGGATCGACCGGCAATCCGGGCTCTCGTCCAGCGCGTCGAAGGTGTCGGCGATCTGCCGGATCAGGTGGAAGTCGAAGAAATTGTGCGGCGGTCGCTGAATCTCGACGGTCGCGACGAAGTCGCTAATTTCGATGCCGAGTTCGGGTGTGTCCGGCAGGTTCATCTTAGTCCCAATCCTCGCGCGATAATTCCGCGCAGCACCTCGGTCGTGCCGCCCTGGATGGTCAGTTTCGGGGCGACCAGGGTGGCGTGGTCGATCAGTTCCTCGAACGCCACCTGCGTCTCTGGGTTCGGTTTTGCGAAGGCCGCCAGATCCCTGGCGATGGCCGGCAGCGCCTGCTCCCAGACGGTCCCTAGGTCCTTCACGATCGATGCCTCCAGAACCGGCTCGCGGCCCGCTTCCAGCATCCCCGCAACCGAGACAGACATCCGGCGCAGCGTGTGGAGCTGCGCCACCAACCTCCCAACACCTTCCGCCGCGCGCAGGTCCGGGTCCTTGCCGAGGGTTCTGAGCAGCTCCGCCAGCACCGTGTAGGTCTCCAAGAACCGCTCTGGCCCGCTGCGCTCGTAGGCCAGTTCCGCGGTCGCCTGTTTCCAGGCGCCGTCGACTTCGCCCAGCACGTGATCGGCTGGCACCATCACGTCCTCGAAATGGACCTCGTTGAAATCGGTGGAACCGGGCATCTGGTCGATGGGGCGCACCGTGATCCCGGGCAGGCGCATGTCGACCAGAAACTGGGTCAGCCCATGGCGCCGGTTATCGTTGGTGGGCGGCGAGGTACGCAGCAGCGCGATCATGTATTCCGCGCGATGGGCGTTCGACGTCCAGATTTTGGTGCCGTTGACTCGATACTGGTCCCCTTCGGCCTCAGCCCGGGTCGCGGCGGCGAAGAGGTCCGAGCCCGAGTTCGGCTCGCTCATGCCGATAGCGAAGCATCGCTCGCCGCGCACGATCTTCGGCAGGATCTCGGCCTTCAGCGCCTCGGTCCCGTATTTCAAGATCACCGGCCCTGATTGACGGTCGGCAACGAAATGCGACCAGGTGGGGGCACAGGCGACGCGCATCTCCTCGGTCACTACATAACGGTCGAGGTAGCTGCGTTCCTGGCCGCCATACTCCTTTGGCCAAGTCATGCCGATCCAGCCACGCTCGCCGACGCGGCGCGAAAAGTCGCGGTCGTAGCCAGGGTTCTTCTGTCCCAATTTCGGGTCGAAGGTTCCCTGTGCAATCTCGTCGGCAAGGAAAGCCCGCACCTCATCGCGCAGCTTAGCGGTCTCGGGTGGCAGCCGCAGGGGGTCAAAGCGGATTTGCGTCTGCATTGGGCCTCCCCTACCGCGCCGCCAGCATGGGCCAGAGGGCGTCCGCCCCCTCGGCCGCCGCCATGTCGCCCAACATGACGGCCCAATGGCTCTCGGCGCCAAAATCGTCGCGCCAGCCCCACAGCCGCCGGGTAAAGCGCTGAAGGATATGCTCGGCGGTCCAGCCGATCGCGCCGTGGACTTGATGGGCGATTGCCGCGCCCTCGCCCGCCGCCTCGCCGACGCGGATTTTCGCAGCCGCGATCTCCAAGAGCATTGCCTGGTCGAACTCGCGTTGACGGGCCAGAGTGTCTGCTGCTGAACCCGAGGCCGCCAACGCCGCCGCGACCTCGCCCGCCAGCCGCGCCAGATTGTGCTGTACCGCCTGGAACTTGGCGATGGGGCGTCCGAAGGCCACCCGCTCGGCGGCGTATTCGGTCGCCAGATGCAGAACGGTCTCCAGCGCTCCAGTCATCTGCATCGCGCGCACGGCGGCGCCGATTAGCATGGGCGTGTCGCTGACCCAATGATCGGGCACCGGAGCGGCCTCGACCGGGAAGACGTTCTCGAAGGTAATGTCAGCGCGCTCGCCGCCCATATCCGCGGACCGTTCGGCCGAATTGATCGTCTGGGCCGACAACAGCGCCACGACGTGGCCGCCCTCGTCCTGCGCGCCGAAACGCGCGATCGAGCCTGGATCCGTCGCAACCTGACGCTCGGCGATGACGACGACAGCACGGGCGCCGGGCAGATGCGGCACGGCACGGGCGGTTCCAGTGACCGTTCCTTCGGGATCGATGGTGATCTGATCTCCCAACCGCATAGGCGCCACAGTCAACGGCCCAGAGGGACAATCTATCCCCACGGCGTCCAGGAACAGGCCAGCCAGCATGGTCTCGGCAAGTGGGACCGGCACCGCGTATTGGCCGGATGCACGCAGAATCTCGAAACCGTCGGCGATCGAGGCGCCCGCGCCACCGCGCTCGGCGCTGACCCAGGCGCGGGTCAGCCCACTTTGCTCGAGCGCGGACCATAGCGGCTCGCGCCACGCCGCGTCTTCGGCTGCGTTCAGTGTTTGAGGATCGGCCAGATCGGCGAAAATTCGGGTCGCGGCGTCACGAATAATGCTTTCGCCAGTGTCGTTCAACGCGCCTACCCCCGCTAGATGCCGCACCGGTACCGGTAGCGCCAATGGCGGGGCGATGTAAACCCGCCCCACCATGCCATCAGTCAGTTATCCGGAGAGGGATCGCCTCAGCCGGGACGATGCGCCATTAGCTGGTCGATCATCGTCTGGATATTGCCGCGGATCGACCCTTCATTGGCCAGCCGAAGCGGTGTGACGCCGGCAAATGCATCACTGACGGTCGCTGTAAAGGGCTCGGTGACCGTGGTCAGGAAATAGGACTCTCCGGAGGGCTGGCGCAGGACCGTGTAGTTGACGTGCGAAGTCACGGTCATATTGAACCCGGCCACAGGCTGGGCGAGGCCCAGTAAATTGGCTTCCAGACCGAACCGGCAAGCTTCGGCGCTGGCCGCGGACAGGCCATTGTTTGCGAGCGATGCCTCCAGCGCCTGCTGGAAGGACACGTCATCGACCTCGGAGGTCCAAAGCGCGTTCGTTTCCTCACCACCGGTCACCGAGGTGACGCAAACCGCGCCCGCAAGCTCGGGATCGGACGGCGCGCCGGCCCCGGCCGTGGCCGAGATCGCCATATTCTCGACTTTGGCGGGTTCGGCGCATGCGCTTAAACCCAGGGCTGCAAGCCCCAGGAAAAGAAACCTAAATTTCATAACATCACCCTCGGCTCCATTGATGTCGCACGCATTCTTGCACTAAATTGAACCCTGTCAATCGTTCGGATCGGGGGAGATTGAATGCGCAGCTATTTTGCCATACCGGCGCTGGGCACCATCCTGTTGATCGCGGCCTGCGAGGCGCGGCAAACCACGCCGGTTGCAATGGCCCAACCCGGAGACGCGGAACTGACTTGCGTGCAGATTGCCGCCGAGATCAAGGCCAACGAGGCGAAGGCGATCGAATTTGCCGGTGCCGACAAGGACCTGGTTTCGAACAACGTCGCCGGGGCGTCGTGGGCACGCTCATTTGGCCAATGTTCCTGGCGACCGATCTTAGCCAATCCGAGCAGATACAATTCCGGGCGTTGCGAGACCGCAACGCCAATCTCGAGCGCATCTACCGGGAACAGGCCTGTCCGCCGTCCGGCTGATCTGCCATTCCAAGGAAATGACGCGCGCCGCGTTGAGGAGACGGTTGCAAAGAAAAATTAAATAGACGCAATTTCAGTATATTCGAATGGATTCTTCGCCTATTTTTACAGAATACGTTGCGGGTGAGCGCCGCTTTGCACTACTCTACCAGACGTTGTATCGCGTACCCAGAAATGGGCCCGAGGTGGGAAAGTGACCGTTGCGTTTCGCCTGGCTTGTCTGATCGGTCTCGCCGTGCTGATCGTCCTGTGGCTCCTGGACTTCAACTTGAGCCGCGTCGATCAAACGGTGGAGCGTGGCGTTGATGCAACCGGTATGCAGACGCGCCTCTCGACCATCGAGACCCGCTTGGGCGCGCTGGAGTTGAACCCTGCGCCCGTTCCGCTAGATCGCAGCCCCGCCTTCGATGATATCCGCCGTAGACTGGATACCATGAACGAACGCCTCGGCGCGGTCGAACGCCAGCTCGGCCAATTCGCTAAGCGGCCAGAACCCGAGCCGTTCAATTCTGCGGGGATCGAGGCGCGGATCCGGGAACTTGAGGCCCAGATTGACCGGCTCACCGAACTTGCGGCGCAGCCGCCGGAGAGATTGAAGGCCGAACTCGAACAGCTGGAAAGTGCTCTCAGTGCCCTATCGCGCCAAGTGACGATCCTGGCGAATCGCCCAGCGCCAGAAATCCCGGAGCCCTTCAATCCGGGTCCGCTGGAAGAACGGATCTCGGAGCTCTCGGCGCGGGTCAATATCCTGGCGAGCCAGCCACCGCCAGAAGCGCCGCCGCCTTTCGATTCCGGGCCGCTGGAGGATCGGATCGCGACGCTTGCCGACAAGGTCACAGCGCTTGCGAACCGGCCCGAGCCAGAGCCCGCGGTCGAATTTGACCCCACGCCCCTGGCCGCGCGCATCGACGAATTGTCGGCGCGGATCGGCGAACTGGCAAACCGGCCCCAGCCTGACACCTTCGATCCAAGCGCGTTAGAGGAGGATATTGCGGCCTTGGCAGAGCGTGTCGGTGCATTGGCGGGTGCTCCCAAACCCGAGCCGTTCGACCCGACCGGTATCGAGGACGAGATCGCGGCTTTGGCCCAGCGCATCGACGCCTTGCCGAAACCGCTACCGCCATTCGATGCGTCCAATCTGGTCGCGCGCCTAACGGGCTTGGAAGTCGAGATCGCCGAACTGTCTGCTAAGCTGCCCGTCAATCCCGCGGCACTGAGCAACCAGGTCGCGGCATTGGAGGCGCAGGTCGCCGATCTTGAAGCGCGTCCTCAGCCGACCCCCGCCTCGGCATTTGATGCAACGCCGCTCGAGGCCCAAATTGCAGCACTTAGCGCCCGGATCGACACCCTGGCACAAAAAATACCCAGCCAGCAGCCAAGCGAGCCCGCGCCTGGGGCCGGTGTCCAACCCAGCCCCAGCCTGGAAGGGCTCGACCCGGATGACATCGCGCGCGAGCTCGCTGCCCGCAAAGGCGCGCCGCCAACGGGCACCATCGCCGTGATCGCGACCGAAGAGGCATGGGTCCGGCTGCGCGATGGCCGGCGCACGGTCTTCCAGGGACTGATTCCGGCGGGGAGCCGCCTCGATGTCCCTGAAGACCTAGCCGCACCCAATCTGCGCGCTGGCAATGCGGGATCGGTTTATCTGGCTATCGGCGGCAACGTCTATGGCCCAGTGGGCCGGCCGAACCGCGTCGCGCGGCGCCTTCCGATCACGCCCGAGGACATCGCTGCGGCCTATCCGGAAGCGGACCTCGATCCTAGTGCATTCACGCCAGCGCCCGATCCATAAACCTCAGATCTCGATGACCATTCCATCGTAGGCGGTCTCCTCCGGCACGTTGGCGGCCATCGCCAACATCTCGGGGCCCATATGGGTGAGGATCAGCCGCTTGGTCTTCAGCCGATCCCGATTCTCGCGCAGCGCTGGATAGTTCATGTGGTTGGGCACGGGCTTTGCGTGAAAATAACACTCCGAGATGAAGACATCCGATCCCGCGGCCAGGTCCGGCATGTGCTCGGTCCAGGCGCTGTCGCCGGTAAACGCGATCACCTTGCCACGAGGTGTCTCGATCCGCATCGATGTCGGCATCGTTTCGGGGGGATGGGCCGCCGGATAGGTGGTGACGCGCAGGCCCATCACGTCCTGCGGCGCTTGGATCGCGATCTCGTGCCAAGTCAGCGGAAATCTGGGCGCCATCTTCTCGCTGCCCGGGAAGAATGCCGACATGACTTTGGCAAGATGCGCCTCGACGCCAGGCGGCCCGGCGATCGTCAGTGGGCGGGTGCGCTTGCGCGCGACCATCGAGTCCAACAGCATACCGGGAATTCCGGCTGCGTGGTCGCCGTGAAAGTGGGTCAGCAGGATCAGATCGATCTCGCCGTGATCCAGCTCAAGGGCGTTCAACGCTGCCAGACTGGTTGCGCCGAAATCGATTGCGAAGACCAGGTCCGGGGTCTCGACGAACAGGCATGTATTCATTCGGCCGCCCGAGCCGAACGCATCGCCTGTTCCAACAAACGTAAGTTTCGCCATGGCCAAAGCCTTGCACCGAAGCGTGCCCGTTGCAATCGCCGAGGCGGCCTGTAGGCTCGCCCCAAACCCTTCATGGGAGCCCAACATTGAAAATCGCCACCTTCAACATCAATGGGATAAAGGCGCGCCTGCCGGCTTTGCTGGAATGGCTGGGCGAGGTGCAACCGGACGTGGCGCTGTTGCAGGAAATTAAGTCGGTCGACGAGAATTTTCCCCGGCTCAAGATCGAGGAGCTGGGCTATAATATCGAGACCCATGGCCAGAAGAGCTTCAATGGCATCGCGGTCCTCTCGAAGCGGCCAATCGAGGAGGTCACGCGTGGGCTCCCCGGCGATGACAGCGACGAACAGGCCCGCTGGATCGAGGCGGTAGTGATGGGCGAGCGTGACGCGGTCAGGCTCTGCGGTCTCTACCTGCCGAACGGCAACCCCGCGCCCGGCCCGAAATACGACTACAAGCTTGCCTGGATGGAACGGCTCGAGGCCCGCGCCCGCGATTTACTGACGGCCGAGGAGATCGCGGTCATGGCCGGGGACTACAACGTGATCCCCGAGCGCCGCGACGCCGAGCGGCCGGACGCCTGGATAGACGATGCGTTGTTTCTACCCGAGACACGGCGCGCTTGGCGCCGGATCGTGAACCTGGGTTTCTCGGACGCGCTTCGCGAAACCACGCAAAGTGGTGGCGTCTACACCTTCTGGGACTACCAACGCGGCGCGTGGGAGCGGAACGATGGTATCCGGATCGACCATGCGCTGGTGACGCCGCAAGCGGCGGACCGCCTGGTCGCCGCGGGCGTGGATGCGAATGTCCGGGGCCGCGAGAAGCCGTCGGACCATGTGCCGGTCTGGATCGAGCTGGACGTGTAAGTGCAAACTGCTCGATTGGAATATGATACTTTGAACAAACTCTGACGTTATGCGGCTGACACAAACTGCTATCCAATGTCCCCCCGAAGGCCCTCTCCTCGGAAAGCCGACCAGAAACCACAAGTCCAACGTGAGCGTCTACTCCGCTCAAAGTTCCGCCGGTGGGAGGAACAAACGTTCCCAGAATCAGGGCGAATCCGCTGGTCGAAACGCTCGATTACTAAGTTGATAGTTCCGTTAGCGATTCTCGCCATCGCGGGCGCGATCGTCGGGACAGAGATCTATCGCAAGCCCTGGCCATGGCAAATGACACTTCGGCACCTGCTCGCGGCTCCGAACTGTAGTTTCGCTCGTCTCGCAGGCTTGGCCCCAGCGCGGCGCGGGGAACCTGGGTATTATTTCAGGCATGATGCAGATAAAGATGGGATCGCGTGCGAACCATGGCCGCGATGAAACACAAATCCCCACGTCAGACAGAAATGCGCTCAGCCAATTCAAAGAGTGATCTGTGAAAATCGTCCGCACCGACCGCGAGCTTGAGACGCCTCATATCGACGGCACCCTGCGCGCCGCGGGGCATGAACTGGTCCTGCTGCCGGACGGCACAGCCGAGGACGATCTCGTCGATGCGGTGGGCGGCGCCGACCTGATCCTGATGTGCTACACGCCTATTACCGCTCGGGTGATTAGGGCCGCTGAGAGCCTCAAGGGCATCGTCAAATATGGAGTTGGGGTTGACGCGATCGACATCCCCGCCGCCCACGGGCGCGGCGTCCAAGTGGTGAACATCCCGGAATATGCCGAAGAGACGGTGGCCGAGGGCGCTTTCGCCCTGATGATCGCGCTGGCCAAGAAGCTGGCGCCATTGAATGCAAAGATGCAGGCGGAGGGCTGGGCCTGGCCCCAGCCGCCTTGGCTAGGCGGCGATATTGCGGGCAAGACGGTGGGGCTGGTCGGGTTCGGCAAGATCGCCCGCTCGATGGCGCGGATGGCGGGGGCCGGGTTCCGGGCACGCGTCCTGGCCTATGATCCGAATGTCTCCGGCGAGGCCATGACGGAGGCAGGCGTCGAGAAACGCGATCACCTTCTGGACCTGTTGGCCGAGTCCGATTTCGTATCGCTCCATTGCGTCCTGACCAACCAATCGCGTGGTCTGATCGGGCGGCGCGAGCTCTCCGCGATGAAGCCCTCGGCTTTTCTCATCAACACCGCGCGCGGCGCGCTGGTGCACGAGGCGGCGCTTCTGGACGCGCTCGACAATGGGACGATCGCGGGGGCCGGGCTGGACGTCTTCTCGGCCGAGCCGCTTTCCCGGCATCGCCATCCGATGAGTCCGCTCTTCGGCCGCGACAACGTGATCCTGACGCCGCATCTGACCTTTTACACCGCGGAAGCGATGCACCGGCTGGAGGCGGAGACGCTTGAACGCTGTTTCGAAATACTGGAGGGGCGCGAGGTGCAGATCAAATCCCTGGACCCGCGCCTATCCACGGCAAAGATGTCGGACCAGGATAACCGTGGCACCTCCGCCGCGCCGAAAGAATGACCACGATGGAACGCTCCGAAATCCTCCGCCGCGAGGTACGCGCGCTGATCTTCGACCAATACGGCACCATCGTCGACATGCAGGGCGGACTGACCGAGGCGGTCACGCCCTTCCTCATATCGAAAGGGTGGGACGGGCGTCCGCATCAATTCGTCACCTGGTGGCGGCGGACGCATTTCGAAAATTCGATGATCGATGCGCTTTGCGCCCGGGGTCACACGCCCTACCGCGAGATCGGCCACCGGGCGGTTTCCCATGTGATGGACCGAGCGGGGATCAGCTACAGCCTGGACGAGGTCGCCTGGCTGGTCGGCCGGATCGTCGAGTTGAAACCGTTTCCTGACGTGATTGGCGCGCTGGAGCGGATGAAAGCGGCGGGTCTGGGGCTGCACATCCTCTCGAACGGGGACCCGGACATGCTGGAAGCGGCGGCGCCCCATATCGGCTTTCCGTTCGACAGCCGGATATCCGTCGCGGCTGCTGGTTGCTTTAAACCCGCTTGGCAAGCTTATGCGAAAGCGGAAGAATTAGTCGGCCTCGATCGCTCGTCTCTGCTTTTCGTCGCCAATCACGCTTTCGATTGTATTGGCGCCAAGAGCTATGGGATGCGCACCGTCTTCATCGACCGCCGCAGGCGTCCGTTCGGCGAGACACCGCATCAGCCGGACCTGATCGTCAAGGATTTCTCGGAACTGGCCGAGGCGATGACCGGCAGCTAGCCGCGGAATCCAGTCGCCACCACGAACATCTCGGCGCTGTCCTTGCGGCTGGCTGGGGGTTTGAAGTGCTGCACCTTGGCGAAGCGGCGCTTCAGGAGCGCCAATAGCTCGGCCTCGGTGCCGCCTTGCAGGACCTTGGCGAGGAACGTGCCGCCCTCGGCCAATACATCGAAGGCGAAATAGGCCGCCGCCTCGGCCAAAGCCATGATCTTCAGATGGTCGGTCTGGCGGTGTCCGCTGGTGGGCGCGGCCATGTCGGACATCACCACATCCGCCTGGCCGCCGAGTGCCGCTTTCAAGGTCTCGTCCGCGCCTTCATCCAGGAAATCCAACTGCAGGATCTCGGCACCCGCGACCGGTTCGACCTCCTGCAAATCAACACCGATGACCCGGCCCCGGGCCTTGCCCGGTTTCTCGCCCAGCGCATTGACCCGGCTCACAGCGACCTGGCACCACCCGCCGGGGGCGCAACCCAGATCAACCACCCGCGCGCCCGGCACCAAGAACCGGTAGCGGTCATCGATCTCGATGATCTTGAAGGCGGCACGGCCGCGATAGCCTTCCTTGCGGGCCCGCTGGACATAAGGGTCGTTGAGCTGCCGTTCGAGCCACCGGGTCGATGCGAGCTTTCGCCCTTTCGCGGTCTTGACCCGGACTTTCAGATTTCGCGTGCCGCCGCTGGAACCTCGGCCCGAACCCTGACCCGCGCCGCTTTTCGGGGCGGTCATTGGGCGGCAATCCGCCGCTGTTGCAACAGACCGTAGAGCATCCCTTCGCGCAGGCCCCTATCGGCAATGCGCATCCGCACGACCGGCCAACTTCTGAGCACCGTCATCAGAATGGCGGCGCCCGAGAGAAGCAGTTCCGCGCGGCCCGGACCAATGCCGCGGTTCGATGCACTTTCGGTTCCCTCAGTCAGCAGCCGTTCGGCAACCGCGACAGCGGCGTTTGCCGACAGCCACATGCCGTCGACTTTCGAGCGGTCATAGGTTGGCAGACCCAAATGCAGCGCGCCGAAGGTGGTCGCAGTGCCGGAGACGCCAATGATCTGCAGGCGCGTGCTCATGACTTGGCGGTCCTCGGCCCGGAAGGGGATGAACCGGTCGAGTTGGGCCTCAAAATGATGCGACATGGCACCGAAACGGCGAACTTCGTCGCCGATATCGGCGAACCGTTCGTGCAGGGTCGAGACGCCGAGCGGCACCGAGATCCAGTCGGTGATATGGGCGGCCGCAGCCCTGGCATTGGCACATTGATCACCGTCATTGCCCGACGGCGCCAGCGTGCGAACTAGGCTCTCGCGCCGGCTGGGAGGCGTGCGGGACATGTCGACCCAGATGAGTTCGGTCGAGCCTCCGCCGATATCGAAGACCAAAAGCTGCTCCGCGTCCGGATCGATCAGGGGTGCGCAGCCGGCCACCGCAAAGCGCGCTTCCTCCTCGGCCGAAATTATCTCCATCTGCAGGCCGACCTCGCGCGCAACCCGGCGCACGAAGCCCATCCCGTTCGAGGCGCGGCGGCAGGCCTCGGTCGCGACGATCCTCGCATCCGAGACCCGGTGGCTGCGGATCTTAGAGGCACAGATGCGGAGTGCCTTAAGTGCCCGGGCCTGAGCTGCGGCGCCCAACAGATTGGAATGCTCGACCCCCTCGCCAAGGCGCACAGCGCGCGAGAAGGCGTCAAGCACGGTGAAGCCGTCGCCATCGGGCCGGGCGACGAGAAGGCGGCAATTGTTGGTGCCCAGATCCAGGGCGGCGATCGGCGCAGGCGCACGGTTGTCGCCGCGCGTCCGCACGATAGCCCGCTCGGGCACCGGCGCACACGGAGCGTCCGCGTCCATATCGATGCGCGTCCTCTTCACCACCGGCCTGTCACCGAGCTGTCGTACATTCTTCTAGCTCTAGGCGGTGACGGCGGTGACGGCAAGCAGATGGGTGATCTACGCCTACCCGCAGCTGGCGGCGGTATGCGCCGGAACCGGTTCGACACCCAACGCCCGGCAGACCTGGAAGACCAATTCCGACTTATTCAGCGTGTAGAAGTGCAGATCCTCGACCCCCTCGGCCATCAGCTCGTCGCACTGCTCGGTCGCGATCGCGGTCGACAGCATGTCGTGGGAATCTTCGTCCCAGGCATTGTCATAGGCCTTGAACATCCAATCCGGGACCGGTGTGCCGCAGCTCTGGGCGAAGCGCACCGTCTTGTCGAAATCCTCGATCGGCAGGATGCCCGGAACGATGGGCTGGGTGATCCCCGCATCAGCGCAGGCATCGCGGAACCGAAGATAGGACTCATTCTGGAAGAATAGTTGTGTGATCGCGCCGGTTGCCCCCGCATCCAGCTTGCGTTTCAGATGCTCGATATCGGCCTTCATGTTGGAGGCTTCCGGGTGCCCGTCAGGATAGGCGGCGATCCAGATTCGGAACTGGCCCATCTCCGCCAAGGCCTCCACGAGCTCAACACTGCCTTCAAAACCACCCGGATGCACCTCGAACCGGTCATGCCCGGTAGGCGGATCTCCACGCAGGGCGACGATGCGATGGCATCCGAGCTTCGCATAGCTCCGCGCGACCTTCAGGACCTCGTCTTTGGTCGCGCCGACGCAGGTCAGATGACCGGCCACATTCAGCCGGGCACAGTCGCGGATCGCCAGAATTGCCGCCATGGTCCGGTCGCGCGTGGTCCCACCCGCGCCATAGGTGACCGAGACGAAGTCAGGGCCCAGCGGCGCGAGCCGTTGAACAGATTCCCACAGCGCCATGCTGGCGCGGGGCGTCCGCGGCGGGAAGAATTCGAAGCTGATCCGAGGTTGGTTGCGGCCGTTCGGCACAGATCCATCCATTTTCGCTCGCTCCACTCAAAAGACACGCCAATCAGGCCAAAAGCAGCAAATACAGTTGTTTATCTTAAAGGTTATTAAGCGACCTTTCAATGTCAAAAACCGACACAAACCCTGTCCTCGCGCGGGTTTTCCCTGTATAAACACTGCAAGCACCGGGGGCATGTGTCGCAGACGCCCCATCCTAAGTCGAAAATCTGCGTGCGCGATGCTACATTTCAGCTAATCAGTGCGCGTTTCCCGCATTTCAACGCGGGAACATGGCCGGGAGAGGAAACCGATGGCGACGATTCTAAACCTGTTCGGACGCAGGGAAAAGCCGGCGGCCGGTGCGGGCACCGCGCTGGCGGGTCTCCTGGACGGCTTTTCGATCGAGGTCATGCCGCGCACGGCCGAGAAGATCGAGGATTTCCGAGAGATATTGCCTCCTGATACCAGGGTCTACATCGCCCATATCGAAGGCACACCGATCGACGAGATGGTCGCGACAGCCAAGCGAATCGTTGGCGAAGGTTTCCCTGTGATGCCGCATTTCCCGGCACGGATCATTGCTGACGAGACCGTTTTGGCCGATTGGATCGCGCGTTATCAGGGCGAGGCGGGGATTGATCAGGCGTTGCTCCTGGCTGGCGGCGTCGATGCGCCCCACGGCGAGTTCCATAGCTCGATGCAACTGTTGGAGACCGGGCTCTTCGACAAGGCCGGGTTCAAGCGCCTGCATGTGGCCGGGCACCCGGAAGGCAACAAGGATATCGATGCCGACGCTTCGGACCGGAACGTGATGGAGGCGCTGCGCTGGAAGCAAGCCTTCTCCGAGCGCACTGATGCAGAAATGGCGATTGCTACCCAGTTCTGCTTCGAAGCCCAGCCGGTCATCGAATGGGCCGAGCGGTTGAAGCGCGAGGGGATCACACTGCCAATCCATATCGGCGTCGCTGGCCCCGCCAAGTTGCAGACCATGATCAAGTTCGCCATGACCTGCGGCGTTGGCCCGTCGCTCCGCGTGCTTCAGCGCCGTGCAAAGGATGTGAGCAAGCTCGTGCTGCCATTCACGCCGGAAGAGTTCCTGTCCGAGCTTGCCGCGCACAAAGCGGCCAATCCGGACTTTGGCATCGCCAAGGTCCACTTCTTCCCGCTGGGCGGCATCAAAAAGACCGCGGAGTTCACCAGCGAGTCCGGGGCGGTGGCCCCCACGTCGCAAGCCGCGACTGCCTGAGGAGAGCAGCAAGTAATGACTCGAACAATCGTCGAGTCGAAGACCAAGACCGCGGTCATTGGCTTCGACCAGCCTTTCTGTGTGATCGGCGAACGCATCAACCCCACGGGCCGGAAGAAGCTGGCGGCGGAATTGGAGGCGGGCGATTTCTCGACCGTCGAGAAGGATGCGCTGGAACAGGTCGCCTGCGGCGCGACCATACTCGATGTGAACGCGGGCGTGGTTTACAATTCCAACCCCAACCCGAACGAGACCGAACCGCCCCTGATGCGGAAGATGATCGAGCTTGTGCAAGGGCTGGTGGATGTGCCGCTCTGCATCGACTCGTCGGTGCCAGGCGCGCTGGAAATGGGGCTTGAGACGGCTGAGGGCCGGCCGCTTCTAAACTCGGTGACCGGTGAGGAAGAGCGGCTGGAAATGGTCCTGCCGCTGGTCAAGAAATACAACGTTCCCGTGGTGGCGATCTCGAACGACGACACGGGGATCTCGGAAGACCCCGATGTGCGCTTTGCGGTGGCCAAAAAGATCGTCGAGCGCGCAGCGGATCACGGAATTCCCGCCCACGACATCGTGGTCGACCCACTGGTCATGCCCGTGGGCGCCATGGCGACCGCGGGTCTGCAGGTCTTCGCCCTGGTGCGCAAGCTGCGCGAGGAACTGGGCGTCAACACCACCTGCGGGGCCTCGAACATCTCGTTCGGCCTGCCGAACCGCCATGGCATCAACGACGCCTTCCTGCCGATGGCGATCGCCGCCGGCATGACCTCGGCAATCATGAACCCGGTTCAACCCGGCGCCAGCGACAAGAAGCTGGACGAACGCATGGCGGAACTGGCGGCGTTGGGGGTCTCAGTACCCGAAGGCATCGACCGCGCGGCTTTGTCGTCGCTGCTCGGCCTCGGCACCCGCCAGGCGAGTTCGTCAAAGGAGATGGAGGCGATCCGTGCCGCCAATTTCCTAATGAACAACGACCCCAACGGCGCCCAGTGGATCCGGCACAACAAGCCCGCCACCCCGGCCGGCAGCGCGGCAGAGGGAGCCCGCGGCCGGCGAGAAGGTCGCAGACGCCGGGCGGTGGCCTAGCCAAAAAAGAAAGACGCCCCAAGGGCGGGTTTTTCGTTTGCGTGGCGCCGTTGCTTACTCGACCTGATGGTCCATCGACAAGGACGGCCGCTCGCAGCCCGCGTCGCCCACGATCTTGGCCGGAATGCCCGCCACCGTCTTGCAACGCGGCACGTCCTTCAGCACCACCGAGCCCGCCGCGATGCGCGAGCATTCGCCGACGGTGATGTTGCCTAGCACCTTGGCCCCGGCCCCAATCAGCACGCCGTCGCAGATTTTCGGGTGGCGGTCGCCCCCGGCCTTGCCGGTGCCGCCCAGCGTCACCGAGTGCAGCATCGAAACGTCGTCGCCCACCACCGCGGTTTCGCCGATCACGATGGAATGGGCATGGTCGATCATGATCCCCTTGCCGACGCGCGCGCCCGGGTGAATGTCGACCCCAAACACCTCGGAACAGCGCATCTGCAGGAAAAGCGCCAGGTCTTTGCGGCCCTCGGCCCATAGATGATGGGCCAGACGATAGGATTGGATCGCCAGGAACCCTTTGAAATAGAGCAGCGGTTGCACCATTCGGTGACAAGCCGGATCGCGCTCGTGGACGGCGACGATGTCCGCGCGACCCGCCTCGCCCATTGTCGCATTCTCCGCATAGGCTGTATCGGCCATCTCGCGGAGCAAAAGCGGCGACATTTCGGGGGACGACAATTTTTGCGCCAGCCGATAGCTCAGCGCGTGTTCGAGTGTTTCGTGATGAAGCACCACTGAATGTGCCAGGCTTGCCATAAACGGCTCATCCTGGGCCAATGCTTCCGCCTCGGTCCTGATCCGGCGCCAAACCGGATCCACCGCCTGCAGGTCGGCCCTTTGGGTCGTTGTGGCCATCGCGCGCGCTCCTCTTGCACGGAAACATGCAGTCCTTTGAAATGGACATAGAAGAAGCGCTGCTGGATTTCCACAAATGGATGCGAAAAAGCTGACAGAATTTCAGGCGCAGTTGCAGGTTCTGGCCGCGCAAATAACTGAAGCGGAACAGAAATCCGCAGACGAGCGCGCGCCCGTTGAACTGGATCAGCAGATGGTGGGGAGATTGAGCAGGATGGATGCCCTGCAGGTCCAGGCGATGGCGAAGGAGACGTCGCGCCGCCGGACGGCCGAGCTCAAGCGCATCGAAGCGGCGCTTACCCGGCTAAAGGAGGGAGAATTCGGGTATTGTCTGGAATGTGGAGAAGAAATCGCGGTGCGCCGGCTCGAACTCGACCCGGCGGCACCGCTATGTATCAATTGTGCGTCTGGCCGGTGATCAGACCGGCCGCGGCGGCGCGATATCGAGGTAGTGCACAGCCAACCGGACTGTTCCGCCGGTGAAATTGCCGCCAGTCGCGGTCAAGAGCAGCGTCGATCCGTCATAGTATGCGATCGGCGAGCCCGTGACTCCATGGGCGAACGCGTTCTGCGAAACACCGAAACCCGATCCATAGCGGTCCGGACTGCCGGTCACGCCCAGCGACCAACTGGTCGCGCCGGTGACCGCGCTGGTGACCCGGGCCGTCACGCCAACCACCACCGCCTTGTCGGGTATGAAAGCACTGGTCTCGGAGGCCGCACCCGCAATGACCACATGATCGAGCTCCGCGATCCGCATCGCACTCAGCGCCCCGCCGGCCGAGACTTGTTGGTCCGCTAACTGCCAGGAGTCTCCGTCATAGATCGCCAGACCGGGCTCGGCGACGACCCAAAGCCGCCATCCCGCCCAGGGCAGGATGAAGTCCCAGCCGCCGTTCAAGAACACGGCAACCTCGCCATCACGGCCGGTCCAGTCGCCAGTTCCGCCGCTCGCGACGATATGCGCATCGCCCTCCGCCGGCGAAATCGGTGGGGAGGGCAGATCCATATCTGCCACCTGACCCGACCCGGCGATGTCCAACCGCGCCAATGCCTCGTTGACGGTAACATGCTTCTGCGCCTGCGCTGCGTCGAGATACGGCAGGCCGATCCGAGGGGAATTACTCATCGGTGATCAAGACCCTTTCCGGTCCATAGCCAAAGGTGGTGGAGAGCCGCGCCACGCGAAGCTCGAGCGGGGAACCTGCCGCGTCGGCGACCTGCATCGCGGCGGTGTAGTCAAAGATTGGTGCCGCGAGGTTCTCTTCCCGGAGTAGATTGCCGCCATCCAGGATACGGAGGTGATATTCCTCCCGTTCCTCACTTTGAGGGACATCGATCCCCTGCCAGGACTCCGCGCCGATCCGCCCGGTTCGTTTCCAAGAGATCGCAAGATTATTTGTCCCCTGATCGCGACGAGCCACCAGATGCGCCGGTGCGAATGGCCGCAATCCAACGCCGTCGAAGCTTTCGATCGAGTGCGAGAAGGTTTCGTGCGCCGGGCCAAACCGCGCCGGGCCGACACGGAAGTGCCGCGCCAAACCTCTATCTTCAAGGGCCATTGGCAACGGCTTCACTGCGTCGTCCAGCAAGACAAAGCGCGCGCCTGCGGCGATGGACGCGGCGCTCAAAGTATCCGTGCCGCGCTGGCCCCGCAACAGCGCGCCCAGCGCATATTCGCCGGGCGCTACAAGATCGGCGCCGCGGAACTGGATGATCTCCCATTGATCAGGAGCAAATTCCACCGCCGCCCGATTGTTGCCGTTCAGGACACGCAGACGATCTGCCGACTCGAGCCCGCCGCTTCCCAGTATCACCCGGAGCGAGACGCGCTGCCACCTACCAGGCTGTCCCGACGTAAGCGTTTCCAGGGTCGTTCCGACGATCGCGGGTTTGGCGATGGTCGTTATCAATTCGTAGGTCTCGTCGTCCAATGAACGGTAGATCGCAGCTCGATCAGTCCATGGGTCGCCCGTGACCGCGATCCTGGGAAGATGATCATCGGGCCCGCCCACCGCCAGCGGCAAATCCATGAAGATTGCCTGGACCGGCCCGGGCGGGCTCGGCAAGTCGATCTCGATGTTCCGGTCGGCTGTTGCGTTCGGTGTATGGATCGCGACGTCGACACGCACCGCCTCGGCCTCTCGGCCCGAGGCATCGGTGATCCGGTCGATCCGGTAAGCCTCCAACGCGCCATCGCGGTCGATTTCCACCGTGTCACCCGGCTCGACTCCAATCTCTGTCGGGGCCAGCGTAAAGCTGGCCCGATCGCGCGAACGCCATCCTTCCGCGAGCCAGCGATCCACGATCTGCTGTGCTCGCGAGGCCGGCAGCGCCAATGCGAACGAGCTTTCGGCGATGCGCTCGCGATCCCCATCAGGCAGCCGCGCCTCGCTGGCCCCCACCCGAAAGTCGCTTTCGGACTGAACATACGTTAGACGAACCACGTCATAGGCCTCGCCCTCGGAAGCGCGCGCCCTCTCAAACGTCGTTGCGCCCTGCCCGCGCGGCGCAACCAAGAGGTCATCATCCAAGGTCTGGACGAATCGCCTTCCGCGCATCCGGAACACGACCTTGCCGCCGCTTTCGAATGCATCGAAACCATAGGCCAGCATCAATGTCTGCAGGGCGTCGCGCGCCGTCGCGATCCGGTCGACCACATAGCCGTCGACCGACCCGAAAAGCCCGCTGACATCGAACTCCTCGAGCCCCGACCGGCGGCAAATCTCGGCGACAACCTCAGCCAATCCGCTCGCCGAAACACGGCCCGTGATCCAATGCCCAAGCCGGTGCGCCGGACCATCGGACCAGATGGTCTCACGCACCGGAAAGTCTGGCCAGGGACGCGTATCCCAAGTCCAGACGAAGATCCGGTCGGCGGGGATCATCGGCCCACCGGTAACGCTCGAGACCGGCACGTTGGACGGATTGGACCAGTAGCCGAGCTTCGCTTGCAAGAACCGGCGCTGCATCTCGTCGTCGCGGATGCCCAGCGAACCGTATGGCAGCGCGCTCTCCGAGCTTTTCGCATCGGCGAACAGGTTTGGCTGATTGGCGCCCAGGTCGACGGCCGGACAACCCGTCTCGTCCGCCCAGGCACAGTCAAATTGCGGCCCGCGCAGCGCTTCCGGATTCGCGGCCGAAGCCAGCGTCGCCTCGGCGCCATTCGGCCAAGTCAGCAAATTCTTCGAAAGCGTCAGAACCGGGCGGCGGTCGGGCGGCGCCGTCGCCAAAAGCCCCGACTCGCCGTCGACCATCACCGCCCGGACTTGATCTATTGTCTCGCCGATCAATGCTACGCGCTTGCATTTCCCGGGCGAGAGCGGCCTCGCCCCCTCGACTTGCGCCCGGATCCATTCCGCGCCGGCCCGCGTCTTGCCGGCGCCTCGCCCCCCCAGGATCACCCAGGTGTGCCAGTCGCCCCTCGGCTCGATTTGGTGCTGCGGATGCGCCCAAAGCTCCCACAGCCACGGCAGCGCAGCCTGCGTGTTCCTGGACAGCTCATCCAGGAACGCGCGGCGCTCCGCCTGGTTCAGTGAGGCGATCAAGGCGGCGTTCGACTTCGTCCCGCGCTTCGGCAAGATCGATCACTCCTTGATCCGATCGCGGAAGCTCGGCTCCGCGCATCAGCTTGGCCTCGATATTCAGGACGGTCAGCAGCGCCTTGCGGCACTGGTCAATCGCTCCGAGCAAATGCTCGGTGCGCTTCTTGTCCGTCTCGGTCTCAATCGCGCCCTTCAGGCGATCAAGTTCGCCCTCCAGGCCGCGTGACAGGTCGGCAAAGACATTTCGCGCGCGGGACATCGCAGCCAGATTGGCCGCGGCTTCCTGCGCGTTCACACACCCCCACCGACCGAGCTCTTCGGTCGTTCCCACGTGCGGTGCCTCTCACTGATTGAAGCGCCGAAAATGACAAAGGCGAGCCCCCCGGCTCGCCCAATCACACCATCTCCAGCGTGGGATAGTCTCTATCCGGGGTCGCGCGCTAAGTCAAGAAAATTATTCAAGTGAAATATTAAAATATTTCATTAACTATCTGTTAATTATTATTATTCTCAATCTTTCTCCATTCAGAAACATTTTTGTTGTGCTCTTCCAAGGTCTTCGCGAAGGCATGTCCGCCAGATCCGTCGGCGACGAAGTAAAGGAAATCGGTTTCATCCGGGTTAACGACCGCCATGATCGCGTCGCGCCCGGGATTCGCGATCGGAGTCGGCGGCAGCCCATTGACCGCATAAGTGTTGTAGGGCGTCGCCCGATCGAGCTCCGAGCGGCGAAGCCCGCGCCCCAGCGGGCCTTTGCCTTCGGTGATGCCATAAACAACAGTCGGGTCCGATTGCAGCTTCATGCCGCGCCGCAGTCGATTGACGAAAACGGACGCGACTTTCGCGCGCTCGCTTGCCACGCCGGTTTCCTTCTCGACGATCGAGGCCAGGATCAACACCTCCTCGGGGCTTTGCAATGGAAGTCCCTCCTCCCTGCCCGCCCAGGCCTCGTCCAGTATCGCTTTCTGTGCCGACGTCATTCGCTCGACGACTTCCTTACGGGACATGTTGCGTTCGATGAAATAGGTCTCGGGCGCCAGGCTCCCCTCCGGCGGAACGTCGGCAATCTCACCTGTCAGGATCTCGCTCCCGCGCAGCAGCTCAGCGACTTCATAACTCGACAGCCCCTCGGCAACGGTCACCTTATGCTGGATCGCCTTGCCACTGACGAGCAGATCCAGGATCTCCTCCATCGAGGCCTTTGCCGGTATTCGGTACTCGCCGTACCGGATCGCCGAATCCTCGTCGCTGTAGCGTGCGCCAACCCGAAACAGCCACTCGCTGCCAGACGTATTCTCGATCGCCCCATGAAGCGCCAATTGCCGAGACGTATCGCGCAAGTCCGCTCCCCTCGGGATCAGGACGACAACCTCCTCCTCCAGCGGTCCAGGTGCTGAAAATTGCCGTTTGGCGTACCCAACTGCAATCAGCAGAACCAGTCCCGCGACCACCAGGACCGTCAGCGCATTCCCGGCGATGTTTCGCATTGCCACTCCTCGGCCCGCCTCAGCTAGCCTTCCCGAAGATCACCGAGGCATTGGTTCCGCCGAAACCGAACGAGTTCGACAGCACCACATTGATTTCGCGCTCGACCTTCTTCAGCGGCGCCAGGTCGATCTCGGTCTCGACCGACGGATCTTCGAGGTTCAATGTCGGTGGCGCAACCTGGTCGCGCAAGGCCAGTACCGAGAAAATCCCCTCGATCGCACCGGCCGCACCCAACAGGTGTCCCGTCGCCGACTTGGTCGATGACATAGTCACCTTGCCTGCTTGATTACCCATCAACCGCGTAACCGCGCCCAACTCGATCTCGTCACCGAGCGGCGTCGACGTGCCATGCGCGTTGACATAGTCCAAATCACTGGAGGATAGCCCGGCGTTGTTCAACGCAGCCAACATCGAGCGGAAGCCTCCATCGCCATCGGGCGACGGTGACGTGATGTGATAGGCATCCCCCGAAAGGCCATATCCTAGCACTTCCGCATAGATCTTCGCCCCGCGCTTCACTGCGTGGTCGTATTCCTCCAAGACGACAACACCCGCCCCCTCGCCCATGACGAAGCCGTCCCTGCCTTTGTCGTATGGACGCGAGGCGCGCTCGGGCGTGTCGTTATATCCAGTCGACAACGCCTTGCAGGCGGAAAACCCGGCGACCGAAATTTCACAAACTGGGCTCTCGGCCCCGCCGGCAATCATCACGTCCGCGTCGCCCAGCGCGATCAAGCGCGAAGCGTCTCCGATGGCATGTGCGCCGGTTGAACACGCGGTGACCACGGCGTGGTTCGGCCCCTTGAACCCGTATCTGATCGACACTTGGCCCGAGCAGAGATTGATCAACGCGGCTGGAATGAAGAACGGCGAGACCCGGCGCGGGCCACGTTCCTTCAGGGTCACCGCGGTCTCGGCGATCGTCTCGATCCCACCTATGCCCGAGCCGATCAAGACACCGGTCCGCTGACGGCTCTCCTCATCTTCGGGCCTCCAACCGGCATCGGTTACTGCCTGCTCGGCGGCGGTCAGCGCGTAGGTGATGAACCGGTCTATCTTGCGTTGGTCTTTCGGGGCCACCCAATCATCGGCATTGAACGTGCCGTCGGATCCGTCACCCAACGGGATTTCGCAGGCAATCTGACAGGGCAGATGTGAGGCATCGAAATGCTTGATCCGGCCCGCGCCCGATTCCCCAGCCAGAAGCCGCGCCCAACTTGCCTCGACTCCGCAAGCCAGCGGCGAGAGCATTCCCAATCCGGTCACGACAACTCGGCGCATCCTGAAGCTCCTGTCCCAATTCGCGCGCGGCGCAGCCACAATCTACATACAAAACCACCCGGACAGCATACAAACAGAAACGCGGCCCCGGTCGCCCGTTGGCCGCGTTCTCCGTTTAGTCTTGGAACGGTCAGGCTGCCTTTTCGCCGATGAATTTCACCGCGTCACCAAAGGTCTGAATGCTTTCGGCGGCGTCGTCGGGAATTTCGATTCCGAATTCCTCCTCGAACGCCATCACCAGCTCGACGGTATCGAGGCTGTCCGCGCCCAGATCATCGATAAAGCTCGCGCCCTCGACGACCTTTTCTTCCTCGACGCCTAGATGCTCGACAACAATCTTCTTGACCCGATCCGCGATGTCGCTCATGTCCGCTCCTGTTATGCGGGCCGCTCCGGCCCTTGGTTGATCATCTGCCTTCGGGCCCGTTTCCCTGCTGGAAGCCTGGCCAGAACGGTCCTCGCAGAATTGCTGGCGCGTTCCTTATCACAACTGATGCGCCGCGCAAATCACAACTGCCACGCCGTGCAAAGTCGGAATTCACGCTCAGATCATGGCCATACCGCCATTAACGTGAATGGTCTGTCCGGTCACATACGCCGCTTCTTCGGAGGCCAAATAGACAGCCGCGGAAGCGATCTCATCGGCACTGCCCATCCGCCCAGCCGGAATCGCGCCCAACAACTTATCTTTCTGGTCGTCGGCCAATTTGTCCGTCATCGCGGTGGTGATGAACCCCGGCGCGATGCAGTTCACGGTGATCCCTCGGGTTGCCACCTCGGCGGCAAGCGACTTCGACATCCCGATCATGCCCGCTTTAGCCGCAGCATAGTTGCCCTGGCCCGGATTGCCTGTCACGCCCACGATCGACGTGACGCCGATGATCCGACCCCAGCGCTGCTTCATCATCGCCCGCAGAACGGCCCGGCTGAGCCTAAACGCGGCACCCAAGTTCACCGCGAGCACCGTATCCCACTCCTCATCCGACATCCGCATGAACAGATTGTCGCGCGTCACACCGGCATTGTTGACCAGGATATCGATCCCTCCCATCGCCTCGGCGGCCGCTATCGGCAAGGCGTCGAGCGCTTCGCGATCAGACAGGTCGCAGGGCGTCAAATGCACCCGCTCGCCCAGCTCACCCGCCAGGTTTTCCAGCGGCCCGGTTCGGGTTCCCGACAAAGCCACGCTTGCCCCTTGCCCATGAAGCTGGCGCGCGATTGCCCCACCGATCCCACCGCTCGCGCCGGTCACCAGCGCCCGTTTGCCTGACAAATCGAACATTTTTCGCTCCTATTCCGCCAAGACACCGGCCAGCGCTCGCACGCCGTCCGGGCCGCTCACCGCATCGGTCGTCAAATCCCGATTGATCCGGCGCGCCATACCGCAAAGCGCCTTGCCCGCGCCGATCTCGACCAGCCCGGTCACGCCGCTGGTCACCATCCATTCCACCGATTCACGCCAGCGGACCGAGCCAGTCACCTGCTCGACCAGCAGAGTCTTGATCTCGTCCGGCTCGTTTACCGCCGCCGCACGCACATTCGCGACCAGGGGAACCGCGGGCGCAGCGATCTCGACTGCGGCCAAAGCCTCGGCCATCACATCGGCGGCGGGCTGCATCAGCGCACAATGAAATGGTGCCGAGACCGGCAACAAGACGGCGCGCCTCGCGCCCCGGCCCTTGGCGATTTCGACGGCCCGTTCGACCGCGGCCTTGTGGCCCGAAACCACGACCTGGCCCGGATCGTTGTCGTTCGCGGCCTGGCACACCTCGCTTTCGGCCGCTTCCTCGGCCACTGCCTTCGCCGTCTCGAAGTCCAGTCCCAGAAGCGCCGCCATGGCACCAACGCCCACCGGCACCGCCTCCTGCATCGCTCGACCGCGCGTTCGCAGTAACCGCGCCGTGTCCGCCAAGCTTAATGCACCCGCCGCGCAGAGCGCCGAATACTCGCCCAGCGAATGCCCGGCCACATAGGCTGCCGCCGAAACGCCAATGCCCTCCGCCTCCAGCGCCCGCATCGCCGCCATTGAAGTTGCCATGAGTGCTGGTTGCGCATTCGCCGTAAGGGTCAGTTCCTCGGCCGAACCATCCCAAATTAGCGTACTCAGTTTCTCGCCCAGTGCGTCGTCGACCTCCTCGAAGACCGCCGCAGCTGCCGGATAGGCCTGGGCCAGGTCCCGGCCCATACCAACTGTCTGCGCGCCTTGGCCCGGAAAAACGAATGCCCGCATCTCTCCCCCACGATTGATCCGTACCCGTTTCCTGCGCGGCGTGGCCAATCCTTGTCAAGTCGCCGCGCGGCCGACTGTCGCCGCGTGCAATCCCCGTTGCAATCCTCAGCGCGGGCGCGTATACGCCCCCTCTCTCCCGACGTTAATCGCTCGCGTCGCCTCTCGTATACGGGATCGGGAGCCTATGACCCCCGTGTTTTGAAGCGCGCCGGAACAAAGGACGTGACAATGGCTCTCTACGAGCATGTCTTCATTGCGCGTCAGGACCTGTCGAATACGCAAGTCGAAGGTCTTGTCGAGCACTTCAGCCAGATCCTCCAAGACAATGGTGGTTCCGTAAAGGACACCGAATATTGGGGCCTTCGCACGCTGGCATATAAGATCAACAAGAACCGCAAGGGCCACTATGGCTTCGTGCGCACCGACTCTCCGGCCGACGCCGTGAAGGAGATGGAACGCCTGATGGGCCTGCACGATGACATCATGCGTGTCATGACCGTCAAGGTCGATGCCCATGAAGAGGGCCCAAGCGCGGTGATGCAGGCCAAGAACAGCCGCGACGATCGCGGACGCGGCGGCTATCGCGGGGATCGTGATCGCGGGGATCGTGATCGTGGCGATCGCGGAGACCGTGACCGCGGTGATCGCGGTCCGCGGCCCGAACGCAGCGAAGCGCCCGCGGCCAAACCGGCTGAAAACTGAGAGGAGGCAACCAGATGGCACGCAAACCGTTTTTCCGTCGCCGCAAGTCCTGCCCCTTCTCCGGGGCCAACGCACCGACAATCGACTATAAGGACGTGAAACTGCTGCAGCGCTACATCTCCGAGCGCGGCAAAATCGTCCCCTCGCGCATCACCGCCGTCTCGGCAAAGAAGCAGCGCGAGCTGGCACGCGCCATCAAGCGCGCCCGGTTCCTGGCGCTTCTGCCCTACACGGTCCAGTAAAGGAGAGAGATATGGAACTCGTTCTCCTGCAACGCATCGAAAAGCTGGGCCAGATGGGCGACGTCGTTCACGTCAAGGACGGCTATGCGCGTAACTACCTATTGCCCCAGGGCAAGGCCCTGCGCGCGACGAAGGCCAATCTGGCCCGGTTCGAGACCGAGCGCGCTCAGCTTGAGGCCCGGAACCTAGAGCTTCGCAAGGAAGCCGAGGCGGTGTCCGAAAAGCTCGATGACCAAAGCTTCATGATCATCCGTTCGGCCTCGGACGCCGGCTCACTCTACGGCTCGGTCACCGCGCGTGACATCGCCGAGATTGCCACCGAAGGTGGCTTCACGGTGGCCCGTGGGCAGATCGCCCTCGATCGTCCGGTGAAGGAGCTGGGTCTGCACACTGTCCGCGTCATCCTCCACCCGGAAGTGGCGGCGACGGTCACCGTCAATGTCGCCCGGTCCGAGGAAGAGGCGCGGCTTCAGGCTTCGGGCAGGTCGATTCAGGACGTGCGGTCCGAGGAAGAAGCGGAAGCGGATTTCGAGATCGCGGAGCTCTTTGACGATATGGGAGCGGCCGCGGCGACCGAACTTGAGGGCGTGGAAGGCGAACCCGGCGATGTCGAAGGCGAGAGCACGCTCGTCGAGGAAGAGACACCGAAATCCGAGTAATGTTCGACTTCATCCGAGCCAATTTTGCGCCGCCCCGTTCGGGCGGCGCAATTGCGTACACACCACTGTAGTCGCACATTGCGCCGTCGATTAATTTTCGCCTGCGGTTCCCAAACCGGATTTCGTTTCGCCGTCAGAGCTCTACGAAATCCGTGCACGGCGTTATCCACATCGGCATGCAAAACGGTCCACAGAATCTCGACTTGATGGACATATGTTCCCCTTTGGTTCCGAGTGTATTTGGTGCATATGGAAGGGCAAATAAAAGGGGCAGTGATTCATGGCAGACGGCAGCGCTGATCGCACCACTATGGCGGCGACCCAGCTTCAACCTAGCAATATCGAGGCCGAGCAGGCCCTTCTGGGAGCATTGCTCCTGAACAACGAGGTCTTCGATCGCATCGACCCGATCGTCAAGCCGGAACACTTTTACGAGCCGGTCCATGGACGGATCTTCGAGCTTGCCAGCCGCCGGATACAGAAAAACGCCCTGGCCTCACCCGTCACGCTCAAACCCTTCCTCGCCGAGGACGAGGGGCTGCGCGAACTTGGCGGCACCGATTATCTGGCGCGCCTCGCCGGCGCGACCATCTCCATTGTCGCGGCGCGCGACTATGCCGAGACGATCCGCGACCTGGCGCTTCGGCGCGATCTGGTGCGGATCGGCGAGGAAATCACCGTGCGCGCCGCGTCCTTCGACTCCGAGGCGGAGCCGACCGAGCAGATAACAGAGGCCGAACAGGCCCTTTACACGCTGGCTGAGCGGGGCAACCGGGAAGGCGGCTTCATCAATTTCGCGAACGCGGCGGCACAAGCCGCGAATATGGTGAATGCGGCTTTCCAAAGGGGCGGTGGCCTCGCCGGCATCTCATCCGGCTTAAACGAGCTCGACTACAAACTGGGCGGGTTCCGGGACTCGGACCTCATCATCCTGGCCGCGCGTCCGTCGATGGGCAAAACGGCACTTGGCGTGAACATCGCCTTCAACATCGCCCGTAAATTCAAGAAGGGCACGCGCCCCGACGGTTCCGAGGGAGCAGTATCCGGCGGGGTTGTCGGGTTCTTCTCGCTGGAAATGTCGTCCGAGCAGCTCGCCAACCGCATTCTAGCGGCCGAGTCGCGGATCAAGAGCCACGAACTGCTGTCCGGCCGCCTGCAAGAGGAAGACTTCCGCCGCTTTCTGGAAGTCGCTCGCGAGCTGGAAGTTACACCACTCTACATTGACGACACGCCAGCTCTCCCGATCTCGACACTCGCCGCCCGTGCTCGTCGCCTAAAGCGGCAATTCGGGCTCGACCTTCTCGTCATCGACTACCTGCAGCTCGTCCGCCCCGCCTCGGGCCGCAACGACGGGCGCGTCCAGGAGGTCACGGAAATCACACAAGGCCTGAAAGCACTCGCGAAGGAACTCGACATTCCCGTCATCGCGCTCGCCCAGCTCTCCCGCAAGGTCGAAGACCGAGACGACAAGCGGCCGCAACTCGCGGACCTCCGCGAATCTGGCTCGATTGAGCAAGATGCCGACGTGGTGATGTTCATTTTTCGCGAGGAGTACTATCACGAGCGCCTGAAGCCCTCGGAGGAAAGCGACAAATTTGCTGAATGGAAGGCAGAAGGCGACAAGCTGTTTGGCAAGGCCGAGATCATCATCGGCAAACAGCGCCACGGGCCGATCGGCACGGTCGATCTGCATTTCGAGGGAAAATTCACCAAGTTCTCGGACCCGGTGCGCGAGGTGGCCGGCTTCGATCAGGACTTCACGTGAGCCTGAACGGCGTTCTCACTATCGATCTGGAAGCGATCGTCGCCAATTGGCGGGCGCTCGATGCCCTGTCCGAACCCGAAACCCAGACCGCCGCCGTGGTTAAGGCCGATGCCTATGGTTGCGGCGCCACGAAGGTCGGCGGCGCCCTTGCGCGCGCCGGCGCCGGCACTTTTTTCGTCGCCTTACCCAGCGAGGGGGCGGAGCTGCGTGCGGCGATCGGCCCCGGACCCCAAATTTATATCCTTGGCGGTTACGCTGTCGGGGACGGTGGGCTATTCGACCGCCATGACCTGCGCCCTGTCCTGAACTCCGCCGTCCAAGCCGCCGCGTGGTTCCAAGATCGCCCCGGTGCACCCTGCGCGGTTCAGATCGACACAGGCATGAACCGGCTCGGCATGGAGGCCCACGAACTCGCCTCGCTCGGCCCCCTGCCCGACTGCGTGCAGATCGTGATGAGCCATATGGGCTGCGCCGACGATCCGGCGCATCCGCTGAATGCCCAGCAACTCGCCGAGTTCCGGCGGCTCACGGAGGGACTTGGGCCAACACTCTCGCTCTCGGCCACGGCCGGGCTGTTGCTCGGGCCCGACTACCATTTCGGCCTGACCCGCATGGGAATAGGCCTATATGGCGGCTGGCCCTTCCTGGAGGCCCGGCGCGTCGTCGCTGCGCACGCCCCAATCATCCAGATCCGCGACCTGGATGCCGGCGAGACGGTCGGCTATGGCGCGACCTGGATCGCCGAGCGGCCCGGCCGGATAGCCACCATCAGCGCGGGCTACGCGGACGGTTTGATCCGCGCCAGCGGCAATGGCTGTGCCGCGTATATCGGTGGCCAACCAGTGCCTTTCGCTGGCCGGGTATCAATGGACCTCGTCACCCTCGATGTCACCGATTGCGCCTGCGCGCCCGGTGATATGGCCGAGGTCTTGGGCCCCAATCAGTCGATCGACGATCTGGCCTCGGCCGCCGGCACGATCGGGCACGAGATCCTCACTGCGATTGGAAGCCGCTATCGACGCGAATACCGCTGACCGAATTGATGGCTCCTAGCCCTGACCTGGTATATCTTCCTTCGGTCGTCTGTGTGTTCATTGGACGTTGGGTTCCGTCATGCGTAGTCTGATTCTGATTCTCTTCCTCGCCGGTTGCGCGGCGCCCTCCAGCGGTATCGACTGGTTCGAGCACACCCAAATGTTGCGGATCAGCGGTGACATGCGCACTGAACGCGTGCCCGACGACGCGCCGATCTCGCGCGATACCCTGACCCAGAACTTCCGCAAGATCGCCTTCGAGGTCGAGGAGAACCCGATCGGCGTCGCGGGCGGCGCGCGACAATCGAACGACGATCCCCACCTGCGCAAGTGGCTGAAACCCGCACGCTATGAAGTCTTCGCCCTCGGCGAGGACGAGTCGCGGATCTCGCCCATGGTCAAATCTTACCTGCTGCGCTTGGCGACGATCACGGGACACCCGATTCCCCGTCGGTCCACCGATCCTCAGGACGCCGAAGCCGCACGGCTCTTCGTCATCTACGGCCCAGACGAGGTGTTTGCCTGGTTCGTCAACACCTATCTCGAACCTTCCGGCGCCGACAACACAAGCCATTTCCTGTCTGACCTGGCGGTACTGATCAATCGCTGGCGTTTTGCGCCGTCGCCATGCGCGGGACAGGTGACCCGGCGCTCCGGCAACCGCGAGGGCACATATAAAGGCGAGATCCTGATGGGGGTCGTTCTGATCAAGCGCGAGATCCCGGACAACTTGCTCGAGACATGTGTCGAGGAGGAATTGGCGCAAACCATGGGGCTTTTGAACGACGACAAGAACGTCCGGCCCTCGATCTTCAACGACGATCAAGAATTCGCGCTGCTGACGCGGCACGACGAGTTGCTGCTGCGGATTCTTTACGATCGACGCCTAACACCCGGCATGGCACCAGAGACCGCGATGCCGATCGTCGACCAGATCATCTCCGAGTTGGTGCCCGACAGCCGATCCTGATTTCCCCTACCCACCGGTCGGCTCTTGGAACCGATCACGCGCGGCGCTAAAACGATGCCAAACAAGCCTGCCGCGCATGCTCTGTTCCGATGAGCCTGGTCAATCACGCGGTGGCGCGAGCAAGGGACACGAGCGCACGAATGCCTATCCTTAAAGCCTTGCACGGTTTCGTTGCCTCGATCGGCGCAACGGTCATTTGGCTTTGTCAGGCCACGGGGTCGCTCTCGCTCTTCGCCGCGTCCGGGCTCAGCCATGTATTCCGGCCGCCATACTACCCCGGTGAGATCGGCCGCCAGATCATGCGGATCGGCTATTTCTCGCTGCCGGTGGTGGGCATGACGGCGCTTTTTACCGGTGGCGCGTTGGCGCTGCAGATATTCGCCGGCGGATCGCGCTTCAATGCCGAGTCCGTCGTGCCGTCAATCGTCGCCATCGGCATGACCCGCGAGTTGGGTCCGGTGCTGGGCGGGCTCATGGTGGCGGGCCGAGTTTCGGCCTCGATCGCCGCCGAACTCGGCACGATGCGGGTGACCGAGCAGATCGACGCCCTGAGCACGCTTTCGACCAATCCCATGAAATACCTGGTCGCACCCCGGTTGCTGGCGGCGACCCTGACCATGCCAATCCTGGCCTTTATCGGCGATGTGATTGGCATCATGGGTGGGTTTCTGGTGGGTGTCAGCCGGCTCGACTTCAATGCTACCACCTACATCAAGACGACCTGGGATTTCCTCGAAGCGGGTGATGTCACCTCGGGCCTGATCAAGGCTGCCGTCTTCGGATTCATCATCGCGATGATGGGATGTTACCAGGGCTATCACTCGGGCCGCGGCGCCCAGGGCGTCGGCCGGGCGACGACCAATGCCGTGGTCACCGCCTCGATCCTGATCCTGGCCACCAACTACGTGCTGACCGAGGCGCTGTTTCCCGCATGAGCCAGACCGCGAAGATTGAGATGTTAGGCGTGCAAAAGCGCTTCGGCGAGAACCGCGTCCTGCGCGGTGTCGATTTATCGGTCGCGCCTTCCGAGTCGATGGTGATCATTGGTGGATCGGGCACCGGCAAATCGGTGACCCTAAAATGCATCCTGGGCCTGATGACCCCGGATGGAGGCGAAATCAAAGTCGACGGCGAGAACGTAGCCGGCAAGCGCGGTGCCGCGCGCGAAGCCCTGCTGGACAAGTTCGGGATGCTATTCCAGGGAGGCGCCCTCTTCGACTCGCTCCTGGTCTGGCAGAACGTCGCCTTCCGGCTCCTTCAAGGCAAACGCAAGTTGCCAAAAGACGAGGCTCGCGCCATAGCCATCGAAAAACTACGCCGCGTGGGATTGAAGGAAGACGCCGCGGACCTGTTTCCCGCCGAGCTTTCCGGCGGCATGCAAAAGCGGGTCGGCCTCGCCCGCGCCATCGCGGCGGAGCCCGAGATCATCTTCTTTGATGAGCCCACAACCGGCCTCGATCCGATCATGGCGGATGTGATCAACGATCTGATCCGCGAGATCGTGGTCGAAATGGGCGCGACCGCCGTCACCATCACCCACGATATGACCTCGGTCCGCAAGATCGCCGACAAGGTGGCGATGATCCACGAAGGCGTCATCCAATGGACGGGCCCGGTCGGCGAGATCGACACGACCGACAACGCTTACGTCCACCAATTCGTCAACGGCCTGGCGGAAGGGCCAATCGAGGCGATTCGGTGAGCGAGACCGCTCAGTTCGGCCGCGCCATCGCGCTTCTTGGCTATGCATGCCTCGTCTTCGGACTGATGTTCGCCCTGGCCATCGCGAACCGGCACCTGTTCAGCCCGGACGAGCGCCTCCGCCTGCCCGCGTTCGCGGCGATGTTCGGGGCGGTGACGCTCGGCTGCCTCGCGCTCGTGCCGCCTGGTTGGAACCTTGGCTGGGCCGTCATCCAAACCGCGGTCTTCGCGGCCCTCCTCTGGGGCTTGCTGGATCTTGCCCGAAAGGTCAGCGACGGCCAAACAGGCATCGCCGTCGCCATTACGCTGACCGCCATCGGGACCGTATTCGTAAGGGCCGCCGATTATGCCCGTTAGGCCTGTCGTGGTGCCGATGAACCTGGCTCTCCTGGCGCTCTACCCCGCCTCCTGGTTTGCGCCCCTGGCCCATGCAGGGATCCTGCCCTTCTTCTCGGGCAACGAGATCACCATCATTGGTGGGGTCCAGGATTTGTGGGAGGCGGACGCGGCGCTGGCGATTTTGGTCGCGGTCTTCGCGGTGGTGATTCCCTACGGCAAGACGCTTTTCCTGGCGGCGGTGCATTTCCGTCTCGCGGGCACTCGCGCGCTCGGCCTGATCGAGATCATCGCCAAGCTCTCGATGGCCGATGTCTTCCTGATCGCGCTCTACATCGTCATGGTGAAGGGGATCGGCTTTGGCCATGTGGCCTCGGCCTGGGGGCTTTGGCTCTTCACCGGCTGCGTGCTGGCCTCGATCTGGGCCGGCTTCGAGACCCGGCGAAAGCTGGCGGAATGGACATGAGCGCACGGAAATTCAATGCCCCGCGCATGATCTGGGGACTCGGGACGCCAAGCGCGATTCATCGAGGCCCCGGATCACGCCCGAAACATGAGGATAATTGATGGCCCGCGCCGCCCCCGCCTATGTTTGCCGCGAATGCGGCGCCGTCAGCCGAAAATGGGCCGGTCAGTGCGGCGATTGCGGCGCCTGGAACTCAATTGACGAGGATTCGGGCCTGTCAGCGGCGGGACCGGCGGCGAAATCCCTCGGCGCGGTCAAGGGCCGGACGTTGGACCTGACACCGCTCTCCGGCGCCGATCGAGAAGCACTACGCATCTCCTCCGGAGTCGCCGAGCTCGACCGTGTGCTTGGCGGCGGGCTCGTGCCCGGCTCGGCGGTATTGGTTGGCGGCGATCCGGGCATCGGCAAGTCCACCCTGCTGCTTCAAGCGGCCGCGGCGCTGGCGAGCAACGGCAACCCGACCATCTACGTCTCGGGCGAAGAAGCCACGGGGCAGATCCGGATGCGCGCGTCGCGGCTTGGCTTGGCCGAGGCGCCGGTCCAACTCGCAACCGAGACCAATCTGCGCAATATCCTGACGACCCTTGATGCCGAGCGGCCGGCCCTCGTGATCATCGATTCGATCCAGACCATGTGGGCCGACAACGTGGACAGCTCGCCGGGCTCGGTCAGCCAGGTGCGCGCCAGCGCCCATGAACTGGTCACCTTCGCCAAACGACGGGGGGTCGCGGTCATCCTGGTTGGGCATGTGACCAAGGAAGGCCAGATCGCCGGACCCCGCGTGGTCGAGCACATGGTCGATACCGTTCTTTATTTCGAGGGCGAACGCAGCCATAGGTTCCGCATCCTGCGCGCGGTCAAGAACCGCTTCGGCCCCGCTGATGAAATCGGCGTCTTCGAGATGACCGGCACCGGGCTAGCCGAGGTTACTAATCCCTCGGCTCTGTTTCTCGGCGAGCGGAGCGAGCCCGCCACCGGCTCCGCCGTATTCGCCGGGATCGAGGGCACGCGCCCGCTATTGGTCGAACTACAGGTCCTTGTCGCGCCCTCACCGCTGGGCACACCGCGCCGGGCCGTCGTCGGGTGGGATTCGGCCCGCCTATCCATGATCCTCGCGGTGCTCGAGGCGCGGTGCGGTGTCTCGCTCGCGGGCCAGGATGTCTACCTGAACGTCGCAGGCGGTTTGCGGATTACCGAACCCGCGGCGGACCTCGCCGTCGCCGCGGCGCTCTTGTCCGCAAATACTGGCGAAACGATTCCATCCGATCAGGTAATCTTCGGCGAAATCAGCCTCTCAGGCGCGATCCGCCCCGTTCCGCAACCCGAAACTCGCCTGAAAGAGGCCCATAAGTTGGGGTTTGCTACCGCAATTGCGCCTTATCAGCCACAGACCGCAGCTAATTCTGGTATATATGTCAAAGACGTCCGCGACTTGGCGGGCTTTGTTGTTGAAAATTTCGACACAGCACGGCATTAAATGGAGCTGAATCGAGGGGAATGCTATGGAATTCACCATTGTCGACGCTGCGGTTGCAGTCATTGTGCTGGTTTCTGGCGCTTTGGCCTACTCGCGTGGATTCACTCGAGAGCTCTTCGCCATCGGCGGCTGGATCATCGCATTCGTCGTCGCCTACTATCTCGCGCCCGCGGTCGAGCCGCTGGTCCGCGAGATCCCAGTGGTAGGCCAGACGCTCGCGAATTCCTGCCTGATCGCGATCTCCGCGGCCTTCTTCCTGATCGTCGCCATTGCGCTCGTTGTCCTTTCGATTTTCACGCCGCTGATAGCCAATCTGGTGCTCGATTCCGTTCTGGCGCCGTTCGACCGGTTGCTTGGATTTCTTTTCGGCATTGCCAGGGGCGCGCTGTTGGTGGCGATCGTCTTCGTCATCTACAGTAACTTTAGCGGTGCGAATGCCTGGCCACCGCTCGACAACGCCGCCAGCAAACAGGCGTTCGAGCAAGCGGCCGTCAAGTTGGAGGCCAGCCTGCCGGAATCGATCCCCGAGTGGTTCCAGGCCCGCGCCGATGCTCTGATGGTCAATTGCGAGGCGCCGTCGCAGCCGCAACTCGAGAATGGCCAAGTTCCCCAGACCGGCACGACCGATGGCGGCACAGCCGCAACGGCCGGCGACGGCACCACCGGAACGGGGACCAACACCGGGAACTGATCCCGGAACGCCGAAACGAATGCCGCGAAGGGGTGATGACTCTCCCCTCCGCCCCGGTATATAACCCGCCCGAGTTGACCTGCGCCATGGCGGGAGCCGACGCATGAACGAGTCCGGGCGTGCCCAAAGCGGTCCCAGCCACTGGCCGGTCCATCCCTTCGATGACGATAAACTGCACGAGGAATGCGGCGTCTACGGCGTCTTCGGGGTAGACGACGCGTCCAACTACGTTGCCCTTGGCCTTCATGCTCTCCAGCATCGCGGGCAGGAAGCGGCGGGCATTGTGTCCTACGACCCGGAAACCGGCTTCAACAACGTCAAGCGCATCGGCTATGTGCGCGACAACTTCACCAAACAGTCAGTCATGGATCTGGTGCCTGGCCGTTCGGCCATCGGACACACGCGCTATTCCACGGCTGGCGGGAAAGGCGCGGCGCTCCGCGATGTGCAACCGCTCTACGCCGACTTCGCGCTGGGCGGCTGCGCCATCGCCCACAACGGCAACCTGACAAATGCCGAGGCGCTGCGCGCCAAACTGATCGAACGTGGCTCGATCTTCCAGTCCGCCTCGGACACCGAGTGCCTGGTTCACCTGATGGCCCGCTCAATTCAGAAGACGATCCCGGAGCGAATGAAGGACGCGCTCCGCCTCGTCGAAGGCGCCTTTTCGGTCATTGCCATGACCCGGACCAAGTTGATCGGGGTGCGCGACCCGCTGGGCGTGCGGCCATTGGTGCTTGGCCGCTATGGCGAGGCCTGGATCCTGTCGTCCGAGACTTGTGCGCTCGACATCATCGGCGCCGAATATGTCCGCGAAATCGAACCTGGCGAGATGGTGATCATCAACAAGGACGGCGTCGAATCACAGCGCCCCTTCGAACAGGCGCCCGCCCGATTCTGCATCTTCGAATACGTCTATTTCTCCCGCCCCGACAGTGTGATCGGCGGCATGTCAGTCTACGAGACGCGACGGCGCATCGGCGCCGAACTCGCCCGCGAGGCGCCGGTCGAGGCCGATATCGTCTGCCCGGTGCCCGACAGCGGCACGCCGGGCGCGATCGGCTACAGCCAGGAAAGCGGGATTCCTTATTCGATGGGCATCATCCGGAACCAGTATGTCGGCCGCACGTTTATCGAGCCCACAGATCAGATCCGCGACATGGGCGTGCGCCTGAAGCTGAACATCAATCGCGCCATCGTCGAGGGCAAGAGCGTGGTGTTGGTCGATGACTCGGTCGTACGCGGCACCACCAGCCGCAAGATCCGCGACATGATCCTGAACGCGGGCGCGGCAGAAGTGCATTTCCGCATCGCCAGCCCGCCGACGCGCTGGTCCTGTTTCTACGGGGCCGACACGCCTGAGCGTTCGAAGCTTCTCGCCGCTCAGATGACCGAAGATCAGATGTGCACCTATCTGGGCGCCGATTCGCTCAAGTTCATTTCGCTTGACGGGCTCTACCGCGCCTGCGGCCATCCGGCGGGCCGCGACAATCGCGTGCCGCAATATTGCGACGCCTGCTTCAGCGGCGAATACCCGGTCGAGCCATCCGACGCGCACGCCCGGAGCGCGCTCAGCGAACCCTTGGGCGCGTGAGCCACTTTCGCGACAAGACAGCGCTCGTCACCGGCGGCAATTCCGGGATCGGCCGGGGAATCGCGCTCCGGCTGGCCAAGGCCGGGGCACGTCTCATCATTGTTGCGCGCGATCCCGAAAAAGGTGCTCGGGTTGTCGCCGAGGTCGAGGCAATGGGTGGCATGGCAGAATTCCACGCCCTCGATTTGGCCGAGGCGAATCAAGTAACGGCGCTTGCGGACCGCCTCACGTCCTCGCTCGGTTCGCTCGATCTCCTGGTCAACAATGCCGGCGTCGGTATGTCCCGGGGCGGGGTCACGCGTCAGATGGGTCCGGTCGAACGCTGGAAGGCCCTGCGCGGCCCCAACTTGGACGCCACATACATGATGAGCGCGACGCTCCTGCCCCTGCTGGCAAAGTCGGATCAGGGCGCGATCGTCAACATCTCTTCAACCGCAACTTGGCACGGCAATTGGGGCCTATACTGCGCCGCCAAGGCCGGGATCGAAGGTCTGACCCGGGCCTTTGCCGCCGAGGCCGCGTCCCATGGCGTCAGGGTCAACGGGGTCAGCCCTGGCTGGATCGCGACTGAAAACGACGCCACAAGCCATCCTGCTGGCCCGAAGGGCGAATGGGCCCTGCCCCCATCGCTTTTCAACCGCATGGGCACACCGGACGAGATCGCCGCCGCCGTCCTTTTCCTCGGCGCGCCCGACGCATCCTTCATCACCGGCCAGACCCTGATCGTCGACGGTGGCATGATGGTGATCGACTACCCCTCGCTGCCGGCCTTAACCGAGAATGGCGACAAGCTACGCTCAAGGCCCGAATGACCGAGCGTTCAATGGACGGCCAGATCGCCCTCGTCACCGGCGCCTCACGAGGCTTCGGCTTTGCCTGCGCGGCCGCGATGGGGGCCGCCGGAGCGCATGTGATCGCGGTTGCGCGCACGGTCGGCGGACTCGAGGAACTCGACGACAAGATTCAGGCAAGCGGCGGCTCCGCCACCCTCGTGCCCTTGGACATCACCGACGATCCGGCCTTGGAGCGACTTGGTGCAGCGATCCATGACCGTTGGGGCCATGTCGACATCTGGCTGCACACCGCGATCCAGGCCGCGCCTCTGCAACCCGCCGAGCATATCGATGCCAAGGAACTCGACCACAGCATCGCCACCAATATTCGCGCCTTGCAACGCCTGATCCGGGTCGTTGATCCGTTGCTGCGCCTGGCCAAGGCACCCATGGCCCTGATCGCGGCAGACGACGCGGATGGCGCTAAGTTCCACGGAACCTACGCGATTGCCAAAGCGGCCCAATCCGCTCTCACCCACGCCTGGGCCGCCGAGACAAAGGGCCGCCTGACCGTGGCCGAAATCGTGCCGCCATCCATGCCGACCGCGCTCCGTGCCCGGTTCTTCCCCGGCGAGGACCGCGATGCGCTCACCCCCATCGACGCCGCCGCCGCCCGGCTGGTAGACGCCATATCCAAAGGAAAGATCACCAGCGGATCGCGGACCGCTCTCTGAGCCTCGATCAGCCGGGCCGGGGTGGTGGTCGCGGCGCCTCGGCGGGACCCAATCCGACTGGAATGGGCGTGACCGGCAAGGCCGCGATCGCCGCTTCCTCCTCGACCCGCGGCATTGTATTGGCTCGGCGCAGGACCTGAACTTGGCGCGCCAGGAAGACCAGCATCGCGGTATCCGACACCGCCCGGCTCTTGAACCCGCTCACGGTCGCCAGGACCAGCCGGTCATTGACGCCCACGAATGCACGCCAGAAGCGCGAAGAGAGGACCGACCGAGCGGTGACATTCTCGTCGACCAGCACATAGATGACGCCGCCCATGCGTTTGACGGCCACCAATGTCCCCGGCGCCTTGCTTCGGCCGCGGCCCAACAACTTCAATCCATCGGGCGAGGTAAGCTGCGCCTCGAAGGCGTCGAGCGCGCCCGGCTCGGTCCGGAAAGCCGGTTCGCCAGAAATCGAGAGCGTCAGGATACCGGGATACACGTCCGCTGGATCCTCTACCCGTGCGAGACAAACGGACACCATCGCGAAGACCACCTTCCCGTTGTCAGCGATCGACTGATCGTCCAGGCAATGGCCCCTGGGCGGCACGACCACGACCTCGCGGCCGCGCGCCCGGAAGACAGCGCGTTCGGGCCTCACGTCCAAGGCGACGACGCCCTTCTCACCCTGCCGGCGCAACAACTCTGCGTCGCGCCCGCTCAACCCCGGATCGGTCGGTGCGGGCGCCTCGCACGCTGCGAGCAACGCCGCGGAGAGAAGCGGCACCCAGCGCCGAACGGCAATCATTCCGATTGTCCGCGGCCCGATCCGATCAGAGGTCGGCGTAACAGTGACGCTCTGCCGCGCCGCCCGGATGGGTCACCGCCCCGTCCTTGGCCGCACCCGCAAGCTGGGCGTATTTCCACAGCGCCCCTGCCCCATAAATGGTCTCGCGCGGGCCCGTCCATTCCTTGCGCCGGGCACGCAGTTCCTTCTGGGTCAGCTTGACCTTCAAGGTGCCCTTGCGCGCGTCGATTTGGATGATGTCGCCGTTCTTCAAAAGACCGATAGGCCCGCCGCCCGCCGCCTCCGGGCCTACATGGCCGACGCAAAAGCCCCGGGTTGCGCCCGAAAAGCGCCCATCGGTGATCAGTGCCACCTTGCCGCCCATCCCCTGGCCGCTCAGCGCAGCCGTGGTGGCCAGCATCTCGCGCATCCCTGGGCCGCCCTTGGGTCCTTCGTTGCGGATGACCAGGACCTCACCCTCTTTGTATTCGCGCTTCTGGACTGCTTCGAAGCACTCTTCCTCGTTCTCGAAAACCCGCGCCGGGCCTTCAAACTTGAGCTTCTTCATGCCGGCGACCTTCACGATCGCACCTTCGGGTGCCAGGTTGCCGATCAGGCCGACAACCCCGCCCGTCGCCGTGATCGGCTTTTCGATCGGGTGAATGATCTTGCCGTCCGCCTCGCCCGCGATGTCGTCGAGGTTCTCCTTCAGCGTCCGGCCGGTCGCGGTGATGCAATCGCCGTGCAGATAGCCCTTCCGCATCAGCTCCTTCATCACGACGGGGATACCGCCCGCCTCGTAGAGGTCCTTCGCGACATAGCGCCCGCCGGGCTTCAGATCGACGAAATAAGGGGTGTCCTTGAAAATGTCGCAGACATCCTGGAGATCGAACCTGATCCCCGCCTCATGCGCCATCGCCGGCAGGTGCAGGCCTGCATTGGTCGAGCCGCCGGTGCAGGCAACGACCCGGGCCGCATTCTCCAGGCTTTCGCGGGTCACCACATCGCGCGAGCGAATACCCTGGGCCAGCAGGCTCATCACTGCCCGTCCCGAGGCCTCGGCATAGTGGTCACGTGACTCGTAGGGTGCCGGGGCGCCCGAGGATTGCGGCAACGCCAAGCCAATGGCCTCGGAGACGCAGGCCATGGTGTTCGCGGTGAATTGGCCCCCGCAGGCACCAGCTGAGGGGCAGGCAACCCGTTCCAGGATATCGAGTGCCGCATCCGATAGCGAGCCGTTCTGATACCGCCCCACCGCCTCGAACATATCCTGCACGGTCAGATCGCGCGTCGCAAAATCCTCGGGCACGTCCGCGCCGATCGGCGCCCTGCCCGGCAGGATCGACCCGCCATAAAGAAAGACCGAGGGCACGTTCAACCGGACCATGGCCATCATCATGCCCGGCAGCGACTTGTCGCACCCGGCCAGCCCCACCACCGCGTCATAGGCGTGCCCACGCATGGTCAGCTCGACCGTATCGGCAATCGCCTCGCGGCTCGCCAGCGAGGACTTCATCCCCTCGTGCCCCATGGCAATCCCGTCGGTCACGGTGATGGTCGTGAACTCCCGGGGCGTCCCATGGCCCTCCTTGACCCCCAGCTTCACGGCCTGAGCTTGGCGATTCAGCGCAATGTTGCATGGCGCGGCCTCGTTCCAGCAGGTGGCAACGCCGATGAAGGGGCGGTGGATCTCCTCGTCGCTGAGGCCCATCGCATAGAAATACGACCGGTGCGGCGCCCGCGCCGGACCCTCGGTCACATGCCGGCTGACCAGTTTGGATTTGTCGAAGGTCTTCGCGTCCATGCCTTTTTCCGCCTCCCGCGCGGATCGCCACGATTCCTTGCCGGCGCGCAGACTAACCACTGCCCTCCGGAGTGACCAGCAGATATGCGCGCGATTTCGGCGAGGGGGCGCAGAATCAGCCACTATCTGTTATAGCTTTTGATCACAATCAATGCGCCGGAGCCGGTGCCTGACTATGTCAGAATCCGCTGAACCGGTGACGTCGGAGGAGGCCGAAAATGAGCAAACATCCAATCGATCATGACCGCAACCGCGATGATGCGAAGGTCGCCAAAGCGTATAGCCGGATCGAGCGCGAAAAGGCCGGTGGCGCGGGCGATCCAAAGGTAAAGGCGCTGACGAAATCCACGCGGCAAGCCGAGGCCACCACCGAGGCGAGCGGCGAGCGGGTAAAAAAGTTTCTCAAGATTGATCGCGAAACCGCTGATACGTAGCGTATTTAAGAATTCCAAAGCCTGACGCAAACTTGCCTGAATTTCGGTGGATACTCCGTCACGGATGTTGCTTGCTTACATTGACGGAGCGATCTTGTGATGATTCCTTTAGACTCTTATGTCGCCGCGGCCGCGCGCAGAACCAATGGCGCGCGCAGTTGGGGCTGGTCTATCGGGCTGGCAATCGCTCTCGGCATCCTCGGAGCCGCCTTCGGCGGCGCATTTGTTAGCAACTACTCCGGGCCAAACGTCGATACAATTTCAGTCGTTCTGGCGGCGCTCGCGGGGTTTATAGTTGCCGGACCGATACTCGGCGGGCTGATCGCATGGTTGCGCCTCTCCAGAATGATGGTGGGCGTGTTCTTGATTTCCCTTGGCTGGCTGCTGTGGACGATCCTGACCATGAGCGTGGTCGTCCTCTACCACCTGATCACGGGCCACCCCTTGGCCGAGTCCTTAAGCGTTGTCAGCGCGCTTCTGGAGGATTCCAGCCCCGTCGGCGTCCTCTTCAAACTGGTCACGTTCTTCGGCATCTGGCCCGCGGCTTGGGCGACGGTGCGCCTGCTGCACGCCCAGCCCTTCGGGACGCTCTTCTCGCCCGAGCGCCGTATCCGCTGGGGCGATTTCGTCCTTGGCTTCGCGATGGCCGGCGGCTTCTGGCTGGTGACCATCGTCATTGGGATCGCCATCATCGGCGCGCCGGCACGCACCGAGCTTAGCATCGGCGCCTGGGCCATCGCGCTGGCCCCGCTGGCGATCATGGTCTTCTTTCAGGCCTCGGCCGAGGAGCTGATCTTCCGCGGCTATATCCTGCAGCAATTGGCGGTGCGGTGGCGCAACCCGATCATTTGGGGGTTCCTGCCCGCCTTCCTTTTCGGCCTTGCCCATTACGGCAACGGCGCTCCGCTGGGCGTGGGATGGCACTACGTGGTGGTGACGCTGCTCTTCGGCACGACGGCGGCCGCCATGGTCTGGCGCACCGGCAGCCTGGCCGCGGCCATGGGCATGCATACCGGGTTCAACATCTTCTCGCTGTCGATCATCGGCCTCGAGGGCATCCTCGACGGCACCCAGCTCTTCCTCTACGGCGTCGACAAGATCGAACTGTTGTTCTACGCCGACGGCATCTCGACGTTCGCGGTGCTGCTGTTCGTGCTGTCGCCGCTCTGCCCGCTAAGGCCACGTCAGGCCGAGCCAGCGGCGGCTTAACTCAAACCTTCTATCCGTGCCTGCGCTGCTGCCAGCCGTTCCCGCTCGGCGGCGGCGACGGCCAGGCGCTCGCGTTGTTCCTCAATCACTTCGGCCGGGGCACGCGAGAGAAATTTCTCGTTCGCCAGCTTGCCCTCCAGCCCGCCGATCTCCTTTTCCAACTTGCCCACGGCCTTGGCCAAGCGCGTGCCTTCGGCGGCAACGTCAATCACCTCCGCCAGCGGGAGGTTGACCGCGCAATCCTCCATCGCCAGCGTGATTGCGCCATCGGGGGCCTGATCCACGACAGAGGCATCGGAGAGCTGCGCCAAGCGTAGGATCATCGCTTCGTTCCGGCCGAGCCGCCCGGTAACCGCGTCGCCTGGCCCGGTGATCGCCATCGGAATACGTGCCCCATCAGGAACGTTCATCGCCGAGCGCGCCGAACGGATTTCCTCGATCAGCCGGATTACCCAATCCATCTCGCGATCGGCGGCCTCGTCGGCCACGGTGTCGTCAAGAGCCGGCCAGTCCGCGTGAATCAGTGGCTTTTCGCGGGTCGCCAAGTTGCCCCACAACTCCTCGGTAATGAAGGGAACGATTGGGTGGAGCATGATCAAGCACTGATCCAGCGCCCAAGCCATGGTGGCCCGGGTCTCGGCGCGGACCGCCTCGTCGGGTCCGGTCAGGAGGGGCTTTGACGACTCGACATACCAGTCGCAGAAGACCTTCCAGACATGGTCATAGAGCGCCCCGGCCGCTTCGTTAAACTTGCAGGCTTCGAGTGCCGCGTCCACCTTGCGAAGCGTCCGCGCGGTCTCGCCAACAATCCATTTGTTCGGCGTCTGGGTCGGATCCACCGGTGGTGCGGCAGGCGCGCCGCCCTCGTAGCAGCCGTTCATCTCGGCGAACCTGGCCGCGTTCCAAAGTTTCGTGCCGAACCGCCGACCGCCATCGACCGCCTGCTCCGAGAGGCGGAGCTGGCGGCGCCCCTGCACCTCCTGACTCGCCAAGGTGAACCGCAGGGCATCGGCGCCGTATTTCTCGATCAGTTCCAGGGGGTCGATGATGTTGCCCTGGGACTTGGACATCTTCTTGCCCTTGGCATCGACCACGATCGAGTTGATGTAGACCGTGTCGAAAGGAACCTCGTCCATGAACTTCAGCCCCATCATCATCATCCGGGCGACCCAGAAGAAGATGATGTCATTGCCGGTGATCAGAACATCGGTCTTGTAGTAGCGGTCGAGTTCCGGCGTCTTCTCTGGCCAGCCGAGCGTCGAGAACGGCCAGAGCGCGGATGAGAACCAGGTGTCGAGGACATCTTCGTCGCGTTTGAGCACAATCCCAGCAAGGAATTCACGTCCTTCGTCCGTGACGACGGTTTCCGATCCCATGCCATGAGACCTCACCGCCGGCTGTCCATCAGGTCGATGGGCAGGACGGTCCTGAAAACGAATCTCAACCTTCGATCCGTAGTAGCGTGCCGCTTGCGCCGCCACATCCTGCTCGTCTTCCCCACAAAATTGCTTTGGCCCGACTCCGCCAGCCTTTGCTGGCCCATACCAAACCGGAATCTGATGCCCCCACCAGAGCTGGCGCGAGATGCACCAGGGTTCGATGTTCTCCATCCAGTGGTAGTAGGTGTTCTCCCAGTTCTTCGGCGCAAACTCGGTCAGCCTTTGCCTGACCGCCTTGATGGCGGGCTTGGCGAGCGTCGCCGCATCGACGAACCACTGGTCTGTCAGCATCGGCTCGATGACCACCTTCGAGCGGTCGCCATACGGAGCCATGATCTTCTTGGCCTCGACGAAAGAAATGATTTGAGGTCCCGGGTCTTCGCCCGGGACATCGGTGCTCTCCCCATTGTCCCGGACTTGATCCGGGACCTCTTTGCCAACGGAGATACGCGGATCATTGGCGGGCACCATCACCGCCAGACCCTCGGCGGTGATCTGCTCGACCACGCGCTTCCTCGCATCATACCGGTCGAGCCCGCGCAGGTCATCCGGGACCAGGTTGATCGCGTCGATCTCGGCCTCGGACATGCTCGCCCCGTCAACGATCTGCTGGGCCAGCGCGGCGCATTCCACATAAGGCGCGCCGTCGTCGCGCATATGCGCCTTGGTGTCCATCAGCCGGTATTTCGGGATGTCATTTCGGTTCGCAACGCCATAATCGTTGAAGTCGTGCGCCCCGGTGATCTTGACGGCTCCGCTACCGAAATCCGGGTCCGGGTAGTCGTCCGTGATGATCGGGATCAGGCGCCGGTGCTCCTTCGGCCCGACCGGGATTTCGCAGAGTTGGCCCACGATCGGCGCATAGCGCTCGTCCGATGAATGCACCGCCACCGCGCCGTCGCCCAACATCGTCTCGGGGCGCGTGGTGGCAATGGAAATGTAGTCGCGAGTCTCTCTGAGCGTGACGTTCCCGTCCTCGTCCTTCTCGACATATTCGTATGTCGCCCCGCCCTCCAGCAGATATTTGAAGTGCCACATATGGCCGTCGACCTCGATATTCTCGACCTCGAGGTCCGAGATCGCGGTCTCGAACTGGGGGTCCCAGTTGACCAGCCGCTTGCCCTTGTAGATCAGGCCTTCGTCGTAGAGCTGGACGAAGACCTTCAGCACCGCCGCCGACAGCCCCTCGTCCATGGTGAAACGATCGCGCTCCCAGTCGCACGAGGCGCCAAGCCGTTTCAGCTGGTTCAAGATCGTGCCGCCGGATTCGTGCTTCCACTCCCAGACCTTGTCGACGAAGGCCTCACGCCCCATCTCGCGGCGCCCGGGCTGCTGGGTCTCCATCAGCATCCGCTCGACCACCATCTGGGTGGCGATGCCCGCATGGTCCGTGCCCGGCTGCCACAGCGTGTCGTAGCCTTGCATCCGCTTCCATCGGATCAGAATGTCCTGAAGCGCGTTGTTGAGCGCATGACCCATATGCAGCGAGCCGGTGACATTGGGCGGTGGAATGACGATGCAAAAGGTCTCGTCGCGCGAGGCATTGGCACCCGCGCGGAACCGGCCCTCAGCTTCCCATTTCGCATAAATGCGGCGTTCGGCTTCCGCCGCGTCGAAGGTCTTGTCCATGTCCCGGCCCGTCTGCCCGTGATCAGCAATTTCGGGGTTCTTACAGTGCGGGCGCCGAGGGGAAAAGGGGCGTCGGCCCCTACTTCTTGCGCGCGAGCGCGATGTCGATCTCGTTGCGCACCATTATCTGGATGTTCCGCGACAGCGAGCGACCGGTCTCGCCTTGAAATTCCTCTTGCAGGACCTCTCGAATCGCCGCTTTCAACGCCTCCGGGTCCAGCCCTTGCGGCTCTGGGACAGACCCAAGCGCCCCCTCACCCTCGTCGGCTGGACGTTCCTCAGCTGAGCCATCGTCAGGCTGATCGATCTCGGCCGTCACTTCCTCATCAACCTCGCCGTCCGCAATGCCGTGATCCGGTTCTCCATCAGGCATCGCGCCACCGGGCGGTTCGGTTTTATCCTCGTCCTGTTCGCTGACGCCCGCATTGACCGCGGCAAGGAAGGCACGGATCGCATCCGAGCCTGGCGCCTCGTCGCCGCCCTCGGCCGGCGCCGCGCCTGTTGCTTCATACTCGGCAATCACGGAGGCGGCGCTCGCCCTCAAACGGGCGCTGGCGGCCAATTCGTCAAAGCCATGTTCCGGGACCGAAGCGTCTTCGGGCATCAACTGGCCGGCTCCCAGCACAACCTCGTCGTCCGGCCGTGCATCGGTGATTTCGCCGGAAGACGCCGTCAACGGCCGAGCTTCTCCGAGAGCATCGAGCTCTTCGAATTCGGCTTCGACACCATCACCGCCGAACATTTTACGGAATGACGATGCCAAACTGCTCTTTTGGCTCATCGCGCGTGCCGCCTTTGAGGTTGACCCCATCGGGGCCCAGCCGGCTGGGGGCCCCGATCGGGCAGTATTTTATGGCCGCAAGCTGTGCTTCCAGACCGTATCGTCTGACTTGTCGTAGCCGAAGTTCCGATTGCGGACGGTCTCATAGTAGTTCGGGTCGTCCGCATCGGCCCCGACATCAAGACCCAAGTGGTCGACCGTCAGCTTGCCGATCGAGGCCAGCAATGCATAAGCCGCCACATACTCGTCGCGCCGCGAGGTGGTCAGGCCCGACCGGGCCTCTAGAACCTCTTGCTCGGCGTCGAGCACGTCCAGGGTGGTGCGCGCGCCAACCTTGGCCTCTTCCCTAACCCCGTCGAAGGCCAGTTGGGCCGCACTGACCTCCAGTCGGCCGGCCTTGATAGACGCACGCGCAACTTCCAGATTCGCCCAGGCAATGCCTGTGTTCTGCACCGCGGCGCGCATCGCCGTGTTGATATCGGCCGACGCACCCTCGGCCAACGCCTGCGCCTCGCGCACGTTCGAGTAGTTGAAACCGCCGGTATAGAGCGGAATGTTTACAAACAGTCCAACCCGACCGAACTCCCCGTCGCGACCGCTATTTCCGTCCTCGAAGGTATTGCCAGCGCCGACCGAGCCCCGCAACGAGACCTGCGGCAACAGCGCACCGATAGCGGCACGCACATCGCTGCTGGCCGCGACCCGCTCGAGCCGGGCGGCAATAACGTTCGGATCGTCGCGCAACGAAATTGCAACCGCCTGATCCAAAGTCGCCGGCACGTCCGGCAGGGGCGGCAAGGGCTGCAGATCCGTCGGATATACACCCACGACCCGGCGATAGGCCTCACGCGAGACCGCCAGCGCGCCCGTCGTGGCCGCCAGCCTGCTCCGTGCGGCGGCAAGGCGAGAACGCGCCTGCTCGACATCCGTCCGGGTGACTTCGCCAACCTCGAAGCGCTCGCGCGCCGCGCGGAGCTGCTCGTTCAGCACCCGCACGTTGTTTCGCGCGATCGAAACCAATGCGGCGTCGCGGCGCACGTCCGAATACGCGGTCACCGTATCGAGCAGCACCTGCTCTTCCGTGGCCAGAAGCGCGGCTTCCTGCGCGCTGATCCGGGTTTCGGCCGCCTCGGTCGAGTTCTCGACCTGGCCGCCCGTGTAGAGCGGCTGCACGAGGGACACCGATGCCGAGGTCGGGAAGTTCGGCGTATCGGCTCCGGTCTTCGTGGCGGTGAAAGCCTCGGCGCTAAGGTCGGCATCCACTTGCAGCCGCCCGCCCGCGCGGGCCTGAACCGCCTGCTCGGAGCGAACCTTCACATCGGACCGCGCCGCGGCGAGTTCCGGACTGTTCTGGAAAGCCGCGACCATCGCGTCCGCGAGGGACTGTGCCCTGACCTGATCGGCCGTGCCGACCGACAGGCCGAAGGCAAGACCCACGGCCATGAGGCCCATCCCGAATTTCTTCTCGCTAAAGTATCCCACGCTCACGTCCCCCTATCGGACATTTTGTGTTTCTGACCATTCGGCTCGCGCCGCCTAGAACGCAAACTCTTCGTGCCTCTCGAAATCACGAAGAAGTGGTGCGTCCGCATCGAACATGAACCGGCGCGCCAACCCGCTTTCCGAGCGCGTCAGCACGCAGCACTTGCCGACTGTCCCCTCTCGGAACAGCGCCACCAGTCTGCCGCCGGGCTTGAGTTGAGCGGTCAAAGTCTCCGGCAGTGTCTCGACCGCACCATTGATAAAAATCACGTCGAAGGCGCCGTGATCCGGATCCCCTTTCGCGGGGTCGCCATGGGTGACGACCGCATTGTCCACTTCCAGGCTGGCCAGCAAGCCCTGTGCCCACTCCGCCAGATCCTGATCCGGCTCGATCGCAATGACGGCCTCGGCCATCCGCGAAATCACCGCGGTCGAGTACCCGGAACCTGGCGCTAGGTCCATGACCAGGTCGTTGCTGCCGATCTGCGCGGCCTCGACCATTTTTGCGAAGCAGCGCGGATCGAGCAGCGTGCGCCCCGGCGCAAGCTCGATCTCGGCGCCCGCATAGGCAATGTCACGCTTCGCCTTGCCGACGAACAGTTCGCGCGGAGCCCATAGCATGGCGTCGATGATGGCAAAGCGGGTCACATCCGACGGACGGACCTGGCAATCGACCATTGCGTGACGCGCTGCGGCGTAGTCGGACATTCACCAATCCCCGAACACTCGTGCGCGAGCCGTGCAGCCAAAACAGGCCAAGCTCACAAAGTCTCATTGCCACAAGACGATGCGCCGCGCAATAAACAGAAATCGCAACCTTGGCGAGTGTTGCATTTCCTAACCGCTTGCTTTCTGCCATCCTGCGTTCTATGGCTCGCCCAACGCCCCCAGGCGGCTGCAGCTACGGCGGTCTTAGGCCGCCCCTTTCGGCGACGTGGCGGAGTGGTTACGCAGCGGATTGCAAATCCGTGTACGCCGGTTCGATTCCGGCCGTCGCCTCCATAGCCTTGTCCAATTGTATTAAGCGGTTAGGCCGAATTACGCGTACGGTCACACAACCTGACCTTTTCCGGGCGACCAGCCGCCAATTGAAACCCGAATCTCCAATCAAATTTCAGAAAATGTCGCACACGCGATAGAAATTGTCGCAGTTGCACTCCGACAGCCGCGAAGAATGCGGGCGATAGTCTGGCCCAAAGAACGAAATCGTTCTTGGCCGCTCCGTCCCGCCATGTTTAGGTGGCGTAACGGAAAAACGAAAAAATTCGCGGACGATGCTCCGCGATGGGAGGAAACTAGATGACAAAGATTATGATGACCGATCGGTCGCTGCACCCAATGGCCGATCCGGTCGTGAAGCAGTTCAAGGCGGGAAAGATGGACCGCCGCGAATATCTTGCGACCATGGGCGCACTTGGCGTCACTGCCGCCGGCGCTTTTACGTTGGGCGGCCTGACGCCGACCGTGGCGAAGGCCGCGGAACCGCAGAAAGGCGGCGTTCTCCGTATCTCCATGGCGGTCAAGGCGTTCAAGGACCCACGCACGTTCGATTGGTCGGAGCTCGCGACCCCTTCGCGTCAGGTCAATGAATACCTGGTGCGCTGGAACCGCGATTTCACGTTCTCGCCTTGGCTGTTGGAAAGCTGGGAGGTCAGCGACGACGCCAAGACCTACACCCTGACCGCGCGGTCTGGCGTCAAGTGGTCGAACGGCGACGACTTCAATGCCGAGGATCTGATCCACAACGTCACCCGCTGGTGCGACGGGACCGTTGAGGGCAACTCGGTTGCCACTCGCATGGGTCCGCTAGTCGATCCAGATTCGAAGAAACTGCGCGATGGCGGGATCGAACAGGTCGACGACCGTACGATCAAGTTGCACCTTCCGGTGCCCGATATCACGCTGATCGCCGGCATGGCCGACTACCCAACCCTGGTAATGCACCGCAGCTACGAGGGCAGCAACGATCCGTTCGAAGCGCTGGCTATCTCGACTGGCCCATGCGAACTGGTCTCCTGGGATGCGGGCGTCGGCGCCGAAGTGCGTCGCAAGGACTCCGAGTGGTGGGGCGGCGAGTTTTGGCTCGACGGTGTGCAGTGGGTCGATCACGGTACGGATCCGACCGCCATGATCGCGGCGCTTGAAGCAGAAGAGGTCGATGCCAGCTACGAGACCAAGGCGGATTCGATCGCCCAGGTCGAGTCGATCGGTGTTCCCACATCCGAGATCGCAACGGGCGCGACCATCGTGATCCGTACGAACATCAAGACCGAGCCTTACGACGACATCCGCGTCCGCCAGGCCTTCCAATATGCGGTCGACAACAATGTCGTGCTGCAACTGGGCATCAACGGCGCCGGCCGCGAGGCCGAAAACCACCACGTGGGCCCGGTACATGTGGAATATGCGGACATCGGTCCGCATGTGCGCGATGCGGAAAAGTCCAAGGCGCTGATGGCCGAGGCCGGCCATACGGATACCGAGTTCGAACTGATTTCGGTTGATGACGACTGGAACCGCAACACCGTCGATGCGGTCGCCGCGCAGATGCGTGACGCCGGCATCAACGTGAAGCGGACGGTCATTCCGGGCTCGACGTTCTGGAACAACTGGGACAAATACGCCCACTCGGCGACCCAGTGGAACGCACGTCCGCTCGGCGTTCAGGTTCTGGCGCTGGCCTATAAGTCGGGTGTGCCGTGGAACGAGACCGGCTACGCGAACCAGGAATTCGACGACCTGCTCAACCAGGCTCTCGCAACGCCGGATCCTGATGCGCGTCGCGAGATTATGGCGAAGATCGAAGCGAACCTGCGCGACTCGGGGATAATCATCCAGCCGTTCTGGCGCTCGCTCTATCGCTCGCACCGCGAGGGCGTTCACGGGTTCGAGATGCACCAATCCTTCGAAGAGCATCTCGATCTGGTTTGGATAGAAAGCTGATTGAGACTTCCGGGGGCTGCTCATCCTGCAGGCCCCGGATCACCCACTGGCAGCGGCATGACCGCACGAACAATAAGCCCGTGGACCCAAGACAGGGGGCCTTCAGATGCTGATTTTCATCCTGCGCCGTATCGGCCAGATGATCGCAACCATGATCGCGCTGACCTTCATCGTCTTCTACATGGTGAACTTGCCCGGGAACTTGGAGAAGCTCGCCAAGACCGAGGGCAACATGCGCATGACCGACGAGGAAGTGCAGAATTGGCTCGAGGCTGAAGGCTTCACCCGGCCGTTCCTGTCCCGCTATGTCGAATGGATGGTGGGCACCGCGCAAGGTGACATGGGGTATTCCCGCGTCTTTCGTAAGCCGGTCAGCGAGGTTGTGGGCGAGCGGCTTGGCCATACGGGCATCCTGATGTTCTGGGTCATGATCGTGATGGTGCCGATGTCCCTTATCATTGGCATTCTGGCGGGGATGCGAGAGGGAACGGCGCTGGATCGCGGTTTGTCTGTGGGGTCAATCGCGTCCACATCAGCTCCGGAATACGTCACCGGGATCATCTTCACAGTCATATTTGCCAGTTGGTTCGGCGTTTTAGCCAAGGAAGTCTCCTGGTGGCCCGATTGGCTCGTGTTCAAGGGCATTGCGAAAGCCGGATCCGTCAACTTCTGGAACTTCACCCTGCCGGTCATGACCATGGCGATCTACGGTATGGGCTATATCGCGCGGTTGACCCGGGCCTCGATGGTCGAGGTCATGACGTCGCAATACATCCGGACCGCGCGGCTAAAAGGGCTCAACTTCCGGACCGTGGTGCTCAAACATGCGCTCCGCAACGCGCTGATCACCCCCTTCACCGTGATCATGCTGCAATTCCCCTGGCTCTTAACCGGTGTCGTCGTCGTCGAGGCCATGTTCAACTACAAGGGCTTCGGCTTCATCCTGGTCCAGGCATCCGGCAACAACGACATCGACCTGCTGTTGGCAATTTCGTGGGTGGCCGTCATCGTGGTCCTGCTGACTCAGCTGATCTCGGATATCGGATACGCGTATCTCAATCCGCGGATCCGGGTGAAATGATCGGGACGGGGGGAAGCAATGCCTGAATATATCGGTACCGGAGAAATCATTCTCCAGTCGATCACGCGGTTCTGGCCGACCTGGCTGGCAATCGGCGTGACCCTCGCCGTGGCCTACCCGATCCGCGAGCGGTTGGGCGTGTTCGGCCGGCTCTACGGATCGTGGATCGGCCTCGCGGGCGTGGTGATTGTGCTTTTCTGGGTCTTCACCGCGATATTCGCCGATCTCATCGCGGTTATGGGGCCTTTGGAGCAATCCTTCTCGCCCGGCATGAAAAAGGGCGCGCCCGGGATCATCGACGGCCAGAACGGCATCATCTTCCTTTGGGGCGGCGACAACCTGGCCCGCGATATCTTCAGCCGCGTGGTCCATGGCTGCCGGGTTGTGCTCATTGTCGCGCCGGCGGCGACGCTGATCGCCTATATGGTCGGATCGACGCTCGGCCTACCCGCGGGGTATTTCCGCGGCTGGTCGGACGCGATCTCGTCCTTCCTCGCGAACCTGATCCTGGCCTTCCCCGTGATTCTGCTCTTCTACCTGCTGGTGACCCCGGAAGTGCGCACGCCGATCGATGTGAATCTGGGCTTCTTCACGATCCCCTGGTCGATCCCGATCGGCATGGCGGCGTTGTTCTTCATGTTCCCGATCGTGTTCCTTTGCACCATGTGGTTCACGAAATACGAGTCGAACAAAAGGAAGTTGATCACCTATCTGGCGGTCACCCTGGTCCTCGGTCTCTGGATCTATTCCGGGCTGGTCTTCTCCAGCGATCCCTTTGGCGTGATCAAGATGGACCCGAACACGCTAAACGTCTTCGCGGCCGTCATCCTGGGCTCGAGTCCCGGCGTCTACCGCATCGTGCGCGGGCTGACCATGGATATCATGACCCGCGACTATGTGGCCGCCGCCCAGACCCGTGGCGAGCGGCCCTGGTACATCATGCTGTGGGAAATCCTGCCGAATGCGCGGGGACCGCTGATCGTCGATTTTTGTCTGCGCATCGGCTACACGACCATCCTGCTCGGCACGCTCGGCTTCTTCGGCCTGGGGCTGCAACCGGAAAGCCCGGACTGGGGCTCGATGATCAACCATGGCCGGCCCTTCGTCCGCCTGGCGACGACGGCCCATCTGGCCCTCTTCCCGGCACTGGCGCTGATGAGCCTGGTTCTGGGGCTCAATCTGCTGGCCGATGGCCTGCGCGAAGAATCCCTCAAGGATTAAGGAGGCACCAATGACCGAACCGATCCTTGAAATCGAAGACCTGAACATCTCGTTCTACACCCGCGCGGGTGAGATCCCGGCGGTCATGGACTTCTCGATGAGCGTGCTGCCCGGCGAAACCATGGGTCTGGTCGGCGAGTCGGGCTGCGGCAAATCCACGGTCTCGCTCGGGATCATGCGCTATCTGGGCAATAACGGCAGCATCAAGTCGGGCAAGATCAAGTTCATGGGCCGCGACATGGCCGAGATGTCGGCCGAGGAAATGCGCAACCTGCGCGGCTCGAAGATCTCGATGGTCTATCAGGAGCCGATGGCCTCGCTGAACCCGGCGATGAAGGTCGGCAATCAGCTCTCCGAGGTTCTGACGGTACATGACGGGGTGACCGAGGAAGAGGCGCTCAAGCGGGCCGCGGATATGGTCAGTGCTGTCCGCCTGCCGGACCCGGACCGGATCCTCGGCGCCTATCCTCATCAGTTATCGGGCGGCCAGCAGCAGCGCATCGTGATCGCAATGGCGCTTTTGTCGAAGCCGCAGCTTCTGTTGCTGGACGAGCCCACCACCGCGCTCGACGTGACCGTCGAGGCCGGCATCGTCGAACTGATCGGCGAACTGGCAAAGGAATTCGGCACCTCGATGATCTTCGTCAGCCACAATCTGGGCCTGATCCTCGAGACCTGCGACCGGATCACGGTCATGTATTCCGGCGAGGCGGTCGAGGAAGGCGATATCGACACCGTCTTCAACAATATGCGCCACCCCTACACGAAGGGGCTATTGCGTTCGATCCCGGTGCCGGGCGCGGACAAGTATTCCCGCCCACTGGTCGCGATCCCCGGCCAGCTTCCCCTGCCTCACGAGCGCCCGATCGGCTGCAATTTCGGGCCCCGCTGCGATCACTATGCCGAGGAGATCTGTAACAAGGGCCTGGTGGAGATGCACGAGGTGGGCCACCGCCATCGCAGCCGCTGCGAGCGGATCGGCGAGATCGACTGGAACGCCGACGTGGCCGCGGCCGAACAGGACGAGCCGATCGAGGTCGGCGACGTGGTCGTGACCGTCAACCACCTGAAGAAGCACTATTCCGTCTCGACGGGTATGTTCGGTGGCGGCGATACCCGCACCGTGAAGGCCAACGAAGACCTGACCTTCGAGGCCCGAGAAGCCGAGACCGTCGCGATCGTCGGCGAATCCGGCTGCGGCAAGTCAACCTTCGCCAAGGTGCTGATGGGGCTCGAGACTGCGACCGACGGCACGGTCGCGCTTGGTAATCTGGACATCGCGCACCTGCCGGTCGAGAAGCGCAACCCGCAGACCGTCAGTTCGGTCCAGATGGTGTTCCAGAACCCGTTCGACACGCTGAACCCGTCGATGACAATCGGCAACCAGATCATGCGGGTACTCGAGATTTTCGAGATCGGCGTCAACGACAATGACCGGCGCGAGCGAATGCTCGAGCTCCTGGATCTGGTCAAGCTGCCCCGCGAATTCGCCAGCCGGATGCCGCGTCAGCTCTCGGGCGGCCAGAAGCAACGGATCGGTATCGCCCGCGCCTTCGCCGGACGCCCGAAACTGGTGGTGGCGGACGAGCCCGTTTCCGCCCTCGATGTCTCGGTTCAGGCAGCGGTCACCAAGCTCCTGACCGATATCCAGCGCGAGAGCCGCACGACCATGCTCTTCATCAGCCACGACCTGGGCGTCGTGCGCTACCTCTCGGACCGGATCGTTGTGATGTATCTGGGCGAGATCATGGAGCAGGGCCGGACCGAGGATATCTTCTCGCCGCCCTACCACCCCTACACGGAAGCGCTGCTTTCGGCCGTGCCCGTGGCCGACACCCATGTGAAGAAACGCCACGTGGTGATCGAGGGCGAGATCCCGTCCCCCTTGAACCGGCCCGATGGCTGCCCATTCCAGACCCGCTGCAGCTATTTCATGCCAGGCAAATGCGATTCCGGCCCCCTGCCAAGGAAAGAAATGGCCAATGGCCATGTGATCGCCTGCCATCTGGACGATGACACGCTCAACGCCATGGAGCCGGTGATCGAGGTTGAGAGCACGCCCGCCGCCGAGTAAGAAGGCCCTTGAAACGTGATCAGGCGACGGCCCTGGCCGTCGCCGCGCTGCGAGGGGCGCGCGCCATGGCAAAGCCGATCTTCGTCCTGAACGGACCGAACCTGAACCTGCTCGGGACCCGCGAGCCGGACATTTACGGTCACGAGACCCTGGCCGATGTCGAAACGCTCGCGCGTGAGCGCGCCCAGTCCCATGGGCACAGGATCGAATTCCGGCAGACCAACCACGAGGGCGAACTGGTCACCTGGATCCAGGACGCACGCGACCAGGCAGCGGCGCTTGTCATCAACCCCGCCGGCTACACCCATACCTCGGTCGCGGTTCACGACGCTTTGAAGATGCTGGAGATCCCGGTAATCGAGCTCCACCTCTCGAATCCACACAAACGCGAGCCGTTCCGGCATCGCTCGTTCGTGTCCTCCGCCGCGACCGGAATCGTTGCCGGGCTCGGTCCCAAGGGTTACGGCATCGCCGTCGACGCGGTGGCGGCACTCCTCGACTAAGTGTCGATTTTCCTTGAAGTGAACGATCGTTCAATTAATATCTCTCCCAGGCCAGAGGGAGAGCCATGGCAAGACGTGTCGGATCGGACGGGCTGCGCACGGCGGCGGCGATCCGCGAGGCCGCGCTCAGGCTGATCGCACGCTATGGCTACGAAGCCATGTCCATGCGCCGCTTGGCCGAGGAGATAGATCTGGGCGCCGCTGCGCTCTACCGCTACTTCCCGAACAAGCAGGCGATGCTGTTCAGCCTGCTGAAGACCCATATGGACGACCTGCTCGCGGCTTGGGATGAGGCCCGCCTGCCCCGCTCGGCGCCCGCACCTCAGCGGCTTGAGGCGTTCACCCGCTTCCACATCCGCCACCACCTGCCCCGCGCCGAGGGCGTGTTCCTCAGCTACATGGAACTGCGCAGCCTGACGCCCGCCAATTTCGACGTGATCGAGGGGATGCGGCAGGTCTACGAGCACGACCTGGCCGAAATCCTGGCCGACGGCGCCAAGGCGGGCACCCTGATCATGGACGAGCCCCGGGTCACCGCGCGTGCAATCATCGCGCTGCTGACGGGCATCACCACCTGGTACCGCGAGTCCGGCCCCCTGGACCCGGCCAAGATCGAGCGGATCTACTGGAACATCGTCGCCCGCATGACAGGCGTCGAGACGAGAGAGGCCATGGCATGTTCATGAAATCCCTTAATTTCGGCCTCAGCGAGGAAGTCGGTGCGCTGCGCGAAATGGTGCACCGCTTCGCCCAGGACCGGATTGCGCCCATCGCGGACGAGATCGACCGCAGCAACGAGTTCCCAAACGAGCTTTGGCGCGAAATGGGCGAGCTCGGCCTGCTCGGGATTACCGTGCCCGAGGAATTCGGCGGCGCCGATATGGGCTATGTCGCGCATGTGGTGGCCATGGAGGAGATCAGCCGCGCCTCCGCCGCCGTGGGTCTCAGCTACGGCGCGCATTCTAATCTCTGTGTCAACCAGATCCGCCGCAACGGCACGCCGGAGCAGAAGGCGAAATACCTCCCCCGCCTGGTCTCGGGCGAGCATGTGGGTGCGCTCGCCATGTCGGAACCGGGCGCCGGCTCAGACGTGGTTTCGCTGAAGCTCCGCGCCGAGAAGCGCAATGACCACTACCGGCTCAACGGCAACAAGTTCTGGATCACCAACGGCCCTGACGCCGACACCCTGGTGGTCTATGCCAAGACCGACCCGGATGCCGGGCCAAAAGGCATCACCGCCTTCCTGATCGAGAAGGAGATGAGCGGTTTCTCGACCGCCCAGAAGCTCGACAAGCTGGGGATGCGCGGCTCGAACACCTGCGAGCTGGTCTTCGAGGGTTGCGAGGTTCCGTTCGAGAACGTCCTGGGCGAGGAGGGCAAGGGCGTCGCCGTGCTGATGTCCGGCCTCGACTACGAGCGCGTGGTGCTCTCGGGCGGGCCGTTGGGCATCATGGCCGCCGCCATGGATGTGGTCATGCCCTATATCCATGAACGCAAGCAGTTCGGCCAGCCGATCGGCGAGTTTCAGCTGATGCAGGCCAAGATCGCCGACATGTATACCGCGATGAATTCGGCGCGGGCCTATGTCTATGCAGTCGCCGCCGCCTGCGACCGGGCCGAGACCACTCGCCAGGACGCAGCGGCCTGCCTGCTCTATTCCTCCGAGCGGGCGGTCTGGGTAGCGCTGGAGGCCATACAGGCGCTCGGCGGCAACGGCTACATCAACGACTACCCCACCGGCCGCCTGCTGCGCGACGCGAAGCTCTACGAGATCGGCGCCGGAACCCAGGAGGTCCGCCGGATGCTGATCGGCCGCGAGCTGTTCAAGGAGACCGCGTGATGCGGTTTGTCGCGCTAGTGATGATCCTCATGCTCGCACTGCCGGCAACGGCTGCGCAGAAGGACCAAGATGCCGACGCGCTCCAGGCCTGCATTCAAGAGCATTGGCCTGGCGACGTTCTAGCCGAATGCACCGGGCTCATCGCAGACCCGTGCCAGGCCAAATCCGGTGGAGAGACGACACTGGGCATGAACAATTGCCTGACCCAGGAGGCCGAGGCGTGGGATGTGATCCTCAACCGGCTCTGGCCCGAACTCATGAAGCGTGCGCGCGCGACTGACCAGGCAAACCAGATCACCGGACCGGACAGCGCCGCCGAGACGCTCCGCGCCGCCCAGCGCGCCTGGATCGCCTTCCGCGACGCCGACTGCCGGCACAGCTACGCGACCTATGGTCTGGGCAGCTTCCGTACGATCGCCCATTCGGCCTGCACACTGGAACTGACCGCCCGCCGGGTGGTCGATTTCCACGCCCGCCTGGAAAGCGAGGGGTGAGCGCGATGGCCCACCCCTCAAACCCTGGCCGCCCATTTGCGCGGATAGGCGCGCGGCAACCCGGGACCCGGCAAGGCGACCACCTGCGCATCATCGCGATAGATGATGTGCCCCGGGTCGCGCATGACGATCTCAGAGACCGGCACCCCCATCTCACCCATCACCCAGGCGAGATGACGAAACCCGGACACCAGGTCGTCGCGCTCGCCCCGCAACCAGCAGAGCGAACGGCGCCCATCAGCCGTGCCAGACGAGCCAGAGACGCAGCGCGGGACCGAGAGGCCTTCCATCGACTCGAGGGCGCGCTCGTAATCGCGGCACAGCCATTCGGGCTGATCCTCAACGTCGAGCCAATCGGTCGCGCGATAGATCCCGAGCTCGGCATCCGTATAGGGATGCTGCCTCGGGCAGACAAAACGAACATACATGACAACCCCGCGCCGCCCTTGGGCGCGCGCGTTCCCTTTACTGAGCCTTCGGGACGTGTGAAGCCGCCGGCCGGCGGCAGTCAGGCCTGCTCCGGCCGGGGCGGGTGCGAGCGAACGCTCTTCAGCATCGTCAACATTGCCGCCTCCAGGGGATCGTCGTTCGAGGACGCGTCTGATACTCCAAATCGGGCGCTTAACGCAAGCACGGAGGTGGCCGCATGACCGTCCTCCAATCCCAGATCAGCCCTCGCGCCAAGGCTTTCGCCGAGAACCGCAATGCGATGGAAGCGGCCATCGCGGATGTCGAAGCCGCCGCCCAGCGCGCCATGGCGGGCGGAGGCGAGAAGGCAATGGCGCGCCACCTCTCGCGCGGCAAGCTCGCCCCTCGGCGCCGGGTCGAGCAGCTATTGGACCCGGGCTCCCCGTTCCTCGAATGCGGCCTTTTCGCCGCCGAGGGGATGTATGACGGTGCCTCACCGTCCGCCGGGCTGATCACCGGAATCGGCCGCGTCCACGGCCGCGACGTCATGGTTATCGCCAATGACGCCACTGTGAAGGGCGGCACCTACTTCCCGATGACGGTCAAGAAGCATCTCCGCGCGCAGGAGATCGCTTGGGCTAACCGGCTCCCGTGCATCTACCTGGTGGACTCCGGCGGCGCCAACCTGCCGAACCAGGAGGACGTGTTTCCGGACCGGGAGCATTTCGGCCGCATCTTCTATAAACAGGCCCGGATGTCGGCCGAGGGCATCGCACAGATCGCCGTCGTCATGGGTTCCTGCACCGCGGGCGGGGCGTATATGCCGGCCATGTCGGACGAGACGATCATCGTGCGCGAGCAGGGCACGATCTTCTTGGCTGGTCCGCCCCTGGTCAAAGCCGCGACCGGCGAGGTGGTCTCGGCCGAGGAGTTGGGCGGCGGCGACACCCATACCCGCCTCTCGGGCGTCGCCGATCACCTGGCTGAGGACGACACCCATGCACTGGCCATTGCCCGGCAGATCGTGGCTACGCTCGGGCCGGGACCGCAGCTGCCTGAATTGAACGGCGAAGACCCGCTCTACGACCCGGACGAGATTCTCGGCATCCTGCCCCCGGACACCCGCATCCCCTACGAGGTGCGCGAGGTAATCGCGCGCCTGGTCGACGGCTCGCGCCTCGACGAGTTCAAGCGCCGGTTCGGCGAGACCCTCGTCACCGGCTTCGCCCAGATTAGGGGTATCCCCGTCGGCATCATTGCCAATAACGGCATCCTCTACTCCGAGTCCTCGGTGAAGGGCGCTCATTTCATCGAGCTCTGCTGCCAGCGCAAGATCCCTCTCCTGTTCCTCCAGAACATCACCGGCTTCATGGTCGGTCGCAAATACGAGGCCGAGGGCATCGCGCGGCACGGTGCCAAGCTGGTGACCGCCGTCGCCTGCGCCGAGGTGCCGAAGATCACCGTGCTGATCGGCGGCTCGTTCGGGGCCGGCAATTACGGCATGTGCGGCCGCGCCTACTCGCCCCGCTTCCTCTGGACCTGGCCGAACTCCCGCATCTCGGTGATGGGCGGTTTCCAGGCCGCAGGCGTGCTGGCCACGGTCAAGCGCGAAGGGCTCGAGCGGTCGGGCGGCACTTGGACGGAGCAAGAAGAGACCGCATTCAAGCAGCCGATCATCGACCAGTTCGAGCATCAGGGGCACCCGCTCTACGCCTCGGCCCGCCTCTGGGACGACGGCATCCAGGACCCGAGGCGGACACGGGACGCGCTGGCGCTGTCGCTGCGTGCGAGCCTTAACGCGCCGATCCCGGAAACGCGCTTCGGCGTGTTCAGGATGTGAAACATTGAAAAGGCGGGAGCGAAATGTTTTCGAGTTCCGGGGCGCGCGAACTAAGAAACGCAGAACGGACAAAAAAGTCCCAGCCATAGGACGCGTCGCCGCTTTGCATCGTCTCTACAGCCGTGGCTTAAGGTCGTGATGCTGCTCGTGATCGCCATCGGAGTCGTTGCTCTCCGAGAAACCCGCACGGCGATGCGCGTGGCGGTGATGGGCGCGTCATCCTGCGAAGTCGTCAACGTGATCGACGGCGATACGGTGAACACTTACTGCCCCGGAAGCGGATATGCGCGCACGCGGCTTGTGGGGTTCGATACGCCCGAGGTCTATTCTCCGAAATGCCTCTCGGAGTACTTGGCAGGCATCAAGGCGACCTTCGCGCTCAGGCGTGTGATATGGGGCGCGAGCGAGAGTCGGCTGGTGTTTGAAGGTACCGATCGGTATGGGCGGCGCCTAGCTTCGCTTTTCCTCGATGGCGCCAACGTGTCCCCCCTAATGATCGACGCCGGACAAGGCCGCGCCTATGCCGGCGGGCGGCGCGGCGGCTGGTGTGAGTAGGATATTCCCCCGATGAGCTCGATCAACTCCATGACCCACCGCATCGTCATCCACCAAGGCGACATCACAGCGCTGGCCGTAGACGCCATCGTCAACGCCGCAAACGAGTCGCTGGCCCCCGGCGGCGGGGTCTGCGGCGCGATCCACGCCAAGGCGGGACCGGGGCTCGCGCGGGAATGCGCCACCCTCGGGGGTTGCGCCACCGGGGACGCCAAGATCACCAAGGGCTACGCCCTGCCCGCGCCACATGTGATCCACACGGTCGGCCCGGTCTGGCGGGGCGGGGACGCTGGCGAGGCGGGCCTGCTGGCATCGTGCTATCGTCGCTCGCTGGAGGTGGCGCAGGCGAACGCGCTCGCCACAATCGCCTTCCCGGCGATCTCGACGGGCATTTACGGTTTTCCAGCGGACGAGGCGGCAACCATTGCCGTGACCGCCGTGGCCGAGACCCTGTCCCACACCCCCGGCATCACCCAGGTCATCATCTGCTGCTTCGACGAAGCCTCGGCCGAACGGCACCAGGCCGCTCTTTCCGCGCTGGAGGTTTGATGTTCAGCAAGATCCTGATCGCCAACCGGGGCGAGATCGCCTGCCGCATCGCCCGCACGGCGCGCGCCATGGGCATCGCCACCGTCGCGGTCCATTCCGAGGCCGATGCCCGCGCCCAGCATGTGCTCGCATGTGACCAAGCCGTCGCCATCGGCCCCGCCCCGGTCAGCGATAGCTATCTAAAGGCCGACCGCATCCTCGACGCCGCCAAGGCTACCGGCGCCGCGGCGATCCATCCGGGCTATGGGTTCCTGTCCGAGAACCCGAATTTCGCCGAGGCGGTGGCGGAGGCGGGGCTCACCTTCATCGGCCCACCCGCCAGCGCGATCCGGGCCATGGGGCTGAAGGACGCTTCGAAGAAGCTCATGGAAGAGGCCGGTGTCCCGGTCACCCCCGGCTACCATGGCGAGAACCAGGAGCCGGACTTCCTGGCCGAGCAAGCCGAGAAAATCGGATTTCCGGTGCTGATCAAGGCCAGCGCCGGGGGTGGCGGCAAGGGCATGCGCCGGGTCGACGACCCGTCCGGCTTCGCGGCCGCGCTGACCTTCGCCCGCTCCGAGGCCGCTTCGAGCTTTGGCCACGACCATGTGTTGATCGAGAAATACATCCAGAACCCGCGCCATATCGAAGTCCAGGTCTTCGCGGACGCGCATGGCAACACGGTCCACCTGTATGAGCGCGACTGCTCGGCCCAGCGCCGCCATCAGAAGGTGATCGAGGAGGCCCCCGCCCCCGGCATGACCCCGGAGGTACGCGAAGCCATGACCGGTGCCGCGGTGCGCGCGGCCCAGGCGGTCGGCTATCAGGGCGCGGGAACGGTCGAGTTCATCGTGGATGGCTCGGGCCCGCTTCGCCCCGATGGGTTCTGGTTCATGGAGATGAACACCCGGCTCCAGGTCGAGCATCCGGTGACCGAGGCGATCACCGGTCTGGACCTGGTCGAATGGCAGATCCGGGTCGCCGCCAGTAAAACGCTGCCGCTCGCGCAGGACCAAATCCCGCTCAACGGCCATGCCCTCGAGGCACGCCTCTATGCCGAGGATCCGGCACGGGACTTCATGCCAGCGACCGGGCGGCTGACGAAGCTGCACCTGCCCGATGCCCTCGCCCGAATCGATACAGGCGTGGCCGAGGGTGACACCGTCACCCCGCACTACGATCCGATGATCGCGAAGGTCATCGCCCATGGCCGCGACCGCGGGGCCGCCTTTTCGGCCATGGAGACCGCGCTCGCCGCCGCCGATGCGCAAGGCGTCACCACCAATCTCGCCTTCCTCGAACGCCTGGTCCGGCACGATGGCGTGCGGGCGGGCACCCTGGACACCGGCCTGATCGGCCGAGACCTCGCCGCCCTGACGGCCACGCCCGAAACCACGCCTGCCGATCTGGCCCTGGCGGGCGCCGCGCTGACCGGGCTGCTGACGCCTGCCCCGCTCGCCGGCTGGCGTCCCTGGGGAACCGGCGCCACCCATCTGGAACTCACCCGCGCCACCGGCCCGGACCAGGTCGAGATCGACGAAATCACCCTGCGCCCCGCCGATGGCCAGATCGCGGTCGAGAGCGCTGGCGGCGAGGCCTGTCACCGTGCCACGCAGATCTGCGGTGCCCTTTGGCAGGTCACCGAGGGCGCCCGCACGCGCCAGCTCTACCTCCACCAAACAAACGGCACCGTGACCATCGCCCGCGACGGCCACCGGCTCACCTTCTGGCTCACCGACCCGATGGCGGCGGCCGAGGCCACCGCCCATGGCGGCGATTCCATCGCCGCGCCGCTCCCCGGCATCGTCAAATCCCTGAACGTAAGCCCAGGCGATCCCGTGACCGCTGGTGACATCCTGGCCGTGATGGAAGCGATGAAGATGGAGCATAGCCTCACCGCCCCCCGCGACGGCGTGATCGCCGAAGTCGCGGTCCGCGCCGGCGTGCAAGTCGAGGAAGGCGCCCTATTGATCGCTCTGGAGCCTGCCGATGAGTGAAGTGACACCCGAAGTCACCATCGTCGAAGTCGGCCCCCGCGACGGATTGCAGAACGAAAAGCGCCCGATCCCCGCGGCGAAAAAAATCGAACTGATCAATCTGCTCTCTGCCGCGGGGTTCCGCCGCATCGAGGCCACCAGTTTCGTCTCGCCGAAATGGGTGCCGCAGATGGCCGACGGGGCGGAGGTCATGGCCGGCATCACCCGCCGCCCCGACACCCGCTACGCCGCGCTGACCCCCAACATGAAGGGCTACGAGGCCGCCCACGCGGCGAAGGCCGACGAGGTCGCGATCTTCGGTGCCGCCTCCGAGAGCTTCAGCCAAAAGAACATCAACTGCTCGATCGCCGAGAGCATCGAGCGTTTCCGCCCCGTCGCGCAGGCCGCGGCGGCCGACGGCATCCCGGTGCGCGGCTACATCTCCTGCGCCGTCGTCTGCCCCTATGAGGGCCCCGTCGCGCCTGCCGAGGTTGCCAGGGTTACCGAGCTTCTGTTCGACCTCGGCTGCTACGAGGTCTCGCTGGGAGACACCGTCGGCCAAGGCACGCCCGAGACCGTGGCGCTGATGCTGGACGCGGTGCTCGAGGTTGCCCCGCCCGCAACGCTCGCAGGCCACTACCACGACACCAACGGCCGGGCGCTGGAGAGCGTGGCGGTGAGTCTCGAGAAGGGCCTTCGCGTCTTCGACAGCGCGGCCGGAGGACTTGGCGGGTGCCCGTATGCGCCGGGGGCCAAAGGCAACCTGGCCACTGGCAAGCTGGCACGGCATCTGGCTGATGAGGGAATTGAGACCGGTCTAAATCTCGACGCACTCGCCAGAGCCGAAGCTCTCGTGCAAGGCCTGCAAGACATGCTGGGCCGCGACCGGTAGGGTGGGTTTTCAACCCACCATTGGTCCAGGTGGTGGGTTGAAAACCCACCCTACCCCTGGAGAGCGACGCCGATGAGCTATGAAACCGTATCAATCACCTGCGATCCCCGCGGCGTCGCAACCCTCACCCTGAACCGGCCCGACAAGCACAACGCCATGAACGCAGGCATGATCGCTGATCTCACCGCCGCCGCGGCCAAGCTTGGCGCCGACCCGTCGGTCCGCGCCGTCATCCTCACCGGTGCGGGCAAAAGCTTCTGCGCCGGGGGTGATCTCGCCTGGATGCGCGCCCAGCAGGAGGCCACCCGCGCCCAGCGCATCGCCGAGGCAACCAAGCTGGCCCATATGCTGAAGGCGCTGAACGAACTGCCGAAACCCCTGATCGGCCGGGTCCAGGGCCAGGCCTTTGGTGGCGGCATGGGGATGATGTCGGTCTGTGATGTCACAATTGCCGCGCGCGGCCCGAAATTCGGTTTCACCGAGGCGCGCCTCGGCCTGATCCCGGCGACGATTTCGCCCTATGTGGTGGCCCGGATGGGGCTCGCCCGCGCGCGCGAGGTTTTCGCTTCGGCACGCCTCTTCGAGGCGAATGAGGCGGTCCGCCTCGGTCTCGCGACCCACGCAGTCAACCCAGACGGTCTCGACGCGGCCGTCGAGGCCGAGATCGCGCCCTATCTCACCGCCGCGCCCGGCGCCGTCACGGCCTCCAAGGCTCTCCTCTTCCGCCTCGCCAAACCCATCGACGACGCGGCGATCGCCATGACCGCGGCTGCGCTCGCCGACCAATGGGAGACCGAGGAAGCCGCCCAGGGCATCGCGGCGTTCTTTGCCAGGGAACCCGCGCCGTGGGCGCGGTAGGGGATCGCCACCTCGGCAATCCCTTAAAATCAGGTAAACGTTAAGACTTTACTCCAATCAAAACATATACTTCACTTGAATCTCACATGTGAGATTCCCTGTTCAACCCCCCCAATCAATACCCATTGAACCCCTGGATCGACCATATCTGGAACGGCACCGAGCGGTCACGGTGGGTCTCGATCACGCCCTTGTCGATCTCGCGCGCCTCGGCGAAATGCAGGGCGATCTGGCCGGCACCGCGCTCGCTGACCAGCAGGATCGACCGCGCATCCCCCGGCTGCAACCCAACCGTCATCTCATAGTGGCTGCCTATGTCGCCGTCCGGGTTCCAGATCGCGATCTCGTCCCACGACAGGCCGCCGTAATACATGCACTGCGCCAGCCGCGTCTGGTCGTCGGACAGCAGCACCTCGGCCCCCTCCTCGGCCATGGTCGCCAGCAGCAATTCGCAGATTGGAGCGCTGATCCGGGCCTCGGCAAAGGGATCCAGCCGCCGGGTCAGGCCCTGCGATTGACCCGCATAGAGACCGGTCACCACCCAGAGGGCCAGCGCCGCCGCGGCACCGACCCCCAGCTGCGCCTTAAGGGCCGGCGCACCGCTTGCGATGACCAGCCACCGGGCCGCCAGAAGTGCCCCGGCCACATAGGCCGGCGCCGCCCAGACGCCGTCCCCCCAGCTGATCAATGCCAACGCCAAGACCGAGATGACCGGCAAGACGCACAGCCACGCCATCAACCGCATTCCCCAATCCTCGATCCACCGGGCGCGATCCTTCAGCGCCAGCCAGATCGCGACGAAGAAGACCGGGCCGATTACCGCGGCCTGCACGACCAAGGCTTCGAGCAAGTTCACGATATCCGGGTCAGTCCTACCCGCCGGCACCGCCAACAGGGGCGCGTCCTCTGCCAGCGACCAAAGCACCGTCGGTAGAATCACGGCGCCCGCCGCCAGTGCTGTGATGCCGGTGCCGGTCCAATACCGCTCTCGCGCCGAAAAGGCCCCATACGCCAAAGCGCCAGCGGCAAAGCCCAACATGCCACCGCCCGCCAGCAATCCCAGCCCGGTCAGGCCGCCCAGAACCGCCCACCAGAGACGCCCCTCGAATTCGGCCGCCCGTATCATCGCGTAGACCGCGCCGGCCCAGAGCGCACTCAGAAACGGATCCGCCGAGAGGATCATCGAGGAATAAGAAACGCCCGGTGCCGCGGTATACCCGGCCGCCGCCCAAAACCCGCTGGCGCCGCCCCAGAGCCGCCGTCCGGTCAGGAAAATCAGCCACGCGGCCGTGCCATGAGCCAGCACGCCCAAAGCGCGCAGCATGAACAGGCCGTCGCCGCTCATGTCAGTGACGGCGCGAACCGTCCACACAGGTAGCGGCGACACGCCGAAATAGCCCCAGGAGAGCTCTTGGCCGAGCGCCCAAATCCGCGCCTCGCCGTGATGCACAGGGAAGGGTTCGGTCGCGTTGACGGCCAAGCGCAGAATCAGAACGACCGCCAACAGCGCCAGGGTCAGCGCCCACCATGGTCCCTCGGGCTTCGGGGCCTCGGCCTTGCGCTTGCGCGCGGTCTTGCGCCGCGCCGCCTTGCCCTTGCTGGTCTCGCGCGCTTGCTGCGCCATTCTTGGTCTCTTGCCCCGCCCGATTGCCCCTGCCCGGCCCGCGCGCGCTTTCTAGCCCATCAATCCGGGCCTAGGAAGGGCGCAGGCGAGCGGCTATTTGAAGAACCGGAGCAAACGAGCGAGAGGTCCCCATGTGCACCGAGACCGCCCCATCGCAGCAGCCCACCCGGCTTGCAGATTACCGTCCGCCGGATTGGCTGGTGGATGGCGTCGAGCTGGTCTTCGACCTGGCGGCCCGGGCGACCAGGGTGCGCGCCAAGATCGTGTTCCGGCGCAACCCTGACCGGGCGGGAGAGGGTCCAGCGGCCTTGGCGCTGGATGGACGCCAGCTGACACTCGTCTCGGCCGAGATCGACGGCAAAGCCGTGGAGCCGGAGCTGACCCGCGAGGGCCTGCACGTCCCGGCGGACGCGCTCCCGCGCGACGGCTTCCTCTGGACCTGCGAGACCGAGATCGACCCGGAAAGCAATACCGAGCTCGAGGGACTTTACATGTCCAAAGGCATGTATTGCACCCAGTGCGAGGCCGAGGGCTTCCGCAAGATCACCTATTTCCCTGACCGCCCCGACGTGATGGCACCCTTCCGGGTCCGCATCGAGGCGGACCGCGCCGCCTATCCGGTCCTGCTCTCGAACGGCAATCCCGTCAGATCGGGCGACCTGACGGATGGCCGCCACTTTGGCGAGTGGCACGACCCGCACCCCAAACCCGCCTACCTCTTCGCGCTGGTCGCCGGTCAGCTTGTCAGCCACGACGACGGCTTCACCACCGCCTCGGGCCGAGAGGTCGCGCTCAAGGTCTATGTGCGCCCGGGCGACGAGGGAAAATGTGCCTATGCGATTGATGCGCTCAAACGTTCGATGCGCTGGGACGAGCAGGCCTATGGCCGTGAATACGACCTCGACCTCTTCATGATCGTCGCAGTCGACGACTTCAACATGGGGGCGATGGAGAACAAGGGACTGAACATCTTCAACTCCAAATACGTACTCGCGTCGCCCGAAACAGCCACCGACCGGGACTACGAGCTGATCGAGGGGATCGTCGCTCACGAATATTTCCATAACTGGACCGGCAACCGCATCACCTGCCGCGACTGGTTTCAGCTATGCCTGAAGGAGGGGCTGACGGTCTTCCGCGATCAGCAATTCTCGTCCGACCAACGCTCGGCCGCGGTGCAGCGGATCGACAGCGTAAAGGCGTTGCGCGCCCGTCAGTTCCGCGAGGACCAGGGGCCGTTGGCCCATCCGGTGCGGCCCGAGGAATATGTCGAGATCAACAATTTCTACACGGCGACCGTCTACGAAAAGGGCGCCGAGGTGATCGGGATGCTGCGGACCCTGGTCAGGCCTGACGATTACCGCAAGGCGCTGGACCTGTATTTCGAGCGGCACGACGGCCAAGCCTGCACGATTGAGCAGTTTCGGCAGTGCTTCGAGGACGCGACCGGGCGCGACCTGACCCAATTTGCCCGCTGGTGGAGCCAGGCGGGCACGCCCAGGATCAACGTCAGCGAAGATTGGGAGGATGGGCGCTACACCCTGACCTTCCGCCAGGAGGCGTCGCCGACCCCGGGACAGACGGAGAAGGCGCCGCTGGTGATCCCGATTGCCGTGGGCCTGTTGGGCCAGAATGGGGACGAAGTGGTACCGACACAGGTGTTGGAGCTGACTGACGAGCAGCAGTCTTTCACCTTTGAGGGTCTAGGGTCACGCCCGGTGCCCTCGATCCTGCGCGGCTTCTCGGCGCCCGTGGTGCTGGAGCGGGAGGTCTCGGACGAAGAGTCCGCCTTCCTGCTGGCCCATGACACCGACCCCTTCAACAAGTGGGAGGCCGGGCGGCGCTACGCCGTGCGGATCGCGCTTGGGCTTCTCGATGACGATGACGTCCCGTCGCTCTGGATAGACAATATCCAGGCGCTGGCGCTCGACGAGCGCCTGGACCCCGCGTTCCGCGCCCTGGCGCTGGAGCTTCCGATCGACGACGAGATCGCCCGCGAGGTCGCCGGGCATGGCGGCCTCGCTGACCCGGATCAGATCCACGCCGCCCTGCGACGCATGCGCCGCGAATTGGGCACGCGGTTAACTGGCGAATTGGAGGAGCTCTACGCAGCGATGGCCTCCGACGGGCCCTACAGCCCCGATGCCGCCTCGGCGGGGCAACGTGCGCTCAAGAATCGCTGCCTGGCACTTCTGGCCGCCGCCGGCGGGGCGGACGCCTTCGCCCGCGCCGAAGCGCAGTTCGACGGGGCGGACAACATGTCAGACGCCCTACCCGCCCTGACCGCGCTGGCCCACAATGATGCGCCCGGCGCCGCGACACGGCTGGATGCGTTCCACGCCGAGTGGAAGGACGATCCGCTGGTGGTCGACAAATGGCTGGCGCTGCAGGCGACGGCGCCCCTGCCCCAGACGCTTGACCGGATCGAGGCGCTTACCACGCACCGGTCTTTCGACTGGAAAAACCCGAACAAGTTCCGCTCACTGATCGGCGCGCTGGCGGCGGGCAACCCGGTGGTCTTCCACCGGGCGGACGGCGCGGGTTACCGCTTCGTCACCGATTGGCTGACCAAGCTCGACGCCGTCAATCCCCAGACCGCCGCGCGCGTCGCCAGCGCGTTCGAGATCTACCGGCGCTACGACGCGGGCCGCCAGGGACTGATGCGCGGCGAATTGGAACGCATGGCCGCGGTCGAAGCCCTGTCGCGCAACACCCGCGAGATGGTCGAGCGGATGCTGAGGGCATGATCGGAAAACTCGGTGGCGGGTTGGGTAGGGTGGGGTTTCACCCCACCATTGTGCCTCCGAGCGGTGGGGTAAAACCCCACCCTACGGAAGAATAACCCTCTCATCGAACTCGATCACTGTTGGCCCCGCGCGCGCCGCCGCCTCGTGCAACAACCCCGGCAATTGAGCTAGGTCAGTCATCCGCTCGACCGCGCAGCCATAGGCCCGGCCGATGGCAACGAAATCGGGGGTGTGTAGGTCAACGCCCACCGGCGTGATCTGGTGGCGCTCCATATAGCTCTTGATCTCGCCATAGCCCTGGTTGTTCCAGACCATGACGATGACCGGCAGCCGCTCCTCGACCGCGGCGCCAAGTTCCGCAAGCGTGAATTGCAAGCCGCCGTCGCCCGCCAGGCAGACAACCGGCCCACCAAGCGCCCGCGCCGCGCCAATCGCGGCGGGCAGGCCATAGCCGAGCGCCCCATAGCCCGTCGCCGCGTTGAACCACCGCCGAGGGCCAGGCGCGTTGTAGAAAAGGTTGCCCGCATAGACCACTTGGGTCGAGTCGCCCACCAGCGCGGCCTGCGGCAGGCTCTCGCGGATCGTCTCGATGAACGTCACCGTGGTCCGGTAACCCGATCCGATTTCGTTCCATGCCGCCTCGCGCGCCGCCTGAGCGCGCGCCGCGCCGCCCGAAGCGGAAGCGCCCTCCCCCAATGCGCCGGCGAGCGCCACCGCCGCCGCGCTCGCATCAGCCAGCAACGGAATATCCGGCACAGCGCCCCGGCGCATCTGTTCGGCGTCGATCTCGGCCCGAATGAACGTGCCCGGCACCTGAAAGGCGCCGCTATCGGCCATGTCGTAGTCCGTGCGACCGATCTCGGTGCCGAGCGCCAGGACCACATCGGCCTCGCGTACCAGTTTGCACACGGCTTCGAGCGACGGACTGGCAGGCACGGCCAATGGATGCGCCTCGGGCAAGATTCCGCGACCGTTGATCGTCATCACCACGGGCGCGCCCAAGCGCTGGGCCAACACCTCGATTGCCTTGGCGGCATCCTGCGCTCCGCCACCCGCCAGAATGAGCGGATGCGCCGCGGCGCCGAGCGCCTCAAACGCCATACTCAAGGCCTCAGGCGCGGGCGCCGGACGCATCAAGGCGGTTGGCGCGTCGAGATCAACCGATCCGCCATCGACAGAAAAGAGATCACGCGGGATCTCGACGTGAACCGGCCGCGGCCGCGCGCCCTGGAACACGGCCCAGGCCCGGGCCAGCACCTTGGGCAATTCGCCGTGCGTCATTACTGTGTGCGAGAAGGCGGCGCATTGCGCGCCGATCAACCCCTGGCGGCGGACTTCGTGCAGATCGCCCGCTTCCATCCCCAAGGCCCCACGCGCGTTTACCGCCGAGATCACCAGCATCGGCACACTGTCCGCATAGGCCTGCGCCATCGGCGTCGCGATATTGGTCAGCCCAGGACCAGTGATCACGAAGGCGACCCCCGGCCGGCCGCTGATCCGCGCATAGCCGTCGGCCATGAAGCCGGCCCCCTGCTCGTGCCGGGCGGTCACGTGATGGATCGAGCTCGCCGCCAGACCCCGGTACATCTCGACCGTATGGACCCCCGGAATTCCGAAAACCGTGTCGACTCCATAGGCTTCCAGCCACCTGACCAGATTCTCGCCAAGCGTGGGCATGTTGGGCTTCCCTCCCCGAGCTTTGTGGCTCGCTACCGCGTTGACATGCCCCGGGTCAATAAGGCCCGCAAAGCCACTGGCCTTGCCACGGTGGCACGCAAGATTTACATGCCCTATGAACCGAAGCCCGATGGATAGGATCGCGTCAATGCCAGTGCCTGCCAGCGAGATCGAACGCCTGATCCGTGACGCCTTTCCCGAGGCCACGATCGAGATCAGGGATTTGGCGGGCGACAACAACCACTTTGCGGCGACCGTCGTCGCCGAGGAATTCCGTGGCAAGAACCGCGTCCAGCAGCAGCGCATGGTGAACCAGGCCCTGAAAAGCATTCTGGACGGGCCGGACGCGCCCCTTCACGCGCTAGCGCTCCAAACCAGCGCACCCGACTGATTTTCCTGGAAAGGACCGAACCCGATGACCGACATCCAGACCGAAATCCGGAACACCGTCGACCAGAACGACGTGGTCCTGTTCATGAAGGGCACGCCCCAAGCGCCGCAATGCGGCTTCTCGCGGCAGGTATCCTCGATCCTGAACTATATGGGCGTGGAATTTCAGGACGTGAATGTTCTAGCATCGGACGACATGCGCCAGGGGATCAAGACCTTCTCGGACTGGCCGACAATCCCGCAGCTCTACGTGAAGGGCGAGTTCCTGGGCGGCTGCGACATCATCACCGAGATGACGCTTTCGGGCGAGCTGGACGGCGTGCTCGAAAACAACGGGATCGCCTATAACAAGGACGCCGCCGAGGCGATCCGCGCCCAGAGCCGCCAGCAGGCCTGAGCAGCGGCCTGGCGCCCGGAGGGCGCGCGTCATGCAGATCTTCGTCGGCCTCGGCAATCCCGGCGCGAAGCACGCGCGCCAGCGCCACAACATCGGGTTCATGGTACTGGACCGAATCGCCGAGGAACACGGCTTCGGGCCGTGGCGCGCCAAGTTTCAGGGGGAAATCGCCGAGGGCCGGTTCGGCAGCGAAAGGGTCATGCTGTTGAAGCCCCAAACCTATATGAACCTGTCAGGCCAATCGGTTGGCGAGGCGATGCGGTATCTGAAGGCCGAGCCAGGGCAGATCTGGGTCTTCCACGACGAGCTGGACCTGGCCCCGGGCAAGGTCCGGGTCAAGTCCGGCGGCGGTCATGCGGGCCACAACGGATTGCGATCGCTGCATCAGCATATCGGCGAGGGCTACCACCGGGTGCGGATGGGGATAGGCCATCCGGGCCACAAGGACCGGGTATCGGGCTATGTGCTCCACGATTTTGCCAAAGCCGATCAAGATTGGCTGGACCCCCTCCTGGACGCTGTGGCGCGCGCCGCGGGCCAGTTGGCTCAGGGCGATGCCTCCAGCTTCATGAATGCCGTCGCCTTGGCGACACGCCCGGAACGATCGGATGCTCCGATAACCGAAATGAAACCGAGAACAAAGAGCGTAAAAGCCGAAACCGAGCCGCCGGCCGATCCGCAAAAGCCTCGCAAATTTGATGACATTCTTGCAAACTTGCTCGCTAAATTCTCGCGCAATGGATAGGTATGCGCTAGGTCTCCGGGCTTATGCAAATCATTGGAAGCCGACCAATAATCAGGGTGCCGTAAGGTGCGTGCCGAGCTAACCGACTTCTCCGATCTCTCGCTGGCCGCCGGGCGCGCGGCCTCGTTGCGGCTGCGCGCGGTCTTTTACGTGCTTGGCGCTGCGGCCGGTGCGCTCTATGTGCCGGGCGCGATCGTGGCAGCTTGCGTCGCGGGAATTACGATCGCCGAGCTTCTCGCCTGGCGCATCGGCAGACCTTTTGTCGAATCCAGCACAGATCGTCCAGCTCACGCCGAAAACCGCCGCGATATGTCACCGTTGCGCGTTGCGGTGGTGGCGACCGATGTCGTGGTCGCGGCAAGCCTGGGTGTTGTTTGGTTCTACGCAGCGCCAGAGAGCAGGATCCTGCCACTTTCCATGTTCATGGTCCCACTTGTCTCACTGGTTCAAGGGGGCCGAGGCACCTGCATGAACTTGCCGCGCCAGGCGATCTACTTGGCTGTCCTCGTGGCGTTGGCCGGTCGGGATGCGGTTCTCGCCCCTTCCGCAAACGGGCCGCGCCCGATTGTCGAGTTTGTCGCGGTTCTATTCCTGGCCGGTGCCATGCTTCTGGTATCGCAAGCGCGGCGCGCGACCTGGTTACGCCATCTGCGGCACGAGGCGGAACTTGCCGATTCGCGCGCCCGGTCGGTTGGCGAACTCGAGGCCAAGAGCCGTTTCATAGCCACCGTCAGCCACGAACTGCGGACATCACTGAATGGCGTCATGGGAATGGCACAGACATTGCTCAGCACCGAACTGACCCCGCGCCAGCGCCAACAGGCCGAGGTGATCGCGGAATCCGGGCGCGGCCTGAACACCCTGCTCAACGATATCTTGGACTATTCCAAGCTAGAAGTCGGCAAACTCACCATCGAGACTCAACCAGAGGATCTACGCCAAAGCGTCGAGCATATCGCTTGGCTGCACGGCCCCGCAGCCAGCGAGAAGGGCTTGGAATTGCGCGTCGAGGTTCGACCCGACGTGCCCGACCGGCTGATGATCGACGCGGTGCGGGTGCGTCAATGCCTGTCGAACCTGGTCTCGAACGCGATCAAGTTCACTGACGAGGGATCGGTCGAGATCAGCCTTTCGAGCGAGCAATGCGCCACCGACGAGGACGGGACACCCTGGTATCTGGTGACGGCCGTCGTTGCCGATACCGGGATCGGTATCGCGCCCGACCTGGCACGTTCGTTGTTCCAGCCCTTCACCCAAGCCGATGGCAGCATCTCGCGGCGCTTTGGCGGCACCGGCCTCGGGCTCAGCATCACCCGGCAACTGGCCGAGTCGATGGGTGGCTCGGTCACGCTGGAGAGCGACCCGGGTAAAGGCACGACCTTCCGGCTCTTCTTCCGCGCGAAGGGGATCGAAACTAAGTCGGACACAGGCGCAGAGCAGGTTCTCAAGCACACTTTGAAGGACCAGCGGGTCCTGATCGCTGATGACGTGGCCACGAACCGGATCGTGATGCGCCTTTTTCTGAAACCATTGGGCGTGGAGGTGCGTGAGGTTGAGGACGGCGAGGCCGCGATGGCCGCCCTGGATAGCGGAGACTTCGATGCCGCGCTCCTGGATATCAACATGCCTGGCATGGACGGCGCATCGATCGCGCGGCGCCTGCGGGATTCCGGGCACGACGACATCGCCTTGGTGGCAATCTCGGCAGATAGTTCCGTCGCCGAGATCGAGGCCGGTGCGCATGGTTTCGACGGGGTCGTGACGAAGCCGATCAATCCCGACCAGCTTCAAGAGATCCTGACCCTAGCGATCAATCGGCGCGCAAAGCCGGCGCCGGAGACGGATACTCCGGCACCGCAATAGCTCCCGGGCTTGACCCGCTGACCGGCCCGTGCCACAGCGCGCACCGGTTGCGATCGGCGAGGTGCGCGAGATGGGATTCAGATGCGGCATCGTGGGGCTGCCGAACGTTGGCAAGTCCACCCTCTTCAACGCATTGACGCGAACCGCCCAGGCGGCGGCGGCGAACTTTCCCTTTTGCACCATCGAACCGAATGTCGGTGAAGTCCCGGTGCCGGATCCCCGCCTAGCGACCCTAGGGCGGCTGGGAGAATCAGCCATGATCATCCCGACCCGTCTGACCTTCGTAGATATCGCGGGCCTGGTGCGCGGCGCCTCGCGCGGCGAGGGGCTCGGCAACCAGTTCCTGGCCAATATCCGCGAGGTCGATGCCATCGCCCATGTGCTGCGCTGCTTCGAGGACGGCGACGTCACACATGTAGAGGGCCGCATCGATCCCGTGGCCGATGCCGAGACCATCGAGACCGAGCTGATGCTGGCGGATTTAGAATCG
>JAOTXT010000132.1 GCA_029862205.1 Paracoccaceae bacterium
CAGTCGGGTCAGCCAAACCGGCGGCCGCGGCCTACGCCTCATGGGGCCTCCGGCCACGCCCATCTTCCTCAAACGACCCACTCGGTGTTACATAAAGGGTGGCTGCGAAGATGGGTGCCGGTCAATTGGCGGGCCGCTTGTTCTATGATCGAATGGCACACTTGTTCTTACGTAACAATCCCGACTGGCGCGATTACGGATCACGGCAACACATGGCGTAGCCGACGTTCCTGGTTCACTAGAAAAGTGTTCTTTAATGCCATCAATCGACGGTCATGGTGCGCGCAGAAATGGCCGATTTCGCTGATGCAGCGAAGGCCCGCTTTGAGCCCAAACTACCTGATGCTGCACCGCGTTCGAACGGCAGCAATCTGGGGAAAACCGGACGCTCTGTCAGCGTGCGCTATGCGTATTCCTGACCCGAAGGGGAAGTTCGCGGCCTCCCGCAGGCTCAGTCTATAAGGGCAGTGGTCGCGACCACCTCGATCACTGTCCCGGATGTTGGTAAGTCTGATACCGCAACACAGGCCCTTACTGGAAAAGGTCTCTCGAAGAAGCGCTTGTAGACTTTGTCGACAAGAGGCTTGTGGTCGAGGGACGTCAGGTAGATTTGAACGAGCACAACTTCGTCGAGACTTGCCCCCGCTGCCTGCACGGTCAGTTGGAGGTCAGTCAGTGTTACCTCGGTTTGACGCTCTGCGTCGCCATCCTCGATGGAACCATCCGGCCGAATTGGCACGTGCACCGAGTACAGTGTGCCACCAACGGCGACCGCCCATTCGTGCGGTGCCATCGGCTTAGTTAGCCCCGTTTCAATAATGCGCGGCATCGGATGGTCTCCTCATTCTACGGCCCGCTCCGCCAGTTCGGCGAACGGGGATGAATCCTGGCCTCGGGCGAGGCCAATCCCAGGGACTATACGCGTCGGTCACCCGGGGATTTAAGCTCGGACGCTATTGAGCTTTCGAGAAATTCGCGGAAGTCCTTGCTGAACCCGAGCCTTTTCTCCTTCCACCAGATCTGCATCCCGGGACGGTGATAGAACCAGAGGATATTCTCCCGATGACCGTCCCAGAAACCTGCGTTCACCAGCCCTGCGCGGTACTGGAAGTACAGATTCTCGAAAGTGCGGAACTGACTGGTCCCAATCATGGCGAAGCGAAAATATTCCTCCTCATCCAACTCTTCCGGGTTGGACAGCCCGAGCCGATACACGCGGCTCAGCTCAGTGCTCGATGCAATGGTTGCCGCAGTTTCCGATAGCGCAGTTGTCGTTAGGTAATGGGTCTGGGAATGCGTGGCGGTGGTGTTCCTGCGAATCTGGACCGCCAAGTAGACGACGGAAAGCACGACAGCGCCCGCCGCGAGTATCTCTGATACGGCTGTCGCTACCTGCCAACTCATGAAACTCTCCCCCTGCCAGAAATTCAGACGCTGTTTGTCAGGGTACTACCCGCCTTCGACCGCGGCAAATCATCGTGCATTTATCGGATGGTTGAAACGAGCCGACGTCGAAGCAACCTTAGAGGTGGACGGCGGGAAGTGGCACGAGGCTTACATAGCCCCAACGGCAACAATCGCGATCGAACCGGACATCTAAAATTCTTATCAAATGGCAGCTTCGTCCCGCACTCCCGACCTTGGTCGTTTAGTCGACCTCGCACTCGCCGCGAATGGCAGCAAAGGGGAACGCGACCGCAGCATCCAAGCACCTTGGGCAACGTCCGGGTGGGGCCGGTCACGACGATCACCACTCCCAAAACTTGACTCGATGGCGCGTTGCAGAGAATGACGGCTTGGAGCCCAAATCTAACCAATGCTGCACCGCGTTCGATTGTCGGCAATGCGCGGCAAACCGGACGTTGGATGATTGCGCACTACGCGTGCTTCTGACCCTGACAGGGCATTGGCATTGCGCTAAATTCAGCTTCGGATAATACCCCTGTCGGTCATGTGTAATCTGGAAATGCCCGCAAATGTTTTCGCGAAATCCAAACGCACGGTTCCTGTCGATTTAACTGTGCCGCTGGCGGTTTCCATCATGGTGGACGCGAAGCCCTCGGGAAGCACGATTTGTGCACGATGCTCCTTGCCGGTTACCGGGTTGCGAACGGGTTCCACATCCGAGACGACAATGTCGGGAACCGCACCATGAGCGGTTCGCGCCTCCATATCGATCTCCAACTCGATGGGCGCAACTATCGGATCATAAATTTTCGTGCTCATCGCGCTGAAGATCGCGTAGTGCGTTAGCAACTCGTCGGTGTCCTCGTTGAGAACGATCCGCCGGATTGCTTCGCGCTGTTCATCGTCGGCGCGCGCGTCGATGATGAGTTGAAGTTCGCCGTTGCCCTCGTGTACCGCGCCAGGCCACGCGCCGATCCAAACAAAGCGCAGCCCATCCAGCGTCACATCGCCATAATGGCCTTCGTCGATCTGGGTGAACGTTGCATACCGACAGCTGCCATCGGGTGAAGAGGGTCGCCCGTTAAACTGGCACGGGCAGCCATAGTCGCAATTGCAGTTTCCGTATTCGGTGCCCTTCAGCATCCACGAAATGGCGGTCATGTTTCGAACTCCCCCTTTGTAGGTCCTGAGCATACCGCCGCGAAATGAAGAATGTCTATTGATGGCACTTTCTTGACGTAGCTCCAATGGCGGCAATCAGGATCAAATCGGACATTCGAGATTTTGCTCGAACGGCAGGTTTGTCCCGCAATGCCGTCGTTAGCGGCTCAGCGAAGCGCTGAAAGCCTGACAGAATGGATCAGATGACCGGTTAGAGCCCTGAGCGGACATGCCCGACCGAGTAAGAATGAAGCCAGCGTCTGATCGCACGTGCGCGACGCTATGTGGTCTTCACACTTCAAATGAAGCTGCCGCCGCGTCTTCAGCGGTCCAAGCCTTCGAACCAATCAAGCACAATTGTCGTCCAGCCATGTGGCAGTCCGTGCCGACCCTTGTGCAAGACAAGCTCGAGACTGCCATTTTCGCAATTCCAGCGTTTGCGCCAAAGGCCTTCGGAGATCTCATGCTCTGCTGCGTTGCTCAGGCAGCCGTTCTCCCGCCGCCAAAGCTGTAGGCCCTCCCAGATATCGGCCTGGCTCACCGTAATATCAAACTCGTCATTGTGCCATGCGCGGCCTTCCATCGGCACCATCGGATCGGCGAACCCGTGAACATGCAGCAAGTGCGAGGGGCCGGCGCATTTCTTAGGCATTGGCAGCCAGAATCCACCGGCAGCCGGTGCATATGCACGCGCGAAATCCGGCGCGAGGCAGGCCATGTCCCAAACCATCGACCCGCCACGGGAGAATCCGGTCAGCACCACCCGACCCGGGTCGACGCCAGCGCGCTCCACGGCGTCGGCCAGCACCTCGTGGAGAAAAATGACGTCGCGCCGGGGGTATGTCAGCCACCCGTCGCGCACCGCCCAGTCGTTGGGTTTGCCCTCGTGCCAGGGCAGCCCAGTGGGCGCGATCAGGGCATATCCGCGCGTTGTGAACTGCTTCACGAAGCCCTCTTTGCCGATGATCTTGGCGCCGCTGCTGCCGTAGCCATGCAGATGCATCACTGCGGGCCCGCCCTGCCATCCTGCCGGGATGGCGATGTGATACTCCCCGGCGGCGATCTTGCAAGGCTGGCTCGCGCTGCCGCAGTCGAGCGCAAGCGCCTGATCGGCAGACAGGAGCAGCGCCAAGATTAGCACGAGGCGGTGAAACACCATTTGGGCCCTTTCCCATTCTCGCACATTCGCAAGGGTACGTCGCATCCTCGTAAAACTACCAGACAGGTTAGATGCGAGAAATGTTCTTAGGCGATGACGAAGTGCTGCCGGGACCTGCCGCGGTTAGCTGACTAATCCTGTCTGATGTCCGCTCCGTCCCGCACAGTAGACCTTGGTCGGACTAGGCAGCACACTGCCTCGCTGGAACAGCCCCATGGAAGTGGTCCGACTTGATGTATGGGTTTTGACCCGAACAAGGAGGACCAGAGGATGGCGAGGAAGCGTTTCAAGCCCGAGGAGATTGTCGCGAAGCTGCGTCAGGTTGAAG
>JAOTXT010000133.1 GCA_029862205.1 Paracoccaceae bacterium
ACATGTTGACCTCGCCGGATACGAACTCGGTGTCCCACACCACCTCCTCGCCCCGCAGTATCCGGCTCGTGCCGCGGACGTCGCCGGGCAGCTCGCCGACCAGCAGCTCAGGCCCAATCGAGCACGGGCGCAGCTTGGAGTGCGCGAGATAAAGATAGTTGCGGCGCTCCAGGACATGGTCCGAGAACTCGTTGCCGAGGGCGTAGCCGGCACGTGACGGCGTGCCGTCCGGCGCGATCACGTAAAGGCCGACGAGCTCCGGCTCTTCGCCGCCGTCCTCGGCGAAGTCCGGCATGACGAGTGGTTGTTCCGGCGGCACCACGATGGCGCCGTCGCCCTTGTAGAACCACTCCGGTGATGCGCCGGGCCCTCCGCCAGCCGGCTTGCCGCCCTCGAGCCCCCACTTGAACATCTTCATGGAATCGGAGAGCGCCTCCTCGCCCTCCTCGGCGGCCTTGCGGTGCATCTGGTCGCGTGCGTCGGCGCTTCCCAGATGCGTGAGCCCGGTGCCGCTGACCAGGCAGCGGGCGGGATCGGGATGGTCCAGCGGTGGCAACAGCCGCTTTTCGGCAACGAGGGCATCGTAGTCGGCGGTCTCTCCGGAGAGCCGCGCCTCGACAAGCCGGAAGAGGTCAGGGCCCTGGACGATCGCGTCGCGTGCCAGCGCGTAAACGCTCTCGGTATCACGCAGGACCAGCAACTCGCCGCCGTCTTCTGAAACGCGACCCACGCGTCGCCTGCCGTCCTCGGTCTGGAACTGAACCAAGCGCATATTTTCACGTGCCTCCCAATCCTGGCCGCTCATTCGACGACTGTGAAGTCTTCCAAGTGCCCACCAGCGATCTCCAACCCGAGACCGGGAACGTCGTCGGCCAGACCGATGAAGCCCTCGACCGGCTCGGGCTCGCCCTTGAACAGATACCAGAACAGCTCGTTGCCGATTTCCACGTCATGTACCGGAAAGAATTCGGCAAGGGGCGAGTTCACGCTCGCCATCACGAGGTGGAAATTATGCATCTGCCCGGCATGCGGAATCACCGGTACGGCATGCGCCTCGGCCATGGCCTGGATTTTCCGGGCCTGGGTGATCCCGCCGACGCGGTTGGTATCGAACTGTATGACGTCGACCGCCTTGCGCTCGAGCAGGTCCTTGAAGCCGTAGATAGTGAATTCGTGCTCTCCGCCGGCAATCGGGACGCGGTTCATGGCCTTGAGCTCGGCATAGCTGCCGGCCTCGTCGGCGATCACCGGCTCCTCGAGCCAGCGGATATGGAAGGCCTCGAGCAGCGGGATCATCCGCCGGGCGTAGTCCAGGGTCCAGCCCATGTAGGCCTCGCACATGAGGTCGATATCCTCACCGATAGCCTCGCGCACGGTGCGGATCAGGTCGAGGTTCTTCTGCATGCCGGCCGCGCCGTCCCGCGGACCCCAGCCAAAGCGCATCTTCACCGCGGTGTAGCCCTGCTCCCGGTAGCGCTGCGCCTCGGCGCGAAGATCGTCGAGCGGCTGGCTATAGAGCTTGGAGGCGTAGACCGGGATCTTCTCCTTGGTGCGACCGCCCAGCAGCTTGAAGACAGGCTGACCCGCCGCCTTGCCCAGGATGTCCCACAGGGCGATGTCGATCGCGCTGATGGCGGCCATGCCGATGCCCTTGCGGCCCCAGGCCAGAGTCGAACGGTACATGCGCTGCCACAGGTACTCGTAGTCCCAGGGGTCCTGCCCAAGCACGAGCGGCGCCAGATAGCTGTCGATGACCGCCTTGGCGACCCGCGGCGCGAGCGCGGCGTTGCCGATCCCGACATGGCCGGCATCCGTCTCGATCTCGACGACGAGCCAGCCGTGGAAGCGGAAGGAGCGCATGCTGTCGCCCTTGTCGTAGAGCTGATCCATAGCGTTGGTGCAGAAGTTCTGTTGCGGCGGAACCGTCCTGCCCGTCCATTCGAACACGCGGCTGCGCACTCCTGTTATCTTCATGGCGTCTCCCCCAGTCCTTGGCGGCACACTCCGTGCCGTGCATGGCTTGACCTACCGAGCCGGAGCATGTCTCCCGTCCGGATCTTCTCGCCGACCGACCCCCATCCGGCAGGCCAGCAGGAACGCCTGGCGCATGGCCTCCGGGTTCGCCTTGCCCTGGCCGGCGATGTCGAAGGCGGTGCCGTGCGCCGGCGTGGTGATCGGGATCGCCAGGCCGCCCTGCACGCTCACGCCCCGCTCGAAGCCGGTCAGTTTCATCGCGATCTGGCCCTGATCGTGGTACATGGTCACGACACCGTCGAACTCGCCCGCAAGCGCCCGCACGAACAAAGTGTCGGCAGGATACGGACCGCGCACGTTCATCTGCTCGAGGCGGGCGCGCTCAACCGCCGGCGCCAGTACTTCGATTTCCTCGCGCCCGAACGCGCCGCCATCGCCCGCGTGCGGGTTGAGCGCGGCGACGGCGATGCGTGGGCGCGACAGACCCGCCTGGCGAAGCGCGCGGTCGATCAATTGGACCGCCTCGAGAACGCGGCTCTCGGTGATCAGGCCGCTGACATCCTTGAGCGCGACGTGCGAGGTGACGCGCGATGTCCACAACTCCTTCAGAACGTTCAGCTCGCAGACGTAGCCTCCATAGCCCAACTGCTCGGCGAACCAGTGCAGCTCGTCCGCGAAGGCCATCCCGGCGCGGTGCAGGGCCTCCTTGTTGAGCGGCGCGAAACAGATGCTGTCGATCGCGCCGGTCTTCGCACAATTGAGGAGGACCTTGAGCGTCTCCAATGCGTAGCGCCCGGCCTCGACCGATACCCCTCCCAGGGCATAAACGGGCCTTTCCGGCAGCTCGCAGTGCAAAAGCTTCGGCTGAGGCGAGGCGAAGTCCGCCCGCTCGAGCGAGGACACTTCCTCGACCAGAATATCGACGCCGGCGATCTCGGCGCCGCGCCGCAGCTCGTCGCGGTCGGCAACCAGCAGGACGCTGGCATGTGCCGAAACGTCCTCCGCGGCGATCAGTTTCGCCACAAGCTCGGGGCCGATACCAGTGGGATCGCCCAGCGCCAGTCCGACAATCGGCCTCACGGGTTCTAACATTTTGCCTCAACCATAGAACAAGTTCACCAGGCTCAAGGGGATGGCGGGGATATAGGTCACGACGATCAGGGTGAACAAAAGAACCCCGATGAAAGCGATGTTCGACTTCGTCACGCTCCAGATATCGGCCTTCGCGATCGAACAGGACGTCACGAGCACACTGGCCACCGGAGGCGTCTGCTGGCCGATGGCGAGGTTCAGGGTGAGAATAATCCCGAAATGGATCGGATCGATGCCGACTTGGTGAATCAGCGGCATGACGATCGGAACGATCAGGATGATCGCCGCCGCGCCGTGCAGGAACATGCCGAGCACCAGCAATAGGGCGTTCAACAGAGCCAAGACGGCGAACCTGTTGTCGGTCAGGTTGAGGATCGCCTGCGCCAGTCGCTGAGGCAGTTCGATTTCGGTCAAATAGAGCCCAAGGACGGCAGAGGTCGCGACCAGCAGCATCACGACCGATGTCTGGACGACACCCTCGGCCAGGGCCGCGCGCAGGCGCGCCCAGTCGAGCTCGCGGTAGACCACCGCGCTGATGAAAAGCGCCGCAACGACGGCGAGCCCGGCACCCTCCGTGGCCGTGACGACGCCGCCGAAAATGCCGCCCAGAATGATCACCGGCAGAAACAAGGCCCAGATCGCTTCCTTGAAGGCGCGCCAGAGCCGACCCAGGTCGAAACCCTCCTCGCGCGGCAGATCGTAACGCACCGCGAACCAGTAACAGAGGAGAAGCATGGAGAACCCGCCCATCAATCCGGGGACGATTCCCGCGACGAAGAGACGCACGATCGAGGTGTCGGCGAGCGCGCCATAGAGGATCATCGGCAACGACGGCGGGATGATGATGGCCAGCGAGGCCGAGGAGGACGTGACCGCGGCGGCGAAG
>JAOTXT010000087.1 GCA_029862205.1 Paracoccaceae bacterium
GCGATAAGCCACGAAAGGTTCCAAAATCGTAAGCCAGCTGCCTCCGGCTCCGAGGCGCGCGAGACCAATGGGCAGGACACAACAGGTCGCGGATAGCAGAGCAATCATTGCTGCCGCGCCAACGGTTGCGGAGTTAGGCGGCACATCGGCGCGCTCGGAAAATCTGGTGTCGGTTGAGTCCATGACCAACATGGTGCACCCTGTAGTGGCTACAGGATCAATACGGAAAATGGCGCAGTTTACGATTGGTGAGGCTTCGAAACGGAGCGGCGTGATTGTCGAGACAATTCGCTACTACGAGCGCGAAGGTGTTGTGCCAGCCGCTGCAAGGACGGCCTCTGGTCGCCGGGTTTATTCTCGGCGCGATGTTGCGCATCTCAGGTTCGTGAAGCGTTGTCGCGCTCTCGGATTCTCACTCAATGACATCAAGGCTCTTCTTGGCCTTGCACTTGACGATGCACCCCACTGCGCCGAAGCGCGTGCGATCGGGGAAAATAATCTCGAATTGGTCCGCGCCAAGATTGCCGACCTGAATTCCCTGGAGACAACAATCGAAGCTCTTGTTGCACACTGCACGGATGGGCAGGCCGAGTGTCCAATGCTGGATGATCTTCTCTCTGAGAAATGACCGCTCCTGGCACATGCCAGACATCCTTCGCCGGAAGTTTACTTCTTCTAACCGCCGCAATTCACGCGGAAGCGAAGCCGTCACACGCCGTGTGGATCGCGTGGGAACGGGCGGCAGCAAATTCCACGTCCACCATTTCAACTCTCGAACCGCGTCTCGCCGCGCCGGTGTTCGTCGATGGGCAGTTCCAGGTGCAAGGGCTGGTGGGCGCGCTGGGCGCAGGCCTGGCGCGGGCACAGGCGGCAGTTGATGCCGATGGGTGCGATCAGGTCGGGATCGCCGATCTGGAAGGGGCGCGCATAGACGATCTTGCTGGCGTGCTCGATGGCGCAGCCCAGCGTGACGGCCAGGCGATTGTCCTGGCTCATCCGCCCCAGCACCGGGCGGTCCACCGTGCGGTTCACCGTGAAATAACGCGTCCCATCCGGCATCTCGACAAACTGTGGGATCACCCGGCCGGGCGTGCGGAACGACATATGGATGTCCCAGCGCGGGCAGGCGCCGCCGTATTGCGCCAGGTGGAAGGCGGTGGCGTTGAACCTCTTGGTCACGTTGCCTGCCTTGTCGATGCGCAGGAAGAAGAACGGCACCCCCTGGGCGCCCTTGCGCTGGAGCGTGGTCAGCCGGTGGCAGACCTGCTCGAACGACACGCCGAAGCGCGCGGCCAGGTGGTCGATGTCGTAGCGGGTCGCCTCGGCCTCGGCCAAGAACGGCGCATAGGGCATCAGCACTGCGGCGGCGAAATAGTTCGCCAGCTCGACCCGGCAGCGCGCCTCGGCCCGGGCGCCGGTCACGCCCGCATTGGCGATCAGCCCGTCGATGGTCTCGCGCTGCTCGAGCAGCCCCGTCACATGGGTCAGCTGGAAGACCTTGTTCGGGTAGTCGAGCCCGTCCGACAGCATGATCACGCGCCCGCGCTCGTTGTAATAGCGCAGCGCGTTGCGCATGGCGGTGATGGCCGCCCCCTGGACCGATATTCCCAGCCGCGTATCCAGGCGGTGCTTCAGCCAGCCGTAGAATTCGCCGGTCTCGATCTCCTCGCCGTCGCGGAACGCCTCGGCGGCGCGCTCGAGCGCGTCGAAGTGGTTCTGGTTCGCCCGGAAAAGGTCATGCACCACCGTCTCCGGGTTCGAGGCGACCGCGCGCTGCGCCGCGTCGGCCTCGCCGCCGGTCACTGCCAGCAGCCGCTCGGACATGGCGCGGTGGGTCTTGTGCAGCGTCAGGAGGCTGCGCGCGAGGTTGGGGCAATGGTCGAGCGCGGCGCGCAGCTCCTCGAGGTCGGGCCGGTCGGCGGCGAAAATCGGGTCCTGGACGGCGTTGCGCAGATCCGCCAGCGCGGCCGGCGTGTCGTCCTTCAGGATATCGCGCCAGTCGACGCCATAGACGTCCGTGAGCCCGAGTAGGACCTGCACCGACAGGCTGCGTTGGTTGTTTTCCAGCAGGTTTATGTAAGCCGGGCTGAGGCCCAGCGCCGCCGCCATCTCGGCCTGGGTCTGGCCGTGCTCGCGCCGTAGCTGGCGGAGCCGCGGGCCGACGAAATTCTTTTGCGGCTTCATGAAGCGGCGCCCCCGGGTGATCTTCTGTGTGAACGTATATTTACAATAGTAACAAAATCAAAGTTTGTAAATCACATTTACAACTGAGTGACCCGGTTTTGCTCGCGCCCCGCCCGGGAGCCATGCTAACCGGGGTCCCGAGCCGTGAGCTGCGGAAACTCAATCACTAAGCAAGATCAAGGGGATAGATATGACCACCGGCCAGACTCACCTGTTCATCCCGGGCCCGACCAACATACCCGAGGACGTGCGCCAGGCGATGAACGTGCCCATGCAGGACATGCGCGCGCCCGATTTCGGCGATCTGACAAAGCCGCTGTTCGAGGGCCTGAAGCGGGTTTTCAAGACCGAGACCGGCCGGGTCTTCATGTACCCCTCGTCCGGCACCGGCGCCTGGGAGGCGGCGATCACCAACACGCTGAACCCAGGCGACAAGGTCCTGATGAGCCGGTTCGGCCAGTTCAGCCACCTCTGGGTCGACATGGCCGAGCGCCTGGGGCTCGACGTTGTGCTCTGCGAGTGCGACTGGGGCACCGGCGTGCCGCTGGACGAATATGCCCGAGTCCTCGAGGCTGACACCCGGCACGAGATCAAGGCGGTCTTCGCCACCCAGAACGAGACCGCGACCGGCGTCGCCTCGGACATCCCCGGCATCCGCGCCGCGCTGGATGCATGCGGCCACCCGGCGATGCTGTTCGTCGATGGCGTCTCGTCGATCGCCTCGGTTGACTTCCGCATGGACGAGTGGGGCGTCGATCTGGCGGTCGCGGGCTCGCAGAAGGGCTTCATGCTGCCCGCGGGCCTCTCGATGCTGGGCGTCAGCGAGAAGGCGCTGGAGGCGTCCAAGACCTCGACCATGCGGCGCTGCTATTTCGACTTCGCCGACATGATGAAGGTCAACGACGACGGCTTTTTCCCCTACACGCCGCCGACCCAGTTGTTCCACGGGCTGAAGGTCTCGCTGGCGCGGCTCGAGGCCGAGGGGCTGGAGAACGTCTTCGCCCGCCACTACCGGCTGGCCGAGGGCGTGCGCCGGGCGGTCGACGCCTGGGACGGTTGCCGGCTCTGCGCCGCCGAACCCAAATGGCACTCCGACACGGTCAGCGCCATCGTGGTGCCCGCGACCGTGGACGCCCGCGACGTGATCCGGATCGGTTACGAGACCTACCGCGCCTCGTTCGGCACCGGGCTCAGCAAGGTCATGGGCAAGGTCTTCCGCATCGGCCATCTGGGCGACCTGAACGAGGGCACGTGCCTGACCGCGATCTCGATCGCCGAGATGGCGCTTCTGGACGCCGGCGCCAAAATTGAATTGGGCTCGGGCGTCGCCGCGGCCCAGGCCTGGTACCGCGCCAACGCCGCGCCCGCGCTCAGGATCGCCGCCGAGTAACCCATCCCTCAACCTAGTGCGGCCGGGATGGCCGCACCTTTTTCTTGGGACAGAAAGAATGAGCCACACGCTCCACCCCCTCCGCCGCCAGCGCCTGCAGCGCAGCGAACTGGCGGTCCCGGGCTCGAACCCGGGCATGATCGACAAGGCCGCCGAAAGCGCCGCCGATTACATCTTCCTGGATTGCGAGGACGCGGTCGCGCCGCCCGAGAAGGAACAGGCGCGCCGGAACATCATCCAGGCGCTGAACGACATCGACTGGGAGGCCAAGGGCAAGACCGTCTCGGTGCGGGTCAATGGGCTCGACACCCACTACATGTATCGCGACGTGGTCGACATCATGGAGCAGGCGGGCGACCGGCTCGACACGATCCTGGTGCCGAAGGTGGGCGTGCCCACCGACCTCTACATGGTCGAGGCGATGGTCAACCAGGTCGAACAGGCCAAGGGCTATGACACGCGGGTCGGGCTGGAGGCGCTGATCGAAACCGCGCTCGGCATGGCCAATGTCGAGGCGATTGCCCAGTTTGGCGGCCGCTTGGAGGCGCTGCATTTCGGCGTCGCCGACTACGCCGCCAGCCTGCGCGCGCGCACGGTCAACATCGGCGGGCTGAATCCGGACTACCCGGGCGACCAGTGGCATGCGGCGCTGAGCCGGATGACAATCGCCTGCCGGGCTTATGGTCTGCGCGCCATCGACGGTCCGTTCGGAGATTTCTCGGATCCGGAGGGCTACAAGGACGGCGCAAGGCGCGGCGCGGCGCTGGGGATCGAGGGCAAGTGGGCGATCCATCCGAGTCAGATCGCGCTCGCCAACGAAGTCTTCTCGCCGCCCGAGGCCGAGGTGACCCGCGCCCGCAACATCGTCGCCGCTCTGCGCGAGGCCGAGGCGCAAGGCAAGGGCGCGGCCTCGCTCGACGGCAAGATGATCGACGCGGCGTCCGAGCGCATGGCGGCCAATGTGATCGCGGTCGATGACGCGATCCGGGTCAAGTCGGCGACCGCCGAAGCGGCCTGAATCGAGGAGAACAAGGATGGACATCCACGAGTATCAGGCGAAGGAAATCCTTTCCCGCTTCGGCGTCACGGTCCCCCGCGGCGGCCTGGCCTATAGCCCTGAACAGGCGAGCTACCGCGCGCAGGAATTGGGCGGCGATCGCTGGGTCGTCAAGGCCCAGATCCATTCCGGCGGGCGCGGCGAGGCGGGCGGCGTGAAAGTTTGTTCGAGCTTCGCCGAGGTCGAGGAGGCCGCCTCCGAGATGCTGGGCAAGCGCCTGATCACGCGGCAGACCGGCGAGGCGGGCAAGAGCGTCTTCCGCCTCTATGTCGAGGAGGCGGCGGATATCGCGCGCGAGATCTACCTGGGCTTTGTGCTCGACCGCAAGACCGAGCGGATCATGGTGGTCGCCTCCGCCTCGGGCGGCATGGAGATCGAGGAGATTTCGGTAAGCGACCCGGACTCGATCCTGCGGCTGATCGTTGAGCCGGCGGCGGGCCTGCAGGACTTCCAGGCCCGCGAACTCGCCTTCGGGCTCGGCCTTGACAAGGCGCTGACCGCCAAGGCGGTCAAGGTCTTCAAGGGCGCCTACCGGGCCTTCCGCGACCTCGACGCAACCATGGTCGAGATCAATCCGCTGATCGTGACCGGCGCGGGTGAGCTGGTGGCGCTCGATGGCAAGATGTCGTTCGACGACAACGCGCTGTTCCGCCGACCGGAAGTCTCGGAGATGCGCGACAAAAGCCAGGAGGACCCGCGCGAGGCCTATGCCGCCGACCGGGGCCTCGCCTATGTGGGGCTCGATGGCAATATCGGCTGCATGATCAACGGGGCGGGTCTGGCCATGGCCACGATGGACATGATCAAGCTGGCCGGTGGCGAGCCGGCGAACTTCCTGGATATCGGCGGCGGCGCCAGCCCGGAGCGGGTGCTGAAGGCCTTCCGCACGGTGCTGATGGATGACGGGATCAAGGTGGTCCTGGTCAACATTTTCGCCGGGATCAACCGCTGCGACTGGGTCGCCGAGGGCGTGGTCCAGGCCTATGCCCAGGCGGACATCCAGATCCCCGTTGTGGTCCGCCTCTCGGGCACCAATGTCGAGGAAGGCCGGGCTATCATCGCCGAGTCCGGCCTGCCGATCATCACTGCCGATACCCTGGCGGATGCCGCCGAGATGTCAGTCCAGGCCCTCGCGGCCTAAGGAGATTGCAAGATGGCTATCCTTCTCGATGAAACCACCCGCGTGCTCGTCCAGGGCATCTCGGGCCGGATCGGCAGTTTCCACGCCGAGGACATGATCGCCAACGGCACCAATGTCGTCGCCGGCGTGACGCCCGGCAAGGGCGGGACCGAGTTCCACGGCCGCCCGGTCTTTAACACGGTCAAGCGGGCGGTGGCGGAAACGCAGGCCGAGGCCTCGATCGTTTTCGTGCCGCCCCCGTTCGCGGCGGATGCGATCATGGAGGCCGCCGATGCCGGGCTGAAATTCTGCGTCTGCATCACCGACGGCATTCCCGCCCAGGACATGATGCGGGTCAAGCGCTACCTGCGCCGCTACAAAGCCGAGCGCCGGATGCGGCTGATCGGCCCCAATTGCGCCGGGATGATTTCGCTGGGCCGCGCGATGATGGGGATCATGCCCGCCCATATCTACCTGCCCGGCCGGGTCGGCATCGTCGGGCGCTCCGGCACGCTGGGCTACGAGGCGGCAAGCCAAATGAAGGCGCTGGGCATCGGTGTCTCGACCTCGGTCGGGATCGGTGGCGACCCGGTCAACGGCTCGTCATTCAAGGATATCCTTGAACTTTTCGAGGCCGATCCGGAGACCGACGCGGTGATGATGATCGGCGAGATCGGCGGCCCGCAGGAGGCGGAAGCCGCGGAATTCGCCCGCGATCACATGACCAAGCCGGTCGTCGCTTATGTGGCGGGGCTCTCGGCGCCCAAGGGCCGGCGCATGGGCCATGCGGGCGCGATCATCTCGGCCTTCGGCGAAAGCGCGCAGGAGAAGGTGGTGATCCTGGAGAGTGCAGGCGTGACGGTTGCGCCCGACCCCTCCAGCATGGGCGTCACCATCGCGGGTGTGCTGAACCGGATGGGGGTTGCCGCCTGATTTAATCATGTGTCCCGGCCTCGAGCCGGGACCTCGTTGGCTTTCGATGACGATCAAGGCCCCGGATCAAGCCCGGGGCATCGGCCAACCCGCCCGTTCCCCGGCGCGGATTTTCTTGCGAAAATGTCGCAACAAGGCTTGGCCCAATCGGCCAAGCCGCTAAACTCGCCCGGATTTTTTTGCCGATATCCGACGACAATGACGGGGAGGGAGAGATGAAAACACGCGCTGCGGTCGCCTTCGAGGCGGGCAAGCCCTTGGAGATCACCGAGGTCAACCTGGACGGCCCGAAGGCCGGCGAGGTGATGGTCGAGATCAAGGCCACTGGCATCTGCCACACGGACGAATTCACCCTCTCGGGCGCCGATCCGGAGGGTGCGTTCCCGGCGATCCTGGGCCATGAGGGCGCGGGGGTGGTGGTCGAGGTGGGTGAGGGCGTGAAAAGCCTCAAACCCGGTGACCATGTGATCCCGCTCTACACGCCGGAATGCCGCGAATGCGACTACTGCCTGAACCCCAAGACCAACCTCTGCCAGGCGATCCGCACGACACAAGGCGCCGGCGTGATGCCCGACGGCAGCTCGCGCTTTTCGACCCTCGATGGCGACCCGATCCTCCACTACATGGGTTGCTCGACCTTCTCGAACCACACGGTGCTGCCCGAGATCGCGCTGGCCAAGGTGCGCGAGGACGCGCCCTTCGACAAGATCTGCTATATCGGCTGCGGTGTGACCACCGGCATCGGCGCGGTGATCAACACCGCCAAGGTCGAGATCGGCAGCCGATGCGTCGTCTTCGGCCTCGGTGGCATCGGCCTTAACGTGATCCAGGGGCTGCGGCTGGCGGGTTGCGACCAGATCGTCGGCGTCGACATCAATCCGGCCCGCAAGGAGCAGGCGGCAAAGTTCGGCATGACGGATTTCGTGAACCCGAAGGAGGTCGAGGGCGATTTGGTGCCTTATCTGGTCGACCTGACCGGCGGCGGCGCGGATTACTCCTTCGACGCCACCGGCAATGTTCAGGTGATGCGCGACGCATTGGAATGCGCGCATAAGGGCTGGGGCGAGAGCGTGATCATCGGTGTCGCCCCGGCGGGGGCCGAGATCGCGACCCGCCCCTTCCAGCTGGTCACCGGCCGGGTCTGGCGCGGCACCGCATTCGGCGGCGCCAGCGGGCGCACGGACGTGCCGAAGATCGTCGACTGGTATATGGAGGGCAAGATCGAGATCGACCCGATGATCACGCATACGCTGACGCTGGATACGATCAACGAGGGCTTCGACCTGATGCATGCCGGCAAGTCGATCCGCTCGGTGGTGGTTTATTGATCCGCCTTGCTCTGTGTCTCGTGGCGGGACTTTTCCCCGCCGCGGCCGGGGCCGAAAGCCTGCGCGACGCATTGATCGGCAATTGGGCGCTGACCGAGGGCAGCCAGCGCGCGACCGACGCCGAAAGCGCGGCCCTGGTCGACGCCAGCTGCGCCGATCCGCAATTCGGCGCCGGGCGGGGTTTGGTCATCGGCGTTGACCAGGACCGCTTCGCCATCGAAGTCTGGGAGGGCGGCGAGATGCTGGAGGCCTGGGAGTTCGACAGTCAGGTACGCGGCGCCCGGTTGGATGACGGCCGCATCGCCATGCGTTTTTCGGTCGACCAAACGCCAACCCACGAGCTGACCTATTGGCGAGCGGTGATCGAAGGTACCGAGCGCGGCCTGCTGGAGTTTCTAGGGCCGCCGGTGCAATCTGCTTTCTACATGAAATGCCGTTGACCGATGAAATCGGGGAGGACCGCCAAGTGAGCTACATGACCAAATCGGTGACCCGCAAAGTCACGCTCGCAGCGCCAGTATCGAAGGTCTGGCCATTGCTCGGCAATTTCCACGCCGTGGCGGAATGGCACCCGGCGGTCGAGTCCTCGAAACGCGAATCCGTCGGTCCCGAGGAATTCCGCCTTTTGGGCATCGCAGGGGGCGGCGAGATATTCGAACATCTCGTCTCGAAGACCACCCACAGCTACACGTATTCGATCATCCGCAGTCCGCTGCCGATCGCGCATTACGAAGCCAAGATCGAGGCGAGCACTTCCGGCACGGGGACCGAGGTTACCTGGAGTTCCAGCTTCACCCCGACGGCGGACAATGCGGAAGAAGTGGTCGCAGGCATCTACGAGGCCGGCTTGGGCGCGCTGGCCGAGAGGTTCGGCACCTGAGGCGCTAACTTCGCGCCAGCCCCGCGACCCTTGCCTCAAGCGCCGCATCGGCCTAGTTCCCTGCGATAACGGCCGGGTGAACCGGCGCGATCCAAGACCGTCCTAAGGAGCCGCCAGTCATGTCCATCCCGCAACAGGGCGGCGGCCCGATCGAGAGCCGCGACGATCTGGTTGGATACCTCTCCTCGGGTTGCAAGCCGAAGGAGCGCTGGCGCATTGGCACCGAACACGAGAAGTTCGGCTATCGGCTGGATGACCACACACCGCTGCGCTACGACGGTGCCTGTTCGATCCGCGCGATGCTCGAGGGGCTCAGCCAGCGCTTCGGCTGGGAGCCGATCCGCGAGGCAGAGAACATCATTGGCCTCGCAAAGGACGGGGCCAATGTCAGCCTGGAGCCGGGTGGGCAATTGGAGCTCTCCGGCGCGCCCTTGGAGACGATCCACCAGACCTGCGACGAGGTGAACGCGCATCTGGCCGAAGTGCGCGAGGTGGCGGATTCGATCGGCGCCGGCTTCATCGGCCTGGGCGCGGCCCCGGTCTGGCGGCACGAGGACATGGATACCATGCCCAAGGGCCGCTACGGCATCATGAAGCGCTACATGCCGACGGTGGGCTCGCGCGGACTGCACATGATGTTCCGCACCTGCACCGTGCAGGTGAATCTGGATTTCGGCTCCGAGGCCGATATGGTGCAGAAACTTCGGGTGGCGCTGGCGCTGCAGCCGGTGGCGACCGCGCTCTTCGCAAATTCGCCGTTCTGGGAGGGTCAGCCCGCGGGCCGGCTCAGTTACCGCAGCCATTGCTGGCAGGATCTGGATGCGGACCGGACCGGCATGTTGCCCTTCGTCTTCGAGGACGGATTCGGGTTCGAGGCGTGGGTCGACTACGCGCTCGATGTGCCGATGTATTTTGTCTACCGGGACGGAACGTATCTCGATGCCGCCGGCCAATCGTTCCGGGATTTCCTGGCGGGCAAGCTGCCGGCGCTGCCGGGCGAGACGCCGACCCTGTCCGACTGGGCCGATCACCTGACGACCATCTTCCCCGAGGCGCGGATCAAGAAGTTCATCGAGATGCGCGGCGCCGATGGCGGGCCGTGGCGGCGGCTCTGTGCGCTGCCGGCGCTCTGGGTCGGGCTGACCTATGACCAGGGGGCGCTCGATGCCGCCTGGGACTTGGCTAAGGGCTGGACCGTGGAAGAGCGTGAGCAGCTCCGCCGTGATGCCGGGCTTCTGGGCCTCAAGGCCGAAATCGGCGGGCGCTCGATGCAGGCGCTGGCGGGCGAGGTGCTGGAAATCGCGGAGGCGGGGCTGAAGGCTCGGGCCCGCGCCGGCGATTTCGACCGCGACGAGAGCCATTTCCTGAACGTGCTGAAGGAGACGGTCGCCACCGGCCGCACCGCAGCCGACGAGTTGCTCGAGCACTACCACGGCGACTGGCACGGCAACCTCGGCCGGATTTACGGCGAATATAGCTATTGAGCGGTAGGGTGGGTCTTCGACCCACCATTGCCCGTGAAACATGGTGGGTCGAAGACCCACCCTACCGGGAGATCACACCATGGAGACCGTCTCCGAGAACCGCTGCTTCGGCGGCGTCCAGGGGGTCTATAAACATGCGGCCAAGACGACCGGCTGCGACATGACCTTCGCGGTCTACCTGCCACCGCAAGCGGAAGACGGACCGGTGCCCGTGCTCTGGTATCTCTCGGGGCTGACCTGCACGCACGAGAACGCCATGACCAAGGCGGGGGCTCAAGCCTGGGCGGCCGAGGAGGGGTTGGCGCTGGTCTTTCCGGACACGTCGCCACGGGGCGAGGGGGTTGCCGATGACGAGGCCTACGATCTGGGCCAGGGCGCGGGGTTCTATGTGGACGCGACCGAGGACCCCTGGGCGCCGCATTACAAATTGTATTCCTACATCTCTCACGAGTTGCGCGAGCTGGTCGTGCGCAATTTCATGATCGACGAAGAGGCGCATGGCATCACCGGCCATTCCATGGGCGGGCATGGGGCGATCACGCTGGCGCTGAGGAACCCGGGGCTTTACCGCTCGCTCTCGGCCTTCGCGCCCATCGCCCATCCGACGGACAGCGATTGGGGGCGCAAGCAGCTATCGGCCTATCTGGGCGACGACGAGACGAAATGGGCGCCCCATGACTCGGTGCTGCTGCTCGGCGAGACCGGTTGGGACGGGGATATCCTGATCGACACGGGCGCGAACGACCAGTTCATCGAGCTCCTGAGACCCGAGGCGCTGGCCGCCGCGCTTGCCGAGACCCGCACCCCCCACATGATGCGCCTGCAGCCCGGCTACGATCACAGCTATTTCTTCGTGGCCAGCTTCATGGAGGACCATGTGCGCTGGCACGGGGAGCGGTTGGGGTAACCTCCGTAGGGTGCGCATTCATGCGCATCCTGTTCCACGCATTGCCTTGAAAGGTGCGCATGAATGCGCACCCTACTTGGCCAGCGCCGCCTCCCTGATTTGGCTCAGTGTCGCCCTCGGCGTCAGCGCCTCGGTGTCGATGGTCAGCTCGATCACCCCGCCGCCGGCGGCACGGGCGCGCTCGAAGGCCCCGGCGAACTGGCCCGTCTCCTCGACCTTCTCCGCGTGGAAGCCATAGGCCTTGCCGATGGCGACAAAGTCCGGGTTCTGTAGGTCCGTGCCGCTGACGCGCTCAGGATATTCCCGCTCCTGATGCATGCGGATCGTGCCGTAGCTGCCGTTGTTAAGGATCAAGAGGATCGGCATGGCGCCCGCCTGCATGGCGGTGCCCATCTCGTTCATGGTCATTTGGATCTCGCCGTCGCCGACGAAGCTGACCACAATGCGTTCCGGATCCCACAGCCGGGCGGCAATCCCCGCCGGAAGCCCGTATCCCATCGCGCCCGCCTGCGGCGCGACCAGCCGGGCTTGCGCGCCGTAGGTCAGGAACTTGTTCGGCCAGACGGTGAAGTTGCCGGCGCCGTTGGTGACGATGGCGTCCCCAGGCAGCGCGTCCCTCAGATGCGCCGAGATCACGCCCATATCGACGCCCCCTGGTTGGGCGGGGCAGGCGAGCGAGCCCTCGTAGGCCGCGCGGGCATCGGCGCGCCACTGGCCCCAGGGGCGGTTGGTGGGCGGCAGTTCGGCCGCGGCCTTGACGAAGCCGTTGACGCCCGCATGGATCGCCAGCGCCGGGCGGATCACCTTGCCGATCTCCAGGTCCGATCCGTGCACATGGACCACCGGCTGCTTCGGCTCGGGGATGTCGAAGATCGTGTAGGAATCCGTCTCGATCTCCGAGAAGCCGACGCCGACCGCCAGCACCAGGTCCGAGTCCCGGAACAGCGCCTTGGTGGCCGCCAACATGCCCGTGCCCGCGTCGCCCACGTAACTCGGTGAGTGGTTGTCGATCAGGTCCTGGCAGCGGAACGAGGCGACGACCGGCAGATCCCAGGCCTCGGCGAAGCGTTGCAGATCGGTGCGGCCCTGGCCGTTCCAGCCACCGCCGCCGACGAAGACCACAGGCCGCTCGGCGGCGGTCAGGCGCTGGGCCAGTGCCTCCATCGCCGCCGGATCGGCCCCGGCGCTGGCGGGCTCGGCGCGGCCGCAGGGCGCGGCATCCGTCGCTTCCGACAGCATGTCCTCGGGCAGGCCGACCACGACCGGGCCCGGCCGGCCGGACATGGCGACGTGGAAGGCCCGGCTGACGATCTCGGGCACCCGGGCCGGGTCGTCGATCTCGACCGACCACTTGGCCACCGTGCCGAAGAATTCGCGGTAGCTGACCTCCTGGAAGGCCTCGCGGTCGCGCATCTCGCGCGCCACCTGGCCGACAAACAGGATCATCGGCGTCGAGGCCTGCTTGGCGGAATGCACCCCGATCGAGGCATTGGTGGCGCCGGGTCCCCGGGTCACGAAGGCGATGCCGGGCCGCCCGTCGAGCTTGCCCCAGGCCTCGGCCATGAAGGCCGCGCCCCCCTCCTGGCGGCACAGAACGAAGCGGATCGGAGAGTCGTGCAGCGCATCCAGGACCGCCAGGTAGCTCTCGCCCGGCACACCAAAGGCGGTCGTCACCCCCTGGGCTTCGAGGCAATCGATCAGAAGTTCCCCGCCTGTCCGGCTCATCGTCGCGCTCCCTGTCGGTATCTTCCGGACCGTTCCACACCGGGGGAGGAAAGGTGTCAACCTTTGCCCCGCCTGCTTTGCCCCGCCTCCCGCTCCCCACCTCCCCGCCCAACCACCGATTATCCGTCGGTGTACCATCGGTGGTTGGGCGGGGAGGTGGGGAGCGGGAGGCGGGGCTATCAATTCGCGGGGAGGGGGGCGAGGGAGGCGGAGGCAAAACTTCCCAGGGATTGACCCAACAACCGCGACCGGATCATGCTGGCCAGCGAGGGAGGCGCCGATGATCGAAAGGCCCAGCTTCACCGTCGGGATCGAGGAGGAATACCTGATCGTCGAGCGCGAAAGCCGCGATCTGGTCCGCGAGCCCGATCCGAAATTCATCGAACGCTGCGGCGAGCTGCTGGGCAGCCAGGTGACCCCGGAATACCTGCAATGCCAGGTCGAGGTCGGCACCAAGCCTCATGGCAGTGTCGGCGAGGCCAAGGCGGACCTGGCCAAGATGCGCGCCGGCGTGGCCGAGGCGGCGGCCGAGTTCGGCTTTGCCCCGATCGCCGCCTCGACCCACCCGTTCGCGCAATGGCGCGAGCAGACCCATACCCGCAAGCAGCGCTACGACGAGTTGCGCGCCGACCTGGGCGCCGCTGTGCGGCGGCTGCTGATCTGCGGTTGCCACGTGCATGTCTGTGTCGAGGACGACGATCTGAGGATCGACCTGATGGCCCAGGCGGCCTATTTCCTGCCGCATCTCCTGGCGCTGTCCTGCTCGTCGCCGTTCTGGGGCGGCGAGGATACCGGGCTCGCCAGTTACCGGCTGACCGTCTTCGACGCCCTTCCGCGCACCGGGCTGCCCGACAGCCTGGCCTCGTTCGGCGAGTATCGGCGGCTGGTCGACCAGCTGGTCGCCGCCGGCTGCATCGAGGACGCGACCAAGATCTGGTGGGACATCCGCCCCTCGGCCAAGTTCCCGACGCTGGAGCAGCGGGTCACGGATGTGTGCTCACGGGTCGAGGACGCGGCCTGCATCGCGGCGGTGTTTCAGTCGCTGATGGCATTTCTGTTCCGGCTGCGCAGCCGGAACCAGCGTTGGCGGATCTATCCCGCTACGCTCATTCGCGAGAACCGCTGGCGCGCCCAGCGCTACGGGACCAATGACAAGCTGGTCGATCATGGCCGCTCGGTGCTGGCGCCGTTTGCCGATCTGATGGAGGAGATGATCGACCTCTTCGGCGCCGATGCCGAGGCGCTGGGCTGCAAGGCGGAACTGCTCCACGCGCGGCGCATCGCCCGCGAGGGCACCTCGGCCGACCGCCAGCGCGCGGTCTACGAGAAGGCGCTGGGAGACGGCGCCGAGCAGCACGAAGCGCTGTGTGCCGTGGTGGATGCTCTGATCGGGGAATTTGTGCAGGCCTGAGCCCCCTCTCCCGCGCACCCGCCTCCCCGCCCAAACACCGATGTTAAACTAGGGAATGATCGGTGGTTGGGCGGGGAGGCGGGTGCGCGGGAGAGGGATTGCGTAGGTATGGAGCGGGTAACGGGAATCGAACCCGTAACTGAAGCATGGGAAACAGATTGTTTGAGTTTCACTGAGTTGCAGGGGCTTGCTAAGAGTTTCA
>JAOTXT010000088.1 GCA_029862205.1 Paracoccaceae bacterium
GCGATGAACTCGTCCGATCCGCTGGATGCCCTTCCGGCAGCCCTGCGCCCACCTAGGCCGCATCCCGGCATGAGCGCCGGCGGACCGGGAATGTCTCCGCTGCCGCCGGACGCGCCGGACGCGCTGTCACCTGCGGAGGCCGAAGCAGCGCTGCGCGCGGCGATGGAAAATCCACATCGGTCGAATGCCGCCAACGATGCCAGGTCGGCTGCGCCGTCCACACCTGCGCCGCCCACACCTGCGCCGTCCATGTCCGCGCCGTCCGAACCGAGCGTGCCCTCGGACGCAACGGCCGATGTCGATCCCGCCGCAGCGCTGCGGCGCGCGATGCTGGGTCCATCGTCCCCGGATGGCGAGATCGACGATGTTCCTGCCGCGCGCCGGTCAACCCGGACGCCGGAGCCTGCACGGCCGGAGGTCAAGAAGCCGGCGAAGCCGGCCACAGAGACACCAGTTCCCCAGCAGCAGCTTTCCCCAGAGGACCTCGAGGCCTTGCCTGCGGCGCTGCGGCCGGCCGATCCCACGCTTAAGCCACCACCGCTGGACGGCGGGCTGGGCGAGGCCAGCCGCGAGGACATCGATGCGCTGCCCGCGGCCATGCGCCCGGCCGATCCGGCACAGGAGCCTTCTGAAGCCGGCGCATCCTCTCCCGCGCCCGCCGAGACGTCCGAGATCGAGGCAATCGTCACGGACGAGGATTTGAAAGCCAAGAAGCCCAAGGCCAAGACGAAAAAGGCGCCCCGAAAGCGCCGGCCGCCGAAGCGTTTGCCCGCTTCAGACGACGATAGTGGGTCGCATGGCACGGATATCCCTCGCCCGAGCGCCGAGGAGCGTTTCGAGGAAGACCCGGTCGAACCGGAAGAGAAGCGCAAGGACGATACCTCGTTCTTCGACAAGCATTTGCGCTTGGTCGGGCGGCGCTGATTTCCCCCGAAACCCAGCCCGGTTGCGGCAGATCAAAGTCTTGGGCATCGTGATCGGCGATGCTGCGGCATCGGCACCGATGGCGGAGGCAAGATCATGCGCAAGGCCCTGATCGCGGGTGGCGGGATCGCTGGGATGGCGGCGGCGCTGGCACTTGCGCGAGAGGACTGGACCGTGACGCTCTGCGAGGCGGCGCCAGCACCCGGCGAGGTCGGAGCCGGTCTGCAGATGAGCCCCAATGCCGCCAAGGTGCTGCGCTGGCTTGGCGTGCTCGATCGGGTCTTGGCCGGGGCCTCTGTGCCTGAAGCCGCCGAACTGCGCGATGGGCTGACCGGCGCAAAGGTATATCGCGCGGCGTTGGGCAAGACCGCCGAGGCGCGTTGGGGAGCACCTTATCTGCACGTGCACCGCGCCGATTTGCTGGCCGCGCTGACCGATGCGGCGCGCGAGGCCGGGGCCGAGATCCGCGGCGGTGCCCGTGTCGAGAGCTATGTGATCCGGCCCGAGGGTCCAGCGCTGAAGCTTGAAGACGGGTCCAGTCTGAGCGGCGATCTGGTGATCGGAGCCGACGGAATCCGCTCGGCCCTGCGCGCCCAGATCAATGGTGCTGAGGCGCCCGATTTTACGGGCCAGGTTGCTTGGCGGGGCACGATCCCGGCGGATCGGCTGCCGGACGGGCTGGTCGAGCGCAACGCCACGGTCTGGGCCGGTCCGGGCCGGCACCTCGTGACCTACTATCTGCGCGGCGGAAAGGCGGTGAACTTCGTCGCTGTCGAGGAGCGCGAGGGTTGGGTCGAAGAGAGCTGGTCCGCCGAGGGCAATCCGCAGGATATCCGCTCCACCTTCGCGGGCTGGCACGAGCGGGTTACCGGCCTGGTAGAGCGGATTGAGGAATGCTTCCTTTGGGGTCTGTTCACCCGGCCTGAACAGGTGCGTTGGGTTGATGGCCCCGTCGTCCTGATCGGCGACGCCGCGCATCCTATGCTGCCCTTCATGGCACAAGGCGCCGCCATGGCGCTCGAGGATGTGGCGGTTTTGGTGCGCGAATTGCAAAGTGGGGAGCCGCTTGCCGAGGCGACGTTGGCCCATGAATCCCGGCGTTGGCCGCGGGTCGCCCGCGTCCAGGCCCAAAGCCTGTCAAATTCCAGGCTGTTCCATCAGCCTCCCGGTCTGCGCAGGCGGCTGCGTTGGGGCGCGATGTCGGCCTTGACGAACATTGCGCCGGGCGTCGCGGCGGGGCAACTCGATTGGCTTTACGATTTCGACGCCACGGCTGGACTGTGATTGGCAGTGATGCCACCCATCGCCAATTCTCCGCGGAAAACCCGATGCGAAATCTCAAACTGCCCGTGGTATCTGTGTCCGGCAGGCCCCGCTGCAAAGCGATCGCCGCGGTAACGGCATCGACCGCGCTTTGAAACTCGATCAGGAAGCCGTCGCCAAGGGTCTTTACGATCCGGCCCCGGTGATCATCGACCAATGGTTCGATGAAGACCTGCTGCAATTGCTTGAACGCGTTTAGGGTGCCTATCTCATCCGCCGCGATAAGGGCGGACTAGCCGACGATGTCGGCAGCGCGCTGAGAAAACCGAACCCCAATCGCGCCACCTTGGGGTGCAATCACCCGGAAATCGCTTATATTCAACTTGAAACCGATGGGGCAGTGGAAGGTGGGGCAAGGCATTTCCGTCTCCTTCTTTCCGCCCATCTATCCTGCTAGACTAGGGTTCGGAGATGTTGATGTACCGATTGCCGCTTGCCGCCCTTGCCAATGTGCTGGTTGCCGTGCCCCTGCTTTTGATCGGTGGGCCGGCCAAGGCGAACGAGATCGCGAACCTGCTGGCCGTCTGTTCGAATCCGGCGACACCGCCGCACGACGCGCTGATGGCCTGCCGGCACGTTGCCGAGCAGGGTGAGTTGGACCGCAAGCGCGAGGCGCTGGTCTGGATGAACGCAGGCATCGCGGCCTTTGCGCTGGGCCTCTATGGCGACGCGGTCCACGCTCACACGGCCGCGATCAAAGCGGATCCGCGCCTCTCGGCCGCTTTCGAGAACCGCGCCCGCGCCTATGAACGCCAAAGCCGCATCGACGAGGCCCTGGCCGACTATGCCTCGGCGATCTCGATCAGGCCGCAGCAGCCCGCCGCCTATCTGGGCCGTGGGACACTGATGCTAAACCGTGGCGCGCCCGAGCGGGCGCTGCCCGACTTCGGACGCGCGCTCGAGCTCGACCCGAATTCGATCCCCGCCCGGTTCAACCGCGGTATCGCCTTTTTGCAGCTGGGCCAGAACCGGCTGGCCGAGATCGACTTCTCGGACGTGATCGGGCGCAATCCGCGTGATGCCGGGGCCTATCTGAACCGCGGGCGTGCCCGCGCGGCCATGGACAAGCCGAAGGCGTTCAACGATCTCGACCGTGCTGTCGCATTGCAGCCCGAATGGGGCCAGGCCTGGTTCATACGCGGGCGCTACCGCGAGGAGCAGGGCGATGTCGAGGCCGCGAACGCAGACTATCTGCGCGCCTATCAGTTGGGCCATTCCGATCCCTGGCTGATCCAGCGGGTGCGCGAGCTGTCGGGCCAGTAGCATCCGGCAGCGCGACCGGCTATTGAGGCGCCAAAGCGCCCCCAATCCGCAGACCCCATGACCCGACCGCTCCGCCTTGTGATTTTCGATGTCGACGGCACCCTGATCGACAGCCAGGACTATATCCTGGCGGCGATGCGCCGGGCCTTCGGCGCTGCCGGGCTGCCCACGCCCACCGATCAGGCGACGCTGGGGATCGTCGGCCTGTCGCTGCCTCAGGCGATGGAGGTGCTGATCCCCGGGCTGGCGCAGCCCGCGCGCGACCGGCTGGTCACGCTCTACAAGCAAAGTTTCCTCGCCATCCGTCAGGAAACCGGCGGCGAGGCCTTGTCGCCTTTCTATCCCGGCGCCCGGGACGCGCTCGACCGGCTCGACCGGGCCGGCTATCTGATGTCGATCGCCACCGGCAAGGCGCGCAGGGGCCTCAACCACATGCTGGACAGCCATGGGCTCCAACCTCTCTTCGTCGGCACCCAGACCGCCGATGACGCTCCCTCGAAGCCCCATCCGGGGATGGTGCTGAACTGTCTGGCGGCGACCGGTGTCGATCCCCGCGACGCGGTGGTCGTGGGCGATACCGAGTTCGACATGGCCATGGCCGTCGCGGCGGGCGCCCGGGCGATCGGGGTCTCCTGGGGCTACCACGGCGCCGAGCGCCTGGAACGTGGCGGCGCCGAGCGCATCCTCGACCGGTTCGAGGCCCTGGACGAGGCCTTGGGCGATATCTGGGAGACCGCATGAAAAGGTTCTGGAATGCGGTCACGGTCGAAGAAACCGGGGACGGTTACGCGATCCGGCTCGACGACCGCCCGGTGCGGACCCCCGCCAAAGCGCCGTGCGTGCTGCCGACCCGGGCCCTGGCGCAGGCAATGGCCGAGGAATGGGAGGCGCAAGGCGATGCGGTCGATCCGGCGGCAATGCCGGTGACCCGCGCCGCCAATTCGGCCATCGACCGGGTGATCCCGGAGGCGGGCGCGGTTGCAGCGGCGATCGCTGCCTTCGGCGAGAGCGATCTGATCTGCTACCGGGCCAACCATCCCGACGGATTGGTCTACCGGCAGGTCGAGTCCTGGGACCCCTTGGTTGCCTGGGCCGAGACTGCGCTCGGCGCCCGCCTGACGCTGTCCGAGGGGGTGATGTTCGTCGCGCAACCCCCCGGCAGCCTGGCCCGACTCACCGACGCCGTCGGCGCGCATTCGGTCTGGGAGCTGACCGCGCTCCATGACCTGGTGACACTCTCCGGCTCGCTGGTCATCGGCCTCGCGGTCAGCCGCGGCCATCTGACGGCGGACCGCGCCTGGCCACTCAGCCGCATCGACGAGGATTGGAACATCGAAGAATGGGGCGAGGACGCGGAAGCGGTCCACGTGGCCGAACGGCGCCGGACCGATTTCATGAACGCCGCCCGCCTCCTGACCCTGATCCGGTCGTGAATCTCACGACCGCGAAAAATGCGACAGGGGCGGCAGCGCGGCGCGCTGCTTCAACTGGCTGAAGGCAAAGCTTGACTCGATCGACGCGATGCCGGGCAGGGCGGACAGCACCTCGCGCACGAAGCGCTCGTAGGATTTCAGGCTGTCGCTGACGACCCGCAACAGGTAGTCCCGGCTGCCGGTCATCAGGTAACACTCCATCACCTCGTCCAGCCCCTCGACCCCGCGCTCGAACGCTTTCAGCGCCGCATCCGTCTGACGCTCCAGCCGGATCGACACGAAGACGTTGATCGGCAGGCCGTAGCGCTCCTGATCGATATTGGCGTTGTAGCCCTTGATCACCCCGGCCTTCTCGAGGTTGCGCACCCGGCGCAGGCAGGGCGATGGTGACAGCCCGACACGTTCGGACAGCTCCTGGTTGGTCAGGCGGCCGTCGCGCTGCAATTCGGCGATGATCTTCTGATCTATGGCGTCCACGAGCCCAATCCCGGCAGAATCTGCCAATTTTTTACGGGAAAGACGCAGGATTCGCAATTTCATGCTGCCCGATTCGTGTGAAAATGCGGATACGCAGTCATCCACGGATTCGACATGACCAAGCTGTCCGCCACTGATCTGGCCCACCTGAAGACGCTCGAGCGCCGGCTTCTCTGGCTCTCGTGCTGGACCATTCACAATGCCAACCACCTGCGCGAGACAGGCGACGGGGTGAAGGTCGGCGGGCACCAGGCGTCCTGCGCCTCGCTGGTCTCGATCCTGACCGCGCTCTATTTCCGCACGCTCAAGCCGCAGGACCGGGTGGCGGTCAAGCCCCACGCGGCGCCTCTCTTCCACGCGATGCAATATCTCGCCGGAAACCAGACCCGCGAGAAACTGGAGAAATTCCGCGGCTTCGGCGGTGCGCAGTCTTATCCCAGCCGCACCAAGGATATCGACGATGTGGATTTCTCCACCGGCTCGGTGGGCTTAGGCGTAGGGATCACCGCCTTCGCCTCGATGATCCAGGACTACCTGGCGGCCAAGCCATGGGCGAAGGAGAGGCCTGTGGGCCGGATGATCGCGCTGGTGGGCGATGCCGAACTTGACGAGGGCAATGTCTACGAATGCCTGCAAGAGGGCTGGAAGCACGATCTCAGGAATTGCTGGTGGGTCATCGACTATAACCGCCAATCGCTCGACGGCGTCGTCCGCGAGGGGCTGTGGGAGCGGATCGAGGCGATCTTCGGCGCCTTCGGCTGGGATGTGGTGCGGCTGAAATTCGGCGCCAAGCAGCGTGCAGCCGTCGCCGAGCCCGGCGGCGAGCGCCTGCGAGATTGGATCGACGGCTGCCCGAACCAGCTCTATTCGGCGCTGACCTTCCAGGGCGGTGCCGCCTGGCGCAAGCGCCTGATGGACGAGATCGGCGATCAGGGGCCGGTGACCGCGCTTCTCGACCGGCGCTCGGACGACGAGCTGCAGGAATTGATGACCAATCTGGGTGGCCATTGCATCGAAAGCGTGGCCGAGGCCTTCGACGCTATCGACCACGACCGCCCCACGGCCTTCCTGGCCTATACGATCAAGGGCTGGTCGACGCCGCTGGCAGGGCACAAGGATAATCACGCCGGGCTGATGACCAAGGCGCAGATGGCCGAGTTCCAGGCGGCGATGGGCGTGGAAGCGGGCCAGGAATGGGAGCCGTTCGCCGGCATCGCGGACCCCGACGGCGTCAAGCGCTTCATTGCCGGGGCGCCATTCTTCGCAGGCGGCACGCGTCGCCATGTGGCGGCAACGGTCGAGACGCCGGGGCCGGTCTGGCTCGACGATACCACGCTCTCGACCCAGGCCGGGTTCGGCAAGATCCTGGACGGGCTCGCGACCTCGGGCCATCCGCTGGCCGAGCGGATCCTGACCACCTCGCCCGATGTCACCGTCTCGACGAACCTGGGTGCCTGGGTCAACCGGCGCGGCCTTTTCGCCCGCGACGAGCTGGCCGATACATTTCGGGACGAGCGCATCCCCTCGGCCCAGAAATGGCGGTTCTCGCGCGAGGGCCAGCATATCGAACTCGGTATCGCCGAGATGAACCTGTTCCTGCTACTGGGTGCTGCGGGGCTCAGCCATTCGCTTTTCGGCGAGCGGTTGCTGCCGGTCGGCACGCTCTATGATCCCTTCATCGCCCGCGGCTTGGATGCGCTGAACTATGCCTGTTACCAGGATGCGCGATTCCTGCTGGCGGGCACGCCGTCGGGCGTGACGCTGGCGCCGGAGGGTGGCGCGCACCAATCAGTGGGTACTCCCTTGATCGGCATGAGCCAGGACGGGCTGGCGTCCTTCGAACCGGCCTTCCTGGACGAGCTCTCGGTCATCATGGACTGGGCTTTCGCCTATATGCAGCGCGATGGCGAGAATGACGGTGAGGGCAACCAGGCCGAGACCCATTGGCTGCGCGACGAGACCGGCGGCTCGGTCTATCTGCGCCTGTCGACCCGGCCGGTGGAGCAGCCAAAGCAGCGCCGCGACCCGGCCTTCATAGAGAACGTTATCGACGGCGCCTACTGGTGGCGCGAGCCCGGGCCGAATGCCGACGTGGTGATCGCCTATCAGGGTTGTGTCGCACCGGAAGCAATCGCGGCGGCCGGACGGATCGGTGAGGATCGGCGCGATATCGGCGTCCTGGCCGTGACGTCGGCCGACCGGCTGAACGCCGGCTGGACCGCGGCGCAGCGGGCGCGAAAGCGCGGCGACGCGGCAGCGCTGGCCTCGGTCGAGCGCTTGCTCGACGGGCTGCCCCGGCACTGCACGATCATCTCCGTGATTGATGGCCATCCCGCGACGCTTGCCTGGCTTGGCTCGGTTTATGGGCACCGAGCCGTGCCCCTGGGCGTCGAGCATTTCGGCCAGACCGGGACGATCGACGATCTATATCGCCACTACGGCATCGATGCCGATGCCATCGTTGCCGCCGCGGATGGATTGGCCCCTGGTCGCCCGCTGCGGCATCTGGGCGCCGTGGCCTGATCAACTGCGCCGCGGGCCGCGCTCAATCGCGCTCGATATGCTGGTCCAGCGGCGCGGGTGTGCGCAGGAACAGGGCGGCAATGAGCGCCGCCACCAGCGGGTAGATCGCGGCCAGCCGCAGTGGCGTCTCGAACCCGCCCGCGGCCTCGGCCCAATAGCCGATCAGCGGCGGTCCGATCGAGGCGCCGATCACCAGGATGGTCTGGCCCGTGCCCTGGATCGAACCCAGATGCTTGCGCCCGAAATAGCGCGGGAAGATGTAGCCGAAGAGCGTCATCGAGCAGGCATTGTTGAGCCCAAAGACGACCGCGTAGGCGATTGCCGACGTCAGGTCCGTGACCGCGCTGGCCATCAAGAGCGACGCCGCTTGGACGCAAAGCGCCAGGGCATAGGCGAAGCGTGTGCGGATGCGGTCGAGCAGCCGCCCCACCAGCGGCATGGTCAGCACCATGACCGCAGCTGAGACCGGGAAAACGTTCGCCGCCGCCGCCGCGTCCAGCCCCTGGGCGGTGAAGATGGTGACCTGGTAGAAATGCAGCGCCGTCACCAGCATCGAGATCGAGAACATGCCGAAGACCACCAGATAGAAGGCGGAGGTGTGGAGTGTCTCGGACAGGGTAAGTCCGATGCCGGCACCTACCGGCTTCGGCCCCAATTGCAGCCCGGCATCACCCGTCCCGCCATCGGGTTCCAACCCTTTCTCCTCGGGCTTGTCATGGACCAGGATCAGCACTGGCGGCAACAGGATCACCCAGGTCAGGACGCCCAGCACCACCCAGGCCCAGCGCCAGCCATAGGCCTCGATCAGCGCCTGGCCCAGCGGCGGGTGCACCGCCATCGAAGCGGCAAATCCCAGCGCCATCAGCCCCATTGCGAAGCCGCGTTTGGCATTGAACCACTGCGAGACCAGGTTGGCGCAATTCAGCAGCATCGATCCCTGGCCCATGAACCTGAGCGCCGCGAAGCCCAAGCCCAGCCAGAACAGGTTCGCCGCCGCGCCGAAGAAGAAGCAGGCCAGCCCCAGAACCAAGGTCACGATCAGGGTCATGCGCCGGGGCCCGTGCCTGTCGACCAGCCGCCCCATGAACGGCAACCCAAAGGCCGCCGCCATCGTCGCCGCCGCATAGGCCGTGGCGATCGCCGCCGTCGAAACCCCCAGATCCGCGGATATCGGCTCGACGAAGACCGAGAAGGTGTGCGATTGCCCCGGCCCCGAGGCGAACAGCCCCAGCGCCGCTACGCCCAGGATCCACCAGCCGTAGAAGACGCGCCCGCTCAGCGCCGCGAAGGCGCCGTCCCTGGCCCTGTCCAACATTCGCTATCTGCCCATCTTTGAGACCTGCAATCTCACTCTTGATAGATCGCCTCCGGCAGGGCAAGGTCGGGACCAGACGGAGCCTGCATATATCGCATCCGTGAAGGGCGCTTCAGACGCCTAAGCACAAACAACCAAAAGGGAGACTGCCCATGAAACGCACAATCCTGGCCGCCATTCTTGGCTCGGCCATTGCCGCGACCCCTGCGCTCGCGGCCGAGAAAGTCAATATCGGCGCACCCAACTGGACCGGCGCCCAGGCCATCGCCTACCTGATCAAGGAAGTGGTCGAGAGCCGGATCGGCGGAGAGGCCGCGCTCGTGCCCGGCAACAACGCCAACATCTTCCAGGCCATGGATCAGGGCAAGGGCGATATCGACGTCCACCCGGATGTCTGGCTGCCGAACCAGGAAAGCTTCACCAAGGAATATGTCGACGGCAAGGGCACCGTTGTCCTCAGCGACAAGCCCTATGCGGGCAAGCAGGGTTTCTGTGTCTCGAAAGTCTTCTCCGAGAAGCACAAGGTCACTTCGATCTTCGATCTGACCCGGCCCGATGTCGCGGCGGCGATGGACAGCGACGGCAACGGCAAGGGCGAGATCTGGATCGGCGCCCCGGGCTGGGCCTCGGCCAACGTCAACGAGGTCAAGGTCCGCGACTACGGCCTGATGACCTTCATGGAACCGGTCCGCGCCGAGCAAAGCGTGATGGTCGCCCGGGTCGGCGACTCGATCGGCAAGGAAGAGGGCTATGCCTTCTACTGCTACGCGCCCCACGCCATCTGGTTCATGCATGACGTGGTCCGGCTCGAGGAACCGGCGAACGATCCCGAGAAATACAAGATGGTCCAGCCCTCTGACGACCCGGACTGGTTCACCAATTCCTACGTCGCCTCGGAGGATGCGCCGAAGAACGTGCAGGTCGCCTTCTCGAAGAGCCTGCGGGAACGCTCGCCGGCGATCGCCGAGTTCCTGGGCAACATGCAGCTCGACACTGAAACGGTCTCGAACTTCGCCTACGAGATCGCCGCGAAGGAACGCGATCCCGCCGAGGTCGCCAAGGAATGGGTTGCCGCCAATTCGGACCGCGTCGATAGCTGGCTCGGCCTCTGACCGAAAATCGGCGGCGCCTCCCCATGGGGGCGCCGTCTTTCCATCCAGCGCCGATCGATCGTAGGGTGCGTGTTTGCACGCACCTTTTCTGGTCTTGGTGTGGGCTTCGGGGGACGGGCCGATGCAGGACAAGACCGCGTTTAGCGCCGATGCCGAGACCGCGATCCAGATAACGGGTGTCTGGAAGATCTTCGGTGACCGGGCGACCGAGGCGCTGGCCGACATCCAATCCACCGGCATCGGCAAGACGGAAGTGCTGGAGAAATATAACTGCGTCATCGGCGTCGCCGATACCAGTTTCGAGGTCGGGCGTGGCGAAATTTTCTGCGTCATGGGCCTCTCCGGCTCGGGCAAATCGACCCTTGTGCGCCACATCAATAGGCTCTTGGAACCGACCGCCGGTCAGATCTTCGTCGGCGGCCAGGACGTGATGGCGATCCCGGAGAGCGAGTTACGCCGCTTCCGCAACGAGCATATCGCAATGGTCTTTCAGAACTTCGCGCTGATGCCGCACCGCTCGGTTTTGGACAACATCGCGCTCCCGCTGGAAATCCGTGGTGTCAACAAGAACCAGCGCATGGAAGTGGCCGAGCGCTGCCTCGCGATGGTCGAGCTGAGCGGCTGGGGCAACAAATTCGCGCACGAGCTTTCCGGGGGCATGCAGCAGCGGGTCGGCCTCGCCCGCTCGCTGGCCGCCGATCCGGAAGTGCTGCTGATGGACGAGCCCTTCTCGGCTCTCGATCCGCTGATCCGGCGGCAGTTGCAGACCGAGTTCATGAAACTCGCGGCCCGAATGCGCAAGACCACCGTCTTCATCACCCACGATCTGGACGAGGCTGTGCGCATCGGCGACCGGATCGCCATCATGCGCGATGGCCGCGTGGTGCAAATCGGCACGCCCGAGGAAATCGTGATGCACCCGGCTGACGACTACGTGGCCGATTTCGTGGCCGGCATCTCACGGCTGAAGGTCGTGCGCGCCCACGCGGTCATGAAACCGCTGGCTGAATTCGAAAGCGCCAATGGACCGTTGGCGGAGACTGCCCCCAGCTTCGGCGAGGACGTCAATCTCAGCGTTCTGATCACTGCCGCCATTGAGGCCGACACGCCGCTGGCCATCACCGATCCGGCGGGCACTAGGATCGGGGTGATCACCCGCGCCGATCTGCTGCAGACCGTTATCGAAGGGACCGAGACGTCATGACCGACACCACGCTCGCGGGGCCTGCCCCTGGTCTCAACGAAAGCCGCACTGACCTGGTGGCCGAGTTCGTCGTGACCAGCCCCGATTATTACCGAAGTCAATTCACCAAGATCGGCGGGCGGGCGGGGTTCACCTGGACCTTCAACTGGATCGCGGCACTGCTGGGTCCGGTCTGGCTGGGGATGCGGGGCCTCTGGAACTGGGCACTACCCTTCGTGGTGCTGGAAGGCTTCGCGATCATCCAGATCGCCCGGGGCCTCTTCGGCGATCTGGGGGCCGAGGCACGCGAACGGATCGCCGCGGTGGAGGGCACGCTGAATCTGCGCCGCGAGCAATTGGAAGCAGCGATTAGTAAGAACGCCGCGAACGTGGACGTGTTCCGGCGCAACGTGGATTCGCTCGAAGCGGCCATCGACGGTTATCGGCAAGAGGCGTTGGCGGCCGAGGCATCGGCGATTTGGGTTGCGGCATTCGGTATTGCCTTGCTCGCCGCCGCGAAGCTGGCTCAGGGCGCGGTCGCCAATCAGGTGCTGGAAAAGCGCTTCTCGGATTGGCTCTCGGACCGCACGATTGCATCCGGGCTGACGCCATTCAGAACCGGACTCAGCATTCTTTTCATGGCCATCGTCGCCGGTGTCGGCGCGGTGCATTTCAGCGCGCCGGGGGCGATTCCGTATCTTGCGGAATTTCCCACTGATCCAAATTACAGACTGAAATCAATAGAGATCGTCGAAGGGTTCATAGATTGGTTGAAGCTGGCGTCAGTCTGGTTTTTCGACAACGTGACCTTCGTCATTCGCATTGTCCTCGACTCTCTGGAACTGATCTTCGTCGAGACACCCTGGATGATCATCGGCAGCTTCATCGTGCTGCTGACGGGGCTGACGGCTGGCCCGCGCACCGCTCTCTGGTCGGGCGCGTTTCTCGCCTATATGGGCCTGCTCGGGTTCTGGGAGAAGGCGATGACCACGCTGGCGCTGCTCGGCACCGCGGCGCTGATCTCGATCGCGCTCGGCATACCGCTCGGCATGTTCTGCGCGCGCAGGCCGCGCTTCTATGCGGTGGTGCGCCCGATCATGGACTTCATGCAGACCATGCCCGCCTTCGTTTTCATGATCCCGGTGATAGCCTTCTTCGGCGTTGGCAAGCCGGCGGCGATCGTCATCACCATGATCTTCGGCGGCACGCCCGTGGTGCGCCTGACGGTCCTCGGCTTGCGCGGGGTGCCCGAGACGATCCGAGAAGCCGCCATCGCTTATGGGGCCTCGAAATGGTACCTGCTGACCAAGGTCGACCTGCCGCTGGCCGCGCCGTCGATTCTGGCGGGCGTCAATCAGACCATCATGCTCTCGCTCGCCATGGTCGTGGTGGCCTCGCTGATCGGCGCCAAGGGCTTGGGCGAGGACGTGCTCGAGGCGCTGACCTACGCCTCGGTCGGGCACGGCATCCTGGCCGGTTTCGCGATCCTCTTCTGCGCCATGATCCTCGACCGGGTGGTGCAGGGCAAACGGGCCTGAGGGCCCAAAAGGGCGAGGGGGCGCATGACCCGGATCAGCCTTTTCGACGGCAGTGACCGGGACCGGCCGGGCCTGGCTGCGGGGCTGATGGCGGTCAGCCTCTTCGTCCTGGGGCTCCAGGACGGTCTGGTGCGGCTGGCGGGTGCCGAGACCTCGCTTTGGCAGTTCCAGCTCATGCGCTCGGCGGGCAATCTCTGCTTCCTGCTGGTGCTGGCCAGGGCGGTCTGGGGAACATTGCCCAGGCGTCCTCAGAAGTTCTGGGCGGTCACGGTCCGCAGCGTTCTTCTGCTGATCACGGCACTCTTTTTCTTCGGCGGCCTGCCGCAGGTGACGCTCGCCCAGATGGGGGCGGGGCTCTACACCTATCCGATCTTCGTTACCATCCTCTCCGGCGTCTTGCTGGGCGAGAATGTGGGCATCCGGCGCATCGGCGCCGTGCTGGCGGGCGCCACGGGCGCGCTCCTAATCCTGCAGCCCGGCAGCGAAGATTTTTCGTGGATCAAGGTCCTACCGGTTGGCGCCGGGTTTTCCTATGCCTGCATGGTCATCGTGACCCGACGCTTCTGCCGCCAGGAATCGCCGGTGACGCTCGCGACCGGCGTGGCGCTCGCCTATTTCACGGCCTCCACTTTGGGGCTGGCCGTCCTCTCCGCTTTCCCGCCCAGCGAAGCCATCCAGCAGACGGTGCCCTATATCGCCCGCGCCTGGCTGCCATTGACCGGGCTCTTGGTCGGCACGGCGGTTGTCTGCTCGATGCTGAACGTGCTCGCCAATCTGGGGCTGACGATGGCTTATCAGAATGCCGAGTCGAGCTGGTTGGCGCCGATCGACTATTGCTACCTGATCTTCGCGACCCTTTGGGGTCTGGTCCTGTTCGGCGATTTTCCGGACGGGCTGAGCCTGCTGGGCATGGCGCTGATCGCCGGCGCCGGTGCCTTCACCGCTTGGCGCGAGCGCCAATTGGGCCGCACCGCGGTCAAACCCTCGGCGCGGTGATAGGGTGGCCGGTTTAATGTTTCTGGCACCCCTCGCACAAATCCTTTCATTCGGGTTAATATTAACTAATTTATCCAGCAAAAACAGATAACTAACTAAAATTCTCACTGTGAGACACGCCGCTTCTCACACCCACCCGGTTGACGCGGCCCCCGCCCGGGGTCCATCCCTCCCACAGGAGGAGCCCGCCCATGTCCCATGCCCTGATCGCCGATATCCAGGCCCAGCTCGACACCCTCGAAACCGAGGGCCTGGCCAAGCACGAGCGCGAGATCGTCACCCCGCAATCGGCCCATATCGGTGTGACGACGCCCCAGGGCCGCGCCGAGGTCCTGAACATGTGCGCCAACAATTACCTGGGCCTCGCCGACCATCCGCGCCTGATCGCCACGGCAAAGAAGGCGATGGACGAGCACGGTTTCGGCATGGCCTCGGTCCGCTTCATCTGCGGCACCCAGGACATCCACCGGGCGCTGGAGCGGGAACTGGCGGACTTCCCGGGTCTGGA
>JAOTXT010000134.1 GCA_029862205.1 Paracoccaceae bacterium
ATGCGCTTTCGAGAGATCGTCGACGAGGCGCTGTGCGAGGGTCGATTTGCCGGTGGCCGGCGGACCGGCGATGCCGAGGAGCAACGGGCGCGCCTTTGTCGCTCGGACATGTGCAAGCACATGGTCCAACAGATCAGCATAAGAGGTAAGCGCAATCTCAGCCATGCATCCAGCTTCGGGTGCCAGACTTTTCGCAGGAGCGGCCCGCGACCTGGTTGGCGTGCTCGAGTGCGGCCACGAACTCTCCCTTCTCCGTGAAGGCTTGGCAAAAGGCGCCGTGAAAGATGTCGCCGGCGCCGAGCGTATCGACGGCCTGGACCGGCGCTGCTGGGATCTCCCCCCTCTGGCCATGGTCTTGCCAGATCACGCCACGCGCGCCGCGCGTCATCGCCCAGCGCTCGATCCCGAGTGCGGCACATTCAGTGGCGAAGGCATCCGGCCCGCCGGCGAAAAACTCTTCCGAAACGATGGGAATGTCGGCCAGCCTGAGGTAGTCGGGCGACCAATCTTTCCAGCCGCCGCCATCCAGGATCACCGGCCCCTTGAAGGCTCGAATCGCCTCGGCATGGCGCGCTACGAAGGGGTGCTCATATTGGTCGAGTTGGATAAGGTCGTACCCGCCGTCGAACAGGCCGGGCAACGCCCGCAGCCGCGCACACTCCTCGCCGGCTGCGTTGATGATCATCCGGTCGCCGCTGCTGCGGGTCGAGACGACGGTGGAAATCGGAATGCGGTAGTCAGGATCGCCGCAGATGTCGATGGGCATCACGCCATGTCGGCGGAGATCGTCGAAGAGAAGGGCGCGGAACGACCCGTCGCCACCGAAGGCTGAGGCCAGGTGCGCCTCGCCGCCCAAATGGGCAAAGGTCACCGCGGCATTCAGCGCCGAACCGCCGGGGATGATATCGTTGGCTAGCGCTTTGACCTTGGTGTCGGGTGCTGGAAAGTCTTCGACCAGGCTGGTCAGGTCGATCACCGAGCGCCCTATGAAGAGTGCCCGGCTCAAACCGCTGCGACGCGCGGATCGAGCGCGCCCTTCTCGTAACGCCGCGCCATCTCGGGCAGCGGGATCACCCGGATCGACGAGCCGTGCCCGGCGGTGCCAAACCGCTCAAACCTATCGCGCACCAATGTCTCGAGCTCCGCCACCGCGGCGAGGATGAACTTACGCGGATCGAAGACCTCCGGATGCTCGCGGGCGTATCTGCGCATGGCGCCCGACATCGCCATGCGGCAATCGGTGTCGATGTTGATCTTGCGCACGCCAGAGCGAATACCGCGTTCGATCTCCTCCACCGGCACCCCCCAGGTCTGGGGCATTTCACCGCCGTTCTCGTTGATCAAATCCTGCAGATATTGGGGCACCGATGACGATCCGTGCATCACGAGATGGGTATCGGGCAATCGCGCGTGGACCGCTTCGATCTGGTCCATGGCGAGGATCTCGCCGTCGGGCTTTCGGGTGAACTTGTAGGCGCCATGACTGGTGCCGCAGGCGATGGCCAGCGCATCAACCTTGGTGCGCATCACGAAATCGGCGGCCTGATCTGGATCCGTCAGAAGCTGATCGCGGCTGAGCCTGCCACTGGCAGCAGAGCCGTCCTCCTTTGCCGCCTCGCCGGTTTGCAGCGAGCCGAGAACGCCGAGCTCCCCTTCCACCGAGGCACCGACCCAATGCGCCATCTCTGCGACGCGCGCGGTGACGTCGATGTTGTAGGCGTAGCTTGCCGGCGTCGCTGCGTCAGCCTCGAGCGAACCGTCCATCATCGCCGAGGTAAAACCCGCCTGGATCGCCGACAGGCATGCCTTCTCGGTGTTCCCGTGATCCTGGTGCAGGCAGATCGGCGTGTCCGGAAATTGTTCGGCCAGGGCCAGGACGATGTTCACGATCATCCTGTCGCCGGCATAAATCTGGCGGACATTCAGGCTCGCCTGCAGGATCACCGGCGCGTCAGAGGCCCGCGCCGCGTTCATGATCGCCAGCCCTTGTTCCATGTTCGAGATGTTGAACGCCGGTACGCCATAGCCGTGCTCGGCGGCGTGGTCCAGAAGCTGCCTTAAGGAGATGAGTGCCACGAGGAGCCTCCTTGCCCGGTCAACGGCGGAACGCGAGGTCGTGGAACCGGGCAGTACCTTCCTGCACGAAAAGACCCCAGGCCGTATCCGAGGTTTCGTAGACGCGAAAGCTCGCGACCACCTGTTCAGCGACGAAACACTCCACTGCCGAGCCCTTGCGCAGAAGCTGAAGGCGATAGCGTCCATCTTCAGGGGTGAAAGCCAGCGGACGCTCCACCAGCGGCGCCTCGATCTCGGGGGAGACCTCGATGCCGTGACGCTCATTCAGGACGAGACTGTCCCAGAGTGGGTCCATCGCGGCAGGCCAGCGGTCGAACAGCACCCGGCCCTTCATCGGCTCGATCGCCAGCATGTAGCCGCTATCCAGATCGTCGCCGCCGCGGGGTTCGATCAAGACGCCCACCGCCTCGGTTCGTGTGCCGGGCTCGATCACCACGTCGAGAAGCACATCGTCGCGGCCGGGCCCGCTGAGATAGGCATAGCCATAGGCACCCGTGGCGTCGCAGGTGATCGCACTGTCGTCTCGCCAGTCGCCGAGCCCTGCTTCGAGATCGAAGGCGGCCGGGTTGGCATAGCTCGCCGCCACCTCGGGCAAGAGCCGGCAGGTCAGCGTGCCATCCTCCATCGAAACCAGTTCGCGTGGTGATCCCAGCTCGCCGCCCCAGACCCAGTGCTGTTTCGGATCGTGATGCTTGCGAAACGGGATCCAGGCGAAGCTCACTCGTCGCTCGCCGTCGCCTGCCGATTTAGCGGCGTAGAAGCGCCGCCCATCGAGGCTATCGAGCTTTCGGCTTTCCCAAGGTCCCTCGGGCGTGGGCGCCACACGATAGACCGTCTGCATCCGCTCGGAATAACGGCTTTCCACCAGATACCACCAATCACCGATCTGGAAGAGTTCGGGGCATTCCGGGCAGTGGGTCAGCATCGACGATGCGAGCGGCGGCCCAACCTCCCAGTTGTTCAGATCGTCCGAGGTGGCGACCGCGACACAGCCGCGGCGAAATTGCGGACCGTCCTTAAGGCGCGCCGAGATCAGCATCTTGAAGGCGCCGGTCCTGTCGTCTTGGAAGACGTAAGGGTCGCGCCAATCCACGGTCTCGTACCAGCGGGGGTCGGGCTCAATAAGCGGGTTGCCCGAGGTCTTTTCCCAGGTGAGAAGATCACTCGAGGTGGCCTTGCAGATCGTCTGCGGCGAGGCCGATTGCCGATTGTAACCGGTGTAGAAGAAGTGAAACACGCCCTCATGCTCGATCACCGACCCGGTCCAGATGCCGTCGCCGTCGCAATCCCCGTGTTCGCCAGGGCCGAAAGAGTCCGGCATCACCTCCCAGTGGACCAAATCGTCGGAGCGTAGATAGGCGGTCGAGACCCGCGCCCGTTCGACATAATCCCAAGCGCCAACCGGGGGCTGGGAGAAGAATAGATGCCAGCGGCCGTCATGGTAGAAGGGCATCGTATCGCCCGCGGCGGCACCGCGCTCGGGGGCATAGCCGAAGAGCCTCATCGGGGACCTCGTTTCGCAGTCGTCGAAGATGTGCCCGCCGACACCTCTGATGCCGGCGGGCCGGGAAGGTAGCTTACTTGACGTAGTCTTCCCAGTTCTTCGAGAAGCTGTCGATGAAGCCCGGCAGATCCGCGTCCGGATTGTGCACGCGACTGAGGCTGCGGACGTCCTCGTCCGACAGGATGCAGCCCTCGAGAAGCCCGCTAGCATAGGTGTCCACGTTCTCGGCCGTCACTGGGATCAGGCTGAAGAGCGGCTGGGTGTTTTCCACTGGGTGGCCGTGCAGGTAGTCGTAGAGCTGGATCAACCCGAAACCACCAACCATCCAGTGCCCGCCGATCGAGAAGTCGAGCTTGCCG
>JAOTXT010000089.1 GCA_029862205.1 Paracoccaceae bacterium
AATTGGGGCGGTCAGGCGCTGATGGCTGTGGCGGGCCGCCGGGTCACCACCGCCGAGATCGCCGGCGCGGCGGCGTTGATGTGGGGAACGCGAAATATCTCAGTCTATCTGGCCGCGCTGCCGCCGGATCCGCTTTTCGGTCTCTATGTAGCATTTTACCAAATTCCGATGCTGTTCACGCCTCTGGTTCTGGGGCGGGTGCTGCGCGGTCGCCCCTAGCGGCCTGCGACCGCGACAAGCTGCTGGTGCAAGGCCGAGGTGAGGCGGGCCTTCGGGTTGCCGTCGCGCTCGACTAGCGAGAGCCCGCGCCGCGCTTGGGGGACGCCGAAGGGCAATTGCACCAGATCGGCCGGCAGCGCCGCGCCGGGCCGCAGCGGCACGACCGAGACGCCCAGGCCGTGGGCAACCATGGCCTCGATTGCTTCGAGGCTATCCACCTCCATTGCTTTTCCGGGCCTAAGGCCGCGCGCCGCCAGCAGGCGTTCGATATGTTGGCCCGCCCAGGTCTTGCGGTTGAACCAGATGAAAGGATGGGCGGCGATCAGCGCCGTGTCGTCCGTTCCCTGCGTTCCGGGCGGTGCGATCACCACCAGCGGCTCGTCGGCGATGTGATGCAGCGCCAGGCCCTCGGGCGGCATTTCCGGTTGGGTGACGACCGCGGCGTCCAGCTCGCCTCCGCGCACCGCCTGGGCGAGTTCCGAGGACAGGCCCGTGCGCACCTGGATCATCAACTTCGGATGGGCATCGCGCAGCCGAGCGAGCGCTGGGGGCAGCAGGTGGATCATCGCTGTCGGCACGACGCCCACGGCCAGTGCGCCAGCTAGCGCCGCGTCCGAGCCCAGGGCGTGGATCTCGTCCACCAGCGCCGCCATTCGACGCGCCTGCTCGACCAGCGCGGTGCCGGCCGCGGTCAGCCGTGGCGGTCGGTGGCTGCGGTCAGCCAAGCTCACGCCCAGTTCCTGCTCCAGCGCCTTGACGTGGAGGCTGACGGCGGAGTGGCTGAGCCCAATCGCCTGGCCGGCGGCGGTGAAGCTGCCATTCTCGCCGATCGCGACCAGGGTGCGCAGTTGGCGGAGGTTCATACTGTTAGTTTATTTAACATGTTGTGCCAGAATATCTCATTTCCGTTTCGATCTCCAACGGTGTAAAGTGATCACGGTTTCGTGAGGGGAAAGGGTCCGCCATGTTCCAGTTGAGCGCCGAACGCCAAGAGCTTCAGGCCCGGGTCCGGGCACTTGCGGAGGAACAATTCCGCCCACGCGCGGCCGAGATCGACCGGACCGAGACCTACCCGTGGGAGAACGTCGAGGCGTTGCGTGACGCGGGCCTGATGGGGATGACCATTCCGAAGGCGCTGGGTGGCCAGGGGCGCGATTACTTGGACGCGGTGATCGCGATCGAGGAAATCGCGAAGTGCTGCGCCGTCACCGCGCGGATCGCGGTCGAGGCGAATATGGGCGGCGTCGCGGCTGTGATGGCCTATGGCAGCGAGGTGCAGAAGCGGCTGGCGGCCGACCTGGTGCTGGCGGGCGACAAGCCGGCGATCTGCATCACCGAGCCGGGCGCGGGTTCGGCCGCGACCGAGATGACCAGCACCGCCCGGAGGGTCGAAGGCGGCTACGTGCTGAACGGCCAGAAGCACTGGATCACCGGGGGCGGGGTCTCGAAGCTGCACGTGATCTTTGCCCGGATCATCGACGACGGTACGGCGCGCGGCATCGGCGGCTTCCTGGCGGTACGGGGCGAGGTTGACGGTCTGACGGTCGGCGAACGCGAGCCCACCATGGGCTTGCGCGGTATCCCTGAGACCGAGATTCTGCTCGAGGACCTGTTCATCTCGGACGAAATGGCGCTGGTGCCGAACGGTGACCCGGCACGCGGCTTCGGCAAGCTGATGGAGGCCTACAATTCGCAGCGCTGCGGCGCGGCCGCGGTCGCGCTGGGCCTTGGCCAGGGCGCCTACGAGACCGCGCTCGGCTTCGTGCAGGAGCGCGAGCAGTTCGGCCGGCCGATCTCCGAATTTCAGGGTCTGCAATGGATGCTGGCGGATATGTCGATCGGCCTCGCCGCTGCACAGTCGTTGGTCTGGAAGGCTGCGGCGAGCGCGCCGGAGGGTGGTTTCCCCGACATGGCGATGGCGGCACAGGCGAAGGTCCTGGCGGCGGAAACCGCGGTCAAGGTCACCAACGACGCACTTCAGCTCCATGGCGCCGCCGGCTACTCGCGGAACAATCCTGTCGAGCGGATGGTGCGCGACGCGCGCATGTTCACCATCGGCGGCGGCACGGCACAGGTGCTTCGGAACCAGGTGGCCAGCGCCATCCTGGGCCGAAAACTGCCCCAGACCCGCGATGGCTATCTGGCCGAGCCTGCCGCGGGCAAGACACGCCTGCGCGCCGTCTGATCCGGCCCTGCGCGGCCCGGTCCGCCTAAGCCCCTGACCGGTGGCGGTTTCGGCTGTCACAAAACTCCCGCAAGACCATTGCGCATGCGCCATTGATCTGGCGTAATCGCTGCAATCGGACCCTCGGCAGAACCGAAGGGCCAACGAATATTTCAAGCAGGGAGGAAATCGATGAGACGCATCTCCGGCATGGCCGCCATCCTGGCCACCGCACTGACCGCAAATGCCGCCACCGCACAGACCGAGATCAACTGGTGGCACGCCATGGGCGGGCGCTTGGGCGAAATCGTCGACGAGTTCGCCGCCAAGTTCAACGCCGAGCAAGAGGCGAATGCGGGCACCTGCACGCTCACGGCCACCTACAAGGGCAACTATACCGAAACCATGACCGCGGCGATCGCCGCGTTCCGGGCCGGCGAGCAGCCCCACATCGTTCAGGTCTTCGAGGTCGGAACGGCCACAATGATAGCTGCCGAAGGCAAGGGCGCGGTCTATCCGGTCCATCAACTGATGGCGGATGCCCAGATCGACTTCGATCAGTCTTCCTATCTGCCCGCCGTGATCTCCTATTACACCACGACCGACGGCAAGCTGCTGTCGCTGCCTTTCAACTCGTCAACCCCGGTGCTTTGGTACAACAAAACCAAGCTGGACGAGCTTGGGATCGCGGTTCCGACCACCTGGGACGAGCTCAAGGTCGCCGCCGGGCAGGCCAAGGATGCGGGCATCGAGGCGCCGCTCAGCTTTGGCTGGCAGAGCTGGACGATGATCGAGAACTTCTCGGCCTGGCACAACTTGGCGACTGGCACCAAGGAGAACGGCTTTGCCGGCACCGACACCGAGCTGACCTTCAACAATGACGCGGTGGTCAACCACATCCAACGCATCGCCGAGATGGGTCGTGACGGGCTTTTCAAATATGGTGGGAGGCGCGGCGACAGCCGGGCGATGTTCGTGAACGGCGAGACCGTCTTCTGGATCAATTCGTCGGCCTATTACGGCGGCTTCGTCAAGGATATCACGGGCTTCGAGTTCGGCCAGGCGATGATGCCAATCGACACCAACGTCGCCAGCGCGCCGCAGAACTCGATCATCGGTGGCGCCACGCTTTGGGTTCTGAACGGCGGAGAATCCGCTGAGTACCGTTGCGTGGCCGAGTTCTTCAGCTTCCTCTCGGCCGCCGATCAGCAATCCTATTGGCACCAGGAGACCGGCTATGTGCCGATCACCACGGCGGCTTACGAGAAGTCGCAGGCCGATGGCTACTATAACAGCAATCCGGGCACCGATACGGCGATCAAGCAGCTGTCGCTGAACCAGCCGACGTCAAACTCGAAGGGCCTGCGCTACGGCAACTTCGTCCAGATCCGCGACATCATCAACGAGGAGCTGGAAGCGGTCTGGTCCGGCGAGAAGGAGGCGCGCGAGGCACTCGACACCGCAGTCGAGCGCGGCAACGCCCTGTTGCGCCGCTTCGAGGAAGCCAATCAGTAAAAGCTGACGCGCGATCCCCCATCCGGGGGATCGCGAACCCGCGCGACTCCGACTGGGGGGACCATGGCCGAGCGCCGCGTCGTCTTCGAGAACCGGCTGCTGCCTTATCTTCTGGTCGCGCCGCAGCTTGTGGTGACGGCGGTTTTCTTTCTCTGGCCGGCGATCCAAGCGTTGGAGCAGTCGTTCTATCTGGAGGACGCGTTCGGGTTCTCGCGGCAATTCGTGGAGTTTCGGAACTATGCCGAGCTCTTCGCCGATCCGCGCTATCTCAAGAGCTTCTGGACGACCCTGATCTTCGGCATCGCCGTGACGGTGCTGGCGATGGCGATCGCGCTGGTGCTGGCGCTGGCCGCCAACCGGGTGATCCACGGGGCGCTCGCCTATCGGGCGGCGCTGATCTGGCCTTATGCGGTGGCGCCGGCGCTGAGCGGCGTTATCTGGTATTTCCTGCTCAACCCCTCGGTCGGGATCTATGCCGCCTGGTTGGAATTGGCGGGGATCGAGTGGAACCACTACGTCAGTGGCGACCAGGCGCTGATGCTGGTGATCGCGGCCAGCGTTTGGAAACAGATCAGCTATAACTTTCTGTTCTTCCTGGCAGGATTGCAGTCAATTCCACGCTCGCTGATCGAGGCCGCCGCCATCGACAATGCGGGGCCGTTCCGGCGGTTTTGGACGGTGGTGCTGCCGCTTCTCTCGCCGGTCACGTTTTTCCTGCTGGTGGTGAACCTGGTCTACGCCTTTTTCGACACCTTCTCGACCATCCACGCGACCACCCAGGGCGGCCCGGCGGACGCAACTTCGATCCTAGTCTATAAGGTCTACAGTACCGGCTTCGTCGGGCAGGACTATGGGTCGTCGGCCGCGCAGTCGGTGGTGCTGATGGCCATCGTCATTGCCATGACCGCGATCCAATTCCGCTATGTGGAGAAGAAGGTGAGCTATTCGTGAAGGGGACAATGAAAGGCACCGGGAACCCGCCTTTGCGCCTCGCGGCCCTGTCGGACGAGCACGGGGTGGTGATCTGTGATCATGTCTTCCACGGGAAGCGGATGGTCGGCGACGTCTACTACTACATCGGTGGCGAGATCTCGATGAGCTGCGCCCAGGAAGACTGCGACAGCGAGAACCCGGCGGACTGGCACCGGGTTGCCATGTCAGCGATGCGGGAATTGGACGAGACCTTGTCCGGCTGTCCGGAAATCCCGCAGGGATACGGGTACAGCCGTGTCGCCGTGGGTCTGCCTTGGACGCTCTGCCCCTACGAAACCGATCCCTACGAAAATGGGGGGGTGGCCCATTGATCGAGAACCGGCCCCTGTTGACCGTTCTGACCCATGCGGTGCTGATCCTGGGCGTCGCCGCGGTCTGCTTTCCGGTCTGGATGGCGCTGGTGGGCTCGACCCATCCGGGCGAACGGCTGAGCCAGGATCCGCTGCCGCTATGGTTCGGGACGCGTGGCTACGAGACCTATTCCGAGCTGCTGGGTCAGGGGCTGTCGGATGCGGGCGGGGTTTCGGTTGGGCGGATGCTGATGAATTCGGCGATCATGGCGGTGGGGATCACCATAGGGAAGATCGCGGTCTCGTTGATCGCCGCCTATGCGATCGTCTTCTTCCGTTTTCCCGGGCGGATGGTCTGTTTCTGGCTGATCTTCATCACGCTCATGCTGCCCGTCGAGGTGCGGATTTTGCCGACCTTCGACGTGGCCGCGCGGCTTGACCTTCTGAACTCTTATCAAGGGCTGATCCTGCCCCTGATCGCGTCGGCGACCGCCACGTTCCTGTTCCGGCAGGTTTTCCTGACCATCCCGGACGAACTGGTCGAGGCCGCCAAGATCGACGGCGCCGGGCCGATGCGGTTTTTCTGGGATATCCTGCTGCCGGTCAGCCGCACCAATATCGCGGCGCTGACGATCATCCTGTTTATCTATGGTTGGAACCAGTATCTGTGGCCGCTGCTGATCACCACGGACGCGCAGTTCACAACCGTCGTGATGGGCATCCAGCGCATGGTCAATTCCGGCGAGGCGCTGCCGGTCTGGCACCAGATCATGGGTACCGCGGTTCTGGCGCTGCTGCCGCCGGTGCTGATCGTCCTGGCGATGCAGAAGCTATTCGTCAAGGGCCTGATCGAGCAGGAGAAATAGGTCTATGGCGACGGTCCATCTGAAAGGTCTGGGCAAAACCTATCCGGGCCCGAAATCTGGGGGCGTCGAGGCGGTCACCGGGATTGACCTGGACGTCGCGGACGGCGAGCTGATCGTCATCGTCGGCCCCTCCGGCTGCGGCAAGTCCACGCTTCTGCGTATGGTGGCTGGGCTCGAGACGATCACCGAGGGCACGCTTGACATCGATGGCAACGAGATGAACCGCGTCGAGCCCGCCCGGCGCGACATCGCGATGGTGTTCCAGAACTACGCGCTCTACCCGCATATGAGCGTCTACAAGAACATGGCCTATGGGCTTGTGAACCGGGGCGAGCCCAAGGCCGAGATCGACCGCAAGGTACGTGAGGCGGCAGCTACGCTGGAGTTGTCCGAACTGCTGGAGCGCAAACCGGCGCAGCTTTCAGGCGGACAGCGCCAGCGGGTCGCCATGGGCCGGGCCATCGTGCGCAGCCCGAAGGTGTTCCTGTTCGATGAGCCTCTGTCGAACCTGGATGCCAAGCTGCGGGTCCAGATGCGCATCGAGATCAAGCGCCTGCAGAAGCAACTCGGCGTGACCGCGCTCTACGTAACACATGATCAGGTCGAGGCGATGACGCTGGCCGATCGCCTGGTCGCGATGAACGGCGGCCGGGTCGAGCAGATCGGCACGCCGATGGAGCTCTACGAGCGTCCCGCGTCGCTCTTTGTCGCCGGCTTCATTGGCACGCCGCCGATGAACATCCTGCCGTGTGCGGTCGAGGAAGGGCAGGTGCACTTCGGCGATACAGCCCTCGTCGCGACGAGCCTGCCCGAGCACACACAGGTTTCGCTGGGCATCCGGCCTGAGCATGTGCTGCTCTGCGAGCCGGCGAAGACGCCGCTGAGGGGCGTGGTCGACCTGATCGAGCAGTTGGGCGCCGAGACGCTGGCCCATATCTCGATCGCGGGCGAGGATGGTATGCTCAACGTGATCGCCCGGATGCCGCCAGTGGCGCCTTGGAAGGAGGGCAACGCCGTGGCGCTGGACATGCGCGCCTCGCAGATTTCGCTCTTCGACACGGGTGGTCGGAGGATCGAAGCGCCATAGGGAGGAAAACATGCCGATCGAGCGATTGATCCTGCCGGGCGAGATGGCCCCGGTCAGCCATTACTGCCATGTAGTGCGCGCGGGCGACTGGATTTGGCTCTCCGGGATGGTTGGGATGACCGCCGAGGGTCAGATTCCCGAGGACACGGTCGATCAATTCGACATCGCACTTGGTACTATCGATCGCTGTCTCAGGGCCGCAGGCGGCCAGCCAAATCAGATCGTAAAGGTGCAGGTTTTCCTGACCGATATTTCCGAGCGCGCCCGGATCAACCCGGTGCGTCAGGCCTATTTCGGCGATCACCGCCCCGCCTCGACGCTGGTTGAGGTCTCGGCGCTGGTCGACCCGCGCATGAAGGTCGAGATCGAGGCAGTTGCTTATGTGGGGGCGTAAAGCCTTGCTCGCCGCAGGTATGATCCTTGCGTTGGCCGGACCCTTGAATGCACATGACCCGTTGGACGCGCGATTGGATATGCCTGCGCGTGTCTTCGATCCCGGTTTGCCTGGTGACGTGAGCCTCGGTGACTGGCTTGAGCGCACCCTCCCCGCCAGGGTTGCAGGGGATCGGCGCGTTTCGGGATGTGGCGCGGGCAATGCGAATTGCGTGCGCATATCGTTTCGTATTTTGAGCCGCGCACGATCCTTGACGCTCCGCTTTGACCGGAAAAATCCTCGGTTTCTCGGCGGATCGCTCGGCGGCGCTGAACTCGAAGCCGGACCTTCGATCACGTCCCTCGCCGATCTGCCAAAGCGCCTAAGCGCGCCGATGCGTCCACTGCCGCTGATCTGTCCGGAAAGGACAGAACCGCAGTTGGAAGAGGAATATGCCGGCCTGCGCGAATGGTGCGAGACCCCCGAGGGCGCCAAGCACGGCCCTGCGCGGGCTTGGTTCAGCACCGGCCTGTATCTCATGCACCGGGGCGCCTGGCGGAACGGCACGAAGATCGGCAATTGGCTGGAGTGCGACCGGTTCGAGCGTTGCCGGTGGGTGGCCTATGGCGGCTAGCCCAGCGTCACTGCATAGGCCAAATCATCCGTGAGAAACCACGACCGGCGCCATTCGACCGGATTGCCAGTCAGGTCCAGTGCCACGCGGTCAGCGCGCAGAAGCGGAGACCCCTCGGGTACACACAGGGCCTTCGAGGTTTTCGGTTTCGCCACCACCGCGCTCAATCGGTCTTCGGTCGAGACAACGCTAACGCCGTGATCCGCCTGGTAGTGGGGATAGAGCGCGTTTGGCAGCGGTGACTCGGTTTCGAGCCCAGGCATCAGGTCCGCGGGCACATCGATCACCTCCAGGATCGATGGACGCCCGCCGATCGCGCGCACACGCTCGATCCGCACCACCGGGACACCCGGCTCCAGTTTCAGGCGGCGCGCCGCCTGGTTTCCGGCCGGGCGCAGCGTGACGCCCTCGCGCAGCGTCTCGGGCAGCACCCGCGCGCCCTCGCTGTCGACCACGCGGAAGAAGTGGAAATTCGCCCTCTCCGGTGTTTGCTCGGTGACGAACGTCCCCTTGCCCTGGTGGCGCGTTAGCACTCCTTCGGCAACGAGGCTGTCCACCGCCTTGCGCACCGTGCCGACGCTGACCGACATCTCGCGTGCCAGCACATTCTCGGCCGGCAACGCCATTCCGGGCGTCAATTCACCAGAACTCAGGCCCCTGACCAGCTCGGCCCGGACCCTGGCATAGAGAGGTTCGGTGTGAGGTTCGGTGCGGATTTTGTTCACGACCGGCCCATTTTTCCGCAATTGGCTTGCGCCTCAGTGGGGGATTCATATAAATCATATAGCTCATCTATATGAATCGCAAGCGAGCGCCAAAGGAACCGCCCAATGAGCATCCCGCAACTTCTGGTCCACGACCTGCGCGACAATGTCGGTGTGGTCGTGGTCGAGGATTTGACCGCCGGCACCGACATGCTGTGCGTCGTCACCGAGGACAACTCGGACTTTCGTCTGACCGCCAAGGCGGACATCCCGATCGGCCACAAGGTTGCGCTGAAAGACCTCGCCGAGGGCGACACGATAATCAAATACGGGGTCGATATCGGCCGAATGGTGGGCCCCGCCGGGACCGGCGAGCATGTCCATACCCATAACCTAAAGACCAAGAGGTGGTGAGATGGCCTTCGACGCAACAAACGTAACCATCAATGCATGGCGCCGCGAGAACGGGCGCGTGGGCGTGCGCAACCACGTCATCATCCTGCCGGTCGACGATATCTCGAACGCCGCGTGTGAGGCGGTGGGCAACAACGTCAAGGGCACCTTGGCCCTGCCGCATTCCTATGGCCGGCTGCAATTCGGCGAGGATCTGGACCTGCATTTCCGCACCATGATCGGCACCGGAGCCAATCCCAACGTGGCGGCGGTGATCGTCATCGGGATCGAGCCGGAATGGACAAAAACCATCGTTGACGGGATCGCCGAGACCGGCAAACCGGTCACCGGCTTCTCGATCGAACAAAACGGCGACTTCGAAACCATCCGCAAGGCCAGCTGGAAGGCCAAGGAATACGTTCACTGGGCGACCGAGCTGCAAAAGGAGCCCTGCCCGCTGACCGATCTCTGGGTCTCGACCAAATGCGGCGAGTCGGACACCACGACGGGCCTGGGCTCGTGCCCCACAGTCGGCAACATGTATGACAAGCTGATCCCGCAGGGGCTCTATGGTTGCTTCGGCGAAACCTCCGAGATCACCGGGGCCGAGCATATCTGCGAGGCACGCGCCGCCAACCCGGAAGCCGCGGCCAAGTTCATGAAGATCTTCCAGGCCTATCAGGACGACGTGATCTTCGCGCATCAGACCGACGACCTCAGCGACAGCCAACCGACCAAGGGCAACATCCTCGGCGGCCTCTCGACCATCGAGGAAAAGGCGCTGGGTAATCTCGAGAAAATCGGCCGCACGAGCACCTATATCGACGCGATGGGTCCTGCCGAGGCGCCGGAGAAGGGTCCGGGGCTCTACTACATGGACACCTCCTCGGCGGCGGCGGAATGCGTGACGCTGATGGCGGCCGCGGGCTATGTGATCCACACATTCCCGACGGGTCAGGGCAACGTGGTCGGGAACCCGATCGTGCCGGTGATCAAGATCACCGCCAACCCGCGCACCGTGCGCACCATGAGCGAGCATGTGGACGTCGATGTCTCGGGCATCCTGCGCCGTGAGATGACCATCGATGAGGCGGGCGATTCCCTGATCGACATGATCACCCGCACCGCCAATGGCCGCGCGACAGCGGCCGAGGCGCTGGGACATCGGGAGTTTGTGATGACCAAGCTCTACCGCTCGGCGTAAGGGTCGGGCGGTGATGGATCAGGCGGTCAAATCCAGGTGACGGACGTCCTGATCACCGAATTTATGGACCGGGCCGCGATCGAGCGGCTCTCGGCCCGGTTCCGCATCCACTACGACCCCGACCTGCCGGACAAACCAGACGTGCTGGCCCAACTGGTGCCCGAGGCCCGGGCGCTGATCGTGCGCAACCGCACGCAGGTGCGCGGGAAGATCTTGAACCTTGCCGAAAATCTCTCCTGCATCGGGCGGCTGGGCGTCGGGCTCGACAATATCGATACCGCCGATTGCGAGGCGCGCGGCATCGCGGTTTATCCCGCGACGGGCGCCAACGACCAGGCAGTCGCGGAGTATGTGATCGCGGCCACGATGATCTTGATGCGCAGGGCCTACCACGCGCGCGGCTTGGTCGAGGACGGATCGTGGCCTCGCGAGACGCTGATCGGGGGAGAGGTCGCCGGCAAGACCTTGGGCCTTATCGGCTTTGGCGCCATCGCGCGCGAGGTCGCGCACCGCGCCGGTGCGTTGGGGATGGATGTCGTGGCGCATGATCCTTTCCTCGCTGGGGATGATCCGGCCTGGGAGCTGGCCAAGCCGGTGTCATTGAACGATCTCTTGCGTCAGTCAGATGCGGTCAGCCTGCATGTGCCGCTGATCGAGGCAACGCGGCACCTCATTGGGCCCGACCAGGTGTCGTTGATGCGCGAGGGCGCGATCCTGATCAACGCCGCCCGCGGCGGGGTGGTCGACGAGACTGCCCTGATCGTGGACCTCCGCGATGGCTCGCTCGGTGGTGCGGCGCTGGATGTCTTCGAGACCGAGCCATTGACCGCAACCGCGGGTGGTCGGTTCGCGGGCATCGACAACCTGATCCTGACCCCGCATATCGCCGGGCTGACGAGAGAATCGAACTCTCGGGTCAGCGCCCTGGTGGCCGGCCGGGTAACGGCTCATTTGGAGGAACTGGCATGAGCCATCTCGCGGTAGCGCAAGCCCACGACCTGGTGACCCGGACCATGATCCGCTGCAACTCGAGCGCGGAGAATGCCCGCCCGGTCGCCGATGCCCTAGTCGGGGCAGAGCTGGCGGGTCAGACGGGCCATGGTCTGCGCCGGGTTCTCTCCTACGGCGCGCAAGCAGCGTCGGGCAAGATCGACGGCCATGCAAAACCAAAAGCCGAGCGGACCAGGCCTGGCGCCATGGCGATCGATGCGGCGAATGGGTTCGCCTATCCTGCACTGGTGCTCGCAACCGAGGCACTGCCGGCTATGGCCCGCGAGATGGGGGTCGCGATGGCCGGTCTCCGGCGCTCGCACCATGCGGGCGCCACCGGGCTTTTCGTCGAGGAGCTCGCACGGCAGGGCCTGGTGGCGCTTATGCTGGTCAATACGCCCGGGGCGATTGCGCCTTGGGGTGGGAGCCGAGCGCTCTTCGGTACCAACCCGATTGCCTTCGCGGCGCCCGTGCCCGATGCCGAGCCGGTGGTGATCGACCTCTCGGTCAGCAAGGTCGCGCGCGGCAAGATCATGGCCGCGAGCCAAAGGGGAGAGGCGATCCCCGAAGGCTGGGCCTTCGACGCTGAGGGGAACCCGACGACTGATCCGGATGTGGCGCTGCAAGGCATGATGGCGCCGATGGCGGATGCGAAGGGTGCTGCCCTGGCGTTGATGGTCGAGCTGCTAGCCGCCGGCGTCACGGGCGCGCGGTTCGGTTATGAAGCCAGCTCCTTCTTCACCGCCGAAGGAGAGCCGCCGGGAACCGGACAGTTTCTGATGGCGCTCGATCCCCGCGCGTTGTCGCCGGAGGCGCCGGAACGCATTGGTGCCCTGGCCACGGCGATCGAGGTTCAGGACGGCGCGCGCCTGCCTGGGCGCCGCCGGCAGGCCCTGCGTGCGCGCCTCGAGGCTACAGGGATCCCACTCGATCCCGATCTGGCGGCACAAATCGACGCTCTAGGACGGTAAGCCTCGGTTAGTAAATCGTTAACCGAGCGACGGATTCCCGCAACCAAAACGTGAAACCTGGTGAGAACGGGCCCGAATTGGCCTGTCAGTCAGAGGAGCGTCCGATGTTCAGATCTGCGTGGAATCACATTATTTGCTTGCCCTTAGGGGCATTCTTGGCACTGGCGGCACCGATCGCGGCACCGGCCGCGAACGAGGAGGCGGGTGATCCGGCCGAGACACGCCAGTGGACGCATGACGAAGACCGCGACGGCTGGAATGGCGGGCGCGACGGGTCTTGGGCCGCTCGCTCTGGCCGCGTCGACCGGCGCTTGACGCGCAGCGGGCGCCGGGATGGCGAGCGTGACGGTCGGGCTCGCGACCGCAGCCGTGAGCGGAGCGACGAATGGCGCGAGCGGCGCCGCGACCGCCGCGAGGCCCGGCGTGATGGGCGCCGCGACCGGTACGAGGCATGGCGCGACCACCGGGGAGAGTGGCGCGACCGGCGCCGCGACCGGCGCGAGGCGTATCGCGACTGGCGCCGCGACCGACGGCACGATCACTGGGCCGACCGCGGCCGGCGGAGCGATAAGTTCCATAGCCATCGTCACCGTCATGGCGGCCGGGTCCACTCGCACGAGCATCGCCGGTATGGCCATCATCGGGGGCGTCACTATGCCCGTCACGGCGACAACGGACTGCATCTTGGCCGGCGGATCGGCCTCGGCCATATCTGGGATCGCTCGGACCGCTACAGGATCGACCGCGACTACGACCGCCGAGATCATCGCACCGACCGTCGCGACCGTAGGCGCGACCGGCAGCGCGGCAGTGATTATGCCTGGAGGCCCTATCGCCACAGCGACTGAGGCAGTCTCTTCCTCCGGCCGGACCCTCCCCCCTGAGCAAGGCCGGATGGCAGGTGAGGGAGCGGGCAGGGAGCCCGCTCCCGAGCCACTTAGAGCCACCGGTCCCGGTGGCTTTCTTTTTTACTTCAATCAGTTGTGAACTATGTGACCGCTGGAGTCCGGGCATGGCGCCGTTCCATCTTCGAATCCGTTATCGAGGAGGAGCGAGATGAAGACGACTACCGTCCATACCGAACGCACCGGGCTCTGGCGCCTGCGCAATCTGGGCCTGGGGCTCGCCGCCTTGGCCGCGGCCCTGGTGGTCTTGGCCGCCCCGGCCGAGGCCGCGCCACGCTCGCGTGAGGTTTCCGAGCGGATCGACCGGATCGCTTATCAGACCGACCAGATCCGCGATATCCGAAGCCTGCGCAAGCGCGACCGCCGGATCGACCAGCTTCAGTCGCGGCTTCACCGGCTCGAGCGGATCACGGATCGCCAGCGCGGTCGCCGCGCCCGGACCAACGGGCATCGGATCGACCGGCTGCAGCGCCGGCTCGACCGGATGGAACGGCGGATCGAAGCCCGCCTCGACCGCCGCGGTGACA
>JAOTXT010000028.1 GCA_029862205.1 Paracoccaceae bacterium
TCAGGGCGTGCTCCATCTCGGCGACCATCTTGTCGGCGTTGGTGATGAAGTAGGGGCTCAGATAACCACGGTCGAACTGCATGCCCTCGACAACCTCGGTCTCGGTGTCCAGGCCCTTGTTCTCCTCGACGGTGATCACGCCCTCGTTGCCGACCTTCTGCATCGCGTCGGCGATCTGCTGGCCGATCTCGGTCTCGCCATTGGCCGAGATCGAGCCCACCTGGGCGACCTCGTCCGAGTCCTTGACCGGGCGCGAGGCGGCCTTGATCGCCTCGACCACCTTGGCGACGGCGGCGTCAACGCCGCGCTTCACATCCATCGGGTTCATGCCGGCGGCAACCGCCTTCATGCCCTCGCGGACGATCGCCTGGGCCAGGATGGTGGCGGTGGTAGTGCCGTCGCCAGCCTCGTCATTGGTGCGCGAAGCGACTTCGCGCACCATCTGCGCGCCCATGTTCTCGAACTTGTCGCTCAGCTCGATCTCCTTGGCGACGGTCACGCCGTCCTTGGTGATCCGCGGGGCGCCGAAGGATTTGTCCAGGACGACGTTGCGGCCCTTCGGCCCCAGCGTCACCTTGACGGCATTTGCCAGCACATCGACGCCCTTCAGCATGCGGTCGCGGGCATCGGTGTGGAATTTGACGTCTTTAGCAGCCATGTCTGATTGCTCCTGTTAGAAGTCTGTTTCTCGCTCGGCGGCCGCTTCAGGCGGCCTTCGCGGCGGCGGAATCGGTGATGATGCCAAGGATGTCGCTCTCTTTCATGATCAGCAGCTCTTCGCCATCGATCTTGACCTCGGTGCCGGACCACTTGCCGAACAGGATCCGGTCGCCGGCCTTGACGGCCATCGGGATCAGCTCGCCGGAATCCTTGCGGGCACCCTCGCCGACGGCGACAACCTCGCCCTCCTGGGGCTTTTCCTTGGCGGAGTCGGGGATGATCAGCCCGCCCGCGGTCTTCTCTTCGGATTCGACGCGGCGCACCAGCACGCGGTCATGGAGTGGAGTAAAGCTCATGGAAGCGCTCCCTTTTCGCGGTTTCCAAGTTTCGTCGTTCTTTTCGGGGTCGCCCGACCCTGTCGGGTATTAGCACTCGCCCCTGATGAGTGCTAATAAACACGGGCGCCTTGCAATTAGGCAGGGCGGGAATGTGAGTCAAGAGGGCGCTTGCTGAAAAACTTCTCTCCTGACGCGTTCCGGTGCTTGTCCTGCCCGGGTACAGGCGGGATCATGGGTGCGCGCCGCTAGCCCGGCGCCCTTGGGAGCGAGAGAACATGCGCCTGATCACCACCTTCATTCTGGGGGTCGCATTCTGGTTTGGGGCCACCGCGACGGCGGCCGCCCAATGTGCCGGCAGCGATCTGTTTGCGGCGCTGGCCCGGGACGAGCCCCAGCGCCATGCGCAGATCCTGGCCAAGGCCCGCGCGGTGCCGAACGGACGGGGCAAGTTCTGGCGGGTCGAGCGCCCGGGCAGTCCGCCCTCGTGGCTTTTCGGCACCTTCCATGACACGGGCGCGGGGGCCGACGCGTTGGCACCACCGGTCGAGCGGGCGCTGACCGGCGCTCGGCTGATGCTGGTCGAGTTGACCGACGCCGAGGAAGCCAAAATGCAGACCCGGATGACCACCGATCCCGGCTTCATCCTTTCGCCAGACGATAACGGCGTCATCGCGCAACTGACCGAGGACGAGCGCGCCGCGGCCGCCAAGCGCCTGGCCGAACGCGGCCTGAACTTCGAGATCGCCGCTCGGCTGAAGCCCTGGATGCTGTTCACCAGCCTGGCGCTGCCCGCCTGCATGATCCGCGAGGCGCAAGCGGGCAAGCCAATCCTCGACGACATGCTGGCCCAGCGCGCCGGTGCGGCCGGGGTGCCGGTCCAGGGGCTCGAAACCTATGGCGAGGCACTGGGTGCGCTGATCGACCTGCCGCAATCCGACATGGTGGCGATGGTGCTGGATCTCCTGCGCAGCCCCTATGACGAGCAGGACGTCTGGCGTACCTCGGCCGGCCTCTACCGCGCGGGCGAGATCGCCGCGATCTGGGAGTTCAGCCAAGCTGAGGCACAGAAGACCATCGGAGCGCGACAAAGCGCCGCCGTGTTCCCGCGCTTCGAGCGCGAACTTCTGGTCGACCGCAACCGGGCCTGGATGAAGTCGCTGGTTCCCGAAATGGAAGACGGCAACGTCTTCGCCGCCTTCGGCGCCCTGCATCTGGTCGGCGACGCCGGGATTGTCGAGCTCCTGCGCGCGCGTGGCTTTACCGTCACGCGCCTGGACTAAGAGGAATCCCATGCCCGACACCTTTCCGGAACTCGCGGGCAAGGCCGCGATCGTTACCGGCGCTAGCCGCGGCATCGGCGCGGCGGCGGCCCGCGAATTGGCCCGGCACGGGGTCGCCGTCGTGCTGGCAGCGCGGACCCTGGAAGCGTCCGAAATGATCGCCGCCGAGATTCGCCAAACCGGCGGCCGTGCGGTGGCGGTCGCTTGCGATGTCAGCCACTACGACGATGTCGCCGCCGCAGTGCGGGCTTGCCAGGATGAGTTTGGCCGGCTGGATATCTTGGTCTCGAATGCGGGCGTGGTCGAACCGATCGCGCGGCTTGCGGATTCCGACCCAGAGGCCTGGGCCCATGCCGCCGACATCAATTTCAAAGGAGTCTATTTCGGCCTTCGCGCCGCGCTGCCCGTCATGCTCGATCAGAAAGCCGGCGTGGTGATCAACATCAGCTCGGGCGCGGCGACCGGCGCCCTGGAAGGCTGGAGCCATTATTGTGCGTCGAAGGCGGCGGCGCTGTCGTTGACCCGGTGCGCCGATAAGGAATACCGCGAGCAGGGCATCCGGGTGATGGGTCTGAGCCCTGGCACGGTCGCGACCGAAATGCAGGTGCTGATCAAGGCCTCCGGCATCAACCCGGTCAGCCAGCTCGACCCCGCGGTGCATATATTGCCCGAGATCCCGGCCCGCGCGATCGCCTGGATGTGCACCGAAGCGGCAGCCGATTACTGCGGCACCGATCTGAGCTTGCGCGACGAGAAAGCGTGCCGCCGGATCGGCCTCGACTATTGATGGCCTGCCAAATCGTCACGTCACTGGACCGGATCTGGGCGCCCTACCGAGCGCTCTTCGTCGATCTCTGGGGCTGCTATCACAACGGCATCACGCCTTATCCCGCGGCGGTCGCCGCCTTGCAGGCCTACCGCGCCCAGGGCGGGATCGCGATCTTGCTCACCAATGCGCCCCGGCCCGCCGGCCATGTGGAGCGGTTCCTCGACCGGATCGGCGCGCCGAAGGACAGCTATGACGGGATCATGTCCTCGGGCGGGGCCTGCCAGCGGGCGCTCGCCAGCGGAGATTATGGCCGCGCCTTCCACTATGTGGGGCCGGACCGGGACCGGCATATGCTCTCTGGCGTTGGGCTCGACGACATGCCGCTCGGCCAGGCGGATGGCATCCTGCTGACGGGGCTGCGCGACGACATGACCGAGACCCCGGATGACTACGCCGCCGAGATCGCCGAGTGGAAGGCACGCGCGCTTCCGGTCCTCTGCGCCAATCCCGACTTGATCGTTGACCGGGGCGAGCAGCGGCTCTTCTGCGCCGGGGCGCTGGCGCTGGCCTACGAGCAGGCGGGCGGCGAAGTCATTTGGTTCGGCAAACCCCATGGGCCGACGTACGAACAGACCTTCGGGCTTCTCGCCGAGATCGCTGGCGAAGACATCCCCAAGGCCCAGGTGCTGGCCATCGGCGACGGTATCCAGACCGACGTGAAGGGCGGGCTCGACTACGGTCTGGACGTCCTCTTCATCACCGGCGGGCTGGCCACCGGCGAGCTTGGCCCCGACCCGGAACGCCCGGAGGCGGCGCTGCTCGAGGCCTATCTGGCGGCGCACGCATCCACGCCGAGATTCGCGATTGGCCGGTTGCGGTAACGAATGTCATCGGCACCCGGCGCTGGTGGCCCAATCCACTCCACTTCCGTCATCTCAGGCGGTTCGGACCGGCACCATCAGGGGCACGGGATACGAAGCTCTTCGCCAACCACCACCAGATCGGGCTCTCTGAGCCGATCTTGGTTCGCCGAGAAAATCGCCATATATCTGGGGCGGCTGCCATCGCGATAAGTGCGGCTGGCAATCGTAGAAAGCGTATCCCCCCGGACGACGGTATAGGTGTCGTGACAGGCTTGAAGTTCCCCGGCGACCTGAGGGGCGGCGGGACGGGCATCAGGAGCGCGGGCATCAGGCGTGTCGATGGCTGCCAAAGCGGCGGCAGGACGGAATGCGGAGAAATCGACCTGGGCCACATGGGTGTCGAACGTGACCGCCACCGCGAGCAGAGCGACGCCCGCTCCGAAGATGGCCGCAGGGATGATCCGGGACGGTCTTCGCGGTATTGACGTTTCGCCCTTTTGATCCGCCTCCGGGCGCGCAGGCTTCTCTGGTGCGTGTTGCGGTGATGCACCTTGCGGCAATGCGTCTTGCGGTGATGCGCTCTGCTGTGATGCATCCTGCGGTGACGCGCCCTGCGGTGGGGCCGCTGAGATTTGGTATGCGTCGAGATCCCATCTCGCCCGTGGAGACTCTGCGTTTGCAGGCTCCCCAACGCCGATGCTCACCGGGTCTTGGTACATCTTGTTACCTCACGCTCCCACACGCACTACTCAATCTCGGTCGCCACCCGCTGCTCGCCGCGCGACGTGCCCGGGATCGGTACCGGAATGCCGCTCCGTTAGAATTCGGCGGGCGGCTGTCGACGGCCGCACGGCCCAAACCGCACACTGGCCCCGACCACTAAGTCCGCCACGCAAAAGACGGAACAAGCTCAATTCACCAAACGAATACACATGCAGCGCCGCCGCGAATATCGTCAATCGTTTCAAATAAAAACTCATTATGATTTGTAATATTCATTTAGAGTTTCTTATACTTTCATTTGCAGATTTTTCAATATCAAATCGATTATTCAGTTAATTAAACCAAAAGTTATATTAATTATTTCCGAACAACTTTAAGCTGCGAAGCACGGCAAGGTGAGCGCGCGGGCTGGGGTCTGCCACCCGAATTATTGAATTTCCCCGGCGATGTCCGAACTCCTTCGCATAGGTCGGGGTAATGATTCCGCGCCAATGCTTTGATGGCAGGCCGGTGCGCCACTGCCAAGTGGCGTAACTTTCATAACACAGGAATAAGCACCGAGACATTATATTGCGCAATTTCGTTGCGCGCTAGCGCCGACTCAGCTAGAAATGCTGCAACGCACAACACCTCGTCACCGGGGAAAGCCCATGTTGGACAATATGCTGCGCGGCACGGTCTGCATTGAGGATCTCGAGATCGGCATGTCCCGGAGTCTGACCAAGACCATCGAGGACTATGATATCCGCCTCTTCGCCGACATCTCGACTGACCGCAACCCGGTGCATCTGGACGAGGTCTACGCCCAGGAAACCATCTTCGGCGGGCGCATCGCCCATGGGATGCTGACCGCCAGCCTGATCTCGGCGGTGATCGGCGAGCAGCTTCCGGGCCACGGCACGGTATATCTGAGCCAGTCGCTCAAGTTCCTGGCGCCCGTGCGCCCCGGTGACGATGTGACCGCGGAAGTCACGGTCCGCGAGATCGACTATTCCAAGCGCCGCGTCACCCTTGATTGCGTCTGCCTCGTGCGCGAAAAGGCGGTCCTGAAGGGCGAGGCGCTGGTTCTGGCGCCCTCGAAGAAGTTCGACTGAGGGGCGCCGCTGCCCCGCTTGGCCCGGTGTAGGGGGGCAGGGGCAGGGATGCAGCTAATCCACGGCTTCGAGGGGCTCGAGCCCGGCCAGCGCGGTGCCTCGGCGGCGCTCGGCAATTTTGATGGCGTGCATCGCGGCCACCAGGCGCTGATCGCCGAGGCGGCGCAGGCGGGCGCCCAAATCGCCGCCCCAGCGGGCGTAATCACGTTTGAGCCCCATCCCCGGCGGTTCTTCCAGCCCGACGCGCCCCCGTTCCGCCTGACGCTCGCCGAGGAGAAGGCGCGTATCCTGGCGGGCCTAGGTATCCAACACCTGCATCAAATCTCCTTCGACGTCGCGCTTGCGGCGATGCCGGCCGAAGATTTCGTGACCCGCGTGCTGGCCCAGGGGCTGGGCATCCGCCACTTGGTGATCGGCGAGGATTTCCGCTTCGGCAAGGGCCGCGGCGGTGACGCGACCTTGCTGCGCGCGATGTCCGCCGAACTGGGCTTTACCGTATCGATCCAGCATCTGCTCGGCGGCGATGGGGGCGAGTTCGCCTCGACGGCCGTCCGGGTGCTGCTGGAAGAGGGCCGCGTCGCCGCAGCCGCCGAACAGCTCGGCCGCTGGCATTCTGTCACCGGCACAGTGCAGAACGGCGACCAGCGCGGGCGTGAACTGGGCTACCCCACGGCCAACTTGAACTTCGGCGAGCAGATCATCCCGCGCTACGGCATATACGCGGCCCGCGTCGAGGTCTTGGACGGTCCGCATCAAGGCGTTCATGACGGCGTCGCCAGCATCGGCGAGCGTCCGACCTTTGGCGTGAACGCTCCCAATTTCGAAGTCCACCTCTTTGATTTCGTCGGCGATCTTTATGGCGCCCGCATATCGGCCGGACTGGTCGCGTGGCTTCGCGGCGAGGAGAATTTCGACGACGTCGATGCCCTGGTCGCGCAGATGGACCGGGATTCAGACCGCGCCCGCGAGCAGCTTGCCACCGCCCGGTTGCCGGACTGAACATGTGATCCGGTCGACCGTCTTCAACCTGTTCTTCTACGCATTCACCTTCGCGATGGCGCTCGCCGCCTATGCGATGGCGCGGCTGGGCTCGCGCCGGGCGCTCTGGCGCATCGTCGGGTTCTGGGGCCGCAACATGCTGGCGGCAGTGCGTGTGATCTTGGCCGCCCGGGTCGAGATCCGGGGGCTCGAGAACCAGCCCGAGGATGGCGCCAGGCTTTTCGTCTGCAAGCATCAAAGCGAGCTCGACATCATCCTGCTGGCCTCGGCGGTGCCGGAATTCGGCGCGGTCGCGATGCAGGAGCTTGAGCGTTACCCGTTCTTCGGGCCGATCCTGAGAAAGCTCGACCTCGTGCTGGTCCCAGTCGAGGGCGCGCGGGCCAGGCGCACCGGCGAGGTGATCGAGGGCGCGCGCCGCATCATTGCGGCGGGCCGCCCGATGGTGATCTTCCCCGAGGCGACGCTGATGTCGCTCGGCGCTAAGGAGCGCTACCGGCGTGGCGCCGGCCGGATCTACGCGGCGCTCGGCGTCGAGGCGGTCCCGGTCGCTTCGTCGCTCGGCGTTATATGGCCCCGCCGCGAATGGCTGAAACACCCGAACCGGAACGCAGCCATCGAGGTGCTGGCGCCGATCGCGCCGGGCCTGGATGTCGAAGCCTTCACCTCCGAGATCGAAAACCGGATCGAGACCGCCACCATGCGGTTGATCCGGGAACACGCGACGGGCGCCGTTCTCGCCGCCGCCGAGAACCGTCATGCCACGGGCGCGGCGAACGAGGATTGATACGAGCGCCAGCGTCGCGGCCCTGAGCCGGGACCTCGCTGGGTTGCGATGTTTATCGAGGCCCCGGGTCAAGCCCGGGGCATAGGGAAATCACTCGACGACCCAGCTATCTTTGCCCTTGAGCAGCGTTTCCAGATCCCGGTCCGCCTCTTCCTGGGTCTTCATCGGGGCGTCGCCCTTGCCCATCAGTTCGTTCTGGGTCGGGCGTTCGACCGCGCGCAGGACGCCGATCGCCTCCGGCATCTCCGGGTGGCGCATGGCGGCCAGCAGGTGGGCCAGCGTCGGCTCGGCGGCCTGCTCGTCATGGACCACTAGGTCGCCCTCGGTGACCCCATCGCCCAGGCTGACGACCTCCAGCCCGAAGCCCTTCTGGCGCAGGCCCTTGTCGCGGTTGGCACCGAAGACCATCGGCTGCCCATCGGCCAGCTCGACCACATGGTCGGCACGGGTCTTCTTGTCCTTGGCGTATTCGAACACCCCATCATTAAAGACATGGCAGTTCTGGTAGATCTCGACGAAGACCGAGCCCTTATGCGCCGCCGCCCGGTGCAAGACCTCGCTCAGCGTATCCGCTTGGGTGTCGACCGCCCGCGCCACGAAGGAGGCGTTCGCGGCGATCGCGGTGGTGAGCGCGTTCAAGGGTTCCAGCACCGAGCCGAACGGCGTCGAGCGGCTGATCTGGCCCGGGAACGAGGTCGGCGAGAACTGGCCCTTGGTCAGCCCATAGACCCGGTTGTTGAAAAGCAGGATCTTGACGTTCACGTTGCGCCGCAGCGCATGGACTAGATGCCCGACCCCGATCGACAGCCCGTCGCCGTCGCCAGTCACCACCCAGACGTCCAGCTCGGGCCGCATCCGCTTGAGCCCCGTGGCGATCGCTGGCGCCCGGCCGTGGATGCCGTGCAGCCCGTAGGTATCCAGGTAGTAGGGGAACCGGCTGGCACAGCCGATGCCGGAGATAAACACCGTGTTCTCGCGCTTGGCCTTGATCGAGGCCAGCACTTTCCTCATCTGATTCAGGACGGCGAAATCGCCACAGCCCGGGCACCAGCGCACCTCCTGATCGGTGGCGTAGTCGGCGGGCATGGGCTCGGGGATGATGTCGGGCTTGTTCATGCCGTGGTCTCCCCGGCGCAAAGCTCGCGGATGCGGGTCAGGATCTCATGCACCGTGAACGGCCGGCCCTGAACCTTGGAAAGCGAGCGCGCCGGCACTTCCAGCCGCGCCCGGATCACTGCCGAGAGCTGGCCCGAGTTCAGTTCCGGCACCAACACATGCCGGTAATTGCCCAGAATATCTCGCATATTCTTCGGGAACGGATTCAGGTGCCGCAGCTGCGCATGGGCCACGCTCAGCCCCTCGGTCCGCGCGATCTGCACCGCCTCACGGCAGGCGCCGAATGTGCCACCCCAGCCCAGCACCAGAACGTCGCCCGTCTCAGGCCCGAAAACTTCAAGGTCCGGGATCAGCGCCTGCGCGTTCTCCACCTTCCGGGCGCGCGTATCGGTCATGTGCTGGTGGTTCGCCGGGTCGTAGCTGATATTGCCGGTCCCGTCTTTCTTCTCGAGCCCGCCGATCCGGTGCTCGAGCCCCGGCGTGCCAGGGACCGCCCAGGGCCGCGCCAGCATCTCGTCGCGGGAGTAGGGCTTGAACGGGCCGTCCTCGGGCGGGGTCTCCGGATGGGTGACCGGGATGCGTTCCAACTCCGAGAGCTCCGGCACCCGCCAGGGCTCGGCGCCGTTCGCCGTAAACGCATCCGACAGCACCATGACCGGCGTCATCAGCCGGGTCGCGATCCGCCAGGCCTCGATCATCGTGTCGAAACAATCGCCCGGGCCCGCCGGCGCCAGTACCGGCATCGGCGCCTCACCCGAGCGGCCGAACATGGCTAGCAGTAGGTCGGTCTGTTCAGGCTTGGTCGGCAGCCCGGTCGAGGGGCCACCACGCTGCACGTCGATGACGATCATCGGCAACTCCAGCATCACCGCCAGCCCCAGCGCTTCGGCTTTCAAGGCAATGCCGGGACCGCTCGAGCCCGTGACGGCCATCGCGCCGCCGAAGGCCGCGCCGATGCAGGCGGTGACCGAGGCGATCTCGTCCTCGGCCTGGAAGGTGCGCACGCCCTGCGCCCGCTGGCGCGCCAGGTGGTGCAGGATGTCGCTTGCCGGCGTGATCGGATAGGCGGCGTAGAAGACCGTCTTGTTGCTCAGCCGCGCCGCCGCGATCAGACCCAGGACCAGCGCCTCGTTGCCGGTCAGGTTCCGGTAGCGCCCCGGCGGCAGCTTCGCCGCCGGCACGATGTAGCTCCGCTCCAGCGCCTCGGTCGTCTCGCCATAGCTCCAGCCCGCGTTCAGTGCCTTGCGCGCGCCCGCGGCCACGGCGCCGCCCTCGGCCTCGCCGAACTTGGCCTCGATCGAGTCGAGCGTCGGCTGCATGTCGCGGCCGAAAAGCCAATAGACGAGCCCCAGCGCGAAGAAATTCCGGCACCGCTCGGCATCCTTGCGCCCGAGCCCGGTTTCGGCCACCGCCTCCTTGGTCAGCGAGGTCACCGGCGCACGCAGCACGTCGAATCCCTCCAGGCTGCCATCCTCCAGCGGATTGGCGTCATAGCCCGCATGGCGCAGGCCGCGATCGTCGAAGGCGTCATCGTCGACGATCACCGTCGCGCCCGGCTTCAGCCACGAGACATTTGTCTTCAGCGCCGCAGGGTTCATCGCCACAAGCGCATCGACCTCGTCGCCCGGCGTCAGCACCTCGTCCGCGGCGAACTGGATCTGGAAGCCGGAAACCCCGGCCAGCGTGCCCCGGGGCGCCCTTATCTCGGCCGGGAAATCCGGGAAGGTGGCGATGTCGTTGCCGGCCAGCGCCGAGGTATAGGTCAGTTGCGCGCCGGCGACTTGCATCCCGTCGCCCGAATCGCCGCAAAACCGCACCACCACCGCGCGGCGCTCGGCCACGGGCTTGTGCGTGACACGGGTCATCGCCTTCGTATTGTTCGACGGGGCGTCGTTCATCGCCATCCTCTTGCGAACATCCAGCCGTTACCTAGTGCAAGCGCCCACGGAAATCACCCTGAATTCTATCACCATATAGGGCGATAAAACGTCCTCCGTGGGCAAACTTGCCCCTATCGGCGTGCAGGGGCGGGCCTATAATCGCGCATGAACCGGGATAGGGAGAGACATCCATGCGCGAGATCGTGATCGGCGCGGCCCAAATGGGGCCGATCCAGAAGGCCGAAAGCCGCCAGGCGGTGGTGGCGCGGATGGTCGCGCTTTTGGACCAGGCAGCCGAGGCGGGTTGCGCCCTGGTGGTCTTCCCCGAGCTGACGCTGACCACCTTTTTCCCGCGCTGGTATATGGAGGATGAGGCGGAGGTCGACGCCTGGTTCGAGCGCGATATGCCGAGCCCGGCGACCCGGCCCCTTTTCGACCGCGCGAGAGAGAAGGGCATCGCGATCTCGCTTGGCTACGCCGAACTGACCCCGGACGGGCACCGTTTCAACACCCAGATCCTGACCGACCAGGCGGGCAACGTCGTCGGCAAATACCGCAAGGTGCACCTGCCCGGGCATTCGGAATTCGACCCCGAGCGCACCCACCAGCACCTGGAGAAACGCTATTTCGAGCCGGGAAACCTGGGCTTCCCGGTCTGGCGCAACATGGATGCCTGGATGGGGATGCTGATCTGCAATGACCGGCGCTGGCCCGAAGCCTATCGAGAGATGGGGTTGCAGGGCGTCGAGCTGGTCATGCTGGGCTACAACACGCCCTCGTCGAATTCGCAGAACCCAGGCGAGAACACCGAGTTGCGCCAATTCCACTCGGACCTCTCGATGCAGGCCGGGGCCTATCAGAATTCCTGCTGGGTGGTCGGCGTCGCCAAGGCGGGCCTCGAGGACGGGCACCCGCTCTTCGGCGGCTCGATCATCGTCGATCCCAATGGCCAAGTAGTTCAGCGCGCCACCACCGAGGACGACGAACTGCTGGTCCATGCCTGCGACATGGACGCGACCGTCTTCGGCAAGCAGACCATCTTCGACTTCAAGCGCCACCGCCGGATCGAGCATTACGGCCGGATCACCAGCCAGACCGGGGCGATCACGCCGGACGGAGAGGCGCTGTGATAGGGATTCCCGATGTCCCGGACTTGATCCGGGACCTCGACGTGCGAGGTTCGGCGGCTGGAGGTCCCGGGTCAAGCCCGGGACATAGGAGGAGGTTTCCATGACCCACGACCTCGTCATCCGCAACGGCACCGTCGCCACCGCCACCGACACGTTTGCCGCCGATATCGGCATACGCGACGGCCGTATCGTGACGCTCGCCGACCGGATCGAGGGCGCCTCCGACGAAATCGACGCTTCCGGTAAGCTGGTCCTGCCGGGCGGCATCGAGGCCCATTGCCATATCGAGCAGGAATCCGGCATGGGGCTGTTGGCGGCGGACGATTACCGCACCGGTTCGATCTCGGCTGCCTTCGGCGGCAATTCCTGCTTCGTCCCCTTCGCCGCCCAGCACCGGGGCATGGCCATCAAGGAGACGGTCGAGCTTTACGACAGCCGCGCGGCGCCCAAATCGGTCATCGACTATTCCTACCACCTGATCGTCACCGACCCGACAGAACTGGCGCTGATGAAAGAACTGCCCGAGGCCTTCGCCCGGGGCATCACCTCATTCAAGGTCTTCATGACCTATGCATTGTCGAAGATCGACGACCGTCAGTTCCTCGACATCCTCTCGGTCGCCAAGGCCCATGGCGCGCTGACCATGGTCCATGCCGAGAACAACGAGATGATCAACTGGATGTCCGAGCGCCTGCTGGCCGCCGGGCATGAGGCGCCCCGCTACCATGCCCCCAGCCACCCGGCGCTGGCCGAGGAGGAGGCGATCAACCGGGCGATCTCGCTGGCGAAATTGGTCGACGCACCACTTTTCATCGTCCATGTCTCGACGCCGGGCGGGGCGGAACTCGTCCGCGCCGCCCGCGCTCGAGGAGCGAAGGTCTGGGGCGAGACCTGCCCGCAATACCTGTTCCTGACCCGCGACGACCTGGATCGCCCAGGATCCGAGGGCGCCAAATACATCTGCTCGCCGCCCTTGCGTGACGCCGCCACCCAAGAGGCGCTCTGGCACCAGGTGCGCACCGGCGCTCTTTCGCTGGTCTCGTCCGACCACGCCCCCTACCGGTTCGACGAGACCGGCAAGTTCAACGCCGGGCCGGACGCCAGCTTCAAGCAAATCGCCAACGGCATGCCCGGGATCGAAATGCGCCTGCCGCTCCTCTTCTCCGAAGGCGTGGTCAAGGGTCGGATCGGCCTCAACCAGTTCGTGGCGCTGTCGGCCACCAACGCGGCCAAGATTTACGGCATGCACCCCGCCAAGGGCACCATCGCCATCGGCTCGGACGCCGATATCGCGATCTGGGACCCGGAGCAGACCTGGGTCGCGGGCGAGATGCACGACGCCATGGACTACAACCCCTTCGGGGGCCGCCCGATCACCGGCCGGCCCGTCACGGTCTTGAGCAGGGGACGCCGGGTCGTCGATGATGGCGAACTGATCGCTCAACCCGGTGATGGGCAATTCATCGCCCGCAAGCCCGTCGACCTGACCGGTCTAAAGGGCCACCAGGCGGACGAGTTGAACCCCGCCACCAATTTCGGCGCCAGGGTCGCGCCCTGATCCCATGGGCCCCATCGTCGTCATCAACCCGAACTCGAACCAAGCGGTGACCGACGGCCTGGACGCGGCCCTCGACGCTTACCGGCTCGGCCCGGCGATCGAATGCCTGACCCTGGCCGAAGGCCCCTTCGGGATCGAGAGCGACGCCCATGTGGCCCAGGTCATAGACCCCCTGGTCCACATGGTCCAAAGCCGCCCTGACGCCGCCGCCTTCGTGCTTGCCTGCTATTCCGATCCCGGGCTGGCGGAGTGCCGCGCCGCCGTGTCCCAGCCGGTCTTCGGCATCCAGGAATCCGGCACGCTGACCGCGATGACCCGGGGCGCTCGCTTTGGCGTGATCGCCATCGCCGAGGCTTCAGTCGCCCGCCACCGGCGCTACATCGAGCGGATGGGCGTGCTCGACCGCCTGGTCGCCGAATTGCCGCTGGGGATGTCGGTCGACGAAACCGCACGCGGCGCGGATACCTTCGAGCGCCTGGTCGAAACCGGCTCCGCCCTAGTCGAGCAAGGCTCGGACTCGGTCATCCTGGGCTGTGCCGGCATGGCCAAGCACCGGGCACCCCTGGAGGCGGCATTGGGCAAACCGGTGATCGAGCCGACCCAGGCGGCCGTTGTGATGGCCCTGGGGGCGGTGTTGGCGTGACAAGGGGTGGATCAAGATCCACCCTACGATGCTGGCGCGGCCTCGTAGGGTGGAACTCGTTCCACCATCACTCGTGCCTCTCTACCGATGCCCCGGACTTGATCCGGGGCCTCGATGGTCAACGGATACCCGGCCCGTTCCTGGTCAAATCCGGGACATTGCGAGAACAAAACATCGCGGGCGAAGTTCATTAAATTAACGGAGCCTAAATCCGGGAAGATCGCGCCCACGTTAGCCCGGAGATCGCGAAAGATCGCGCTTCTCAATCCACCCGATACCGCGCCTCCAGGGCGTCATAGGACCCCTTGTCGACCAGCCGCTGGCGCTCCTCGAAATCCGCCAGATCGCCGATCACCGAATCGAGCGACCCATCCCGCTTCAAAGCCGCCAGCACATTGCTCATTGCCCGCATCGCCGCCTGCAGGGGCGCATTGGCGTAGAGCACCAGGGCGAAACCGATCTCGGCCAGCGCGTCACGTGGCAGCAGTGGTGTCTTACCCCCCACCACCATGTTGGCGACCTGGGGCACGCTCAGCCGCCCGGTGATCGCCCGCATCTCGTCCACCGAGACCGGGGCCTCGACGAAGGTGAGATCGGCGCCCGCCTCGATGAACCGTTCGGCTCGATCCAGCGCCGCCTCCAGCCCATCGATGGCGCGCGCATCGGTGCGCGCGATTATTAGCAGGTTGTCGTCGTCGCGCGCATCCACCGCCGCCCGGATCTTGCCGCACATCTCCGGCGCGGGGATCACCGCCTTACCGGCGAAATGCCCACATTTCTTGGGAAAAACCTGGTCCTCAATCTGCAGCGCGGCCGCTCCGGCACGCTCCAATACCCGGACCGTCCGCTGGGCATTCAGCGCATTGCCGAAGCCGGTATCGATATCGACGATCAGGGGCAGGGTGCTGATCTCGGCGATCGCCGCCACCGTCGCCGCCACCTCGCTCAAGGTGACGAGTCCAATATCCGGCGCCCCCAGATGAGTGTTCGCGATGCCTGCGCCGGTCACGTAGCAGGCCTCGAAGCCCGCATCCTCGATCACCCGGGCGGTCAGGGCGTTTCCGGCGCCGGGCACCAGCAGGGCGTCGCGCCGCCCGATCCGGTCGCGCAGCCAGGCGCGCCGTTCGGATACCGATTCCGCCATCTCCTGCGCGCTCCGCTACTTGCCGTACATATACTCCGGCAACCATAGCGCGATTTGCGGGAAGCTGAAAATCAGGATCAGTCCGATCAGCTGGATCACCATGAACTGCATCATGCCCAGATAGATGTCCTTCAGATCCCATTCAGGGACAACACCCTTTAGGAAATAGGCACTTAGCGCCACCGGTGGACTGAGCCAGGCGGTTTGCAGGTTGACCGCCACCAGGATCGCGAACCAGGTCAGGTTGACGTCCAGCTTGACCAGCACCGGCACCATGATCGGCACGATGATCAGCACGATCGGAACCCATTCCAGCGGCCATCCCAGCAGGAAGATAAGCGCCATGATGATGATCAGTACCCAGGTGGCGCTCAGGTCCCAGGCCAACAGCGCCTCGGTCAGCATGGTCGGCGTTCCCAGCCGCGAGAAAGACGCGCCGAAGAAGTTCGAGGCGGCGACCAGGAACATGATCAGGACGGTGATCTCCAGCGTCTTGATCAGCGCGTCGTAGAACCCGCTGATGGTCAGCTTGCGATAGGCCAGCGTCAGCAGGATCGCGCCGAACGCGCCACAGCCGGCGGCCTCGGTCGGGGTGGCGTAGCCGAGCAGGATCGAGCCGAGCGCGAAGGTCACCAGCGCCGCCGGCGGCACCAGGCCCAGGAAAAACTCGCGCATCACGAAGGCGAAATCGTTCGGCCGCTCGTCCTCGGGCAGGGGCGGACCGAGGCTCTCGTCCAGCCAGCAGCGGCCAAGCGCATAGACCATGTAGAGGAAGGCAAGCATAACGCCCGGGATGATTGCGGCGGCGAAGAGGTCAGTGACCGGGATCTCCAAGACCGGCCCCATGACCACCAGCATGATTGAGGGCGGGATCAGGATGCCCAGCGTGCCGCCCGCAGTGATGGTACCGGCGGCCAGCCTCACCGAGTAGCCCGAGCGGTTCATGGTCTTGGCCGCCATGATGCCGAGGATCGTCACCGAGGCACCGACGATGCCGGTTGCTGCGGCGAAGATGGTCGAGACGAAGAGGACCGCGATGTAGAGCGCGCCGCGCGTCGAGGAGAGCATCAGTTGCACGGACGTGAACAGCCGCTCCATCAGCCCGGCCTTCTCCATCATGATGCCCATGAAGACAAATAGCGGCACGGCGGCCAGGGTCTCTTCCAGCATCACCGAGTTGAACTGCAGCGTCTGCAGATAAAAGACCAGCTTGGTCCCGAAGCCCCAGGCACCGAAGGCGAAGCCCAGGAAGATCAGCGTGAACGAGATCGGGAAACCGACGAAGATCGCGAACAGCATCACGCCCAGCATGATTACCCCGATCCACGGAGGCGGGATCGAGGTCAGCCCGGTGCCCTTTACCAGGTCGGACCAGTAGGTGCCGAGGGGCATGATGTCCTTGGCGAAGATCGACAGCGTGATGACCGCCAACAGGATCGCGTAGAAAGGTAGAATCTTTATGAACCGACGCGCCCGGCCCTCGCCCATCTGGTAGAAGGCTTTCAGAAGCTCGCTCACCCCCTGCAACAACAGGAACAGGGCCCCCAGAGGCATGGCCGTCCGCGCCGGCGCCAGGGGCGCCATCATGGTTGTGTCCATGGCGCGCTCCCAGGTCACCCAGGCCTTCCACGTGTATTCGGTCGAGATCCACAGGAAGAACAGGATCGCCGGGAAATAGAACAGCAGATAGAGGACCGCATCGACTGTCGCTTGGGTCTGCGGCTTCCAGTTGCGGTAGATGAAGTCGGCGCGGATATGGACCCCGCGCATCAGCGCGTAGCCCGCGCCCAACATGAACAGGGCGCCGGCGAACATGCGTGTGGTCTCGTAGGCCCACAGCGTCGGACCCAGGCCCCATTCCCGGGCCACATCGTCCATGTTCATCACCGCCATGATGCGGAAGGCTTCGCGGCTGACGACCTCGAAGACCATCGCGGCCATGACCGGCAGCAGGAGCAGGCAGGTGAAGCGGCCAACCCAAAGGTTCAGGACGTCGATGCCGCCGACGATCGGCCGCATCCAGGGGGTCATGTCGTCGGGGGTCTCGCCGGGTTTATGCGCGCTGCGCTCGGCGATCAGCTCGTCCGTGATGTCGAGTTCTTCGGTGTTGACTTCGTTTGACATCTGCGCAGGCCCCCGAACCCAGTTGAGGGCGGGGGCCCGTAGGCCCCCGCCCAGATTCCTGGCACGCGGCTCACGCCGCCGCCGCTGCGTTCAGGTTTACTTCACACTGTCGGCGAATGCCTTGCCAAGCGCGGCGTTCGACGCCTGGGCGCCGGCCCAGAAAGGAACCGCGATGGCGGCGAAGTCCTTCTGAGACTGCCAAACCTTGGCGAAGAATGCGTTCTCGGCCGCGTTCTTCTCGAGCGAGGCCTTGGCCGCGTTCATATAGGCCGGGAAGTAATCCGCCGGGGTGTCATGAAGCTGCACGCCGTCCTCCTCGACCAGCTTCTTAAGCGCCTTGCCGTTCTCGTAGATGCGGTAGCTCATCGCTTTCGAGAGCGACGCGTTGGCCGCGACCTCGATCGCCTTCTGTTGCAACGGCGTTAGCGAATTGTAGACATCGCCGTTGATGTAAAGGTCGGCATTGACCACGACCTGATGCAGGCCCTGCAGGTAGTAGTGCTTCAGCACCTTCTGGAAGCCGAAGACCGAGTCAGGTTTCGGGCAGCACCACTCGGCCGCGTCGATCGTGCCCTTCTCCAGTGCCGGCAGGATGTCGCCGCCGCCCATGGCCACCGAGGCGACCCCGATGTCCTTGTAGGTCTGGCCCGGGATGCCGGGAGGGGTGCGGAAGCGATACTTCCGGAAGTCGTCCATCGAGGTGATCGGCTCCTTGAACCAGCCGAGCGCCTCAGGGCCAACCGGCTGCAGCATGAAGCCCTTCACGTTCACGCCCATCTCGGTCCACAACTCGTCATAGAGCTCCTTGCCGCCGCCATACTGGAACCAGCTGAGGAACGCGATGTTGTCGATGCCGACACCGGCGCCAGCAACCGGTGAGCCGAACAGCATCGCCGCCGGGTGCTTGCCCGACCAGTAGTGCGTCCAGGCGAAGCCGCCTTCGATCAGGCCGCTATCGACTGCGTCCAGCGTCTCCTTGACGCCGACCACCGCGCCCGCCGGCAGCACCTCGATGATCACTTCGTTGTCGGTCAGCGCCGCGACGTCGGCCGCGAATTCGTTCAGCATGTGAACTTCATCGGCCTTCGCCGGGATAACCGACTGCACGCGGATCTTGACCTCCGCAACGGCCATCCCCGCGGTTACGGCGATCGCGGCCGCACCCAGGGTCAGTGTCTTGATGAGTTTCATGATTTTCCTCCCGGTTTCATCAATCGGATCTTGTCGTAGCGGGTCTGATGCCCGCTCGTGCCTGTCATCGCTTTTCGACGGCGTTCAGCCGTCATTCCTAACTGGACTGCCCTCGTTTGTCGCCTCCTTCGTCACGTCATGCCATTCCCATGAATTTGGCCATGTCGGCCCAGCTCGAATGCAGCATCTCGCCGGCGACAAAAACCAGGACCGCGACGCCCACAAAGCTGATCCAGATGTGCCGCGTCAGGATCTTGCAGACCAGCGTCGCGAAACACGCCATCAGCAGGATCGACAGCGCCAGGCCGAAGACCAGCAAGGCCCTGTTGTCATGGGCAATCGCGGCGACGGCCAACACATTGTCAACCGACATCGAGACGTCCGCGATGGTGATCGTCGCCAGCGCTTTCACGATCGAGCGCCGGTCGCTGGCCGCGCCGCTGCCGACGACCGCTCCGGTCGCTTCCGCCTCGAGGATCGAGATATGGCGGATTTCTTGGTAAAGTTTGAACGCGACCCAGAACAGCAAGAGTCCGCCCACAAACCGGATCCAGGGAATCTCGTAGAGATAGGTCGCCACCAGGGCCGAGGCGATGCGGATCACCACGGCCATCGTCATGCCGAAGATGATCGCGCGACGCTGCAGGTGCGGCGCCAGGCTGGCCGCCGCCATGCCAATCACCAGGGCGTTGTCCCCGGACAGCACGACGTCCAGCCAGATGATGGCCGCGAGATCGGCCATGGTATCCGGGTCAAATCCCATCATGCGGCCGACCTCGCCCTGGCGTCCTGAGCCACCATGTCCGCTACCTTCTCGCCGATCATGATCGCCGGGGCGTTGGTGTTGCCCGAGGTGATGGTGGGCATGATCGAGGCGTCGGCGACCCTGAGCCCGTCCACGCCGTGAACGCGAAGACGCGCATCGACCACCGCCATGTCATCCTGGCCCATCTTGCAGGTGCCGGCCGGGTGATAGATCGTCGTCGCCCGGTCGCGGATCCAGTCGAGGATCTCGTCGTCGGTTTCGGCCGCGTAGCCCGGTTCGCGCTCGTCCTTCACGATCTCGGCCAGCGGCGAGGCCTCGGCAATGCGTCGCCCCACCCTGACGCCCGCGATCGTGGTCGTTCGGTCGACCTCGGCTTTCAAGTAGTTCGCGCAAATCGCCGGATGCACGTTGGGATCTGCCGACGTAATGCGCACATGGCCCCGGCTCTCGGGGCGCAATTGGCAAACCGAGGTAGTAAATGCCGAAAAGCGGTCGAGGCCATGGCCAGGGTTTTGTGAGCTCAGGGGTTGGATGTGGAATTGAATGTCCGGGGTTTCGCAATCCGGTCGGGTCCGAGCGAAGGCGCCCACCTGGCTCGCGCCCATGGTCATCGGGCCGGTCCGTTTGAGGATGAACTCGATCCCGATCCGCATCTGGCCGAACAGGCTGTTGACCTCGTCGTTGAGCGTCGGCTCGGTGACCTCGTAGACCGCGCGGGCCTGGAGATGGTCTTGGAGGTTCTCGCCGACGCCAGGCAAATCGCATGCGACGTCAATTCCATGGCTCCGCAACAGCTCTGCCGGTCCCAGCCCGGAGAGCTGTAGGATTTGCGGCGAGCCGATCGCACCTGCGGCAAGCACGACCTCGCGACCCGCGTGGACGGTCTCGACTATGCCCGCGCGCTCGATCTCGACCCCGATGGCGCGGCCCCGCTCGAGGATCACGCGCCGTGTCATAGCGTCGGTCACGATGTGCAGGTTCGGTCGGCGGCGCGCCGGTTTCAGGAATGCGGTGGCCGACGAGCATCTGAGCCCGTTCGTCATCGTGAGCTGGTAATAGCCCACCCCCTCCTGGTCGGTGCCGTTGAAATCGTCATTCGCCGGAATGCCGGCAGCGACCGCGGCAGCTATGAATTTGTCGCAGAGAGCACGATGCGCCCGCATGTCAGAGACCGCGAGGGGACCGTCTCCGCCATGCAGTTTATTTCCGCCGCGTTCCTGCCGCTCGGAACGCTTGAAGTAGGACAACACATCGTCCCAGGCCCAGCCGGGATTGCCCAGCTGGCGCCAGTGGTCGTAATCCTGCGGCTGGCCGCGCACATAGAGCAGTCCGTTCAGCGCACTCGACCCGCCCAGCACCTTGCCGCGGGGCCATTCGATGCGGCGCCCGTTCAGGCCCGGCTCGGGTGCGGTGCGATAGCACCAATCGACTGACGGATTATGCATGGTCTTGAAGTAGCCGACCGGAATATGCAGCCAGGGATTGCGACCGCGCCCGCCCGCCTCGATCAGGGCAACCGTCGGCGTGGCGTCTTCGCTCAGCCGTGCCGCGATGGCACACCCTGCCGAGCCTGCTCCGACAACCACATAGTCGAATTGCAAATCTTCCCCCTTCGTCAGACGATCCAGCCTGGACCTCTGATTCGAATTACGATTTTCAAGACTATAGGTCTCAAAAGTGATATTTCAATCGGATTCCCGAAGAATACCCCATGGGTTTCCCTCGGCGGTGCAGCATGCGATAAATGAGACCATGGATAAGAGCCAACAACGGATTCCGACGAATCTTCGGGCGCTTTTGATTCTCGAAACTCTGGCCAATGCCGGGCGCGCGATGACGCCCACTGAACTGGGCGCCGAGATCGGATTGCCAAAGCCGACCGTGCACAGGCTCTGTACCACGTTGGAAGGCGAGGGTTTTTTGGTGCGCGAACCCCATGATGGTCGCCTACGCCCGGCACTTCGGGCGCGCACCCTGGCCGATGGGTTGCAGATCGCCTCGCGCACCGAGATCCTGCGCCGGCTGGTCTTGAAATCGGTGGCCGGAAAGATCGGCGAGACCTGTAATCTAGCAGCACCCGCGACATCCGGCATGATCTATCTGGACCGGGTCGACACGCCCTGGCCGTTGCGCTTTCAGCTGCCGGTCGGGACCGAGGTGCCGTTCCACTGCACCGCCAGCGGCAAGCTGTTCTTATCAACCTACGGCAACCGTGCGCTCGAAAGTGTAGTGGGCAGCCTGGACCTGACGCCGGAGGGGCCCAACTGCGCGACGACGCCCGATGAATTGCGCCGCCGCCTCGATCAGGTACGCGAGGCAGGATACTCCTGGGACAACGAAGAGTTCATGGCCGGTATGATCGCCTTCGCCGTGCCGATCCACGACCGCGCGGGCCGGTTCATCGCTGCATTGGCCTTCCACGCGCCGGCGCAGCGCATCAGCTTCGAGGCAGGCCGTGCCCATGTGCCGACGCTTATGGAGGGCGCCGCGCGCATGGAGCAGCTTTTATTCTCGGAGCATTAGGTCCGGCTCAGAGCGTCAGAACGATCTTCGAGGCCGCGACGCTGCCCTGATCGAGCGCCGCGAAGGCGTCGATCCCCGCCTCGATCGGACGCGTCTCGACCCAACCGAAATCGCCCAACCTGCCGTCGAAGATCGCCCGCGCCGTGTCACGGAAATCCGCCATGGTATAGGTGTAGGTGCCGATCACGGTGATCTCGTGCAGCGTGGCCCGGCGCATATCGAGACCCTGGTCGCCGCCCGCAAGTCCGACATGGGTGATCACGCCGCCCGCCCGTGCGAGCCGCGTCGACGCCGCCCGCGAGGCTGCGCCGCCGTAGGCATCGACCACCAGATCGGCGCTGCCCGCTTCCGGCTCACCCTCGGACGGATCGTAGACTTGGAACGGCCCGGCCGCGCCGAGGGTGGCGTGGCGCGCCCGATTGGTCTCGGCGATCAGGATCTCGCGCGCGCCGCTGGCAGCCGTCACCAGCGCCGCCCCAACTCCGATCGCGCCGCCGCCCAGAATCACGACCCGCGTCGCCGCGAGCGGCCGGGCCATCGCCGCGCCTGCCAGGCGCAGCGCGTGCCAGCCGCAGGCGATGGGCTCGGCCAGCGCGGCGTGTTCCAGCCGCACCCCGTCCGGCACCTCCACCAGATTGCGGGCGGGCACGACCACCTGTTCGGCAAATGCGCCCTCGCGGGGCGGCATCGAGATGATCCGCCGGTCGGGGCATAGGTTGTCGCGCCCCTCGGCGCAGAAATCGCAATCGCCGCAGCTCTCGAGCGGGTTCACCGTGACCCGGCGCCCGGCCAGTGGTCCGTCCAGCGCCACGCCAGCGGCCTCGTGGCCCAGAACCAGGGGCGGCGGGCGGCGCTCGTCATGGCCAAGATAGGCGTGCATGTCTGAACCGCAGATGCCGCATGCGGCGACATCGACCAGCGCTTGGCCCTCCCCCGCAACGGGTCGGGCCACATCACGCAGTTCGAGGCCGCGCGGGCCGGTGTAAACGAGCGCTCTCATTTCGCGGTGAACCCTCCGTCCACGTAAAGCACCTGCCCGGTCACGTAGTCCGATGCGGGCGAGGCCAGGAACATCAGCGGTCCGGCCAGGTCCTCCATCACGCCATTGCGTCCGATACAGGTCTGCGATGCATTGCGCGCGGCGAGCTCGGGGTCGGCGAAGACCGGCGCGGTCAGCTCGGTTGGGAAAAAGCCCGGCGCGATGGCGTTGCAGGTGATGCCGTCGCGCGACCACGCCTCGGCCATGGCGCGGGTCAGCTGCGCGACGCCGGCCTTCGAGGCGCCGTAGGCGATGCCGTTCGCGAAGGCGCGCTCCGATTGCAGCGAGGCAATGTTGACGATGCGTCCCCAGCCCGTCTGTCGCATTCTTGGGATCAAGGCCTGGGCCAGGAAGAAGGGCGCGGCCAGGTTCAGGTTCTGGGTCAGGGACCAATCTTCCAAGGTGACCACGTCGGCATGGGTGCGGGGGTTGATGCCCGCCGCCGAGACAAGAATCTGCGGCGGACCGAAGGGCGCGGCGATCTGGGCGGCGATTTCGCCGATCCCGGACAGGTCGCTCAGATCCGCCGTCACCGCGGCGGTCTCGCCGCCCGCTTCCGCCTGCCAATCGGCCAGGCCATCCGCCCGGCGGGCGATGCCGACGACCTTGGCTCCGGCCGCCGCCAGGAACCCGGCCATCGCCCGGCCCAGCCCGGAACTGGCGCCGGTCACGCAGGCGACACGGCCCGCGACCGAGAACCGGTCCCCTGATCCAAGCTCCGCCGCCACCCTCTTGCCTTCCGCTCCATGCTTATGCTGGGATGCCTCTTACTTCCCGCTCGCGGCGGCCCGGTCAATGACAAATCTTTTCAAGGGTCAATCTCCGTGGGCCGTCCCAGAAACGCTGACCCATGACCGACACGACCATCGAGGCCGAGACCGACCGGCGGCGCCTGCTGCGCCGCATGATGCTGCTTTTGGGTCTGTTCTTCGTCATGGTCCAGGTCAACCGCTCGGCTGGCGGCGTGCTGGCGACCTATCTTGGCGGGCCGGACGGGCTCTCGCCCACCGATATCGGCACGGTGATGGGAACGATGTTCATCGCATCGGCCATGATTCAGCTTCCAACTGGCATCCTTTTCGACTGGTTGGGCCCGCGCCGTACGCTGAGCTATATGGGTGCGGTCGCGGTGGCGGGGATCGTGATCTTCGCCCTGGCGGAATCCGTTTTGGGCATGATGGTTGGCCGGTTCGCCATGGGCGCCGGCCATGGCGGCGTGATCACCGCGATTTATCTGATTGCGATGGTTTGGGCGCCGCCCGAGCGTGTCGCGCAATCGACCGCCACGGTTGTCGGGATCGCCGGGGGCATCGGCGGAATCATGGCGACGACGCCGCTTGCATTCGCGCTTGATGAATATGGCCTGACCGTCAGCTTTCTGGGCATCGCGGCGCTGACTGGGGTGACCACGCTCGCGCTCTTTTTCGGCCTGCGCGACGAGCCGGCCGAGACCCGGGCCGGTCCTGCCGCGGACGCGCCGCCCGAGACCTTTGCCGATCCGCCGCGCGAGACCCTGGGCCAAACCATCGCGGGTCTTTGGACAGTGATGAGGATGCCCGAGCTCAGGCGCATCTATGCGATGGGATTCTGCTTCGCCGCGCCATTCATGACCATCGGTGGGCTTTGGGCTGGCCCCTATTTCACCGAGGTCCACGGGCTCGACGCCGAGGGCGCTTCGCTGATCTTGCTCAGCTTGATCGTGGCGCTGCATCTGGGCACTTTCCTCTACGGCCCGTTGGAGCGCCGCGTCCGTTCGCGCAGGCGCCTGATCCTGGCGGGCGTTGCCCTGCAGGTAGGGACACTTAGCGTGCTCGTGCTCTGGCCGCAGGCACCGCTGCCGCTGGCGATCGTGCTGTTGGTCATCTTCGGCTGCGCGGCGCCCTTCTATGTGGTGCTGGCGGCTCATACCCAGATGTTCGTGCCGAAGCGCCGGCTGGGCCGGGCGATGACCTGCATTGGGTTGGTTGGTCTGACCGGGATCTTCATCATGCAGACCGGCACCGGGGCACTGATCGACCTGGTGCAGCGCCTGGGCGGCAGTAGCCTGACCGGGCACCGCTTGGTCTTTTTCAGCGTCATCCTGATCCTGGCCTTCTCGGCCGCGATCTACCGGCGCCAGCCCGAGGCTCCGGCCGAGGTCGAAAAATGAACAGGGGCTCCGTGCTCAGCGGCAAACAGACGCCATGTTGCGCGGCGGAACGGTTTCATCTTCAACGCTGCGCTGCCTGAAATTACGATGCGCGCGGCGAGCTTGGGATTGGTTGTGGACTCTTCTAATCGCGGCCAATCACGTCGCGCGCGCTGTCCAAGAACGCGCTGATCAGTTTGCTGCCGGCCCGCTCGGCCAGGCAGATCAGCGCTTCGTCGAGCACGACCTCACAATCTGTGATGCGAAGCGGCACCAGGCGCGGGTCGCGTCCGAACTCCGCGGCCGAGACGATCCCCACGCCGCCACTGATTGCCACGATCTCGCGCACCGCTTCGCGCCCTTCGGCCTCGATCGACGCCTTCAGCTTGATGCTGCGTTCCGCCGCCGCCACCTCGATGCTGCTCCGGGTCTTGGAGCCCGGCTCACGCAATACCAGCATCTGCCGGGCAAGAGCCTTCAGGGTAACGGAGCCCTGCTGAGCAAGCGGATGGTCCGCGGCCGCAAAGGCGATCAGCGGGGATGAGCTGAGGCGGATCACCTCGAAGTTCTCGCCCTGGGGCACTTCGCCCAGGACCCCAACCTCGGCTTCATAGTTCAGAAGCTGGCTCAGCACATCCTCGCTATTGCCGGTGTGGATCGATAGCTCGATCCCGGGATAGCGTTCGCGAAACCGGCCGATCACCGGCAGGGCGTGATGGGCGGAATCCGCGATCACCCGCAACAGCCCCGAGCGCAGCGAGCGCGACTCAGACAGCATGTCGTGGGCCTGCTTTTCAACCTCGAACAGCCGCCGGGTGATCTCGAGCAGGCGCTCGCCCGCATTGGTCAGGCTGACCTGCTTCTTGCGGCGATTGAACAGGATAAGGTCGTACTCTTCCTCGAGCTTTCGGACCTGGTCCGAGATCGCCGGTTGGGTCAAGTGAAGCGCCTCGGCGGCCCGCGAGAAGCCGCCGCAGATTGCAACATTGTGGAAGGCGCGGAGCTGGACGTAGCGCATGAAGGGTCTCCTGGGAGCGCCATCTCTCTTTATCGATTTGTCTTATCAATGTCATCCAGAATAACGATTTTACAAATATGTAAGGAATCGGAAATATTGCGGAAAATCAAAATCGAGCACGCAAATTCAGCTCTCTTGCCAAGCTCTCTTGCTACGAGGACGCAGTCTTGATCACGAACTTGAACACTGGCATCTCCGAGACCGGGGATCCGCTCCTGCTGACGCCGGGGCCGCTGACGACATCGCTTTCAGTCAAAGAGGCCATGCTCCACGATTGGGGGTCGCGGGATACGGGCTTCCTCCGCATCAACGAGGAGGTGCTGGATCGCCTTCCCGAAATCGTCAACGGTGTCGGCAGCTTTGTCACCGTGCCGATGCAGGGCTCGGGCACCTTCGCGGTCGAGGCGATGCTGACCACGTTCGTGCCGGCTTCGGGCAAATGCCTGCTGCTGATCAACGGAGCCTATGGGCACCGGGCGAAAAAAATCCTCGAGATCGCCAAGCGCGCTGTGGTGGTCTACGAGACTGCCGAGGACACGCCACCTGACGTTGCCGAGGTCGAGGCGATCCTGGCGGGCGACGGCGATATCACGCATGTCTTCGCGGTCCATTGCGAGACCACCAGCGGAATCTTGAATCCGATTGCCGAGATCGGGCGAGTGGTTGCACGCCAGGGGCGCCACTTGTTGATCGATTCGATGAGCGCGTTCGGCGCGCTGCCGCTGGATGTGGCCGAGACGTCGTGCGATGCCATCGCCGCTTCGTCCAACAAGTGTATCGAGGGCGTGCCGGGCTTGGGCTTCGTTCTCTGCCGCGAGGACGCGCTCGCCAAAACGCAAGGCAATGCGACAACGCTGGTTTTGGATCTCTACGACCAGTGGCGCGCCTTCGTCCAGAACGGGCAGTACCGTTTCACCCCACCGATCCACGTGATCGTCTCGTTCCATCAAGCTCTGAAGGAGTTCTTCGAGGAAGGGGGCCAGCCGGGCAGGGGAGCGCGCTATTGGGCGAATGCCGATGTGCTGATCGAGGGGATGCGCGGGCTGGGCTTCAAGACCCTGCTGCCAGGCGAACTGCAGGCGCCGATCATCGTGACTTTCCACATGCCGGACGAGTCCTGGTTCCAATTCCAGACGTTCTATGACCGGCTCAAGGATTTGGGCTATGTGATCTATCCAGGCAAACTGACGGTCGCCGAGACGTTCCGGATCGGTTGTATTGGGCGCCTGGACCAAGGCCACATGCGCGACGCGCTGGCCGTGATTGCCGCGGTGACCGCCGACATGCGCGCTTCGGCGTTGGCCAGGGCGGAGTGATGCGGCCGAGTGACAGAGACAAGGCGAGAGAATGAACCAGCTGACCCCCGTTACCGTCGAGGCCAACGGCCGTGCCTATCCGTTCCCGAAGGCGCCCGCGATCGCGATCTGCCTGGACGGCTGCGAGCCCGCCTATTTGGATGAAGCCATCACCGCAGGGCTGATGCCTGCGCTGGAGGCGGTGAAGAAGAAGGGCACCTCGCGGCTCGCGCATTCGGTGATCCCCAGCTTCACCAACCCGAACAACCTGTCGATCGCGACCGGGCGCCCGCCCGCCGTTCATGGCATCTGCGGGAACTTCCTCTACGACCCGGAGACGGGCGAGGAAGTGATGATGAACGACCCCCGCTTTCTGCGCGCGCCAACAATCTTCAAGGCCTTCTACGATGCGGGCGCAAAGGTGGCCGTCGTGACCGCCAAGGACAAGCTCAGGGCGCTACTAGGGCACGGTCTGAAGTTCGACGAGGGGCGGGCCTGGTGTTTCTCCTCTGAAAAGTCAGACACCACGACGACGGCCGAGCATGGGATCGACAACGCGTCCGCCTGGCTGGGCTTGCCGGTGCCCGAGGTCTATTCGGCCGAGCTTTCCGAGTTCGTCTTCGCGGCTGGTGTCAAGCTGCTGGTCGAGCAACAGCCGGACGTGATGTATCTGACCACGACCGATTATGTGCAGCACAAATATGCGCCGGGCGACGAACAGGCGAATGCCTTCTACGCGATGTTCGACCGGTATCTGGCCCAGCTTGATGCGATGGGGGCGGCGATCGTGGTGACCGCCGACCATGGCATGAAGCCGAAGCACCTGTCGGACGGCGAGCCGGCGGTCGTCTATGTGCAGGACCTGCTGGACGACTGGCTGGGCAACGCCGCCGCGCGGGTCATCCTGCCGATCACCGATCCTTACGTGGTGCATCACGGGGCGCTGGGGTCCTTTGCCACCGCCTATCTGCCGGACGGTACGGACCGGGCCGCGATCATCGACCGGCTGGCCGCGGTGGAGGGCATCGACGTGGTACTCGACCGCGAAACCGCCTGCGCCCGGTTCGAATTGCCACCGGATCGCATCGGTGACATCGTCCTGGTCTCGGGCGAGAACATGACCGTCGGCACCTCGGCCGACCGCCACGACCTGGCGGCGCTGGACGAGCCTCTGCGCAGCCATGGCGGGCTGACCGAGCAGGAGGTGCCGTTCATCGTCAACCGGGCGCTGCCTGACCTGCCGGTGGCGCCGGACCTGCGCAATTTCGATGCCCTTTACTATGCCGCGTTGGCGGCCGCTTCCTGAGGAGCGTGACCCATGAACAAGTCTGAGACCGCCATCCGCCACGAGCCGATGCGGATCGCCGGGCGCAAGGTGGATGCGGACGACGTCGTCGAGGTGCGCTATCCCTATACGGACGAGGTGATCGGCACCGTGCCGGCCGGCAATGCCGAACATGCCCGCGAGGCTTTCGAGGTCGCTGCCGCCTACAAGCCCGGCTTCACCCGCTACGAGCGCCAGCAGATTCTGTTCCGCGCCGCCGAGCTGATCCGTGAGAAGCGCGAATGGCTGGCCCATTGGCTGACCCTGGAATTGGGCATCTGCCACAGCCATGCGCTCTACGAAACCGGGCGGTCCTATGACGTCTTCACGCTGGCGGGCCAGATGGCGATCCTGGACGACAGCCAGGTCTTCTCGTGCGATCTGACGCCCCAGGGCAAGGCGCGCAAGATCTACACCATGCGCGAGCCGGTCCGCGCGATCTCGGCGATCACGCCCTTCAATCATCCGCTCAACATGGTCAGCCACAAGATCGCGCCGGCCATCGCCACGAACAACTGCGTGGTCTGCAAGCCGACCGAACTGACGCCGCTGACCGCACTGGCGCTGGCCGATATCCTGTATGAGGCCGGTCTGCCGCCCGAGATGTTCCAGGTGGTCACGGGCTGGCCCAAGGACATCGGCGACGAGATGATCGTCAACGAGAATATCGACATCATCACCTTCACCGGTGGCGTGCCCGTGGGCAAACTGATCGCATCGAAGGCGGGCTACAAGCGCACAGCGCTCGAGCTTGGCGGCAACGACCCGCTGATCGTGCTGAACGATTTGAAGACCGCCGATCTGGAAAAGGCCGCGACCATCGCGGTCGCCGGGGCCACCGGCAATTCCGGCCAGCGCTGCACTGCGGTCAAGCGCATCCTGGTCCAGGAGAGCGTGGCCGATGAATTCGTGCCGATGGTGCTGGAGCGCGCCAAGGCGATCCGCTTCGGCGATCCGCAGGACCCGGAGACCCAACTCGGCTGCGTGATCCATTCGCAGGCCGCGGAACTGTTCGAGAAGCGTGTTTACATGGCCGCCAATGCCGGCGCCGAGGTGCTCTACGATCCCGGCCGCAAGGGCGCGCTCCTGCCGCCCATCGTGGTCGACCGCGTGCCCCACGAAAGCGAGCTGGTGATGGAGGAGACGTTTGGCCCCATCGTCCCGATCGTGCGCGTGCCCGACGAAGACGCGGAGGTCATGGCGATCTCGAACGGGACGGAATTCGGCCTGTCGTCAGGGGTTTGCACCAACGATCTCAACCGAGCCATTGCCTATATCAACGGGCTGAATGTGGGCACCTGCAATATCTGGGAACAGCCGGGCTACCGGATCGAGATGTCGCCCTTCGGCGGTATCAAGGACTCGGGCAACGGGGTCAAGGAAGGCGTGCTCGAGGCGATGAAGTTCTTCACCAATGTGAAGACATACTCGCTGCCATGGCCGTGATGCGCACCCTAAGGGATACCGCCAAATGACCCATACGGAAGGGGAATCCAACACCTCCGCCGCTCGGGCAGAGTGGCGCGCCCGCGATGACGACCCCGCTACCGAGGCGCTGATCGAACGCGACGCGGACGTCTTCCTACACCAGAGCCTTTCCTCGCCCGTGGTCTCGACGATCGCCAAGGCGGAAGGCATCTGGATCGAGGACACGGCCGGGCGGCGTTTCATGGATTTCCATGGCAACAGCGTGCATCATATCGGTTACGGCCACCCCAAACTGATTGCCGCCATCAAGGCGCAGCTCGATGACCTCAGCTTCGCGCCGCGCCGCTTCACCTGCGAGCCGGCGGTGGAACTGGCCGAGGCATTGACGAGCCGTGCGACGGCGAACCTGAGCGGCGATCTGGGTAAGGTTTTGTTCACAACCGGCGGCTCGGACGCAGTCGAGGTGGCGTTGAAGGTGGCGCGCGCGGCGACGGGGCGGTTCAAGACCGTCTCGTTTTGGGATGCCTTCCACGGCGCCGGCTTCGGTGCGGCGAGTGTCGGTGGCGAGCATACTTTCCGCTCGCACATCGCCGGGCCGCTGGTGCCAGGTGCGGAACATGTCGCGCCATTCGCATGTTACCGCTGTCCCTACGGGCATACGGGGCCAGATGTTTGCGGCCTCGCCTGCGCCAACATGGTCGACTACGTGCTGGACCGCGAGGGCGATGTGGCTGCCGTGATCGCCGAGCCAATGCGGGCGGTTCCTTACGTGCCCCCACCAGGCTTCTGGCGGGCGGTGCGCGAGGCCTGCGACCGCCATGGCGCCCTGCTGATCTTCGACGAGATACCCACGGGGCTCGGCAAGACCGGGCGTTTCTTCGCGTCCGAGCATGACGGCGTGACCCCGGACATGGTGGTCATGGGCAAGTCGCTGGGTGGCGGGATCCTGCCGGTCGCCGCGGCGGTCGTGCGCAGCGATCTGGATGTCGCCGGCGATTTCGCCATCGGCCACTACACGCACGAGAAGAACCCGGTGACCGCGCGGGCCGCGCTAACGACGGTACAGATCGTTGAGGAGGAAGGCCTGGCCGCGCGCGCCGAGGAATTGGGCCGCCACGCGATGGGCCGGATGCGCGATCTGATGGCGCGCTCGCCCATCGTCGGCGATGTTAGGGGCCGGGGTCTGATGTTCGGCGTCGAGATTGTCGCGGACAAGGAGAGCCGGGAACCAGGGCGCGAATTGGCCGAGCGGATCTACTACCGCTGCCTGGAGGCGGGATTGAGTTTCAAGATCAGCCAGGGATCGGTATTGACCCTGTCGCCGCCGCTAGTTATCTCCCGGGCCGATCTGGACCGGGCGCTCGACATCGTCGAAGAGGCGGTGCTTGCGGGCTGATCCGCAACCTTGCCATCCGACACTGCAAGGCATACCAGACTCCCCGGCTTCTGAGACGGGCATGAGCGAAAACGACAAGAGGCGCCTGGCTGCGGTGACCGGGATCACCGGCTTCGTCGGTGGTCACCTGGCAGGCGCACTGGCGCGGCGCGGCTGGCGCATCCGTGCGCTGGTTCGCTCGATGCCGCGCTTCGACGCCATCCCGGGACCGGCGATCGAGGTTGTCCAGGGAAGCCTCGCCGATAGCGAAGCGCTCGGACGACTGGTCGAAGGGGCTGACGCGGTCATTCACCTGGCCGGCGCGATCAAGGGGCGGGGCCGCGCGGACTTCCTGCGCGCGAATGCCGCGGGCACCGCGAGGCTTGTGGAAGCCTGGCGTGATCACGGCTTTGTGTCACATTTCGTCTATCTCTCCTCTATGGCGGCGCGCGTGCCAGAGCTGTCGCAATACGCCGCCTCAAAGTCGGCAGCCGAGGCCGAATTATCCCGTATCGACGCGGACGCGCCCTGGTCGATCCTTCGCCCGGCGGCGATCTATGGGCCGGGAGACCGCGAGACGCTGCGCATTTTCCGTACCGCAAACGGTCCGGTCCAGCCGATGCTGAACGACGCGGAGGCGCGAGTCACTGCCGTCCATGTCGACGATGTGACCAACGCGATCATCGCCCTGGCTGATCGCCCCATATCCGGGAGGGTTTTCGAGCTAACAGACGGAAACTATTCAGGTTATTCCTGGAGGCAATTGACGTCGGAGGCAGCGCGGGCGCTGGGGCGCGGTCCACGCACGGTGAAACTGCCGAACTTCGCGGTCCGCGCACTGGGACTGGCGGGCGATGCCGTGGGCGTGGCGGGCGGGGAGGCGATGCTGACCACGCCCAAGGCTCGCGAGATCCTTCATCCAGATTGGGGATCAGACCCGGCCGACCAGCCACCACCCGAGTTGTGGCAGCCAAAAACTTCGTTGTCGGAGGGTTTCGCTCAGACCGTCGCTTGGTATCGCGAACACGGCTGGCTGTGACTGATTAGGAGCAAATCACTATCTTTTCCAAAGGCTTTTCGCAAGGAACTGAAACAATATTTGTAATCCGAACCGATTGGCTTGCCCAAAAAAACCCTTAGAAAAAGATGAGATAACGACCGGCGAAAAAAGCCGAGGGACAGATATATCGGCGACAAGCCGAATAAAGAAAGCCGAGGGACAATGACCAACGCGGTAATTTTGAGTGCCGGGCAGGGCAAGCGTTTGTCGCCGCTGACCGATGCGCGTCCGAAATGTCTGGTGCCGATCTCCGGGCGCACGATCCTCGAATGGCAGATCCGCTCGCTGGCTGCGGCGGGTGTTGAACAGATTTCGGTCGTGACCGGGTTCTGCGCCGATGCGGTCGATGCGATGCTGATGACGTCGAACGTGCCGGCCGACGTGCGCACGGTCTACAATCCCTTCTTCACGGTTGCCGATAACATTGGGTCCTGCTGGGCCGCGAAGGATCTGATCGGCGAGGACACGCTGCTTCTGAACGGCGACACGCTGTTCGAGCCGGCGATCGCCCAGCATGTGCTTGACACCGCAGAGGCGCCGATCACGGTCACCGTCGACCGTAAGGACAGCTACGACGCCGACGATATGAAAATCCGCCGCGATGGAACGCAGCTTACCGCCATCGGTAAGACTCTCGAGTTGCCGGTGGATGGCGAGTCGATCGGCATCATTCGGTTCCAGGGCGATGGCGGCAGCCGCTTCGTCGATGCGATGGGTGAGTTGCTGAAAGATCAGGCGACGTTGAAGCGCTGGTATTTGTCGATCATCGATGAGCTGGCTCAGGCGGGCGGCGTCGGCCTGGTCTCGATCGAGGGCCTGGCCTGGAGCGAGATCGATTTCCTGCGCGATCTGCCGATTGCCGAGGAAAAGGTGGCGCGGTTCGCCGTCGCGGCCGAAGTGCCCGCTATTGCAACGAACGCGATGTGAGGCTAATGCAGCCGGCGGTTTGGGCCGGCTGCGGACCGTGGCGGATGTCAGCGAAATCGAGGCCGGCGTGATCCGGGCCGATCGTTGGGCGCCGAACGGAGGGCGGACCGAAGGAACGCCGGAAATGGACGCTGGACCGAAGATGTCTGCGATATAAGATCGCAACATATGATCGATGTCAGGATGGCCGAGTTGGACGATATCGACACGCGCGTTTTGGATCTCTTGAAAAGCAAGATCGGCCGCGAGCGCGAGATCGCGATGGATTCGAACGTTGTCGAGGATACCGGCCTGGACTCGGTCAGCGTGATGGATTTCGTGATGGAGCTCGAGGACGAGTTCGACATCAGCGTGCCGCTGGACGAGATCGCCGAAGTGCGCACGGTGAGTGACCTGGCCGGCGTGGTCCGCAGGCTGACCGCCGCCGGCGCCAGCGTTTGATGATCGGGGCAGGGTGGTGCCGCGGCACGGCATGAGCCGGAAAGCGGGAAAAAAAGAGAACGGAAGGGCACGAGGCTTATGGGTATCAAGAATCGCGCAGCCGCGATGCAGTCGGCCTATAGCGCTTTGAAGGCGCTCGGCCGCGATCCGACATCACTTCAGTTCGACCGTATCGTCTCGCCGACCGAGGCCTTGCTCGGCAACAAACCGATCATGCTATTCGGCACCAACAACTATCTTGGCCTGACCTTCGATGAAGCATGCGTCGAGGCCACGGTCGCCGCCGCGCGCGAGCATGGCGTGGGCACGACCGGGTCGCGCATCGCCAATGGCACTTACGAACTGCACCGCGCGCTGGAGCAGGAGATAGCACAATTCTATGACAAGCGCGCGACGATCCTCTACTCGACCGGCTTCCTGGCCAATCTGGGCGTGATCTCGGGGCTGGCCGACAAGGGTGACCACCTGTTGATCGACGCGGACAGCCACGCCTCGATCTATGATGCCTGCAAGATGAGCGATGGCGAGACGATCCGGTTCCGCCACAACAATCCGGACGATCTGGCCAAGCGCTTGGCGCGTTTCGAGGGGACGCCGGGCGACAAGATCATTGTCGTCGAGGGCATCTATTCGATGCTGGGCGACAGCGCACCCCTGGCCGAGATCGCCGCGGTCAAGCGCGAAGCTGGACCGAATGTCTATTTGCTGGTCGACGAGGCGCATTCGCTGGGCGTGATGGGCGAGACAGGCCGCGGAAAGTGCCAGGAGGCCGGGGTCGAGGACGATTGCGACTATATCGTCGGCACCTTCTCGAAGAGCGTTGGCACGACCGGCGGCTTCTGCGTCTCGAATGTCGAGGAATTCGAGGCGCTGCGCGCCTATTCCCGCCCCTATATGTTCACCGCCTCGATGACCCCGCCGACGGTCGCGACCGCGCGGGCGGCGTTCCAGCGCATGGCCGAGGCGCCTGAATTGCGCGAAAGGCTGTGGCAGAACTGCCATCGCCTTTATGCGGGCATGGCGAAGATGGGCTACCGGCTTGGCCCCGAGGTCAGCCCGGTCGTGGCGCCGCAACTGCCCGACCCGCAGACGGCGGTGACGTTGTGGAACATGCTGATCGATGCGGGCCTTTACACGAATATCGCAATCCCGCCGGCGACGCCGAATGCCCTGTCGCTGTTGCGCGTTTCGGTCTCGGCCGGCCATGACGATGGACAGGTTTCGGCGGCGCTGGAGATCTTCGCTGAAGCTGGCAAGGAACTGGGGCTCCTCAAGCCGGGCAATATCGCCGCCTGATCGTCAGCGGCTCTCGAAGAGCGCGCGCACCGCTGCCGCGGCACGGGCGGTCTGGTCTTCCGGCGGCCCCTCCGGTGGCTCGATCTCGGTCAGGGCCCCGAGACGCTGGGCGCGCCCCTCGGCGATCAATCCTTCGTGGAAATCTTCCGTGACGCGCGGCATGACCAGCCAGCCGTTTCGGATCAGGCCCAGATAAGCGCGCCCGACGGGCCCGCCGCCCCTCCGCAGCCAATGATCGAACCGGTAGATGCCGCGGGCAAGTGGACCGGTGAGCATCGGCAAGTCGAACAGATGCACGGGCTTGCCGGTCAGGCTGGCCTCGGTCGCCATCGAGACGCTCTCGGTGGTCACGACCAATTCGTCCGCCAGGGCGAGATAGCCGAAATAGGGGTTCTCGCCCGGATCGCCCCACAGGAAATGATGCTTGGGCACAGTCAACCGCGCCAGCAATGCCCTGGCGGACCGGGCTGGGGTGCGCGGTCCGCCCGCCACCAGGACCGAGCCGCCGCGCGCCCGCGCCAGCGCGTCGAGTTGGTCGCCGAGCCGCACCGCCGCCGCCTCGGTCAGCCGGTAGGGGAAGGCGTTGCCGCCGATCAGGGCGCCGATTAGCGGGCGTGGTAGGTGCGCCAGGCGGTCGTGCCATTCTTCGGCCGCCTGGGCCAACCGCTCGGGCGTCGTCCGGGTCAGCGGCGCGCGCAGCTTGACCAGGTTCTCGGCCTCCGGCACCCGGTATTGCGGCGGGCTGAGCACCAGGTCGAAGCCGGAAATCGGCGCCCTCGGACGGCCGATCGCGACGCTGCGCCCACCTCCCTGGCGCGCCACCCAGCGGGCCACGGGGGCGCTGCGCCAGCCGACGGATAGCACCAGGTCGGGCCACGGAGGAACCAGGCCTTCCAGCGCCTCCCGGGTCAGCGGGACGGTTGACGGACCCAGCCGGCCATAATATGGCGTCCAGGTGAAATGGCTGCGGCGGTAGGAAAGGCGTTTGACCTCGCGCGGCCAGCCGAGCGCATCCGCCAGGACTTCGAGTTGGAGATTGTCCCCGGTTCTGCGTCCGGCGAGTATCCAGACCAAAGGCGGGCTGGTGCGCTCATGCGTCACTTTGAACGGTCCGCTCACATGGTCTAAGGGTTGCCGCAACGGGGCTTGCATATGGGGCTTGCATAGCGGACACCGCCGCCGCCCCGCAAGATAAATGGAGACGAGGATGAGTGGTACGAACGGTTCGCAGGAGGGGACGCTTCCCCCGGTGACGATCCTCATCGAGTGGGAGAACGCGATCGACGTCGATGACGAGTGGGCGGCCAGCGCCATGGCCGCCTTCGAGGACGAACTCGAGCGTCTTTCCAACCGCTTCGAACAGAAGCCACGGGTCATGTATCTCTACGACCAGGGCGCGGTTCAGGACTCCACCATCCGCGGCGTGATCGATCACGTTGCTCCGAAGCTGCACGAGCTCTGCGACCTGGAGCTGGTTCCGACCCCGGGACTGACCTACTACAAGCTGAAGAATTACGGCGTTGCCCAAACCAAGACCGACTTCGTGGTGCTGCTGGACAGCGATGCGGGCCCAAAGCCCGGCTGGCTGGAAGGGTTGCTGGCTCCGTTCGAGGACCCGGAGGTGATGGCGGTTGGCGGCTTCACCGTGCTCGGCTGGGACGAGACGCTGCTCTCGAAGATGATGGCGCTGGCCTGGATCATGAACCTGCCAAGCGAGCGCGAGCAGACCCTGAAGCGCAAGAAGATCCACGCCAATAACTGCGCCTTCCGGACCGATTTCTTCCGCGCGAACCCGTTCCCGGAGATCCCGGGCGCTTTCAAGAAAGCCTGCGGGTTCTGGCTGCGCGACATCGACAGCCGAGGCTTCAAATGGGTGCGCACCGCGGACGCCATGTGCATTCACGCACCCCAGCCCGGCGGCAAGTTCTTGTTTTGGCGGGCCTGGACGACAGGCACCGACCGCGATGTGCTGGCCTACCACACGGTCACCAAGTCGCGCATCGGCCGCCTGGCCTATTGCTTCTACTTCTTCGGCAACAAGGTTGGGCGGGCCTGGCTGCGGATTTGGACCCGGGGCGGCGAGGTCGACCTGGCCCTCTGGAAACGGCCGCTGGCGATGGCCTATTCGCTCTACTTCTTCAGCGCGGCCTTCGCTGGCGAGCTGTGGAGCGCGGCGACCCGCAGCTTTGAGGAGCTGCCCTCGGGCGGCACGCAGCAACCGATCCTGGCGGACGGCTGAGGGGTTCACATCCTGGTTTGCGGGTGATTGGGGTGTGAGAGCGGCGGGCTCTCACATGTGAGAGGGTGTGTAAGCGTCTGGAATTAAACAGCGATTTCCCCGGTTTACCCTTTATTCACGGTTGGCGCGCGCTCCGGCGCTTTTCCGAGCAACGGGCTTTCGAGGAGGGCGATCGAACCTCGCGGCTGCTGACCATCGACGCGGGCCTTTTTATCGGTGGGCTCGCGAGAGCCCACTCTAGGGGCTGGTGAGCTGCCACGCCCCGACGCATTGAATCGTGCCGGGATGTTTTTGTTTCAGGTTGACGCAACCTCATATGATCCGCGAAATTATCTGCCTGAATCTGAGGCTGCGAAGAGGGTTCTCCCTAGCTTTGAAAAATTTTCTTTCCCATGTGCATTGATCGAAATCCTCGCAACCGATCGACAGATGAATAAAAACGCGGAAAATCCATATTTTGTCCTTATGACAGCCGCAGGAAAACAGCCCTGCGACGAATTCGACCGGGAGCTTCACGCGCTAAACCGCCGGTTATGGAATGGTTGGGTCTTCCAGAATTGTAATGATGCATGGAAAGGCAAAATCCGAGCGGAAGCTGAATTGGTCCCTGGATTTAATCTCGACGATCTTGCTCCATTAAACAGTGAAGAAAACAAGTTAATTGAAAATGCGTTAAAAGAGAGATCAAATGTCAACTCGGTAGATCCAGATCCAGCAAATATCGAAATATCGGGAATTAGATACATTAATAGTTTAAATTGTTGTGGTTACATATTCAAAGAACAACTTTCTATCAAAGACTCATCGTTTGAATGTTTTGTGACATTTTCTACATGTATTTTCTTTAATAGACTTTCATTTGCTCGATGCGAATTTAGGAAATATGCTGATTTTTCAAACTCAAGAATACACGCATCAGCGGACTTTCATTCTGCTAATTTCTTCGATGAAGCCGATTTTGGCAGCACAGTTTTTATAGGCGGCGCATCCGACTTCACACAGGCACAATTTCATAATATTGCCGACTTTAAGAGAACAAGGTTCACGATTGCAAGATTTAATGAAGCCAAATTTAAAGATCAGGCTTCCTTCATGCGGGCCACGTTTGAAGATTATTGCCGGTTTAACGAATGTTCGTTCCTTAAATACGCAGGATTTGGTAAAACAAAATTTAAATCCTCGGCAGATTTCAGCTTTTCAGAGTTTGGATATAAAACGAATTTCACGAAATCTGAATTTTTTGAAAGTATAGATTTCTCAAATACGAAATTTTTGGGGTCTACTCGCTTTGATTCGTGTAATTTTTACAACCAACCACCAAAATATTTTGAGTCCGAATTGCATGAAGACACGACCTGGAAAGACATCAGTGATTGGCCCGTGCCACAAGAACCCGAAGATGCCGAAGATTTCATACTCGCTTACGAGCGCCTAAAGTTGCAAATGGACCGTCAGAAAAGAACGCACGAAGAGCATAGGTTTTTGCGCCTTGAGCTAAAATGTCGCCGTATTGCGGCGCCAAACACGGTTGCAGGATATTTATCTAATTTTTATGAGTCATTTTCTGAATATGGATGGTCAATTTGGCGTCCAATAAAAGTGATATTTATAACAACTTGGTCCGGATGGATATTTTTGTTTTCTAGTGAATCTGTTGCAGAACTGACAGGTGGCGATAGATTGTGAGGAATTTTTGAATCATTATTTATTAGTATTTCTAATGTATTTAGCTTTTTGGGTTTCAATCGAATTTTTCTATCGGAAGGGTTCAAGACGCTTAATTACGTTTCGGAATTTGTTTCAGCTGTTCAGGCATTGATTGGGATCGTTTTTCTTTTCCTATTTGGTGTTGCCCTTCGGAACCATTTCCGAATGAAGTAACCGATGCAAGGCCCTATTGTAGGCTCCCGACCGTCCTTTTGGCCGATCAAACCTCCCGCCTGGTGACCAGGCGCCGGCCCATTTCCCAGAGCCCCGCGCCCCAGAGCCGGGCGAAAGTACCGGCGCCGAAAAACGAGGCGCAGCGGCGGAAGTCGCGCGCCGCGGCGCCGAGCTTGCCCTGAGCCACCAAGCGCAGGAAGTGGCGCGCCACGTCGCGGGCGAGGCCGGTGCGGAACGCGGGCCGTGTCAGGTAATCCGGATGGCGTTCGCACATCTCGATGACGGCGGTCGCAAAGGTTTCCTGCTTGGCCGAAATTGAATCCGCCGACCACTGCTTGACCCACAGCACCTGGTCGGTCGAGGCGCAGTTGACCGTGCGGGCAAGCCGCAGGATCAGGTCCATGTCCTGGCGCCGCTTCAGGGTCTCGTCGAAAAGCCCGACCTCCATGAGCGCATCGCGCCGCACGCAGAAGGCCGGGGTCGCCTTGTAGAGGCGCCGGGCGAAGACCGCCTCCTCGACCTCACGGCTGGTGGTCAGAACCGGATTGATCCGTGATGCGGGCGGCTTTCCCTTCTCGAGCGGGTAGTCCAGGCGGAAACTGTCGACCAGGGCATCGACTTCCGGGTGCTCGGCGAAATAGCGCACCAGGAAGCCAAGCTTGTGCGGCAGGTAGGCATCATCGCTGTCGATGAACGCGACCAAGGGCGCGCGCGCCTCGCGGACGCCGCGGTTGCGCGCCGCATTGCCGCCCATGTTGCTGGGCTGGCGGAGGCACCGCACCCGCTTGTCGCCCGTGGCCCCAACCGCCTCGGGCGTGCCGTCGGTCGAGCCGTCATCGACGACGATCAGTTCGAAATCGGTAAAATCCTGCGCCAGCACGCTCTCTACCGCCCGCCCGACGCTGTCGGCGCGGTTATAGACCGGCATGACCACAGAGATTGCGGGCGAAATTGCGGGCAAAGCGGCGCTCCAAGAGGCTAACAGCGCCTGAATGTCGCGCCTGCCGGTCGCTGTCAAGCGCCGGCCCCGGCTGGACTTTGAGCCCCGCTGGGAGTACTTTCGGCCACCTCCCAAAGAGGACGAGCAGAGCCCGTGAAGAACACCGTTTTCATCCACACCAATGCCAAGCAGATGGCCGGCGCGATCATTGGCCGGCACTCACTGAAACGCACTTCCGTCCACCCGGAGGCGTTTGACGTCCAGATCGTCAACCGCGAGGATTTTCCCTTTTTCGAGGGGTATGAGGGCCGGAAGTTCCTGCGCGCGGGCACTTGGCGCGCCTGGGAGAACGACGACCTGCAATCCTTCACGCCGCTGCGGTTCACGCCGCCGAAGATCATGGGCTATCAGGGCCGTGCCATTGTCATCGACCCGGACATCTTCGCGGTGCGCGATATCAACGAGCTTTTCGAGCACGACATGCAGGGCAAGGCGATCTGTGCCCGCCCGCGCGCCGGGCACAACAACCGCAGCGACTATATCGCCTCGAGTGTGATGCTGCTGGACTGCGCGAAGCTGACACATTGGGACGTCGAGGTGCAGTTCGAGCAGCTGTTCCAGGGTGAGCTCGACTATGAGGACTGGATGCTGCTGACCACCGAGCCGAAGGGCTCGATCGGCTTCCTCGAGGATCACTGGAACGATTTCGACCGTCTGACGCCCGAGACGCGGCTCTTGCACAACACCAAGCGGCGCACCCAGCCCTGGAAGACCGGCCTGCCGATCGATTTCACCAACCGGGTGCCGTTTATCGGCAAGTTCCTGCCGATGGCCTCGATCAAGCTGCCGGGGCGCTACAAGGCGCATCCGGACGCACGCCAAGAGGCGTTTTTCTTCGCGATGATGAAGGAATGCGTCGATACCGGTCAGATCGACCGGGCGATGATCGAGCGCGAAATGGCCAGCGATCACCTGCGCCACGACGCGCTGGAAAAGCTCGAAACGGCACCTGGTGTCGACGAGGTCCTGGCCGCGATCGGCTCTCCGGTGGACCGCCTGGCGTCCTGATCCGATCGCTTGGGTGAATGGTGACGCACGGCCGATCGTTCGGATCTGTCCAGGCACCATAGGGTGGATCTTGATCCACCAAACGACGGACGCGCAAGGGTGAATGGTGGAACAAGTTCCACCCTACGGGGTCGGCTGGGCGTCGTGCGGCGGGATTTATTCCGCCAGGTCCAATCGGCGGGGTGAAACCCCGCCCTACACCGCCGCTTAAACCGCGCTGCTGACCGGCTGGCCCTTGCTGGTCGCCACGACTTGGCCGTCGATCAGCTCGAAGACCTGATCCGCGATATCGAGCATTGCCGCGCGGTGCGTGATGGCGATCACCGTGGCATTGTGCGCGAGCGAGCGGATGTTTTCGACGATCGCGCGTTCGGTGTCGGGGTCGAGCGCGCTGGTCACCTCGTCGAGGATGAGCAGTTTCGGGTTCGTGACCAGCGCGCGGGCCAATGCGATGCGCTGGCGCTGTCCGCCCGAGATCTTGGTTCCCTTTTCGCCCACCTCGGTGTGCATACCCTCCGGCATGGCCTCGACGAAATCGAGCGCGCCGGCGGCCTGGAGCGCGGCGCGGACCTCGTCCTCGCCGATCTCGGGGTTGCCGAGCGCGATATTGGCGAAGATCGAATCATGGAACAGAACCAGTTCCTGCGGCACATAGCCGATCATCGCCCGCCAGGGCTTCAGCGCGTAGTCCTGCAAGGGCCGGCCATCGACCAGGACCTGGCCGCTATCCGGGGTGAGGAAGCCGATCACCAAGTCGGTGATCGTCGTCTTGCCGGCGCCCGACGGGCCGGTCAGCACGGTGATCGTGCCCTTGGGGAATTCCAGTGAGACATCGCGCAGGACCGGGGTGCGGGGATGCGAAAAGCTGACATTGACCAGTTCGCAGCCGGTCTCGAAGCTCGGCAGAGCGGTCCCCTGATCGGTCTCGCGCTCGGCGCCGCTTTCGGCGATCTGGTCCTGGACGTTGAAATAGGCGCTCTCGAAGATCGCGGCGTTCTGGTATTCCTTCTGGATACGGCCGATCGAATTGACGAGCTGGATCAACAGGATCGCGATGATCGCCAACTCGGCGGCCGGCACCTTCCAGTAGACGATCGCCGCCAAGAGGCCGATACCTAGAAAGACAACGTTGAGGATCTCGTCCAGGTTTTTCAGTGCTTGCTTGGCGACGACCTGGCGGCGCAGGGCGCGGCGCAGGCCGACTATGTTCTTGTCGATGAGGCGCGCGAAGCTCTCCTGACGCGCCATCGCCTTGAGCGGTTTGATGTTGTTGAGCGCGTCCGAGAGATAGGTGATGAAGTCAGATGTATAGCTTGTCTGACGCCGGCCCGCCCGCTTGGCCGAGCGCACGAGGAAGCTGAGGAAGGCCGCGATCGCGCCGCCCACGGCCAGGGCCACCAGCGCCACCTTCCATGAAACGAACATCGCGACGACCGCGTAGACGGTCGCCTGGATCGCATTCACAAGGAAATTCGCCGCCGAGAGATAGGCTTGGCCCGCGCGGGTCGCGTCGACGCTGAGCGAATTGGTGATCCGGCCGAGCGGCTGCTGGGTGAAATAGCCCCAGCGCACGTTCAGCAGGTTGTCGACCAGGTCGCGCCGCAACCCCGTCGCCACATGCGCGACCGAATATCCCACATAAGTCATGGCCGCCAGGATCAAGAGGTTCTTGACGACGATCCCGGTGATGAAGAACGCGACGAGAAAACCCAGCGTGGTTGGCAGGCCGACGGACGACAGCGCATCCGTGAACAGCGCCGCCGAACTGCCCTCGGCCGCACCTTCGCCGTCGATCGCGATGGACAGGACCGGCAGCAGGCTCGCCAGCCCCAACCCTTCGGCCAAGCCGCCCAGCAGCAGGCATAACAGCACGATGACAGGGCGTGTGCCCTTGGCCTGGAAGAAGAGCGTCAGGATCTTTTGCAAAGCGCGACTTCCCGTAGAGTCTTGGCTGTGTCTTGCGCTGTCTCTGGCGCCGTGTCCGGCGCTGTGTCCGGATTGCATCGGCTTCGGCGCCGCTTATGGCGGCTTAATGGCCCGCGCGGCAAGGGAAACCGAGCCCGCGACCGCCGGAGATCCAGGATTTGAAGGAATTGTACCGCAGTTCTGTTCTGGGGATGTTCCAGGCGCAGGGTGCCGTGATGCCGCAGGCCGAATGGGTGTCAAATCGGGGTATGGGGCTTTATTCGGAGCCGGACAAGTGCTATCCGCCACGTAAAATTGACATGTCCCAGAGTGGACGTCCGGTACGAACCGAGGGATAGGGCAGAGAGATGCCGGCGCTGACGCCGACGCCCACCGATAACGGCATCGCGAGACGGCTTGGCGACTTCGCCAATCTGACCGATGCGCTCGACTATGCTGCCGGCGGCGCCGGCGGCATGAATTTTTATACGGCGCGGGGCGAGCTGGCCGACCTGATCACCTGGGGACAGATGCGCGAGGACGCCCGGCTGCTGGGTGCGCAGTTGCTGGCACGAGGGCTCGAGACCGGCGACCGTGTTGCGATTGTCGCAGAGACCGAGGCGGATTTCTCGCGCGCCCTGATGGGCTGTCTTTATGCGAAACTGGTGCCGTGTCCGGTGCCGTTGCCCAGCGCCTTCGGCTCGCGCCTGGCCTATGGCGAGCAGTTGCGTCGGATCGCCGATGTGGCGCAGATCTCGGCCGCGATTGCGCCGAGGATGTTCCGCGACTGGATTTCCGAATCCCTGTCCGACCGATCCCTGAACTTCGTCGGCACGGCCGGCGATCTGGAGAACGACTCGGCGCGCGGCCTGCCGGACGGCCAGCCGAACGCGAACGAGATCGCTTATCTGCAATTCTCGTCGGGCACGACCAGCTTTCCGAAGGGCGTCGCAGTAACCCACGGCGCGATGATGGCGAACATCCGCGCGATGGCGCAGTTCGGCCTGCAGGTGCGTGAAGGCGATCGCGGGGTCAGCTGGCTGCCTTATTACCACGATATGGGCCTGGTCGGCTGTGTCATGGTGCCGATCGCCTGTCAGCTGTCGGCGGATTTTCTGACGACGCGCGATTTCATCCTCCGCCCCGGCATCTGGGTCGAGTTGATCAGCCGCAACCGGGGTACGCTGAGCTACTCGCCGTCGTTCGGCTATGATTTGGCGGCGCGCCGCGCCCGCCATTCCGATACGCTGGATCTTTCTGCCTGGCGGGTCGCTGGGATCGGCGGCGATATCATCAAGACGACGAACTTGCGGAATTTCGACCGGGTCTTCGCGCCGCACGGTTTCGATGCCAGGGCGTTTCTGCCGAGTTATGGCATGGCCGAGGCGGCGCTGGGCTTGTCATTCGCGCGGATCGGCGCGGGCGCGCGGACAGAAAGCGTCGATATCGACCGCCTGCGCGACGAGGGGATCGCCGTGCCTCCGGCCATCGGCGCGCGGAGTCGGGACTTCGCCATTTGCGGCCGCCCGCTGCCGGACCACGACCTGGAGGTGCGCGGCGAGGACGGCCAATGCCTCCCCGATGGCCAGGTGGGCCAGATATTCACGCGCGGCCCCAGCCTGATGCAGGGCTATTACGGCAACCCGGAAGAGACCGCGCGGGTTCTGTCGCCGGATGGTTGGCTTGACACCGGCGATCTGGGCTACATGCGTGACGGCGAGATCGTCGTGACCGGCCGGGTCAAGGACCTGATCATCGTCAACGGCCGCAACATCTGGCCGCAGGACATCGAGTGGTCGATCGAGTCGACCGTCGATGGCGCCAAGGAGGGAAGCGTTGCCGCCTTCCAATTGACCGATGAGGGGGACGAGGCCGCGGATGACCATCGGATCGGCCTGGTGATTGAATGCCGCCGCCGGGATCTGGCCGAGCGTGAGGCGCTGCGCCAGGCGGTCCAGGCGGTGGTGCGCAAGACCGTGGGGATCGAAGCCCGCGTGGCTCTATCGGCGCCGGGCGCGCTGCCGCGAACGTCGTCTGGCAAGCTCAGCCGCTCGAAAGCGAAGGACAACTTCCTGGCGGGCGTCTACGAGATGGCGGATTAGCGCGGTTTCCGGCCGACGCCTGACGCAGGGAGCGCGGCCATCCCCGCCGCGACCGGCTCCGGACATTCGTAGGCGAGGGCGGCTTCGTGCCATTTCAGGTCACTCGTTGAAACCGCCGCGAGTTCAAATTTTGAGCACAAACTGCACAACGCTGCGCCGCGTTCGAACGGAAGTTATCTTGGGCAATCGGGGCGTTCGGTGAGTGCGCGCTACGTGTATTCCTGACCCGTTGCAGCTCTGATCGGCAATGGAGGAGAAATCCAGGCCCGGTGCGGTACCAGGGCCGGGGAGCTGGTGCGGCCAACCCGGCTAGACCAGGTGGGTGAGGAGGCGTTCGCCGAAGGAATTGTCGAGAATAGTGGTGTCGTCGCGGATGTAGTCCGACTTTGGCTTCAGCGGCACCTACCATGTCCGCTTCATCTTCCCACGATCAAGTCGAAGGCGATGGAGATTCGCTTGCCGTCGCTTTGGAAGGGGATAGTGCGATGCCAAAAGAATGAGGGAAACAGCACCAGAAGACCGGGTTGAGGGCGAATCAACATCACTTCGGGCTCAGACGGCGAGGTGAACGGGGGCGCCGGCCGTCCGAACTCGATGGCGCCGGAGTCGCCGTTTTCCGGTAGCTGGACGTAATAAACCCCGCTGAGCACGCCGCTAGGATGGTTGTGTGAATCCTGATAGCCGCCGCGATCCAGCACGGTCGCCCATGCGTCCAGGCGGCCAGCCGTCGAGCGGCGTGGGCAATAGGGGTGTTGGGCGCGAGTCTGGTCGGCGAAATAATCGTCGATAGCACCTCGGATCAGGCTCTCCAACACGGCAATTGGGCCTTCGGTGGGGCCTATCAACTGGCCCGTCTGGCCACCCCCCCGTGTGGTCCTACCCAACGGTTCCGCCATCAGGCTTGGATGCCCGGTCGCGTGATCCGCGAGCGCGCGGTTGAAAATGGACATGTCGCCATAACCGGGTGCCGCCGTGAACTGCCTCGTGGCTATCAAGGCATCATGATCGATAATCCGTGCCGCTTCCTCCCGCCGGCCGAGCGCGACCAGCGCCGAACCCTTGGCGGCGAGCGTGCGGGCATCCCCGGGCAAAAGCCGCAACGCTTCGTCATAGTGTGGCAGTCCAGCTTGCGCGCCATCTGTCTCGTGCAGGATAACGCCCAGATGCCTGTGCAACGACGCCTGCTTCGGTGCCAGCTTTATGGCTTTCTGAAAACGATCTATGGCTTTTTCCGACTCTCCGATCTCGTGCAGTGCGCCGGCCAGATTCGAGCAGATTTCCGGGTCCCGCGGGGCCAGTGATGCCGCCTGTTCAAAGGCAGTGATCGCCTCGGCCAAGCGTTTTTGGCGCTGGCGGACCACGCCCAATCCAGCATGGGCGTCGACCAAGCCGGAGTCGGCATCGACGGCTTTTTGGAAATAGTCGCCCGCCTCCTCGATCCGGAAGGCCCGAAGCATTAAGATACCCAGGTTAAGCAAGGCTGGGACAAGACCCGGATCGTTTTTTAGACAGCGCTGGTAGGTCTTGATGGCCGCCGCCTCCTCGCCGGTCATGAGGTGGACCTGGGCCAGATCGGCCAAGTATTGCGCCGACGTCGGTTGCTTGGCGGCGGCTGCCTCAAGCATGGCCCGCCCCTCGGCGAGCTGGCCCCGCTGGATCGCCAGTATGCCTGAACGATTGAGCGCCGCCGCATCCGCGCTTGGTTCCGAACCTCTCAAGGCAGCCCTCCATTAGCGTCGGTCGACTAATCTGAATCATTGCCCCGACCTACCGGCCTCAAAAAAAGCAATCTCTCGGGCAGTCTTCTGAGCGGGCGATCCGGTGTCAACCGGGTTCCGGCCGAGCACCGGTTGAGATGCTGTTCGACGACGCTCATCTTGCGGCCGAGGTTGCGAGTTGTTCAACAATCGTGGTGCCGCCACGCCGGTCCATGCACACGTTACCCCTATTGTGTTAGGTTGGCCCACTCAGAACGGCCGAAGCATGAATCGGGAAGCCGGGTGCTGGTCGGTGGTGCAAGTTCGCGGGGACTGTCGCCGTGGGATTTATCCGCTCTTCTTGAACCGCAGAGCTTCGAGCATCCGACGACGGATGTTCAATGTTGGCGCTTTCTTGACTAAGCCTCAATGGCAGCAATCGGGATCGAACCGGACAAAAATAATTTGCTCAAATGGCGGCTTCGTCCGCGTAGCCCCAGTTCGAGCGGGCAATGATGAACGGCAAGATTGAGCCATTTCGCGACCTGATGACCGGTTGTCCGGGCATCTGGCTTTCCCGGAGAACCGGCGACCAAGCGCTGGCGGCGTTCGCTATTTCAATCTCTTCTCGCGCCAGAGCCGCCACAGAACGAAAGGCGCTGCCAGCCAGGGCCAGCGGCGCTGCCAGGGGGCCAACTCCACCGCTTTGCCGGAATGGCGCTCGACCTTCGACAATGCATAGGCGAAGCCGCCGCGATAGGTGAAGGCGGCCTTGGTGAGTCGGGCGAGGTTCCTGAACTTGCCCAGAGCCGCGCGCCGTCGCCAGGCCGTGGCCGCGCGGCGTCGTTCCGGCTGGTCCACCGCCTCGGCCAGCCATTCGTGGATTCGCTGGTAACGCCCGGGCGCGGCCGCCATCAATTGCTGAACGCGCCCGCCGCTTTCCACGCGCAGTTCCGAGCCGTAGGTGTGGGTGAAGAGTGCGCTCCAGAACGCCTCCGTGTCGGCCTCCGCCGGGGCAAATCGTGACCCCCACCATGCAGCCGTCTCGACGGCGGTCGAGACCGCATCCACCACTGCTTCGCGCTCGGCCGGACCGCGTGACCAAACCAGGATGACCGGCTGCGCGAACCTTGCCCAGAAGGTGGTATCCAGCGCGTCCGGCCGCATCCGCGCGCGGAAGGCGGCCAGGGTCGCCACCGCCACCTTGGCCTCGATCGGCGGGCTCTCGTCGATCCGCTCGTAATAGACATTGGGCGGCAGCAGGTAGTTTGCGGCCGCTGACAGGCCGGCGCCGTGGTAGGCGATGTTGCTGTCGGTCAGGAGATAGAAGTCGAGCGGGCCGCCGCCGCCCCCCGCCGCCTCATCGCGCATCTGGGCGCCATAGAAAAGAACTGCGGCAACGCCAGGCCGGGCGGCCAGTTTCTCGGCCATGGCCCGGGCACGCGGACCGGGATCACGGTCAAGCTCGCCCTCGATCAGGCTCCGCAGGCCAGCCGCCAATCCGGACGCCATCAAAGGTCGCCCAGCTTCTCCAGATTTTCGTTGGCCCGCTTGGCCGCGGCCTCGAACCTGGCTTCGTAGTCCAGAAGGTTCTTCTTGGGCTCCTGATAGAAGGCGGTCAGCTTGATCGCCTTCATCAACAGCCAGTTGGCGATCCGACCGCCCAGCCGCATGGGGCGGTTGAAGTCCAGGAGAAGGACGACCCGTTCCTCGTCGGTCTCGTTTTTGACCTCGTGCTCATACGTATCGTCGATCACGAAGATCTTGCCGGGAGCCCAGCTTTTCCATTCGTCGCCGACCCGGATGCGGCAATCGTCGCGCGCCTCCGGGATGATCAGGCCCATATGCGCCCTCAGGATTCCCTTGGTAACGCCGGTATGGGGCGGGATGTGGTAGCCGGGTGCCAGGATCGAGAACCAGGCCGTGTGCACCTTCGGCACCTTTGCGATGATCGATGCGGTGACCGGCGCTTGGGCACAGTTCTTGGGCAGCGGGTTGCCGAAGCCATAGAGGAAGAAGGTCTTCCAATTATCCGCGGTCGCGATCCGGTATTGGTCCGGAGAGACATCCTGGAATCCGGGGATATGCTCGCGGAATTTGAGCACTTCCTTGACCTCGGGAAGGATCTCCTCCCACCTTTCCTCGAACTCTTTCAGGAAGGGGAAGTGGGCAGGGTCGACGAACGGCGTGTCCGGCACCAGACCTTGGCGCCCCTGATAAGCCGCAATCCAACGGGTCAGTTGCTTGCCATAGCGCTTGACGCGCTTGCGCATCGGCCGTTTCAGGGTTTGCGGCTTGGGCGGGCGTTTGCGTTTGGCGGGCGGGGCAGTTCCGTCGGGGGCCGTGCCGTCGGGGGGCGTGCGGTCGGGGTCCATTTCCTCCGGCGCCGCCGTCTCTGCCGCCGTTGTTTCCGTCATGGACATCAATCCTCGTGCTTATGGGCGTTTTGATACGCCCGCCGGGACGCGATGTCGAGCCGTGAGGACCACTCCGTCACAGCGACAAAAAGACCACCTCTTCCTCGGCCGAGAGTATCAGCGGCCCTTCTGAGGGGGGATCGAAG
>JAOTXT010000135.1 GCA_029862205.1 Paracoccaceae bacterium
CCAGAAAAAACCACCAGGCTCGGGCGTGCCGGTTGCGAGCATCAGGCTAGCGTCGAAACCGTCGAGATCGAATGTGATGTAGACCGGGCGGTCTATCAGAGGCGCCAGAATTTCGTCGATGCGCCAAGCGCTCCTATCCTTCGCCCAGTGGATATGAAGGCGGTGGCGGTTCTCTTCGAGAAACGGGATCTCTTCAACCGAAATGTTGCGGACGCCTATGGAAACCACCTCCAGCTGGGGGGCGTCCATGCAGCGACGGACCGCGGCGGCGTGGCTATACGGCTCGCCCTCATAGCCGTCGCGCAGATCGGCGTGGGCGTCGAAATGGAGCAGTGCGAGATCGGGCCACTTTTGAAGGAACGGCCGTATGGCGCCCGGTGTGAGAGAATGCTCGCCGCCGAGGACAAGGGGGAACGCGCCGTCCGCAAGTGCCGCGCCAGTTATCTCCGCCAGCAGGGCGAGCGCGTCCTCGACGGTGTCTGGCAGGCGCGGTTCCGCCAAGGTTTCAATGCGGATCGACCGGCTCGGCTCGCACCACAGTTCTTCGTCGAACAGTTCCACCTGATGCGAGGCCCCGATAATCGCCGCCGGACCTTTCGCCGTGCCGCCGCGCCAGGAGACCGTGCGCTCCAGACCGAATGGAATAATGACAGCCTTCGGCGCATCGGCAGGAGCCGCCACATCCCGCGTCAGACCGAGATAACCCGCTTCAGGTTTCAGGATGCCGCTAGCCATCGTTGAACAGGGAAGAAAGCCGGTGCTCCGGGCGATCGCGCCAAGCGCCGCGATGATAGGCGTCCGAGGCGAGCAGGGGCAGTGCGGTCGTCGCTTCCGCGAATACCATCTGCTCCTGAACCAGCGATACCTTTCCCCAGGAGCAGGCCTCCTTCAATGTCGAGGAGGAGCACGCTCCGTCGCGCACATCGGAAACGGTGATTTGCACGGCGTATTTGTGCATCTCGACATCGTCCTGGCCAAGGATTTCGGCGCAGACGACCGTGTCTTGGGCGAAATTCTTGGGCACGCCGCCGCCGATCATCAACAGGCCGGTAGTGCCAGCTTTGATCTTGATTTCCGTCAACTCCCGGAAATCAGCGACCGAGTCGATCGAGACATACGGCTCTTTCCGGGCGATGCGTTTGCTTTGATGCTTCACCAGCCCGAAACCGGCGGAAGAATCGGAAAAGGCGGGACAGAAAATTGGTACGTTACGCTCAACGGCGAGTTTGACGAGGCTGTTCTCCTTCTTCCCATTGTCGCGGAGATAGCGTCCCATTTTGTCGATGAAGGCGCGTGAAGAATAAACTCCGGCCGGCATTTGGTCCGCAATTTCTGTAATTGCGTTATCGCAGGCCTTGAGGTCTTCCTCGTCTATATAGGTGTCATAGATGCGGTCGATGCCAAGGCGGCGCAGGGAGTCGTCGTCGATTTGCTCGCCGGCGTGATAGTGTTTGAAACCAAGGCCTTCGAAGAAATCCATGTCGACGATGGACGCTCCCGTTGCAACGACACAATCGACCATATTGTAGCGCAACAGGTCGGTGTAGAGATCCATGCACCCGCCGGCCGAGGTTGACCCGGCAAGGGTCAGCATGATCGTGCAGTTCTTGTCGGCGAGCATGTTGTTATAGATCTCTGTGGCGCGGCCAAGGTCGCGCGAGGAAAACGACATCTTCTCCATCGCCGACACGATCGGCCTGGCGTCGAAAGACGTAATGTCGATATGGGTGACTTCCCGGGAAAGCAGCGCGGCCTTCCGGTTGTCAGACGGGATGTTGTCGGGCAATTCTCTTCTCCTCACCTACTTGATGCGGCGACCGCCTGGGCCAGGCCGAATTGCGTGAACATCGGCATGTCCGCGACCTCGACATTCTGATGGGTCCCAAAACCGTTGAAATCGGTCCGCATTGTCGCGCTATAGGCCCCCAGCATACCGACTTCGATATAGTCGCCGGGCCGGATGTTTTCCGGCAACATGAACGGACCCCGCATCACGTCGAAATCGTCGCAGGTCGGTCCATAGAAACTGTAGGCCGCTTGGGAGACAGCACCTCCCGTCGCGCCGAGTTGCCTCACCGGATAGCGCCAGCCGAGAGGACCGGCATCGAACAATGCGCCGAAAACGCCATCGTTGATATGAAGACAGTCGCCCGTGCGATGCTCGACGCGGACGATCAGCGACGCGGCTTCCGCTGACAACGCCCTGCCCGGCTCGCACCAAAGCTCGCAATTCTCCGCCACCAGCATGGTGGTCTCGAAGCACCGCTCGATCTCCTGGACAAAGAATTCAAGCGGTGGCGGCGCCATACCGGGATAGACAGACGGGAAGCCGCCGCCAACATCGAGCACATCGACGATCACGCCAGAGCGAACGATTGCCCGCTGCACCGTCTCCAGCGCCATCGTGAAAACGGACGGGGCCATCGTCTGACTGCCGACGTGGAAACAGACGCCGAGACGCGCAGCGACCTGACGTGACCTGCGCATAAGAACGGCCGCCTCGCCGTCCTGAATGCCGAATTTTAGCGTCAGCGGAATTTTCGATAAGCCACTCGGCACGTGCAACCGCACGCAAAGTGTCAGATCGCGGGCGCCGGACGTGCCCGCGATGATCTTTTCCAGCTCCGCCTCGCTATCCAGCGCGAAAATTCGCACGCCAAGGTCGAAATACGCTTCAGCGATAGCCTCGGTTGATTTAACCGGGTGCATGAAGCCGAGCGTGGCCATGGGCACCAGCTCCCGCGCCAGCCGGGCTTCCTTGATCGAGGCTACGTCGAAATGTTCAATGCCGCCGGCCTGCAGCGCGGCGACTAACCAGGGCGCCGGGTTTGCTTTCACGGCATAAAAGCTCTTGCCGGGAAAATGCGTGCTGAACCAGCGCCCGGCCCGCTCGGCAGCGAAGGGACGTTGGCAAAAGACCGGATATTGTGGTCGTAATGACTGAACTACGTCAGCCGCGCTTTGATAGCGTTCCAATTCATGGGGCCTCCTAAAACCGTCGGCCTCCGTGCAGAAATAGCCGAGAGGTTCCAACGCGTTCTTTAAGAATTACCAGCCCCACGAGTCGTGCTCGGACTTGGCATTATTGCAATAACTGCAATCGTGAATTCTGTGAAGCGAAAAATTACCAGGGCAGGCGTACCAGTCCCGGACAGGTCGATAGTTCAGACTAGGCCGTTTAAGCTGCTCCCTGGAAATCGGGCAGTGACGTAAGCTACCAAAATCTGTCTGCCAGTTTTCGAAGAAGAGGAGATCAGCGATGTCGAAACGCAAGAAACACAATCCCGAATCTTAAGCTCGAGTAGCGTTTGAGGCTCTGAAGGGCGAACACACGGCGCCTGAGCTGGCGACCCGATTTGGCATTCACCCGACGATGATCCACCAGTGGAAGCGGGCGCTCCTCCAGAGCCTATTCCTACCAGATGGGATCAATTCTGTTTCGCAATTGGCGCGGCGCGCCGCAGGACCTCGTTTCCGCGCACATGTGGCTCAACCTCGCGGCCGCGCAGGGTGTCGAGAAGGCGCGGACAACCCGGAACATCGTCGCTGGCTTGCTGATCCTTCATCAGATCGCCGTGACCTGACCGGCCTTTTTTGAACCAGGCATTGTGAGAGGATTGTCTGGTTTGA
>JAOTXT010000136.1 GCA_029862205.1 Paracoccaceae bacterium
CAGAATCTCAGGGCTCTCTGCCGAGTTAGGCTCTTCCTGAACGGTGGTGTTGACTTCCTCGTAGAAGGTAATGTCCTGCGCATGCAGGGTATTGAAGTCTTCCATGGCCACGTTGACCCAGTTGACTTCCTTGGGCGCACTGCCCAGCGGATAGAGGCGGAAGTGGTCCTTCATGTTCTTGACCACGGGGTCCGGCTCGAAGTTTTCCATGAACCCGCGAATGGCCAGCCAGTGGCCGTAGGTCTTCGACTTCCTGACGATGTAGCCGTCGGGAATCTCACCCTCGTGATCCGGCGGCACGAGCAGGAATTTGCCCCCCTTGCCCTTGTCCGGACCGGCGTTGCCGAAGTCGGTGAGGTAATGGAACCAGGCGTCGTCGATGATGCCGAGCACGTTGGGCGGGGTCTCCATCACCATGGGACCGTCCTTCAGGTCGATCCACATGAAGCCATACACCACGGTCGTGTTGCCGGTCAGGAGCAGGCCCTTGGAATCCAGCCGTCCATGCCAGTAGATCATGGTCTCGTTGTCCGGCCCCCACTTCTGGATACCCCTGCGGAATCCCTGCAGCGAGGCGGTCGGGGTGGTCATGATCATGGATTCCACGGCACGCGAGAAATCCTGGTTATCCCAGATCTTCTCTGCTGTTTCCGCCGTGGGAACGCCGTCGACGAACTCCAGAGTTCCGATGCGCGTTTCCATCTTGTCGGGCGTTACGACATTCGTCGGGATGTCGGTCGAATATTTCATCTGGGAGGTTTCAGCCCAGGCCGAGGCGGCGAGCGTGGTCACCGCCACTCCAGCCAGGACCGGGATCAACATGGTTTTGATTTTCATTTCGTTTCTCCTTTCAATAGATAAGGCTGCATCAGGTATGTAGTTTCCTTTGTCGAGGCCGCGACCAAATCCCCAATAATGAGTGGGAAATGAGTAGTCGCACTCGCTCTCCGGCATTGGCGAATGCCGGAGCGGGCGTCTTGCGGGCTCAAGATGCTTTGTTGCGATGTCATCTGTTTCCATCCACTTGCTCGATTTTGACGATTGGCAGGTGCAGCTCGTACAGCGATTCGAGTACACCGCTCAACTCCGCCTGATCCTGGACGAACCCGCGCAGTTCCGTGTGCGCCGCGTTCGTCCCCCGGTTGATAGCGGTGATTTCCATGCCGGCCAGCCGGTCGCTCCACTCCTTACCCAAGGTGCCCTGGACTACAATTCGATAGTCCGTAGGGCCGCCAAAATCGAGATCGAAACTGGTTTTGCTTGTCAATTTGGCCCCCAATTTGGTTAGTTTTCCGAAGCCGCTATTGCAACGGGACGCTCGGGATCGGCAAGGTCAGCGTGAGCACGAACGTCTCGCCTTCCAGCGTGCTGCGGTTGCCGGACTCCCAGAAGTAGCGGGCGTTGAGAAAACCCCACAGCTTGCTCTTCGACGCGAGCGGAATGTTGATTTCCGGACCCACGCCGAAGCCACGGTTCTTGGCGGTTGTGAATCCGGGCGGCAGCAGGTCGATGTCGGCACCGAAGTCGTCGTCGGTGATTTTCCACTGGGCGTAATAGGCGGCGCCCACGTTCAAGGCCCCGTCCATGAAGGACTTGCCGAGGCCGCCCTCCAGGGTCAGGATGTCCCCGACTCGAACATCGGTGTCCTTCTTCTCGCTGTGCATCTCGTAGAATGCCGTGGTGGCGAAATTCCAGGTGCGCGCTTGATCCAGGTAGATCGTCGCGCCGGCGAACAGCTCGAAGCTCCACATGCCGAGGCCCAGGTTGTCGTCGGCGCCCGCCTCATACCTCCCGGTGGGGGCGAAGACACCGATGCCGGCGGTGTAATCCGCCCGGTCGGTGTGCCAACCCAGGTTGACCGGCTGGATGTACAGGTCGGTGAACCCGGTATTGGTACTTTGATTGAGGTCGAGGATGGGGGCCTCCAGGTTGTTGTCGGTAAACGCCGGCCAGATCATGAAGCTGTAATTACCGCCGAAGATCTTGCGGTCGGTCACGTGCCACAGGCCAAGGCCGTAACCGTTCACGTCTAAAGATCCCCTCCTTTCGGGGTCGATGCCGACGGAGTTGCCGTCGCGGTCCCGGAGCGTGTCGCCGCGGTAGCCCCAGTACAGCGCCGAGAGATACGTGCCGGGCTCCGGCTGGCTCCCCGACGTCAGGCCGAAGTCGCCGGTGATGTTGTGGCCGAGTAACTGGGCCCGGGCCAGGCTCGAGAACAGAATCAACGTCAGCCATCCAAAGGCCGCGATCGTTATGATCGGTATCTTTGTTTTCATTACCACTTTCCGCTCAGGGCGCTGCAAAATTATTGTCGCTACGGAAGATCCGCCGGAAGCTCGCTATGTCGTCATCGAGCTCGCAGTGTGCCTCCCGCCGCAGGCCGGCGGATCACTAAAGATGAGGGGGAAATAAGGGGGAAATGAGGAACGAGTTAAGGAACAGGCGCAGCCGCGACGGTTACGCCGGCGGCAGGATTCCAATCTTGGCCGCTTTCGTCACCGCCTGGCGGCGATTGCTGACGCCGAGCTTTTGGAAGATGTGTTTGAGGTGATAGTTCACGGTGTGCGTGGAGATGAACAGCTTGGCCGCGATTTCCTTGTTCTGGAAACGCCGCACCAACAGCTCGAGGATATCGAGCTCGCGGTTGGTGAGCGCATCCGGCGGCCGGCCGGCTCGCGCAGCCGATGCCTGAACGGCCGTTGCCGGCGCGGGCGATGGCGTTGCTCCGCGGATTTCATTCGTCGATGAAAGCATATCGCTTGTATCGTTGCTCGCCAGCACCCGCTGGACGAGGTCTTCCTCTGCACCTTCGACGGCGAGTTGGGCGAGCAATTCGGTCATCGGCCGGCCCAACTCGGCAAACGGGCGCACCCACCCGCCCGGCGCCGCCATGGCCACCGCCTGTTCCAATGAAATTAGGGCAGAGTCTTTGCGGCCCTGCTTGTACAGCAACAGAGACTGCAGCACCGCGACTTCGATGATCTGGCACGCAAACCGGGACGCCTCGCTCAGATCCCGAACTTGCTGGAGCAACTCAGCGGCTTGCTGCAAACAGGCGGGCGATCCGCAAGCGATCAACACCCGCGCCTGAGTGATCGGCGCCGCTTCCAGCCAAATGAGCAGGGCAAGCCGATCCAGTTGCACGTTGACCGATTTCGCCCAATTGAACGCCTCTGCGAGATTACCCTGGAGCAGTTGGATCCGCGCCTGGCACGAACGGGCCGCATCGATTGCAAATGGGTCGTTTAATTCAAAGGTAAAGTCAATCACGCGCTGAACCGTTGCAGTGGCGGCTGCCGTTCGTTGCGTCAACTGTTGCGTCAACGCGAGACCCGCCAGCGCGTCAACGGCCGCGCGCGCATCGGTCGAGCGAGGATGCTCGCTGCCGGCTGCGAAATGATCGAGCGCCGAGTCAAGATCCATGCAGTGCAAGTCCCCCAATCCCTCCAGGTAATGGGCCCAGGAAACATTCAGCACGGACTCGTTCGGTATCGCCGTTTCGCGCATCCGCCGGGCCTCGAATCTCGCCTGGGGCAGGTCACCTGAAAGCAGGTGGATGATCGCCGTCGCGCCGATCATACGTGGCAGAAGCAGACTACCCGTTGATTCTATTTC
>JAOTXT010000090.1 GCA_029862205.1 Paracoccaceae bacterium
CACCACTGCCATAGACCTTCGAGACCCCCTCGAAGGTTACCGATGCTGCATTGCCGCGGATGCCCAATGCCTATCCTCCCCGCACCATGGCCGCTTCGCCACCGGTTGGCGTTCGCCGTCCCAGCCGCCGCTCGCTGACCAAAAGCTGCAACAGGGCCACCGCGCTCAGCATCACAAGGATCAAAACCGTGGAATAGGCGATGGCAAGCCCGTAATCGTTGTTCTCGACCCGGCCAATGATGTAGCTGGTCGCCATGTCGTATTCGGCGCTGACCAGGAAGATGACGGCGCTGATCGCGGTCATGGCGCGCACGAAGCTGAAGACCAGAGCGGCCAGAATTGCCGGGCGCAGGAGCGGAAGGATCACCCGCCGGAACGTGCGCCAGGTATTGGCGCGCAGGGTCAGTGAGGCCTCGTCCAAGCTTTGATCCAACTGCGCCATCGCGGCAACGCCCGCGCGCACGCCGACCGGCATGTTGCGGAAGACGAAGCTCAGCACCAGGATCGCGCCGGTGCCGGTCAGCTCGAAGGGCGGTACGTTGAAGGCAAGGATATAGCTGACCCCAATAACCGTGCCCGGGATCGCAAAGCTTAGCATGGTGCCAAACTCGAAGACCCGCTTGCCGGCAAAGCGCTGGCGCACCAGCAGATAGGCGGTGACCAGGCCCACCGCAGCAGTCAGCGGCGCCGAGATCGCGGCGATCTGCACGGTGGTCCAGAAGCTGTCCCAGGCAGATCCCGACCAATGTATCCCGTGCTCGTTCACGCCGACCGAGAAGGCGGTGACATAGTGCTTGAACGTCAGCGAGTTGTTCAGCCCCCAAACCTCAACAAAGCTGCCATAGACGATCATCCCGTAGATCACGAGGGTGAAAAGGCCCCAGGCACCGGCCACCGCAAAGACCAACCATCTCAGCCGGTTGGGCAAGATCGGGTGCAGTCCCGCGTCGCCTTTTCCGGTCAGCGTCGCATATGATTTACGTCCCAGCCAGCGTTGCTGGGCCCAAAAAGCGGCGAGCGTGAACACCAGAAGCACGATCGCCAACACCGCCGCGCGGCCCTGGTCGTTCTGAGCACCGACGATGGCGAAGAAGATCTCGGTCGAGAGCACATCGTAGTTTCCGCCCAGAACCAACGGATTGCCGAAGTCCGCCATGCTCTCGATGAAGCCGAGCAGGAAAGCGTTGGCCAGCCCGGGCCGCATCAAGGGCAGCGAAACCGTCCGGAAGGTGCGCCAACGATCGGCCCGCAGGGTCTGGGCCGCCTCTTCCAGGGACGGCGATACCCCCTCGACCACGCCGATCAGCACCAGGAAAGCGATCGGCGTGAAACTCAGTGTCTGCGCGATCAGCACCCCCGGCAAGCCATAGACCCATCGGGTCGGCTGGACGCCCAACAGATCGGCGACCGCCGTCGTAACCGTGCCCGACAGGCCGAAGAGCAGGATGATTGAAAGCCCGATCACGAAGGGTGGCGTGATGATCGGCAGCACCGTCAGCGCCTTCAGCGCACGGGTCCACTTCAAGCCGGTCCGCGTCGCGGCCAGCGCAAAAACGAGGCCAAGCAGCGTTGTCAGCGCGCCCACCAGAATCGCCAGGAACAGCGAGTTCCACGCCACCCCGCAGCTGATCCGGCCGGCGATGCAGTCGAGCCCCCAGATCTTGCGGTCCGCCATCTTCTGAAAGAACAGCGGCACCGCCCAACCGCCCGTGTCGTCCTGCACCGCGCTGACCAGGATCTGGCTGATTGGGTAGAAGATGAAGATGCCGATCAGCGCGACGACGAACCCGATGGCGCTTACGACAAACACGTCTCCATTTACCGCGCCACGCGCTGCCAGTCCGTGGGTGAAGGCGAAAAGGAGTGAAAGCGCCACCAGAATGGCGCCATAACCCATCCCGAATTGGCGGTCGCCCAGGTCACCGAAAGCGGCGGTCAGGGTCTCGAACTGCCAGCCGCGGATGCCGATCGCGAAACCCTGGGCCAATAGCCAGCCAAAGCCGATCCCGCCGCCAAGGGTCAGGACCGTCCGGAAAGCCGCGTCATTCTTGCTCCGCCCCCAGGTCGCCAGGGGCGCCATCAGAAGCGGCACCAGCGGCCAGAGCCACGGTTTTTCTCCTTGAAGCAGCAGGAAGAGGCCCGGCGCATAATCGGTGTCAAACGGATAGCCGCCGGCGATCCACTCAAAGCCCCAGAACCCATCTTCCAACGTATACCAGGGCAGCAGGCAAAAGCCCGCTGCCCCGATCAGGAGCCACGTGAGGACCGAGCGGTCCAAGGCGAGAACCTTACTGAGGAAGGACGCTCACCTCGTCGTCCCACTTCTTTAACAGCCGCTTGCGCTCGTCGGACGAGCCGTATTTGGCGAAATCGTAGTCGATCAGCTTGATCGACGAGAGATCTGGCGCCGACGGCGAGGTTTCAGCGCCTTGGTTCGCCGGCACCTGATAGGCCTTCACCTCCAGCGCACGCGATTGCACCGCGGCCGTCAGCGCCCAGTCGTAGAACTTCTTTGCGTTCTCAAGATTGCGAGCGCCCTTGATGATCGACATCGAGCCGATCTCGTATCCGGTGCCCTCGCAGGGGGCGACGACCTTGATCGGAAAGCCCGAGACCGCCTGTTTGACCGCGTCGTGCATGAAGACGATGCCGATGGTGTTCTCGCCTCGAGCCGCGGCCTTGATCGGCGCCGAGCCGGACTTGGTGTATTGGTTGATGTTCTTGTGCAGGCCCTTCATGAACTCGAAACCCTCGTCCTCGCCGAAAAGCTGCACGATGGTGGCCAGCGTCGTATAGGCGGTGCCAGAGGAATTCGGGTTCGCCATCTGCACGTGGCCCTTGTATTCAGGCTTCAGAAGGTCTTTCCAGCAGGACGGAACGGGCAGGTTGTTTGCCTTCAGGATCTCCTCGTTATAGCCGTAGCCCAGCGCGCCCGAATAGATGCCGATGGTCTTGTCGCCAGCCGAAGATGCCTGGCGGATCGCCCAATCGTTCAGCTCGCTACGCATCGGCGAGACGAAAGCCTCGGTCAGCCCCTCTTCCGCCGCCTGAAGATGCGGATCGCCGGTCCCGCCCCACCAGATATCACCTTTCGGATTCGCGGATTCGGCCTTGATCAGCGCGAATGTTTCGCCCGAGCTGCGCCGGGTCATGTTGACCTTGATCCCGGTTGCCTCCTCGAAGCCGCGCGCCATCAGTTGGCACCAATCCTCCTGGCTCGAGCAGTAGTAGTTCAGCTTCTCCGTCGCCAATGCTGGGCCGGCAACGCCCGCGGCAAAGGCGATCGCGATCGCCGTCAGCCCAAATTTTTTCATTGTTTCCTCCCTGTCATCGCACTGAATCTACGCCAATTTCTTCGACTGTCGGAAGAATGGCGGCGAGCACGCGGGGGCCCGATGGCGATACCCGCCGGTCACTCGACAGAACGATGGCACATTACCCCGAGCGATTCAAAATGAATGAAGTGCGCGTCCGCGCGCCCGCCCAAGGATAGCTGGTTGAGCCAGCGTTGACACTCGCAAAGTTCATATCGGGACCGTCGGGAGGCCCAATGGGACCTGGCATCGCCGAGCCATCTCGCGACAATGCTGCCATCTATCGGGTGCGCCAGGCCTGGGTGCGGGCCAATACGCGCTTCGAGATCAGCACGTGCAAGAGCCGCGCGCCGGCATTGGTGTAGAATATCATCATCCCCATCGCGGCGGCCGGGGCGATGTCGCCCGCATCGTCCATATTGAGCACCGCAACCGAGGCCAGCGTCGTCGTGGGGGAATAGAGGAACACCACCGCTGAGACCGTCGTCATGGCATTCACGAAGAGGTAGATCGAGATGTCCAGCACCGATGGCAGACAGACCGGTACCGTGACCCGGGTGAACAGCTTGTAGAAAGGCTGTTTCAGCGACGCGGCAACCGACTCGAACTCGGTATCCATCTGCTTCAGCGCGGTGACCGCGGTCAGGTGCGAGACCGTGTAGAAATGGGTCACCGTGCAGATCACCAGGATCGCCATGGTGCCATAGACCGGGTTCAACGGATTGTCCGGGTCGTTGAAGAAGAAGATATAGGCGAGCCCCAGCACCATACCCGGGATCGCCATCGGCAACATGGCCAACAGCTGGAACAGCGCCCGTCCGGTACCGAACCCCCGGGTCTTCTCGACCATATAGGCTCCGGTGAAGACAACGAAGGTGCCGATCACCGCGGTGAGCAACGCCATCTGGATCGAGTTGTAGTAGGAATCCCAGCCGCCGCCGTCCATCAGGTCGAACGCGTAGTTCTTGAGGCTGAGGCTCAGGTCATAGGGCCAGAACTTGATCAGCGCCGCGTATTGGCAAACCGCGAGCAGTCCGACGATGAAGACCGCGACCAGGCCGCAATAGGCAAAGCAGAGCCAGTCGAACCGCGAATTGGGCGTCGGCTGATAGGGCACAGATCGGGTCGAGAGCAATGCCACCTGGCGCTTCTGCACGATCCGGTCGACCGTAAACGCAATCACCGCCGGCACCAGCAGCACTACCGAGACGACGGCCCCCATCTCGAAATTCTGCTGGCCGATCACCTGCTTGTAGATGTCGACCGCCAGCATGTTGTATTGCCCGCCGATCACCTTGGGCAGGCCGAAATCGGTGATCACAAGGTTGAAGACCACGAAGGCCGCCGAGATGAGGCCGTAGCGCGCGCCGGGGATGGTGACGGTCCAGAAGGTCTTCCACCGGCTCGCCTTCAGCGACACCGCCGCCTCGTAGAGCCGGGCATCGGCGATCGCGAGCGCGGTCGTGATGATGATCATGGCATGCGGGAAGGTGAAGAAGACCGAGCCGATGACGATGCCGATCGGTCCGTAGATCGACTCGCCCATCAGCAGGCCCTTGATCATCCCCTGATTGCCGAACAGATAGACCAGCGCGATCCCTGGCAGCAGCGACGGCACCAGGATCGGCGCCACCGCGATCAGGCGGAAGAGCCCCTTGAAGCGCATGCAGCTCCGGTTCAGCGCATAGGCGAAGCAGAAGGCCAGGCTGACGGTGATGACCGTGCTGATCACCGCGATCAGCAGCGAATTCTGGATCGACCGGAAAAGCGCCGGGGTCGAGAAATAGGTCACGTAGTTCTCGAACCCGCGCTTGGCGGCGGGGCGCAACATCACCCGGCGAAAATCGTTCGAGGTGAGTTCGGTCCACTCGGTTCCGGTCCGCCGCTCCGAGCCGACCAGATAGACCGCGTCCGAATCCGTGCCACGGATGCGGTATTTCACCGGGCTGCGGAAGCTGAAATCCGGGAAGAAACTGGTCGCCGGCAGCCGCCCGTCGGCGCTGGTCGCCAGATCGTCCGGCGCGACGGCGCCGAGCTCGCTGTTCAACGCCTCGGCGCTGACCGGCGGCGCGCCGAAGCGGCCCTCTTCGTCCGAGACCTGGAACTCGTAGGCGCCGAGATCGAAGGTGTAGGTCGAGAACGACTTCGACAGCATCGCGTAGAGCGGCAGCGCCAGCGCAATCACCAGATAGGCAGCGATCATCAGCATGTAGCCGCGCATGACGAAGTCGTCGCGCCCCAGCTTGGCGCGCACCGGACGGCCCTTCGGCGCGGACGCCGTCATGTCAGCGGTTGTTGTCATCTCCGGGCCTTTCCGCGAAACCCATCAGACGCTCGGACGGCAACTCGACGGTCAGAGGATCACCCTCGGTCAGCGACAGGCGGCGCACCGCGTTGACCGACATGTCCGCGATCAGCTCGGTCCCGCCGACCGCATCGCCGTCCAAGCGGCATCGCCAGAACGAGCCCAGAAACTCCATCTCGCCAATCCGGGTGTCGACCACATTGCCATTGCCGTCCGCCCGGTAGTGCGCTTCGTGCGGCACCACATCCTCGGGCCGGATCACTGCCAGCATCTTCGTGCCCGCCTCTGTGCCGTGTTCGCAGCAAGCGAGTTCGGCCGCGCCCAGACGGAGCCCCGCCGACCCGGCGCTGACCGCCGGAATCTGGTTGGTCTCGCCGATGAAATCGGCGACGAACAGCGTGCGCGGCTCGCGGTAAATCTCGGTCGGGGTGCCCACCTGGTCGATGACGCCATGGTTCATCACGACGATCCGGTCGGCCATGCTGAGCGCCTCTTCCTGGTCGTGCGTCACCATGATGGTGGTGACCCCCAATTTGCGCTGCAGCTCCTTGATTTCATGGCGCAGATGGACGCGCACCTTGGCGTCGAGCGCCGAAAGTGGCTCGTCCAGGAGCAAAAGCCCCGGCGACGTTGCGATGGCCCGCGCCAGCGCGATGCGCTGCTGCTGGCCACCGGATAGTTGGGCGGGATATTTCTTCCCCTGGTCGGGCAGTCCGACGAGGTCCAACAGCTCGGCCACCCGCGCCGCGATCTCGGCCCGCGACCGGCCCGCGTTTTCCAACCCGAAGGCGATGTTCCTCTCGATCGTCAGGTTCGGGAACAGCGCATAGGACTGGAAGACGATGCCGAAATCCCGCTCGGCCGGCGGCAGGGCCGAGATGTCGCGCCCGGCCTGCTCGATACTGCCCGCGCTTTGCAGGTCCAGCCCGGCGACCGCCCGCAGAAGCGTGGTCTTGCCGCAGCCCGACGGGCCCAGGAAGCAGACGAACTCCCCCTCCATGACCTCCAGCGAAATGTCGCGCAGGGCCTCGAAACTGCCGAACGATTTCCAGAGACCGCCGATCCGCAGATAGGGCGCGGCGCTGTTCGCCTCGGTCGCGGTCATGTGGCCGAACTCCCGGTCTGGCCAGGCATCCCGGCGCAGGACGCGCCGGTGCCGGCACGGGCAATCATAGTCATATCAGTGCACGGGTGAAGGCAGGCGCCGCGCGGCGCCTGCCTCTTCGTGTAAGGACCGTCAGCTCTTCGGTTCGGACTTGGCGTCGTAGCGCTTCTGCCATTCCGCCAGGATCGCCTTGCGGTTGTTGGCCGCCCACTCGAAGTCGTTCTGGATCATCGCATCCAGCAGACCTTCGGGGAAGTGCTCCACCGGCTTGGCGACGCCGGGCATGGCGACCACCGCATAACCGGTGTTGTACATCTCGTTGGCCTTCTGGGTGATCGACCAATCCACCAGGGTCTTCGCGGCTTCGAGGTTCGCCGTACCTGCGACGATCGCGGTCGCCTCCATGTCCCAGCCGACGCCCTCGGAAGGAACAATGATCTCGAGCGGCGCGCCCGCGGCCTTGGACTTGGCGCCACGGAAGGCGAACGAGATACCGATCGGGATCTCGCCGGCCGCGGCCAGCTTGCAGGGCTTCGAGCCGGAATGGGTGTAGCGCGCAATGTTTTCGTGCAGCGCATCCATATAGGCCCAGCCGCCCTCTTCGCCGAACATCTGCAGCCAGGACGAGACGTCGAGGAAGCCTGTGCCCGAGGAATTCGGGTTCGGCATGATCAGGTGGCCCTTGTAGACCGGATCTGTCAGGTCTTTCCACGAGGTCGGCACCGGCAGGCCCAGCTTGCCCGCTTCGACCGTGTTGTAGCAGACCGACGCGACCCAGGCGTCCATCCCGACCCAGGCGGGCGGGGTCGAGTTATCGACGAACTTCGGATCGAGTTTGTCGACGCCGGCTGGCGCATAGGCCTCGAGCATCCCCTCGGATTTCAACAGCAGGAGTGATGTCGCCGCCAGACCCCAGACCACATCCGCCTGCGGGTTGTTCTTCTCGGCGAGCAACTTGGCCGTGACGATACCGGTCGAGTCGCGCACCCAGTTGATATTGATGTCCGGGTGCTCCGCGTTGAAGGTCTCAGCATAGCGCTTGAGATCTTCGGCCTCGACCGCCGTATAGACCGTCAGCTCGGTCTGAGCCACGGCGCCAGAGACGCCGAGAACTCCAACGGCCGCCGCCGCCAACAGCTTGTTGAAAAGTGTCATTTAAACTTCCTCCCTGTCGTTTGTACGCATGTTCCGATTCTCGTCGCGAACCCGCCACCCATCAATGAGACTCCCGCTTGCACATGTAACGCATACCACGAGACTCCGAGCCAGGCACTATCCTTATGGACACCTGATCCGGTTCTTGTCATTGGTCGGCCAGCGTCGCGGTGAGGTTGCCGGGCTGGTGCGGAGTGAGTTGAACGGCGACGGCTGGAAGCTGCCAAGTGAGCGCAGCAAGAATGGGCAAGGCCACCTTGTTCCAATCTCTGATTTGGCAAAATCCATCCTTGACGATTGCCAGCAGCACGACGACACCGAAATCGTCTTTGCTAGCTATCGACGCGTCGATCACGATGGATCGGAACGTCTGGAACCTTGTGAGATTGCTGGTTGGTCCAAACTAAAGCGGAAGCTCGACAAGGCCATTCTGGAAATCCGACGAGAGGATCTCGAAGCGGCAGGGGGTGATCCGAGTAAATCGAAGCCGCTAGTCATCGAGCTGTGGGGGGGTGCAAAAACAACTTCTGATCCATGGCCCGGGGAGAAGTGGGCATTGCATTTGATCGAGGCGCAGCAACCAAAAAACACTGGATACAAGAAGCTCGCGCGGCTGCTCAACGATCAGGAAAATACCTCAGTCGACCCAACGCAGATTAAGCGTTGGCGTAACGACCCGGAGTATCAGTATTTGGTCGCTAGGCAGCGCGAAGAGCGTGACCTTGAGCAAGGGGACACCCCAAGCGAGTAGACGTCCCCCTGATCCGTTCAGATAGGGTCGCCGAAGTCGAAATAGGACAAAGGCGAACCATGAGAATTCTTTCTCTTCGCGAGACCGCTCGCAGGCTGGGCATTTCGCTCTCCACCCTCAAGCGGCTCATCAATGCGGGAACGATCCGCAAAATTCAGGTTACAGAGCGTCGCGTGGGCATTGTCGAGAGCGAGCTTGACGATTTCGTTTCCAGGCGTCTGGCTGAACGAGACGGGCCGGAGGCCGCGTAACGCATGTCCCAAAAAGCAAGCGCCCGCGCAGAGGCGGACGCAGCGAAGACTGGGCGAGCCTTCGCGGAACATAATAGCAACATCGCAAATCTAGCGCAACTGGCGCCCGATGCGCGGCGCGTCATCGATCCGAGAGCCCCGCTCGCTATAGCGCGGCAGCTCTTGTCGGAACTCTTCGGGCTGGACGGAACGCCGACTCGCCCACGAAAAGACTTCAGGTCTCGCTTTCACACGAGACGAGCCGCAATCTCAAGAAGCTTGCGACAACGGGGATGTTTGGACGGATTGAAACAGAAGTCGCGAAAACGCTGATCGAGGAGGGGATCCGCCAGGCGTTCAAGGATGGCTTTTTTCAGAACGAGTCTTAAGCAACCCGCCATGCCTTCTCATCTCGCCGCCCCCTTATGCTTCACCAAGCCCCGGTGCTTCATCTGATTGGCAGATGATGCTGACCACCTGTTGCTGGCTACAATGCACGCCCCGGAAAAGCTTCAAGGCGAACGGATCAATCAATGGATGGGAAGCAGCGAAGCAGACAGGAGTACGATTATCGAAATGGACCGCGCGTTACCTGAGTCGTTACCATTCTTGGAAGTCAAAAGGGAAATGGCTTAGCGAAGATCGCTAAGCCCTTGTTTTATTTGGTGGAGCCAAGGGGAGTCGAACCCCTGACCTCTTGAATGCCATTCAAGCGCTCTCCCAACTGAGCTATGGCCCCGAAATTCTATGCTGCAGACGGCCACGCGAATGGCTCGGCTCCGGCGCGCGGAAGCTAGGATCAAGCATGGACCAGTTCAAGGGAAAAATCACCCCCTGGCCGAGCCGCGCGGGACGTTACTTCTTCTTCGTATCCGCGTCCTCGTCGGCAGCCTCGTCCGGGTCGTCCCCGTCCTCGCCCGAGTCGTCACCATCGCCGTCGGCATCATCGTCGTCCTCCAGGACGACTTCACCGTCGAAATCTTTGATCGCCGCGCCATCGTCATCGTCGTCGCCACCCTTGGCAACCGCAACGCCGGGAACGTCGTCGTCATCATCGTCCTCATCGTCAACGAGCACGGCCTCGTCATCACCGTCCAGCGCGCCGTCTTCCAGATCCTCGTCCAGCACATCCTGATCGTCGATCAACTCTTCCGCCTCGGCGGCAACCGGCGCTGCGGCTGGCTTCTTGGGCGCGGCCGGCTTGGCCCTCTTGGGCTTGGCCGGGCTCGACAGGTCCAATTCGGCGCCGCAACTCGGGCAGACGATCGGTTCGCGCATCAGGTCGTAGAACCGGACCCGGCAACTGGCGCAAACCCGCTTCACGCCCCATTCAGCTTTCGGCATTAACCTTCTCCAATGTCAGGCCGATTCGGGAAAAGGCGGCAATGCCACAGAACCGAAGCCCGTGTCAAAGCCGATTTGGGCCCGGATACCCGCGCCGCACGCGCCTTTCACCGCGCCTGACCTTACGTCAAATTGTGCACCTGCGAAAGAAACATTGCGGTGTCGCCGGCCTGTCACTACACTTACATCGTGGGAAATGTCGTAAAACTGGGAAAACGACTGGGGAAAAATCGTGCTGTATCATGCTTATGAGTTGACCCATGCAGCCATGGGGCCGATGCGCACCGCTGCCCGGGTCAGCAGTTATGCGCTGCGGAATCCGTTCTTTCCCTTCGGCACCAGCCTGCCGGCGCGCGCCACCGCAGCAGCCTGCGACATGTTCGTCAGCGCCACCAAGCGCTACGGAAAACCCGAATTCGAAGTCGACGAGGTCGAGATCGCGGACCAGATGGTCCCGGTCGTCGAGGAAGTGGTGCTGGCCAAGCCGTTCTGCAATCTGATCAACTTCAGGCGCGACTCGGATCTCGCCCGCAAGCGCAGCGATCCCAAGGTCCTGATCGTCGCGCCGATGTCGGGCCATTTTGCGACACTGGTGTGCGGCACCGTCGAGGCAATGCTGCCCGAACACGAGGTCTATGTGACCGATTGGGTCGATGCCCGAGAGGTGCCGTTATCGCAGGGGCGGTTCGATCTGTCGGACTACACCGGCTATATCCGCGAATTCATCCAGTTCCTGACCGACGGAGGCGAGCGCATCTCGGTCATGGCGGTCTGCCAGCCGGGCGTGCCCTGTCTGGCCGCGACCAGCCTGATGGCCGAGGACAACGATCCGGCGCGGCCTGCCTCGCTGATCCTGATGGGCAGCCCGATCGACACCACCATCAATCCCACCGAACCGAACCGCCTGGCCGAGCAGCGCGACCTTGCCTGGTTCGAGAAGAACGTCGTCGTTACCGTGCCCTGGCCCAATATGGGTTTCCTGCGCCGGGTCTATCCCGGCTTCCTGCAGCTCTCGGGCTTCATGTCGATGAACCTCGACCGCCACGTGGATGCTCATCTGGATCATTTTAACAACCTGGTGCGCGGCGACGGCGACTCGGCGGCGGCGCACCACGCCTTCTATGACGAGTATCTGGCGGTGATGGACCTGACGGCCGAATTCTACCTCGAGACCGTCGAGAAGGTATTCCAGCGCCATGACCTGCCCCAGGGGCGCCTGATGCTCGGCGACAGGCGCGTCGATCCCACCGCGATCCGCGACACCGCACTGATGACCATCGAGGGCGAGAAGGACGACATTACCGGGCGCGGGCAGACCGAAGCGGCGATCGAGCTTTGCTCGGGCCTGCCGAAATCCAAGAAGCTGGCCTATGTCCAGGCCAAGGTCGGCCATTACGGAGTTTTCCACGGCACACGGTTCCGCAACCACGTGCAGCCCAAGATGCGCGACTTCATCCGCGCCCATCGGGTCACGAACGGCGCGGCCGGACGCGCGGCGGTACGCAAAACGCAGCGCCGTGGGCCGGTGCGCAAGACCAACGGCGCTGGCTAGCGCGGACTTGATTCCGGCCAAGACGCCCTTCAGGGTCGCGTCATGAGCGAAACCGTCACCCTCGACGATCCGCCGGTCGATGTGCACCTGCGCGTGAACCCGCGGGCGCGGCGTTTCACGCTCAGGCTCGATGCGGACGGCGCGGGCGCGCGGCTGACCCTGCCCCCGGGCGTACCGCTGTCCGAGGCGCGGATGTTTCTTCTACGCCAATCCGACTGGCTGGCGCGCGCGCTGGCGCGGCGGCCCGAGCCGGTCGTCATCGGCGATGGCTCCCGGCTGCCGGTGGCCGGTAAGATGGCGCGGGTCCGATGCGAAGCGGGCCGGCGCCGGGCACCTCACTTGACGGATGGCATCTTGTTGGTGACAGGCCCTGGCCCTGCTGGCCCAAGGATTTCGGCGTTCCTGAAATCGCGCGCCCGCGACGCCTTGGTGCGCGCTGCCCAAGGCTACGCCGACCAGATTGGCCAGCGGCCGGCTGGCGTCGCCCTGCGAGACACGGTTTCACGCTGGGGATCGTGCTCCGCCGCCAGGCGGCTGTCGTTCTCGTGGCGCCTGGCCATGGCGCCGCCCGAGGTGCTCGACTACGTGGCCGCCCACGAGGTGGCGCATCTGGCCGAGATGAACCATGGGCCCCGGTTTTGGGCGCTGGTCGAGTCCCTGATTCCGGAGCATCGACGCCATCGGGCTTGGTTGAAAGACCAAGGCCGCGCCTTGCACCGTTACCGCTTCGACGCGACCTGACTTCCGGCTACCGTCTCCACCGCACCGGGCACACCGATCCGGGTGCGGATCACCAGGAAACCGATCGACGCGACAAAGCACCAAAGCGCGAGCGCGATCGTCTGCTCCGGAAACAGGGCGCCCAGATCGATTGCCAGCCCGGTGATCCCGGGCCCAAGCGCGGTCGCGAACACCATCGCCGCCGCCGCCAAGGCCTTCACGGCGCCCAAGTGCCGGGTGCCGTAAAGATGCGGCCAGAGCGTCCCCGACACCGCCGCCGCGCCGCCCTGGGTCACACCCATCAGCGCCATCATCAGGTGCCAGCTCAACACATTGTCGCTCAGCCCGATCAGGGTGATCCCGACGCCCATCGGCAGCAAGAAGACCGGCAGCAGGAGCACCGGCCCAAAGCGATCCGCCAGCCAGCCGCAGAGCAGCGTCGAGGCCACGGCGAAAAACGCATAGGCCGGATAGCCCAGCGCCATGACCGCCAGGTTCCAACCCTGGACCTCGCTGATATGGACCTGATGGAAGAACGCCGACGTCCCGATGAAAGGCGGCGCCAGCAGACCCGGCAACAGCGCCCAGAAAAGCCAGTGCCGCAGCACCGCGCCCCGGTTCCAATGCCGGCCGTCCAGCCCGGTGGTCTCGTCCCGCTCGACGCTTCCACGGGGCTGGCGATCGGTGGTCAACAGCCAGAAGAGAATGGGCAGGAAAAATAGTATCAGGCTCGCGCCCGCCACGCCCCAGGTCGCGCGCCACCCAATCCAGGCAATGGCGAAGACCACCACGCTGGGCAACACCGCCTCGCCCAACGCCGTTCCCAGCCCCGCGACGGCCACCGCCTGGCCGCGATGGGCGACGAACCATCGGCCCATGGCGACCACGGC
>JAOTXT010000029.1 GCA_029862205.1 Paracoccaceae bacterium
CCGCAGCTCGTTTCCGGCTCGGTGATGATCTCGGTGGTGATGAGCCTGCCGACCATCGGCCCGATCCTGCTACAGGCCCTGAAGAGCCAGGACATTTTCATGGCCGGGTTCATCCTGCTGTTCGTCTCGATTCTGACGCTGATCGGGATGCTGATCTCCGACATTCTGCTGGCGATGCTGGACCCGCGGATCCGGCTGACCGCGGCAAAGCGCGAGGTGTGAGGTGGACGACCGCCGCGATACCCAAGCGCATTACGTCGCCCCGGATGATTACGACGCCGAGGCCGAGCGGCAGACGCTGGACCGCGCCGATTTCGACGCACCGACCCGCGTGCTCGTCTGGCGGCGCTTCAAGCGCCACAAGTTGGGGGTTGCCTGCGGCTTGTTCCTGGCGTTTCTCTACCTGCTGCTGCCCTTCATGGAGATGCTGGCGCCCTATGGGCCGAACGCATTCGACGAAGACAATATCTTCGCGCCGCCCCAGGGTCTCTACCTCTACCACGAGGGCGAATTCACGGGGCTGCACACCTATCCGACGGCGACCATCTACGACACCCGCACCGGGCTGGTGCGCTCGATCACAAATCTGCACAACCAGCTGCCGGTGCGCCTGTTCTCGACGTGCGGCGAGTCTTACCGCTTGTTGGGCCTGGTTGAGAGCCGGTTCCATGTGATCTGCCAACCCGAGGGCGGCAAGCTGCACCTTTTGGGCTCTGACAGGCTCGGGCGCGATATCCTCAGCCGTGTCCTGCACGGGGCGCGGCTCAGCCTGACAATCGGCCTGATCGGCGTGACGGTCAGCTTCCTGATCGGGCTGACGCTCGGCGGAATGGCGGGCTATTTTGGCGGTTGGATTGATGCCGCGGTGCAGCGCGCTATCGAGGTCTTCCGCTCGTTGCCCGAACTGCCGATCTGGCTGGCGTTATCTGCGGCGGTGCCGGTCAATTGGAACTCGCTGTCGGTCTTCGTGATGATCTCGATCATCCTTGGACTGCTCGACTGGCCTGGCTTGGCGCGCGCCGTGCGGTCGAAATTCCTGGCGCTCCGCGAGGAGGACTACGTGCGCGCCGCCGAGCTGATGGGCGCCTCGCCCCGGCGGGTGATCAACGCCCACATGATGCCGAACTTCATGAGTCATTTGATTGCCTCGGCGACGCTGTCGATCCCGGCGATGATCCTGGGCGAGACGGCACTCTCGTTCCTCGGCTTCGGCATCCGGCCGCCCTCGGTCTCGTGGGGGCTGATGCTGAACGATGCGCTGGACGCGGGGTTGGGCGCGCTCGAGATCTATCCGTGGATCCTGCTGCCGATGGTGCCGGTGATCCTGGTGGTGCTGGCCTTCAGCTTCGTCGGCGACGCGCTGAGGGACGCGCTCGACCCCTATTCCTGAGTGGCCTTCAAGGCGGCAATCTCGTCCAATGCCGCCGCGCGCGAGGGCAGAATGCTGGGATCAGACGGCCCGTCGCTCCGGTCCCCCTCGACGTAGCGCACCGAGCCCAAGGCCAACTGGACGTTCACCTTCTTGGCGCGGTGCGCATAGGCGACCCAGGCTTCGGGCCAGATGCTGCAATCGCGGAAATTGACCAGCAGATACCATCGGTGCCCGCTATCGGTCAGCGTTTGGTCGATCGCATCGAAGAAACTGTTGACCAGCGCCGAGCTGGAGAACTCGAACCCGCTGAAATCGATCTCGGCGATGCCCGTCTCGTCGTCCAATCTGATGCGCTCGGCGAATTGCGAGCGGCCCTCGCCATCCGGTTTGGCCGCGGGCTGGCGCGCCGCCGAATAGACAGTGGCGGCCAAGTCCTTGACACCTTGCTCCAGCCGCGCGCACTCGCCCAAAGCGGTTGCCAGGAAGCGTTGGCGCTCGGAGGCACCCAGGTCCGGGTAGTCGCGCAGGATCTCCAGCGCCCCGCGCATGGCGGTGAGCGGCGCGACAAAATCCTCCTCGACCTTGGTGCTCAGCGACAGGGCCATGTCTTGCCCAGGCTGCTCGTCTGAGGTCAAATTCCCCTCCAATCGCTTGGCTGTCGCAAGCTATCCGATCGCCCGATTCCGGTCCATGCGGACTGGTCGCGACCGATGATCACACCCGCATGGGCCATCGAACTCGGCGATTGCAAAGGCTGGCGGTTCCGGGTCTACTCGGCGCCCAAGCCCGCGAAAAGCCGGGCAGGAACAGGGTGTGCGCCATGGCAAAGCATGTAGTGGTCGTCGAGGATGACGAGAGCATCACCACCTCGCTGTCGTTCCTGCTGACCCGGGCCGGTTTCGAGGTCACCGTAGAATCGGATGGTACCAAGGCCCTGGACACGATCTTCGCCGAGATCCCCGATGTGCTGCTGCTCGACGTGATGCTGCCGCGCATGGACGGCTATGAGGTACTGCGTCGGGTCCGCGCCGACCAACGCACAAGCACGGTGCCGGTGATCATGCTGACCGCCAAGGGCCAGCCCGAGAACCGCGAGACGGCGATGGAATGCGGCGCCGATCTGTTCATCACCAAGCCGTTTGCCAATGCGGAAGTGGTCGGCGCCGTCGAGCGCCTGGCGGGCTGAGCGCGCACGAATTTCACTGAAAGCGACATTTCCGGTCGGGATCGTATGCGACAGAGCGCGCCCGCGGGCACAGCCTGATTACAGACGGACCATTGGTCAGGGAGCGGACAGATGGCGCAATTGAACGAAGCCCAAGTCGAGCAATACCGGCGGGACGGGTATCTGTGCCCGATCGAGATTCTCTCGGCCGAGGAAGCGGCCGAGCACCGCGCGGCGCTGGAGGGATTGGAACGCGACTACGACGGCAAGCTGGCCCGTCCGGTCAGCGAATACCTGCGAACGTCGACCTTTTTGGCAACCGATGTGCCGGTTCGCGTAGCGCGCGACCCGCGCATCCTGGATGCGGTCGAGGCGATCCTGGGCCCCGACGTCCTGATGTGGAGCTGCGAGTATTTCATCAAGGAGGCGCGGACCGACAAGATTGTGACCTGGCATCAGGACCTGACGTATTGGGGGATGGATGGCACTGACCACGAGGTCACCGCCTGGGTGGCGCTGTCGCCCGCGACGGTCGCTTCGGGCTGCATGAAGTTCGTGCCCGGCTCGCACCACCAGGCGATCGTGCCTCATGAGGACACCTTCGCCGAGGACAACATGCTGAGCCGTGGCCAGGAAATCGCGGTCGAGGTGGACGAGGCCGACGCGATCGCCGCCGAGTTGCGGCCTGGACAGATGTCGCTCCACCACGGACGGTTGTTCCATGCGAGCGGGCCGAACACGACCGATGACCGGCGCATTGGCCTGGTGATCCGCTATATCCGACCCGACACGCCTTCAACGCGCGAGGGGCGCGACTACGCCATGCTGATGCGCGGTGCCGACCGTCTGCGGGCCCGGATCAACATCCTGCCGCCGCCCGGCGACTTCACGCCTGCCAAGCTGGCATTGTATGAGGAGGTCTGGGCCGCCCACACCGAGGTTTTGGCGGCGGGGCTGGAGAATGCCAACGAGATGTATCAGGGCACCGTGGAGCTGGAACATGGCTGACACCGTCACGGACAAATCTGTTTCTTTCACCCAGATGAAGGACGGCACCAAGGAAGACTACGAGCTGCTGCATCGGCTGGAGGGCAGCTACCTATCGGGCACCGCCGACCGGTTGCTGCGCGAGCTGCGCAGCCAGGGGGACGAGACCCTGGCGGGCTACAAGATCACGCGTCTGGATCATGGGCTGCAATCGGCGACCCGGGCACGGCGTGATGGGGCCGATACCGACTGGATCGTCGCGGCGCTGCTGCACGACATCGGCGACGGGCTGGCGCCCCAGAACCACGACAAGATGGCCGCTGAGATCATGCGCCCCTTCATGCGCGAGGAGGTGACCTGGGTGGTCGAGCACCACGGCATCTTCCAGATGTATTACTACGCCCACCACTACGGTTGGGACCGCGAGCTGCGCGAGAAATATTCCGACAGCCCCTACTACCAGGCCTGCGTCGATTTCTGCGAACGCTGGGACCAGTCGAGCTTCGATCCGGATTACGCCGCCAATCCGCTGGAAAGCTTCGAGGACGAGGTGCGCCAGGTCTTCGCCCGCAAGGCCTACGACCCGGCTGTGATCCAGGAAGGGGTGGTCAAGGGGTTGCCCTGACGCCTGCGTTCAATTGGCCCACGGCGCGCACCGGCGGGTAGGGTGGGCGTATTGCGCCCACCATAATGGATCGTGCTATCGACCGCTTCGCGAGCCCGTCACACTGGCGAAAGCACATGTATCACCCGCTCGGCGATCATGTCTTTGACCTGGCCGGCGTAAGCCGCCATGTGGGGCGCTGCGGCGTGAGCCTTGAGTGCATCGAGTGAGGCCCATTTCTCGATCACGACGAAGGTGTCCTCGCCGAAGGCGGTCTGGATCGGACCCGCGTCGGGCGTGTCGGTTGTCGCCTCGTAGGTGATGCAGCCGTCCTCGGCCAACACGTTGGGCACATTGGCCTGGAATGCCTCGAGCATGGCGGCACGCTGGCCGGGCTTCGCGGTGATCACGGCGATGACATGGACGGGAGTCATGGGGGCCTCGTTCTTCTCCAACCAGCCGTCACGCTAGCGGGGCGGCGCCTCCCCCGCAACGGCGGGCTTCACTGCCTCGGCGAAAAACCCGCTGGCCTGGATGGTGTTGCGCCAATCGCTTGCCCTTGCGTCGAGCAGGCGGTTGATCCGCCCGCCGAACCGGCGCTCGACAACCGGTTTCCACCATTTCAGCAGGTTGGCGATCGCCGAGTATTTTCCACGCAGCGGGTAAAGCGTGACCTCGTTGAAATCGCGCAGCGCATAGGCGAGCCCATCGCGCGAAAGCCGCTGATAATCCTGAAAAATCAGATCCTTGGGGGCGTGATAGCGCCAGATCCAGGGCACATAGAGGAAAAGCCGCCCGCCCGGCTTCAGCGCGCGCCTGAAATTCCCGATCGCGGCGGCGGGGTCGTAGACGTGCTCCAGGATCGCCAGCGCGATCACCGCGTCGTAACGCGCCGTCATCCAGTCCGGGAACGGCTGGCAGACATCGCCGAGGATATCGGGCCGGGTCAGGTTGGTCTCGGCCTCCTCGATATCGTTGAGGTCGAGCGTCTCGACCTGCGCCGGCAATGCGCGCCCGTGCCCGCGCATTCCGGCGCCGACGTCCAGGATCATCGCCATGCCCTGGGTCGCCTTGACAATATGCTCGCGGCTCCGGTCATCGTGGAGGTAGCGCATGTCGACCCGGGCGCGCCGGGTGACCGCCTGCAGCCGGGCGTTCAGGTCTTCTATATCGTGGATCCGGCGCGGGGCAGTCATCCGGCCAGCTCCAGGATCTTTCGAGCTGCCCTCTGGGCTCCCTCCCGATCCACGGCGGCCAGCTTGCGCCGCGGACCCGACGCCGCGGAGTCGACCGCATTTCCGAGGCGCGTGGCATCGAGCCCCTCCACGTTCAGAACGGTGAACCCGTCCAGACCGGCAAGCCTGCCAGCGCGGATCACCTGCTCGCGTTCGCCCTTCTCGTCGAAGGGCACCACCACGGCGGGCGTGTCGCATGCCAACAGATCGAGGGTTGTGTTGTAGCCCGCCAGGCTGACCGAGCAGGCGGCGCGGGCAAGCAGCGCCGGATAGTCCGAACGCGCGGGCTCAATGGTCAGATTTGCGCTTGGATGGCGCGTTGCAAGGTCCGCGGCGGTCTCGGCGGCATCGGTTCCGCCGGTTAGCAAATGCCAAGGGCGGCGACAGCGCGTTGCCGCCTTTGCGGCGATCTCCAACAGCCTGCGGCCCAGCGCCCCGCCGCCGACCGCGACCAGCACGGTGTCGCCCGGCGGACCGGCGGGCGGCGGTGCTTCGGTCACATAGCCGGTATGATGGGTCATCGAGGCCAAATCGCCCGGCAGAGGCCACGCCGCGTAGAGCGGCAGGAATCCGGCATCCCCATGGACGAGCAGCGCATCATAATCGGTCCGCAGGCGCTCGACCGCCTCCTCGAGCCGGCCAGGCCTCTTTGGCGGCTCCGGAATATCGCGCACCGAGGCGATCACGGCGACATCCGAATTGGCGGCCTTGCTGGCCGCGATCGCCTGTTGAAACTCGGCCGCGAGAATTCGTCGGCCCAAAGGATACAGCTCGGTCACCAGCGCGTTCGGACGAAAACGCATCAGAACCGCGTCGAGCTGAGCCAGGCGATCCGCCAAATATTCTTCATTGGCCGCCCCGGCCCCGGGCACATAGAGGCGAGTATAGTCGAGATTGCGCACCTCGACCGGCGGCAACTGGACGACGTCCAGACCTTGGGTCGAAATGTGATCCAGCGGCCGTCCGCCGCTGATCACCAGAACCTGGGCGCCCGCCGCTGTCAGCGCGCGGCCAAGCGTGAGGGTGCGCACCAGGTGGCCGGTCCCGGTCAGATGGCAGCAAACGAGCGCGATCCGTGTCATGGCGCGGCTCCGCGTGGCACCAGAACGACTGGTTCCTCGGGCTGGCTGGGAATGCCGTCGCGGTCGAGAGTCATCGGATAGATCCGCGCGCGTTTGATCTTGAAGGGCTCCGGCGTGTCGAAACCCCAGTTCCACGCATGAGCGAAGATCGCCCGCATCAGCGAGCGGTGAACCACCAGCAGTGCGGGCGCATCGTCAGTTGCGATCTCTGCAAGCGCCGGCTGGACGCGCTGCCAAACCTGCCAATGGCTCTCGCCTCCCGGTGCTTGCCGGTGCCAGCCTCCGTCCTCGACATGCATGTAGCCCGAGCTCGGGTCGGCCAACAGGTCGGCGCCCCGCCGTCCCTCCCATTTGCCATAGGCGATTTCCTTCAAACGCGGATCGAGCGTGATAGCCCGCCCGCCGGCCAGGAGTTCGGCCGTCTCGCGCGCCCGGGCCAGGGGCGACGTGAAGATCCCGACATCATTCCAAGGCGCGGGCAGGACGAGCGCGCGCAACTCTGCCCGCGATTCGTCGGTCAAAGGGATGTCTGTCTGGCCCTGGAACCGGTGGTCCTGGTTCCACGCCGTTGGAAAGTGGCGCATGAGCGCGATCCGGGTCATTGGATCAGCCCGCGCAGCACCGTGCGCAGGGTTGCGGCTGCGCGGTCGATGCTGTGATAGTGCTCCACGTGGGCACGCGCGGTCCGCGAGAGCGCGGCGCGCTTGACCGCCGCTTGCTCGATTGCCGCTGCAAAGTCAGCGGGGTTGTCCGGTGCGCTGAGCACGGCGCCCGGAGCGATCGTGCGTGCCGCCGGTCCGTTCTCGGCGACCACCGGCAGCCCGGCCGCCATCGCCTCGAACCAGACCATGCCGATGCCCTCGTTCACGCCGGGCCAAACCAGCAGGTCGGCGGCCTCGTAGTGGGGCCGGAGCGCGCTTGGATCGGTTACGCCGCTGATCCGGGTGACGCGGTCACCGAATTCGGCAAAGAGGCTCATGATCTGGTCCTGTTGTGGCCCGTGGCCGATCAAAGTCAGGCGCCAATCGTCCGACAGTCGGGAGATGGCCGCCGCCAGGCGCCGATAGCTCTCCGCCTTGTCGCCCGGGCGCATCATGGCCACCGTCAGCAATTTCAACGGCTCTCCGGCGCCGCGCAAGGGTGGCGCCAGCCCCGGGTCGACGAAGGGGGCGAGTTGCACCATCTTGGCCTCATACCCCGCATCGGCAAGCGCCGGGCGGTCGCGCTCGGTCACCCAGAAGAGCCGGTCCGCCCGCGCGATCGCGCCTTCCGACAGCCGCGCGAATGATGACCAAGTTCCGCCGCGGCGCTTGGGCGAGAGCGAGGGCTCGGAAATCACATAGGCCAGATCCAGCGCGTCAGCGACGGTCGGCCCCAGCAAATCGGGCGATTTGTAGTGGCAGTGGTAGGTGAACCAGAGCGCGGGCGGATCGTCGCGAAGCGCGTCGATCAGCCGCGTAGATTCCGCCTCGGCCTCGGACCACAGCCTGAGCTGCAGGTCCGGGTCGCCCTCCAGGTCAAGGCTGCGAAGATCCGAGGCGGTAAAGGGCGCGAAGCCGGCGGCGTCTAGCGCCCGAAAGGTCAGCCGTGCGATCTCGCGGTCGCCCGAGGGCCGGGGATGGTCCGGCGCCTTCATCGGCGCGTAGAAAGCGATTTTCGGGCGTTCGGCCATCTTGGCGCCGTTATGTTACTGCCAGCGCGTCGCGCAGGTGGGCATCGATCACCGCAATGCCTGATTCCATGCCGAACCGCGCCGTCAGCCGGTCGTAGGCTGCGTCGGCCATGGCGGCGCGCCGCTCGGGATCGGCGGCCAGCTCGACGATCGCGGCGCTCAGCGCCGCTGGATCGCCGGGGGGCACCAGGGTTCCATGCTCACTATCCACGATGAATTCCGGGATCGCCGAGACATCCGTCGACAGGATCGGTAACTTCTGGCTGGCAGCCTCCATCAGCACGTTCGGCAAACCGTCCCGGTCGCCGTCATCAGCAACCTTCGAGGGCAGGACGAACAGGTCCGCCGCACGCATCGCGGCGATCACATCGGTCTGGTCGCGCTTGCCATGCCATTCTATCCGGTCCGCGAGTTCCAGCCGCCGGGCGCGTGCTTCGATCCCCTTTTTCAACTCGCCCCCGCCAATATGGATGAAGTGCCAGTTCAGGCTGTGCGGCAGGTGGCTGAGCGCCTCGAGCAAATCGCCGTATCCCTTCTTGGCGACCAGCCGGCCGACCGAGAGGATGGTGAAGCGGTTGCCCGCTGGCCGAATATCAGGGGGCGGCGGAAACCGCGAGAGATCGAGCCCGTGATAGACCAACGTGACCTTTCCGCCGAGCGGGTCGAGCGCCTGCAAATGCTCAGCCCCGGTCCCGGTGCAAGTGACCCCGAAGCGGCACTCGGTAATCTTCTCGCGCTTCTCCCAATCGGGGATCGTCCAGATATCCTTGGCATGGGCCGAGAACCCCCAGCCGATCCCGCGGATCAGCGCCGCGTAGCGCGCGACCGAGGCGGGCGTGTGCAGAAAATGAGCGTAGAGGAAGCGTATATCGCCGGAGAGCTCGGTCGCCAACACGGCCGCCTGCCCGAACCGGCGCACCCGGTTGACTGTCAGATCGCGCCGCAGATCGCCCCCCCAGATCCGGAAGGCATGCCAGAAGCGCGGCATTCGGGCCGCCCTGATCAGCGCCCGCAGCACCCGCAGCGGCTCGTGCCAAAGATATTCGGGCAGATAGTGGCGCTCGGCAGAGATCTCGCCGTGGATCGGGTGGATCCGGTCGTCATACGGGTGGCGCAGCGACCAGATATCGAAGTTGTGGCCGCGGGCTTCGAGCGCGCGCAATTCCTGGGCGATGAAGGTTTCCGACAGGCGCGGATAGCCTTTCAAGACGACGGCCAGCCGTCCCGCCATGGAATTACTCGCCCGCGGCGGCGTAGGCCGGTGCGGCTCCTGTTACCCGGGCGGCGATGGTCTCGAGCCCGGAGAGCAGGCCGGGGATCCGCACCTCGGAAGGCCGCTTCTGTTGCGCCAAGGCCCGGATCGCGCTGGCCATCGTCATGGCGCCAGCACCGTCCCGTTCAGTGTAGAGCATTCGCACCAAGCCCAGCTCCTCGGCTGCTGACGCCCGGATCAGCTGTTCGCGCCTGGGCCGAGTGCGCGGTGCGATGATCGCCGGCTTGTCCATCGACAGGATCTCGCAGAACGTGTTGTAGCCGCCCATCGCGACCACGCCTTGGGCATCCGCCAGCAGACGCTCGAGCCGCGGGTCGAAGCTGAGCGCGGTCACGCGGCCGCCCAGTGCCGCCACGCGGTTGTCGAAATCGTGCCGGTGGGCCGCGTGCATGAACGGCCCATAGACGATCAATGCGTGCGGGCCCAGCTTTGGGTCCGCCTCATAGGCACGCAGCACCCAGTCGACCAAAGCAGCACCGTCGCCGCCGCCGCCTGTTGTGGCCAGAATATACGGCTCGTCGGGCAGCTCGGTCCCGACCTCGGCTGGCCAGTCCGCGCCGTCGCGCCGCAGATAGCCGGTATAGATCACCCGGTCCTCCATGCGCTGCGACAGGCCAAGCCCCGCCAGCGGCCGGCAGATTTGCGGAATTCCGTAAACCCAGATCTCGTCGTAGAACTCCTCGATTGCACCGATTGCGCCCTTGCGGCGCCATTCGCGGACCAGGGCGTCTTCGTCGTCGAGGACGTCGCGGATCCCCAGCACGATCCGCGCGCCACGTGCCCGGGCGGCTTTCAATGTGTCGGCCAATTCGTGGCGGAAGCCCCAGGGCTCCTTGTCGATGATCATCAGGTCGGACTGGAACTCGCGGTCGGCGGTGGCGATGATCGCGCCGCGCAGGCCCACCATCTGATCGATATCCATCGGTAGGTTCGACGACGTATAGCTGCCATCGGCCAGTTTCACGACGCCCGGAAGGCGCACATGATCGACCCTTTCGGGAAAGTCGAAACGTCCGGCGATGGGCGAGCCGGTGACGATCAGGGCCGAGCAGAGCGGGTCCGCCTCGACCAGCGCGGTCGCGATGGTGCGCGATCGCCGCAGGTGTCCAAGCCCGAATGTGTCGTGGCTATAGAGCAGGGCTCGCGTCTCGCGGGACCCGCCGGAGCCCGGCGCCGTGCCCGTCATGTTCATCCCCTTGAGGCCGCGTCACAATATCAAACATGTGCATATTCTTGACCTTCGCGGCAACCCCTGATCCGGTTTTGGTGATCTTCGGTAATGTGATCACCAAAATATGCTTTGAAATTGAGCTCTTGGCACGGCATCTTGAAGCATTGACCTGCGACCGGTGGCTAATTCCGCCCTGGTTGACGTATTCTAAGCGAGAGCAAGTCTGCCGGGGCACCGATGGGTCCAACCACAAAGCGTAGAGTGCCAACAAGGGTAATTGGCCCGATCGCGTGCTGGCTGCTGGCAACTTTTTGCCTGTTGGCGCTATCGCTGCCCGCCCAGGCGCAGTCGCAGGAGCCAAACTACAATCTTCTATTTGGCTCGGGCGGTGGAACCGAACAAACCTCTTCGGAAACCGGCGAGGCCGGGTCCGGTGCCACTGCGCCCCAGCAATCGCGTCCAGCTGGAAACGAATGGCTCGAACTGAGTGCCGATGATTATGCGAGGGTCGCGCAAAACGCGCCGAGGCAGATGGTCAGCGCGACGCAGAAGGCGATCAATCTGTTCCGCAAGCGCCTGATCGGTATTGTCGAGCGCAGCCCCGAAGCCTTCGAGCAGATCAGCACCACACTCGCCGCCGCCAGTCCTACGGGCCGCGGCATCTATTTCCTCGGCGTTGCCGTCTTCGCTGGGTTGCTGTTGGTCGTCGGCCAGGCGGTCGCGGCTTTTTATGTCCAATTTGTCGCCCGGCCGGTATTCGTCCGGATGCAGTCACGCGGCCTGCAAGGTTATGTGGACAAATTGCCTGTCCTGGTGAACAGGGTGCTGTTGTCGATCATCGGTCTGATCATCGTCGTATTGATCGCAACCGCCGTCGGCCTGTTCTTCTACGAGGACCACGAAGCAACTCAGCTCACGGTCATCACGGTCTTTGGAACTTACGCGGCCGTCAACCTAGTGGACACGACCTGGCGTGTGATACTGGCGCCCTTCCTGCCCGGCTGCCGTTTGGTCGATCTGAGCGATGCGGACGCGCGGCGGCTATACCGATGGCTCACGGTCTCGAGCGGCTTTGGCGTGATCTCGTCGGCGTTCAGTTACTGGGTCCTTGGGCTGGGCTTGCCGCGCGAGATGCACGTTCTGGTGACGGTTGTCCTAATGGCGGTGACAGTCGCGCTGTTCCTGGCACTGATCAAGGCGAACGCGCTGGCGATCAGCGGGGTGATCCTTGGCGGGCGCAGCCCGGCCGAGGCGAATTGGCTCTCTCGGGCGACCGCGGTTCTTTGGGCGCCCCTCGGTGCGCTTTATCTGCTGATCACCTGGGCCGATTTGAGCTTCCGGTTGATCATGGGGATCGAGGGCGGGCCGGCGCGGCTGCTGGTCCCATACGTGACCCTGATTGCCGGCGTCGCGGTTTATTCGGGCACGATTTATGTGATCGAGCGGGTTTTCGCCCGTCAGCGCCAGGTTGACCAGGTCAACGCCGCGGCACGCGACGCCGAGGTCGCCGAGATGCAGGCGGCCAAAGATGCGCGTTGGGAGGCGCGGGCGGACGATGCCTCGGCCGCCGACGGCGATGACGACGCTGATGGCGACGAGGAGGGTGGAGCACCACGCGAGCCTGTCGCGCTGGCGCCTGGCCTGGCGGTCCGCGGCCCGGGCATGCACACGATGGAGGATCTGGCACGCCGGGTCGCCTCGCTCTTCGCGCTTGGCGCGTTCGTCTATGTGCTGACCCTCTTCTGGTTCGGGATGGGCGCGCTCGGTGACAACCCATGGGTCGCCACCGCGCTGGAATTGCTGCAGGTGGCGTTCCTTGGCTACATCGCTTTCCACGCAGCGCGCATTTGGCTCGACCGCAAGATCGAGGACGAGGGCGGCGATATGGCGCTCAGCCCTGGTGACGAGGGCGGCGGGGCAGGGGCCTCGCGCCTGGCGACATTGTTGCCGCTGGTGCGCAACTTCATCCTGACGGTGATCCTGACGATCATCGCCCTGATCATGGTGACGAAGATGGGGGCGAACGTGGCGCCGTTGTTCGCCGGTGCCGGTATCGTCGGCTTGGCAATTGGCTTCGGCAGCCAGGCGCTGGTGCGCGATATCCTGTCGGGCGCCTTCTTCCTGCTGGACGATGCGTTCCGCAAGGGCGAATACATCGATGTGGGCAACGTCAAGGGAACGGTCGAGAAGATCTCGCTACGCTCATTCCAACTGCGCCACCATCTGGGAATGCTGCACACTATTCCCTTCGGCGAGATTCAGCACCTGACCAACTTTTCGCGCGATTGGGTGATGATGAAGCTGCCCCTGCGCCTGACCTACGACACCGACATCGAGAAGGTGCGAAAGCTGATCAAGAAGCTGGGCCAGGAGCTGTTGGAAGATCCGGTCGTCGGCGACAAGTTCATGCAGCCCCTGAAAAGCCAGGGAGTGATCCAGATGGACGATTCTGCAATGATCGCCAGGATCAAGTTCATGACCAAGCCCGGCGACCAGTGGGTGGTCAGAAAGCGCATCTTCGCGGAGATCCGCGAATTGTTTGAACGTGAAGGCATCCACTTCGCCCATCGCGAAGTTACCGTTCGGATACCCGACCTGGACAAGGACCGCCCTCTGGACGCGGGCGAACGCAAGGCGATCGGCGCCGCCGCTCGCAATGCGCTGGACGTGGTCGAAGCCGAACAATTGCCGCGCACCGGCACGGGCGGGCCGCATGATGATCGCTAGGGCCATCGCCCTCGGCACGCTCATGGTGCTGACGCCCGTGACGGCGTTCGCCCAATCCGAATATCCGCGCCCCCATCCGATGGCGGTGACCCATACGGCCGCCTTCCCGGGCTGTTGCCCGCGCCCCGATTGGTGGGAGGAGATCGAAATCGACCGCCCGGTCACGACGCCAGCCGAGTTCCTGGCCATGTGGCAGGACCGCTCGCTGACCGACCGCCAGAAAGCCAAGGCGATGTTCCGGGCGATCGAGCAATATCACCGGAGCGAGCCGGACATCGCGGTCCCGGCGCTGACCTACTACTACTCTGTCGATCGGAAATACGCCCATATCCGTCAGCTCTACGAGTTTGGTGCGGCCGCCTATATCGACTTCGATCGCTCGCTCGAGAATTACAGTGGCGAGACCGGAGATCTGTCCGCCGGTCTGATCAACCGCCTGGCGCAGATCTATCTCAAGGAGGATCTGCCCGAGCGTGCCGAACCCCTGCTCGACTACATGATCCGCGTCCGTGGCGGCGAAATTAACGATCACCTGCTGGAGACCGCGTCGGTCCATCTGGGCGAGGCGCTGTCGCGGATGGATCGCCACGAGGACGCCGTCGCCATTCTGGTCCAGGCACGGCATGCCTATGACGGCGATTGGGAGAAGCGCATCGACGAGCAATTGGCCCGAACGCGCGATGCGATGGGCTGGCGATATTATTTGCATGACACCCGTCTCAGCCTGCCAATCGGAGTCGCGGTGGCAGTCGTGATACTTATATTGCTGGTGCGGCTTGGAGGCCGCGACCGCGCCCGGCGGCCGAACTGAGATGCCTGGGTGCTGGCACCACACCCGACGGCCTTGTGGCGCTGGCAATCTGAGAATCGGCAAGGTAAAGGAACCCTGCGCCGCATCGGGGCTCCCATGAATATCTATCTGCCAATTGCCGAGGTCTCCGTAAACGCCTTCCTGTTGTTGGGATTGGGCGGCGGCGTCGGGATGCTGTCTGGGCTTTTCGGTGTAGGCGGCGGGTTCCTGATGACGCCGCTCCTGATCCTGATCGGCATCCCGCCGGCGGTCGCGGTGGCGACCGAGGCAAACCAGATCGTCGCCTCCTCCTTCTCTGGCGTCTTGGCCCATTGGCGGCGGCGCACAGTCGATTTCAAGATGGGGCTGGTGCTGCTCGCGGGCGGTCTGCTCGGCTCGGCAGTCGGCGTCCAGATTTTTGCTGTTCTGCGCGCGCTCGGCCAGGTCGAACTGTTGGTCTCGCTGTGCTATGTGGTCTTCCTCGGTATCGTCGGCGTGCTGATGTTCATCGAAAGCCTGAGCGCGCTTCGCAAGGCCAAGACCAACAAACGTGCGCCGCGCCGGGGCCATCATTGGAGCCATGGCCTGCCGTTCAAGATGCGCTTCCGCGCCTCGAACCTCTATATCAGCGCGATCCCGCCCTTCCTGGTCGGTGCCCTGGTGGGTGTGCTGGCGGCGATCATGGGGGTCGGCGGCGGCTTCATCATGGTCCCGGCCATGATCTATCTGCTGGGCATGGCGACGACCGTGGTTGTCGGCACGTCGCTCTTCCAGATCATGTTTGTGACCGGGGCGACCACCCTGATGCACGCGATCCTGAACCAGACGGTGGACGGGATCCTGGCGGTGCTGCTGCTGATCGGCGGGGTGATTGGTGCCCAGATCGGGGTGCGGTTGGGGCCGAAGCTCAAGGCCGAGCAATTGCGCGTGCTGCTAGCGCTGTTGGTACTGCTGGTCTGCGCCAAGATTGGCTACGATCTGGTGCGCACGCCGGACGAGTTCTTCACCATCGGCGGGGGCGGGCATTGACCCGGGCCGTGCTCCTCCTGGCCGCGTTCGTCGCGCTGGCCCTGGTGCCCCGCGCCCACGCCCAGATCGCCGAGGAGCGGGTCGTCGCGGGTCTCAGCCAGACAACGGTTTCGATCACCACCGGCTTCACCGGCTCGGAGATATTCATCTACGGCGCGATTAAGCGCGACGCACCGGTCCCGAAGACCTGGCCCCTGGACATCATCGTTGCCGTGACTGGCCCCTCCGAGCCCGTGATCGTGCGCAAGAAGGACCGCAAGTTCGGCATCTGGGTGAACGATTCCGGCGTCAAGGTCGACGCGGCGCCCAGCCTCTACGCGGTGGCGACCACCGGACCTTTCCGCGACATCATCTCGTTCACCGACGATTTCAAGCACAAGGTGGGGCTCGAGCACCTAGTGCGTTTTATCGGCGAGACCGACGATGCCGCCTACAAGGCCGGCTATCCGGAGGCGCTGGTCCGTCTACGCAAAGCTGAGGGTAGCTATTTTGTGCTGACGAGCGGGGTCAAGGTCTCCGAGGAGACCTTGTTCGAGACCCGCATCGCCTTGCCCGCCAATCTGGTCGAGGGCGATTACCGCGCCCGCATTTTCCTGCTGCGCGACAAGTCGGTGGTCGATGTCTTCGAATCTTCGATCGAGGTCCGCAAGGTCGGGCTTGAGCGTTGGATCTATACCATGGCGCACGAGAAGCCCGCGCTCTATGGGGTGATTTCGATTGCCGTCGCCCTGGCGGCTGGATGGCTGGCCTCGACCTTCTTCCGGATGGTCTTCCGCTGACGCCCTAGACCTGGCGGGGCAGCATGTCGCGCTACACGAATCGGCGCCTCTGTGCTAAGCGCCAATCAACTCCAGGTTGTTCGTTGCGTCCCAGGGTAATCCACATTTCGGGCCGGTTTTGGCTCGATCGTCGTGTATTCGATCATCGTGTAACGGTCTTCCTCCCTCACGCCGGGGCGCGGGGGAGGAAATTTGTTCTTGGCGCCTTAGTCGGGCGAGGCGAAAATTGCCTCGGACCTTGTGACGATCATCACAGAGGGAATGCGGCGACTCGGTCTATGGACGGGGTGTCCCCCGCGGATGGCCGCAATTTCAGTTTGGCCGACCCCGCGAACCTCTGTCACGTGCGTTTCTCGTGATACCTCTCAGACTGGGCGCCAGGATCTCTCCCCGGGCGCCCATTTTTTCGTCAGCGCTCGCCGCGGCGGTAAGGCTTCATCAGCGCCTGCGGGACGCGTGCGCGTCGCGACATAATCACCAGCGCCACAATCGACAGGATATAGGGCATCATCAGGAACAGCTGATAGGGCACTGCCTTGCCAAAATGGGCCTGGAGGCGGAGCTGGTAGCCGTCGAAGAGCGCGAAAAGCACGGCACCGAGCAGGGCTCGGCTGGGCCGCCATGTCGAGAACACCACCAGCGCGATGCAGACCCAGCCCCGGCCCTGGACCATTGTCGGGAAGAAGCTGTTGAAGGCGGCGAGCGTCAAGAAGGCACCACCGACGCCCATCAACGCGCTGCCCGCGCAGATGGCGCCGATGCGGAGTCCGATCGGGTTGAGCCCCTGCGCCTCGGCCGCATGCGGGTTTTCGCCGGTCATGCGCACGGCGAGGCCCAGGGGTGTGCGGGCCATGACATAGGCCAGCAGCAGGGCGACGGCGAGCGCCAGATAGGTCAGTGGCGTTTGGCTGAAGAGTGTTGGCCCCAGGAACGGTAGATCCGAGAGCAACGGCACCGCGTAGGTCTGGAACGGCTCGACCGTTGGTGGCGTGCCCTGGACCGGCACGGCAAGGCGGAAGATGTAGTAGCTGAGCGACGAAGCGAAGAGGGTGACGCCCAGCCCCGTCACATGCTGCGAGAGGCCAAGGTTCACCGTCATCAGCGCATGGAGCAGCCCAAAGACCGCGCCGCAAGCAGCCGCCGCGAAGACCCCCGCCCACAGATCACCGCCCTGATAGACCGTCAGCCAGCCGACCATCGCGCCGAAGGTCATGATCCCCTCGATCCCGAGGTTCAGTACGCCCGCCCGCTCACACAAGAGCGCGCCCAGCGTGCCGAAGATCAGCGGCGTGGCGATGCGCAGAACCGAGGACCAGAGGCCAACGGTGAAAAGAATATCGACCAGTTCGCTCACCGCACCACCCGGTAGGTCGAGAGGAAGAGCGCGACCAGCATGGTCAAGAGCGCCAGTGACACGGTGACATCGGCGATGAAGCTCGGCACCTCGAGCGAGCGGCTCATCCCGTCGGCGCCGACGAACATCGCGGCGACGAAGATCGCCGCGGCGACCACGCCCAAGGGATTGAGGTTCGCCAGCATCGCCACCACGATTCCCGCGTAGCCGAAGCCGGGCGATAGCGCGGTCGAAACATGGCCCTTGACGCCCATCACCTCGACCGCACCGGCGAGACCGGCCAACCCGCCGGAGAGGCAGGCGACCTTTATCAACGTCCATGAGATCGGGACGCCGGCGAAGCGCGCGGCGGCGGCGTTCAGCCCCGCCGCCCGCGACTGCATTCCGAAGACCGAGTAGCGGTTGACCAGGAAGACCACAATTGCGGCAATGATCGCGATGACCAGCCCCAGATGCAGGCGCGACTTCGGCACCAGTTTCGGCAACCGCGCATCCCCGTCGACCGGCACCGATTGCGGCCAACCGAAGGCCAGCGGGTCGCGCATGAAGCCCTCGATGGCAAGCGAGACGAAGAGCAGCACGATGAAGTTGAGCAGCAGCGTGGTTACGACCTCGTCCACCCCAAAGCGGAAGCGCAGGGTGACCGGCACGACCAAAAGGACCATGCCCGCCAAGGCGCCGACCACCATCAAGAAGGGGATCAGCAGCAAGGGTGGCAGGCCGAACGCGCCCCCAGACCCCGCCGCCGCAACCGCCAGCGCGCCCAGATAAAGTTGCCCCTCGGCCCCGATATTCCAGACCTGGGCTCGGAAGGCGACCGCGACCGCCAGCCCGGTGAAGATCAGCGGTGTCGCCCGGGTCAGGGTCTCGGTGATCGCCAGCCGCGAGCCGAAGGCGCTGATCAGGATCTTCTGGAACGCTTCGAGGACCGGCGCTCCCGACAGCGCGATCAGAAAGCCCGTGATCGCCAGCGCGACCGCCACCGCGATCAGTGGCGCGCCCATCAGAAGGATGGGCGACCGGGTCTCGCGCCGCTCAAACCGCATCGGCCATGTCGTCCCAGACACCAGCCATCATCAGGCCCATTTTGCGCGGGTCCAGATGATCCGCATCGACCGATGGCGACAGGCGGCCCCGGTAGATTGCCTGCGCCCGATCGGCGAGCGCAATCACCTCGTCCAGGTCCTCCGAGATCAGGATCACGCCTGCACCGCCCCGGCGCGCGGCAAGGATCTCCGCATGGACCGCGGCGATGGCGCCCTCGTCGAGGCCCCTGGTCGGCTGGGCGGCGATCAAGAGCCGCGGCGCGTCCGAGAGATTCCGGCCGAAGATCAGCTTCTGCATGTTGCCGCCGGACAAGAGCCGCGTTTCGGTCTCGGGCCCGCCACCGCGCACGTCGAAGCGTGCGATCATGTCGCGGCAGAATTCGCGGGCGGCCTGGCGGCGCACAAGGCCGCGGCGCGAAAAGCGCGGATCATCGATCTTCTCGAGCACGGTGTTCTGCCACAGGGTGAAGTCGCCCACCGCGCCCTCGGTGTTGCGGTCCTCGGGGATGCGTGCGACGCCGAGGCGCACCAGGTCGCGCGCGGTCAAGGTTGAGGCATCGCGGCCGTCGAAGGTGAGCCGCCCAGCCGTCGGGCGGGCGAGGCCGCTCAGCAATTGGGCCAGCGCCGCCTGGCCGTTTCCCGAGACGCCGATGATCCCGAGGATTTCGGATTCCCGGAGGGTGAAGCTGACCTGGTCGAGGCGCTTCTCGCCGCCGGTCCCGACATCGATCCCCTCGGCCTCGACGATGACCTTGCCTGGCTCGACCCGGCCGCGGACCGGGCGGTCGACCCGGCGCCCGACCATCAGCTCGGCCAGCTCGTCCTTTGTGGTCGCGCCCGAAAGGCGTTCGGCAGTGACGCGTCCGCCGCGCAGCACGACGATCCGGTCGGCGGCGCTGAGCACCTCGTTCAGCTTGTGCGAGATGAAGATGATCGAGAGCCCGTCCTTGGCCATGCCGCGCAGGGTCTCGAACAGGTGCTCGGCTTCTTGCGTCGTCAGGACAGCGGTTGGCTCGTCCAGGATCAGGATGCGGGCCTCGTTATAGAGCGCTTTGAGGATCTCAACCCGTTGCTTTTCGCCGACCGAGAGGTCGCTGACCCGCGCATCAGGGTCGACCGCGAGGCCAAACCGCTCTGCGAGTTCGCCGAGCTTACGCCGCGCCGCGCGGGTGGCCGAGGCGAGGCGGATCAGGCTCTCGGTCCCGGTCATGACATTTTCCAGCACGGTCAGATTGGGGGCGAGCGTGAAGTGCTGGTGCACCATGCCGACACCCGCATCGATCGCCGCTCGCGTCTGCCCCAGCGGCAGTTCGCGGCCTTCGATCACCACTCGGCCGGTATCCGGCACATAGTGGCCGAAGAGGATGTTCATCAGCGTGGTCTTGCCCGCGCCGTTCTCGCCCAGAAGCGCCAGCACCTCGCCCTCGGCCAGGGTGACGGTGACATCCTCGTTCGCCACGATGGGGCCGAAGCGCTTGGAGATACCTTCAAGCTGGAGGATCGGTGCGGGGGCGGTCATGGGCGTTCCGGCGTCTTTTGTCGTCTTCCCGGACGCGGCGCAGCACGCAAGCGGTGCGCCGCTGATCCGGGATCTCGATGATCTGCGCAGAGTGGCGCGAGGCCCCGGATCAAGCCCGGGGCCTCGGAAGCACCCGTCGAGATCAGGTCGGCTCGTCGAAGTTGATCGGCACCTCGAATTCGCCTGCCTTGATCGCGGCGCGGACTTCCTCCATCGGGGCGATCGCCTCTTGGGGAACCATCGACGGCGTATAGAGGATGTCGTTCCCACCCTCTTTCATCAGGCAGTATGGCGTGTAATCGCGCCCGTTCGGGCCGCCGGCCAGCTTGTCCGCGACAGCCGCATCGAGCAGCGGCCTGAAATACCACATGGCGTTGGCGAAGATCGTGTCCGGGTAACGCGACGTATAGTCGATCAGCGAGCCGATCGCCTTGATCCCGCGTTCCTTGGCCGCATCCGCCGTGCCGATCCGCTCGCCGAACAGGATGTCCGCGCCCGCGTCGATCTGGGCGAGCCCCGCTTCGCGCGCCTTCGGCGGGTCGAAGAAGGTGCCGATGAAGCCGATCAGGTGCTCGGCATTCGTGTTGACCGCGTCGACCCCTGCCCTGAAACCGTTGATCAGCATGTTGACCTCGGGGATTGGGATCGCGCCCACCGCGCCGAACTTGTTCGACTGGCTCATCTTCCCGGCCAACATGCCGGACAAGTAAGCGCCCTCGTGGTTCCAGGTGCCAAACGTGCCGAAATTGTCTCCCGATGGCCCGCCGGACGAGCCCAGCAGGAAGGCGGTGTCAGCGTAGTCCGCCGCGACTTCACGGATCTCCTGCTCGACCGCATAGGCCTCGCCGACGATCAGTTCGGCGCCGCTCTCGGCATATTCGCGGCAGGCGCGGCCGTAATCGGTGCCGCTGACGCCCTCGGAGAAAGTGTATTCGATGGCGCCCTCCTTGTCGGCGTTTACCATCGCTTCGTGCATGCGCGAGTTCCACGCGTTCTCGACCGGCGAGGCGTGGACGCCCGCAACCTTGATCCGGGCCTGGCCGATCACCGGCGGCGCGGCCAGCACCAAGCTGGCGGCGGCGGCGCCTTTCAGGATAGTGCGGCGTTTCAGGGTTCTCATGGTCATCTCCTCCCTAGGTTTTGGTTATGGTGTCCCTTTTGGCGGGTCGGTGGGCGCGTAATCCGCCGGATCGATCGTGTCTGGCCGGCCCTCGATCTTCAAGGTGCTGACCTGCTCGGGCGCGGTGGCGATCACGCGGCCCTTGCGGACCACAGCGAGACGCGTCGCCCGAAGCCGGATCGCCTCGACCGGATCGGCGGCCTGCAACAGCACCATATCGGCGCGGTGCCCCGGCGCAATGCCGTAACCTTCCAGCCCCAGCGCCTTGGCCGGGTTCGCGGTCACCGCGTCGAAGCACTGGCGCATGGCGGCACGCGAGGTCATCTGGCCGACATGGAGCGCCATCGACGCGACTTCGAGCATGTCGCCGGAACCGAGCGAATACCAGGGGTCCATCACGCAGTCGTGGCCGTAGGCGACGTTCAGCCCGGCTGCCATCAGCTCTGGGATGCGGGTCTGGCCGCGCCGTTTCGGATAGGTGTCGCGGCGGCCCTGGATACAGATGTTGATCAGCGGGTTGGCGATCACCTGGATATCCGCCTCGGCCATCAGCGGGATCAGCTTCGAGACATAGTAATTGTCCATCGAATGCATCGAGGTCAGGTGCGAGCCCGCGACGCGGCCTTGCAGCCCGTGGCGCACGGTCTCCTGCGACAGGGTCTCGATATGCCGCGACATGGGGTCGTCGGTCTCGTCGCAATGCATGTCGACGGGCAGGCCCCGGTCTGCGGCGATGCGGCAGAGGGCGCCGACCGAGGCCGCTCCGTCGGCCATAGTGCGCTCGAAATGGGGGATGCCGCCGACCACATCGACGCCCATGTCAAGCGCGCGGCCCAGCGCATCGACCGCGCCGGGTGCACGGAAATATCCGTCCTGGGGGAAGGCGACGAGTTGCAGGTCGATATAGGGGGCGACGCGCTCGCGCACATCCAGCATTGCTTCGACGGTCAGGAGGCGCGGGTCGGAGACATCCACATGAGACCGGATGGCAAGCAGGCCTTTCGAAACCGCGAGGTCGCAATACCTGAGCGCCCGCTCGACCAGGCCCTCATGGGTTAAGTGCGGTTTCAACTCTCCCCAAAGCGCGATGCCCTCCAGCAGCGTGCCGGAGACATTCATCCGGGGCAATCCCAGCGACAGCGTCGCATCCATGTGGAAATGCGCATCAACGAAGGGGGGCGTGACCAGGCGTCCCTTCGCGTCGAGCACGTGGCCGGCTTCGGCGGTGATGCCGCGCTCGACCGCCGAGATGGTGCCGCCAGAGACGGCGATGTCGATCTGCGACCGGCCATCCGGCAGGGTGGCGTTCTTGACGAGCAGATCGAACATGTCTCCCTCCCGGCTTCCCCCAAAGCTTACCCGGCGGCCGGCAGCCACGTTAGGGTTGGTTTGACCGAAAGGTCAAATTCATTTCAACCGCTTGACGGAGTTGCCTGGCTGTGGCGACGATGGGACACGTGAAAGAACAGGAGCGAGCGCCATGTCCGAGTCCCCGATCATCGCCCAGAAGGAGCCCTATGGCGTCGAGGTCGAGGAGGGCAAAGCCTATTTCTGGTGCGCCTGCGGGCGGTCCCAGAAGCAACCGTTCTGCGACGGTAGTCACAAGGGAACGGGGCTGACGCCGGTTCGGCATGTGGCCGGGAAGGACGGCAAGCTGTGGTTCTGCGGCTGCAAGCAGACCGGCAAGGCGCCCTTGTGCGACGGGACGCATAAGAAGCTGGATTAAGGACATTCAGGCACCGACGGTTCATCGTGGGCCCGGCTCGGGGCCGGGGCATTTGGTTAAGCGGATGCGGCCGCCTGCGTAGACAAACTCGCCGCCACCACCATATCCGCGGCCGTCGGGCTGAGCGCGATCGGCGTGTCGTGCATGATCGCCAGCCTGGTCAACGCCTGCAGGTCCACGTCGGCACCCAAGGGTGTGGCGGGGTCGGCGAAGAAGATCACCGCATCAAGCTCGCCGGTGGCGATAAGGGCGCCGAGCTGCTGGTCGCCGCCGCGCGCGCCGCGCTGTAGCCGCTGGACCACCAGCTTGGGCGCCGTCTCGGCGATCATCGTTCCAGTGCCGCCGGTGCAGATCAGCCGGTGCCCCGTCAGCGCCCTGCGGTGACGCAGGATCCAGGCCTTGAGATGCGCCTTGCGGGCGTTGTGCGCGACCACCGCAAACCGCCGCGGCGCGGTCGAGCGGGCGAGCGCCGCCCCGGTCATCGCCAGAATGCTACGGACCTGCGAGGCGAAGCCCTCGCCCTCGGCGGGGAAGGCGCCATCAAGGGCTGCTGTGCCCACGGTGAAGCCCGCCGCCCCGGCTTTAGCGGCGGCGATCACCCGTTCTTCCCGGTCGATGCTCCCGGCCATGACGACCGGTTTCGCCACCGCGGCACAGACCGCTCGCATCAGGCTCTCCACATCGCCCTGATAGCGGTAGGCGAGAAGGTCGAGCCCATGCACATGCTCGAGATCGGTCAGGCGGCGGGCGCTCTCGACGATCTCGGCCTCGGTCCCATCGAGGACGCTGGGGTGGCCGACGATCCGTCCGGCGAATGGATGATAACGGACCGGGTGATCCCGGGTGATCTCGGTCACGAGCTGCGCCCGCGTGCCGCCCAGCAAGCAATCCACGTCGAGATCGACCGCAGCCCGGGCCGAGGCGAGCTCGCTCTTCTCGTCGAGGCTGACGACTTCGAGGTAGGACCGGCCGCCGGCCTGGCGGATCGTATCGGCCAGCGCTTTCAGATCGGCGAACGGCAGGCCAACATTCTTGAAGCCGATATGGCGCGCGCCGCCCTCGAGGGCCTCGTCGAGTCGGGTCCGCGCATCCGGGATGGTGCGGTCCTGGGATGTCAGCATCAGAATGAAGTTGAACGCCATGGCCGACCTCCCTTGTCCGCGCGGGATGATACCGCCTTGATGGCGCTTTGGGAAATGGCGGGACAAGGACAAATGACCGCTTCCCCGGCCCGGTCCCATTCCCTATAAGACCCCGTCAATTCGGGAGACCGTGCCATGGCGAATGTGGTGGTTGTCGGCGCCCAGTGGGGCGACGAGGGCAAGGGCAAGATCGTCGACTGGCTGAGCGAGCGCGCCGATGTGATCGCGCGCTTCCAGGGTGGCCACAATGCGGGCCACACCCTCGTCATCAATAGCGAGGTGTTCAAGCTGTCGCTGCTGCCCTCGGGGATCGTCAGACCCGGCAAGCTTAGCGTCATCGGCAATGGCGTGGTGCTGGACCCCTGGGCGCTGGTGGACGAGATCGCGAAACTGGCCGGGCAGGGGGTCGAGGTGAGCCCCGAAAACCTGAAACTGGCCGAGAACACACCGTTGATCCTCTCGGTCCATACCGATCTCGACCGGATGCGCGAGGAGGCCGCGGGCGCGTCCAAAATCGGCACGACCGGGCGCGGAATCGGCCCGGCCTACGAGGACAAGGTGGGGCGCCGGGCGATCCGGGTGGCTGATCTGGCCGACGAGGCGACCGTCGAAGCACGACTTGACCGGCTTTTGGCGCATCATGATGCGCTACGTCAGGGCCTCGGGGCGGAGCCGGTGAAACGGGCTGAACTCAAGGCGCAATTGGCCGAGATCGCACCCAAGATCCTGCCCTTCGCGGCGCCGGTCTGGCGGATGCTGGGCCAGGCCCGGGCCGACGGCAAGCGTATCCTGTTCGAAGGGGCGCAGGGGGCGCTTCTGGATGTGGATTTCGGGACCTATCCATTCGTAACCTCCTCGAACACGATGGCTGGCATGGCGGCGACGGGAACCGGCATGGGACCAGACGCGGTCGATTTCGTGCTAGGCATCGTCAAGGCCTACACGACCCGGGTCGGCGAGGGGCCGTTCCCAACCGAACTCGAGGACGAGACCGGCCAACGGTTGGGCGAGCGAGGGCGCGAGTTCGGGACGGTCACCGGGCGCAAGCGCCGCTGCGGCTGGTTCGACGCCGCCCTGGTGCGCCAGACCTGCCAGGTGGGCGGGGTCTCTGGTATCGCGCTGACCAAGCTCGACGTGCTGGACGGGATGGAGGAACTGAAAATTTGCACCGGCTACCGGCTGGACGGCGAGAAGATCGACTATCTGCCGACCGCCGCCGCCCAGCAGGCGCGGATCGAGCCCGTCTACGAGACCATGCCGGGTTGGAGCGATTCCACCTTCGGGGCCCGGCGCTGGCTGGACCTGCCGGCCGAGGCGATCAAATACGTCAAGCGGGTTGAGGAGTTGATCGGGACCCCGGTTGCGCTGCTCTCGACCAGTCCGGAGCGGGACGACACGATCCTGGTTACCGATCCGTTCCGGGACTGACGATGACCTACCGCACCCGCCGCATCCTGTCGCTTCTGCTGCTGCTCGTCGGCTTGCCGATCTATGTCGTGGTCGCGGTCACGGTGGTTGGCTGGATCGACCGGCCGCACATCCTGATCGAGGTGGCGGTCTATGTGGCGCTGGGATTCCTTTGGGCGCTGCCCTTCCGCTCGATCTTCCGGGGCGTCGGGCGTGAGGACCCGGACAAGCCGCAAGATTAGGAACTGGCGGCAAACTCCTTCACCGCATCGATAATTCGGCCAAATGCATCGGCGGCCCGGTGCGACATATGCCGCGCCCGCAGGAACCCGTGCGGCAGTTGCGGCTCGACCGCGCAATAGGCGGTGACGCCGGCACCTATCAACAGGCGGACATATTCCACGCCGTCGTCGCGGAGCGGGTCCGCATCCGCCACCGAGACGAAACAGGGGGCGAGGCCGGTAAAATCTTGCGCCACGAGGGGAAAGAAAGTTGGGTCGTCCCTGGGTGGCGGCCCGCCCGCCCGGACCTCGCGGTAGAAGTGGACGTCGCGGGTCGTCAGCAGCGGCGCCTCGGCGCATTCCACATAGGATTCCAGCCCGATCGTGTCGCCGCCCAGGCCCGGATAGATCAGCACCTGGCCGCGGATGTCTGCTCCGCGCAGGGTCTGCGCGACCGCCGCCGCCAGATTGCCCCCGGCGCTGTCACCAACGAGGATCACCGGCCCTGCCTCAAGCGCAGCGCGGGCCGCGGCCAAAGCGTCCTCATACGCCGCTGGATGCACATGCTCAGGACAGAGCCGGTAGTCGACCGAGACGACCGTGCAGGAGGCGCCGGCCGCGATCTCGGCGCAGGTGTCGTCATGGCTCTCGAGCCCGCCAACCACGAAGCCGCCGCCATGATAATAGACGACCGTCACCGGCCCGGCACCGCGGGGCACATACCGGCGTTGTGGGACCGTGCCCGCGACCTCGTGGGTCACCGTCGTCCCCTCGGGCCTTGGCTGGCGGAAATCGTCGCAGAGCGCATTGTAGACCCGGCGCTGATCGGCGATGGTTTTGTCGATCGCGTCGGGAGGATAGCGGTTCTCGGTCCGAGCGATGAATGCGAGGACCTCGGGGTCGGTGATCTCGGTCGACATGGGCGCGTGTCCTAGGGCAGGTTGCATCAGTATTCGCGGCAATCGGGCGGAAGGCAAGATGGGCTTCAGCGTCGAGGAAACGGTCTGGGTCACATTGGCAGACGGCACCCGCCTGGCCGGACGCATTTGGATGCCCGAGCGCGATGGGCCTTTCCCGGCGGTTCTGGAATATCTGCCATATCGGCGCCGCGACGGCACCTCGCAGCGCGATGAGAGCACCTATCCCGCCTTCGCCGAGGCGGGGATCGCGGGCGTGCGGGTCGACAGCCGGGGGCATGGCGATTCGGAGGGGGTTTTCGACGACGAATATTCGCCACGGGAACTGGCCGATGCCTGCGAGGTGATCGCCTGGATCGCGGCGCAGCCCTGGTCGAACGGCGCGGTCGGCATGATGGGCATCTCCTGGGGCGGGTTCAATTCGCTGCAGGTGGCGGCCCTTCGCCCGCCCGCCCTGAAGGCGGTGATCTCGATTGCGTCCACCGCCGACCGCTACACGGACGACATCCACTACAAGGGCGGCTGCCTGATGTCGGCCAATGTCTATTGGGCCGGCACGATGCTGAGTTACGCCTCGCGCTCGCCGGACCCGGATGTGCTGGGCAATTCATGGCGCGAGACCTGGCTGGCGCGGCTAGAGTCGCTTCCCTTCCTGCTCGAAAGCTGGCTCACGCATCAGCGGCGGAACGAGTATTGGGCGCATGGCTCGATCTGCGAGGATTGGGACGCGATCCAATGCCCGGTCTGGGTGATCGCCGGCTGGGCGGACGGTTACCGCAACACGCCTGCGACCATCGCCGCGAACTTGCAAGCGCCGGTCAAGGCGACGACCGGACCCTGGATCCACAAGTATCCACATTTCGCCTGGCCCCGTCCGCGCGCGGACTTCACGGGGCTCGCGATCGCCTGGTGGCAGCGTTGGCTGGCGGGCGAGGAAACTGGTGTGGACGAATGGCCCGATTACCGCGCCTACCTAAGCGAAGCGCCCCGCCCAGGCGGATGGCGGGCGGACGAGCCCGGACGTTGGGCCGGCGTCGATTGGCCTTGTGCCCAGGTCAGCGGGCAGACATTGACCCTCGGGTCGGACGGCCGGCTGGGCGGAGCTTCTCAAGGCGGGTGCACGATCGCCACGCCGCAGCATTGCGGCACCTGTTCGGGCGAGTATTTCACCCTAGCGCCGGATGCCGACCTGCCTGGCGACCAGGCCGAGGATGATGCCCTGTCGGTCTGCTGGGAGACCGAGCCGCTGGATGCGCCGCTGGATTTGCTCGGCCGGCCGGTTCTGCGGGCGCCGGTCGCCATCGACCAGCCTCAAGGCAACCTGATCGCCCGTCTGGTCGACGTGCACCCCGACGGCGCGGCAAACCTGATCGCGCGCGGGGTGCTGAACCTCTGTCATCGGGGCGGCCACACTGCGCCGCAGGCGGCGGTGCCGGGCGATTTCATGAATGTGACCCTGGCCCTCGACGAGACCGGCTATCGGCTCGCGCCCGGCCACCGGCTCCGGCTGGCACTCTCGACCGCCTACTGGCCGCTGATCCTGCCGAGCCCGGCGCCGGTGACCGCGACGCTGCGCGCTGGGCCGGAGGCTGAGCTTGTGCTGCCGGTCTTGACCGGCGCGACGGTGGCACCGCCGCCCGCGCCGGCCGACCCATCGCCCCTGCCGGACTATCCCATCCTGACCCCCGGCCATTCCCGCCGCCATGTGGAGCATGACCGCCAGACCGGGCGCGTGCGCTATGTGGTCTCGCAGGACGAGGGCTGGTCTGAGAACCCGGTCCACGGAATGCGCAAGCGCGAGACCCGTGACGAGGTTTGGGAGATCGACCCTGCCGATCCCGCGGGCGCCACCGGCCACCTGGTCTTCGAGGCTGAACGGGATCGCGGGGATTGGCATACCGCCACGCGGGCCGAGATCCACTTCACCTGCGCTGCGACCGAATACCGGGCCGAGGCCAGCTTGACGGCGCGCGAGGGCGGGGCGCAGGCATTCGAGAAAACCTGGTCCTTCGCCGTCCCGCGCGATCACATGTGAACCCTTGACCCGCGCGCGTCCTGCATCACCATCGGTGCTGACAATATGGGAGACGCCCATGCGCCACATACTGATCGCCACCTTCGCCGCTCTGCTCACTGTTTTGCCGGTCCAGGCCGAGGAGCCAGCGGATACGATCCAGGGCGTTATCGTCTCGCAGCTTGATGCCTTCGGAGACAACGACCTGAACGCCGCCTTTGCCCATGCCTCGCCGATGATCCAGTCCAAATTCCAAACACCCGAGATCTTCGGCCGCATGGTCCGCGAGGGCTATCCGATGATCTGGCGCCCATCGAGTTTTGAGATGCGCGAATTACAGGAGACCGATTGGGGTCTGGTGCAGCCGGTCCTCTTCCAGGATGGCGTGGGGCGGTCGTTCGAGGCCTATTACGAGATGCAGCAAATCGAGGGTGTTTGGAGGATCAACGGGGTCTATATGCGGGAAATCCCGGGGGTCGGGAGCTGATCCTGCGCCAGATCACGGACACGCTTGAGATCGCCACCCCTGGTCCGGGGCTGCACATGATCACGGGGGCGGTCGCCGATTGGCTCGGCGCCCAAGACGCCGAAGATGGATTGCTGACGCTGCTCTGCCAGCACACCTCGGCCTCGCTTACAATTCAGGAAAACGCGGACCCGGACGTGCGGCTGGATTTGCAGGACGCCATCGCGGCGCTGGCTCCCCATGGCGGTGCCGAACGTTACCGCCATCACCTGGAGGGGCCGGACGACATGGCGGCGCATATCCGCACAGTGCTGTCGGGCGTGCATCTCTCGATCCCGGTCCAGGCGGGCCGGATGGCTTTGGGCACCTGGCAGGGCATTTATCTGTGGGAGCACCGCGACCGACCACACAGGCGAAGCATCGCGCTGCATTTGTTGGTGGGTTAGACCAAGCGCCCTCCCGCGCTTCGCAAGGCAGGAACGCTCGTCGCTGTGGGACCAGACATCACGAAGGGCTTGGGTCCTTATGTCGCGCGAGCAGTCATTTATCACTTAAATTTTCAAACAAAACATATTGAAAAATAAATGTTTTAAAGATTTTCGGTGACCGTGTGGCTTGCCCAAGCCATTCCCGTAGATTGACGTAACGCAATACGAAATGCCCTGCGCGCTGCGATAGTCAGCGTCGAAATTTGGAGGAGTGAGAGAACGAAAAAGGAGATTCGATTATGAAACTCTCCGGAGTCATCTGTGTTCTCGCAGCGTCTTTCGCCTTGTCGGGTTGTGGCGGGGGTGGCGGTGGCCTGCGACTGTTCTCGGCATTCTCAAACCTACAACCGAATCAAAACGTCCAAATGCCCGGTTTCGGCCTCAACACCAGGTATGAGATCGATCAGGCAAGCGGTGAGGTCACCGCTGAGGCGAGTGAAGCGACTGTCGGATCGGTTTCATTATCGGTCGACGCGGGTGGTTCGGTTTCCAAAGCTTCCCTGGAATTCCCACCCGGCCCTGGTTTTGGCACACCGACGAGACTCAGATTTGACACCGCGCAAGGAGCCACGTTCGCCGATGGCGATACGCTAGATCCGATTGCCAGCGACTTTATTATTGCGGAAACTGCCAGCGGTAGTCCGGCTGCGATTGTTGCCGATCCGATCGCCGCCGGCTTCGAATATCAGTCCTTCGGGGTCTGGGCTACTGGCCTAAACGCCAACTCGGGTCAGGCGGGTGTTTTCACCGCCGGCGCGTCAATAGCGAATTCGTCTTTCGGCGGCGTGCCGGCAGCCGGCATGGCGTCCTATAGAGGGATGTCCAACGGGTTTTACTTAGACCCCGATGGGAACGCCTTCCTTACCTTTGCCGATTTTGATGCCGATATCGATTTCGGCGCACAGACCATCGCGCTTTCTACTGTTGGAACGGACGTGATTGATATATCGACGGGCGTTTCGTCCGCGATGGGCTCGCTCGACTTTACTGGAGACGGTACTGTTTTGGCTGATGGGGACATCGCGGCGGCAATCTCCGCAACTAACCTGGCTGGTAACTTGGATGGAATTCTCTATGGACCGAACGCCGAGGAGCTTGGTGGGGTCTTCGAGATGACCGGCGCTGCTGGCCGCTACCTCGGAGCAGTTGGTGCGGCGCAGTGAGGCGGTGCGTTTTCTGATACGGTTTGCGCTGGTCTTTGCGATTGCCCTGAACGCCCCAATCGGCGCTGAGACGAGAGCCGAAACTTTCAGCTCACCGCAGGCCATTGAAGAAGCTTTCCAGCGCGGCTTGCGGGTGCTTTCATCTGGTGAGCCCGCGGCTGCTGTCAAAATCTTTCGCTCAATTTTGGCGGAACATCCCAATCTGCCGCGAGTGCGCCTCGAACTGGCACGGGCATATTTTCAAGCGAGAGAATGGGAACTTTCGCGCCGCGAGTTTTTTGCCGTGCTGTCAGGCGATGTCCCGGAGAGCGTGAAATCCAACATCATTAGATTTCTGCAAGCGATCGATGCCCGGCGCGGGTTCGACTGGGATTTGTCGGTTGGTTTTTCTGTATCGCCACAAGCAACGCGTAAATACGACACCGATACCGTGATTGTTGATGTCCTGGGAACGCCGCTACCCTTCAAATTTGACCGAAGCAACGACGGCGCGTATGGCGTCAGGATCAACGGAAGCGCCGAATATCGGCATCATTTGCCGGCCCTCAGTGACGAGTCTGTCGTGGTGACCGGGTTGGCGGAGGGGTTCTTCGACATTTTTGAGGGGGATGGGTCCGGTGCCGACGATTACCGGTTCGGCGTTGGCCTCGGCCTGCGTGGAGCGTGGCGGCGGACCACCGCCTCGGGAAAGGTCGTGGTGTCGACTCGCGAGTTTGCAGGTGAGCGCTTCCAGAATCGTTTTGAGTTTGAGGGCTCAACCGAGTGGCGGAGCGTGACTGGCGTATCGCTATTCTCGTCGGGTGGAGCAGGCTTCATCGACGATAAAACGACCGACAATCGAGATGGTCGGGCCGTGCGCCTCCGTGCCGGTCTTGCGAAATCGCTCGCCGGCCGGTCGATCGTCGGTGTGGCGATCTTCGGCGAGGATTTCGATGCGGAGGCTCGGCACGAGAGCTACCTCACCCTTGGTGCCGAGCTATTTGGCACCACGGATCTGGGTGCCGGTTTCGACGGCACCGGGCGGGTGTTCCTTCTGGATCAGAATTATGACGCGAACCTGCCACTTATCCTCGAAACCCGGAAAGAGCGGGAGTATGGTTTCGACCTGGAACTCACAAAACTCGATCTGTTTATATTGGACAATTTCACGCCTTTCGTGAGCTTCGGGTATTCCAGACGCAAGAGCTCGATCGATGCGTTCTCCTACCGCGAGTACCGTTTCAATATTGGGCTGAGGAAAAATCTGTGACTCTACTTTTCGCGCAAGGGGCGGGTATACCCCTCCGCCGCGCCAGGACCACCGCATAAGATCACTTTGCCTTGGTCATATGGGCAGCAGTTACATCGCCACCCCTCTTCGCTTCGGGATTCCCAGTTGCGTCTGCGGGTCGATAGAAAGAACGATCCGAGCGCCGCTGATTTCCGGCAGTTTGCATCGCGAGACACGATGAAATAGGTCCCCCTTGCAAGCCCGCGCCCCATGCTGGAACATCGCCGCCGCGCTTCGGGGCCGCTTTTGGGGGATAGACCGGGTTCATGGACACGCGCTTTTTCAGTTTTGTCTGGCGCCACTCGAAACGCGAGCAGGTCGTCATTCTGGCGCTGACCGTCGCCTCGTTCCCCCTGGTCTATATCTCGCTCGAGATCCCCAAGATTATCATCAATGACGCGATCAGCGGGACCGACTTCCCGCGCCAGATCCTTGGTTTCGAGTTTCAGCAGATCCCCTATCTCCTGATCCTCTGCGGCGTCTTCCTGGTCCTGGTCGTCGCGATCAATGGTATCAAATGGCTGCTCAACGTCTCGATCGGCATGTGCGGCGAGCGGATGCTGCGGCGCCTGCGCTTCATGCTGTTCGAGCAGGTCATGCGCTTCCGTATTGGGCGGTTCCGCACCACCAAGCCCGGTGAGGTCATCCAGTCGATGCTGGGCGAGATCGAGCCCCTGGGCGGCTTCATCGGCGAGGTGATCGCGACACCTGCCTTCCAGGGCGGGCTTCTGGCCGTCTATGTCACTTTCATCTTCGTCCAGGATGTCTGGCTGGGCCTGGCGGCGATCTCGCTCTACCCGATCCAGGCCTTCTTGATCCCGAAGCTGCAGGCCAAGGTCATTATCCTCAACAAGGCCCGCGCAGCCAACACCCGGCAATTGGCCGACACGATTTCCGAGAGCGTGGCGAATGTCGCCGATATCCATACCAACGACACCGCGCGTTGGCACATGGCGCAGATTTCCGGGCGGCTGCACAACAACACGCTGATCCGGATGGATCTCTTCAGGCGCAAGTTCACGATCAAGTTCATCAACAACTTCATGAACCAGCTAACCCCGTTCTTCTTCTATTCGATCGGGGGGTATCTGGTGATCGTCGGCGATCTGGATTTCGGTTCGTTGGTGGCGGTGCTGGCGGCCTACAAGGACCTGGCCGGGCCCTGGAAGGCGCTGTTGACCTATGTGCAGCGCTGGACCGACTTCAACAGCCGCTACGAGTTCGTGGTCGAGAGCTTCATCGGCGAGGACGTTCATGCGCCCGAGCGGATTTTTGGTGCGCGGGCCGAGGCTTTGGCGGGCGATCTGCGCGTCGAAGGGGTCGAGGGCGGTCCGGGCACGGGCGGATTGGTCGCCAATCGGATCGAAGGCGCGGCCGGACAGACGATCGCAGTGATCGGCGGCGAGAACGGTGCCCGCGAGGCTCTGTTGCGGATGATGGCCGGCCTGCGCGAACCCGAATCCGGCCGGATCGCCATCGGGGACACGGTCTTGACCGATGCCACCATGCCCGAAATTGGCGCGACCGTCGCTTATGTGGGTTCCGAGCCGGGAATGATCTCGCGTTCGATCCGCGAAAACCTGGTTTACGGGCTTTTGCGCCGGGCGCCAGACCTGGCGGACCACTCGACCGCCGAGGCGTTGACCTTGCTGCGCGAGGCCCAACGCACGGGCAACATAACCGCCGATCCGGCTGGCGATTGGATCGACTACCAGGCGGCCGGCGCAACGGACGCCCAGGCGCTCGACGCGCGGCTGCTCGATCTGGTCGACAAGGTTGGCCTCGCCGACGATCTGGTCTCCAGCGCGTTGGACAGCCGGATCGATCCAGCCGATGCCGAGCGCTGGACTGGACCTATCCTGGCTGCGCGCACCGAATTGCGGGCGAGCTTCGTCGGCGAGCAGTTGAGTGACATCGCCGAGCCGTGGGTGCCCGGCAAGTTCAACACCAATGGTTCGCTTTTCGCCAATGTCCTTTTCGGCTTGCCGCAGCAACCAGTCGACGACGTGCGCGGGTATCTGGGAATCAGCTACGTAGTCGATGTCCTGGAGCGATCTGGCGCTTGGGCCGAGCTCGAGAAGATCGGCCACGACATCGCTCGGGAATTCGCGACCCTGGTCGAGGCAGTCGAGGAGAACTCGTCGGTGCTCGACAGCTTCGCGGCCTATCCGAAACCGGTGATCCTGGCCGCCGCCGAGATCATCCAGGCGAGCCTTGGCCAGCCGGTCGATTCCCTGCCGAAAGAAAATCGCGAGACGCTGCTGACGCTCGCCTTTGGTTTCGTTCAAACCCGCGACCGACTGGATGTGCTCGACCAAGACCGGATCGATCGCTTGGTCGCGTGCCAGGGCAAAGCACGCGAGATGCTCGAAGACCGCGAGCAGTTCGTCTCTTTCGATGACGACCGGTTCAGCCCGGGCCGCTCGATCGCGGAGAACATTGTCAACGCCAAGCGCCGCTTTGACCGACGGTCCGCTTGGAAAATCCTGTCCGAGCATATCGTCGAGGCGATCCGCGCGGCCGGTTTGCGCGAGGATCTGATCCGCCTGGGTCTCGCCGCGCCCGCGGGCAGTGGGGGCTCGAACCTATCGGCGGCGGCGCGGCGGCGAACCGCCCTGGTGCGGGCCATGCTGAAGCAGCCGCGCTTCCTGATCCTCGACGGATTGGCGGGCGGCACCGATCCAGGGGATGCCGCCCTGCGCGAGGTCATCCGCGCCGAATTGCCCGAGACTTGCCTGATCTTTGCCGCGGCGGACGGCTATGCAGGCAGCGCCGATCTTGAGGTCACGATCGGAAATGACGGAACCGCACGCGCTGAACGACCGGAAAGGGAAACGGACGCGACGCAACAAGAACAGCGGAGGACATCGCAATGAGTTTGAATCAATCCGTGCAGGTGCTCCTGGACATGCCCCTCTTTCGCAATATCGACCCTAAGCAGTTGCGCGTCGTCGCGATGATGGGAGAATCGCTGACCTACCGGGCCGGAGAGCGCCTGTTCGAGCAGGGTGACGACGGAGATGCCGCTTTCATCGTGCTGGCAGGCGAAGTCGAGGTGCTGGTCCGTTCCGATGGAGCCGAACAATCAGTGGCGACGCTGGGGCAGGGCGAGATCTTTGGCGAGCTCGCGGTCATCTGCGACCAGACGCGCTCGAGTGCGATCGCCGCGCGCACCGAGATCGAGGTCCTGCGCCTCGATCGCAGCCACGTGCTGAACCTGATGCGCGAGTTTCCTGATATCCTGTTGCAGATGGTAAGGATCCTCGGTGGCCGGCTCGAGCGCACGACGCAAGAGCTTTCGGCGGCCCGCGCTCAATTGGCGATGACGTCGAGCGGGCAGGGCTAGATGCCCGGGCCGCTGCACGGAATCCGGGTCATCGACCTAACCCAAATGGTCTCGGGCCCTTTGGGCGCGATGATCCTGGCCGACCAGGGCGCCGACGTGATCAAGGTCGAGCCGCCCAATGGCGGTGACAACACCCGGCAAGTGGCGACGCGGCGCGGTGGCTTCTCCGCTTCGTTCCTCAACAACAACCGCAACAAGCGCTCGATCGTGCTTAATCTCAAGCATTCGGATGGGATCGCGGCCCTGAAGCGGCTGATCGCGGGCGCGGATGTGGTGATGCAGAATTTCCGCCCCGGCGTGGTCGACCGGCTGGGCGTCGGATACGATGCCGCCCGCGCGCTGAAGCGCGACATCGTCTATGCCTCGATCACCGGGTTCGGCGAAACCGGGCCGTTTTCCGCGAAGCCCGTCTTCGATCCGCTGATCCAATCGCTCTCGGGCCTGACCACCGTGCAGGCGGGCTCGGACCAGCGGCGCCCGTCGCTCATCCGCACCATCCTGCCGGACAAGCTGACCGGCTTCACAATCGCCCAGGCGATCTCGGCTGCGCTGTTCGCGCGCGAGCGCACCGGCGTTGGTCAACACATCCAGCTTTCGATGCTGGACGCGGTGATCGCCTTTCTTTGGAGCTCGGATATGGGCGGGCACACATTCGTCGGCGACGAGGCGGAGGCCGAGACCGCGCAGAGTTTCATCGACCTGATCTACGAAACCAAGGATGGCCATATCTCGGTCGCCGCTTTCCGGCGCGCCGACTGGGTTAAGCTGGCCGAGGCCTGCGAGCGGCCGGAGTGGGTTGAGGATCCGCGCTTTGTGACCTCCGAGGGGCTGGAGGTGAACAAGCCAGCGCGGCTGGAACTGACCCAAGACGCCCTGCGCACCCGCACCAGCGCCGAGTGGATCGAACGGCTCGAGGCCCACGACGTGCCCTGCGCGCCGGTCCTGTCCCGGCGCGAGATGATTACCCATCCTCAGGTGGTTGAGAATGGAATTGTCACCGTGACCGAGCATCCCCAGGCTGGCCGCTTGCGTCAGGCGCGCCCGCCTGCCCGGTTCTCGGAGACCGCGACCGAGCACCGTCACGGCGGCCAGCATCTGGGCGAGGAAACCCGCGTGGTCCTGGCAGAAGCGGGCTTTGGCGAGACCGAGGTCGATGCCCTGATCGCTTCTGGCGCCGCGGCCGAACCGGCGGGGGGGAGCACATGATCGACTTCTATTTTTGGCCGACACCCAATGGCTGGAAGGTCGCCATCCTGCTCGAGGAATTGGGCCTGCCCTACAACATGATCCCAGTGGCCATCGGCAAGGGCGATCAGTTCAAGCCCGAGTTCATGGCCATCAGCCCGAACAACCGGATGCCGGCGATCGTCGACAACGATGTCGAGGGCGCTCCGGTCCCGGTTTTCGAGTCGGGCGCGATCATGTGGTATCTGGCCGAAAAGGCCGGGCGCTTCCTGCCCGCCGATCTGCTCAGCCGCAAGGAAGCGATGGAATGGCTTTTTTGGCAGGTTGGTAATCAGGGGCCCATGGCAGGCCAGCTCAGTCATTTCGTCAATTACGCACCCGAGGGCGCCGGGGACTATGGCCGCGCGCGCTACGCACGTGAATACGACCGGTGTCTTGGCGTGCTGGAGCGGCGGATGGACGATCGTGACTACATCCTGGGCGACTACTCGATCGCCGACATGATCGCCTGGCCATGGGTGCTGATCGCCAAGCCGCTGGGCGCCGACCTGACGAAGTTCCCGAATGTCGCCGCCTGGCGCAATCGGATCAAAGTGCGCCCCGCGGTGCAACGCGCGGTCGATCTGGGCAAGGAGCTCCGCCGCTCGGGTCCGCCGACCGACGAGGAGCGCAAGGTGCTCTACGAGCAGACCGCCGAAAGTGTGGCCGGGATGGCCGAACGGCAACGCTGAGAGCGATCATGGACAAGGTCTTCACTGGCGCATTCACGCAGCAGGAGCCGATCCCCGACGAGGCGATCGAGGCCGCCGTCGCGGTGATGCGCTCGGGGCGGCTCCACCGCTACAACCTGGCGGCGGGCGAGGCCGGAGAGGCCGCCCTTCTGGAGCGGGAATTCGCCGCCATGATCGGCGCGCGCTACTGCTTGGCAACCACATCCGGTGGCACGGCGATGCAGATCGCGCTGCATGCTTGCGGGGTGGACCGGGGTGACAAGGTTCTGACGAACGGCTTCACCCTGTCTCCGGTTCCCGGCGCGATACATGCTGTCGGCGGCGAGCCGATTCTGGTCGAATCGACCGAGAACCTGACCATCGACCTCGACGATCTGGCCGCCAAGGCCCGGGCCAGCGGCGCGCATACTCTTTTGGTCAGCCATATGCGCGGGCATTTGGCCGACATGGAGGCCCTCGCCACGATTTGCGATAACCTCGGGGTATCCATGATCGAGGATTGCGCCCACACCATGGGCGCCGCCTGGAAGGGCCGGCCCTCGGGAAGCTTCGGGCTGGCCGCCTGTTTCTCGACCCAGACCTACAAGCATGTGAATTCGGGCGAGGGCGGTTTCCTGACCACGGACGACGACCAGGTCATGGCGCGGGCTGTGATCCGGTCCGGCAGTTACATGCTCTACGAGCGCCACTTGGCGGCACCTGGAGCGAACACCTTCGCCGATGCTCGGCTCGACATGCCGAACTGTTCGAGCCGGATCGATAACCTGCGTGCCGCGATCCTGCGCCCGCAATTGAAGACTTTGTCCGAGCAGGTCGAGCGCTGGAATGCGCGCTACCGCGTCATCGAGGGGGTCCTCGCTCCGGTTCCAGGATTGGCGTTGCGCCAGATCCCGAATGCCGAGACCCATGTAGGCAGCTCGATCCAGTTCCGGGCGCCGACGCTCGGACCAGATCAGCTCCGCGCCGCCATCGCCGATTGCGCCGCGCGGGGGGTCGAGTTGAAATGGTTCGGTCCGGACGAGCCGCACGGCTACACCTCGCGCCATGTCAGTTGGCGCTATGCGCCCGTTCAGGCGCTACCGCGAACCGACCGCATCTTGGCGACGCTCCTGGACATGCGGATTCCGCTCACCTTCAGCCCGGAGGATTGCGCTCTGATCGCCGAGATCATCGCCGATGTCTTTTCCAATCATTTGGACAACGCCAGAGACGTGCAGGCGGGCCCGGGCGACTGGCCCCAATGAATGCCCGAATTTGGCATGGTCAAGTGCGATAAATTCGTGCAAAGGTCCGGACAACGCCGCAAGAAAGTTGCGCGACAATGAAGCTCAAACTTCAACAAACGTAAACAGGGAGATGAAACACATGAAAAAACTGATGATGACGGCTGCTGTCGCAATGATGGCGGCCACGCCGGCGATGGCGCAGGAAATCGTAATCGGCGTGCCGAATTGGCCGTCGGTGCGCGTGACGGCGCATGTTCTCGAAGTCGTGATCGAAGATAATCTGGGCCTGGATGTCGAACTGCAGAACGGCACCAACCCCATCGTCTTCGAGGCCATGGACAAGGGTTCGATGCAGGTGCACCCCGAGGTGTGGATGCCGAACCAGACCAACCTTCACAACACCTATGTCGAGGAAAAGGGCACCGTTCTGATGAATCCGAACGGCATCCCCGCCTTCCAGGGCATGTGCGTGCCGAAATTCGTCGCCGACGAGCTGGGCGTCACCAAGATCGAAGATCTCAGCGACCCGGACAAGGCCGCGCTCTTCGACTCGAACGGCGACGGCAAGGGTGAGATCTGGATTGGCGCCTCGGGCTGGGCCTCGACCAATATCGAAAAGATCCGCGCCAAGTCCTATGGCTATGATCAGACGCTCGAGTTGCTCGAGATGGACGAGACCCTGGCGCTGGCGGCGCTGGACGCGGCGGTCGAACAGAAGAAACCCTATGTCTTCTTCTGCTACACCCCGCATCACATGTTCGCCTTGCATGAGCTGGCTGTTCTGGAAGAGCCCGCCTATGACGCGGCCAAGTGGAACGTGATCCAGCCGACCGACGATCCGGCCTGGCTCGAGAAGTCGGACGCTGGCGTTGCCTGGGATCTGGCGTATCTGCACGTGCACTATGCCAAGGCGCTGGAAGAGAGCCATCCGGACGTCGCCAACCTGCTGGCCAATGTGAAGCTGGACACCGACACCGTTTCGCAGATGACTTACGCGCTGGTCGTCGAGAAGCAGGACCCGGCCGAGTTCGCCAAGAACTGGGTTGCCGAGAACGAGGACACGGTCCTCGAATGGCTGAGCCAGTAACCAAGACAGGGCGGCCGCCGGATCAACCGGCGGCCGCTTTCACATTGGCCGGTTGAATTGACCGACTCATGGGGGGGCGCCTTGAGCGACGTTGCGAGCGAAGTAGTCGTCAAACTCTCGAATGTCTGGAAAATCTTCGGCGACCGGGCCGACGAGGCCATGGCCGCGGTCAAGGCCAAGGGCCTGACAAAACCGGAAGTGCTGGAGGAATTCGCCTGCGTGGTCGGCGTTCAAGACGCGACCTTCGAGGTGGCCCGGGGCGAGATCTTCTGCATCATGGGCCTCTCGGGCTCGGGAAAGTCGACCCTGGTGCGCCATGTCAACCGGCTGATCGAGCCAACATCCGGCGCGATCGAGATTTTGGGCCGCGATGTCGGCTCCATGTCGACGACCGCGTTGAGGCAGGTCCGCGCCCAACAGATCGGCATGGTGTTCCAGCACATGGCGCTGATGCCGCACCGCTCGGTCCGTGACAATGTCGCCTACCCGTTGGAGATCCGGGGCATCCCGAAATCGAAGCGCTGGGCGGTCTCGGATCATGCGCTCGACTTGGTGGACCTGGTCGGCTACGAGGACCGGCTGCCGAAGGAGCTTTCAGGCGGCATGCAACAGCGGGTCGGCATCGCACGGGCGCTGGCGTCGGACCCGGAGATCCTGTTGATGGACGAGCCGTTCTCGGCGCTCGATCCGCTGATCCGCATGCAGCTCCAGGATCAGTTCAAGGCGCTGGTGGCGCAGCTCCAGAAAACCACGCTCTTCATCACCCACGACCTGGACGAGGCAATCCGCATCGGCCACCGGATCGCGATCATGAAGGACGGCGTGATCGTGCAGATCGGCACGCCCGAGCAAATCGTGATGAACCCGGCCGACGATTATGTGCGCGAATTCGTCCAGGGCATCTCGAAGCTGAAGCTGGTCAAGGCCCATTCGATCATGGAGCCGCTGGAAAGCTTCTCGGGCGACCTGAACGGGGCACCGCGCGCCGATGAGGGCGCCGATCTGGATCAGCTGATCGACCTTTCGGTCGGCACCGATGTGCCGGTCGTGATCACCGACAAAGGCGTCGACGTGGGCGTCGTATCCAAGCCGGTGCTGCTGCGCGGCATCCAGGGGGGCAAGGAATGAGCGATATTACCGTCACCGCCGCCTCTGACATCGAGGTTGACCGCGAAGCGCTGGATGCCTCGATTAACGAATTCGCCGAGAAGAACGGCGACTACTATTCGGAGGCCTTCCACAAGATCCATGAATCCACCAGCATGCTGCCCCAGACGTTCAATGTCGCGGCGGCGTTGCTTGGTCCGATCTGGGCAGCGATGCGCGGCGTTTGGGGCATGTTCTGGGCGTTCCTGATCCTCGAAATGATCGCCTGGGTGCAGATCGGCCGTGGGGCCTGGGGTAATCCGGGCGCGAGCTTCACCGAGCGCGCGGAGGGGCAGGAGCAGCGGGCGCAGGGCTTTCTCGAGAAAGCGGAGACCGCGAGACAGGCCGGCGAGGACCCGGCCAGGTTCGAGAAGCTGGCCGACAATATGACCCGCGCGGCGGAAAAGAGCCGGGCAACTGCCGAGGCCGCCGGTGCCGAGGCTTTCTCGATCATGCTGATGGGACTTGGCCTTCTAATCGTCTTCAAGCTGATCCAGGGCCTCTACGCCAATGGAGCCTACGAGAAGCAATATTCGCGCTGGCGCATCGACCCCGCACGCACAGAATCCGGCGTCAAGCAGCGCAACATGGTGTTGGGCATTGTACTAGTTCTGCTTATCGCGCCGTTGACAATTTACAAGTTCACGGTCGCGAGTCCGTTCGAAATCCTGAATGCCTTCCCAGAGAAGGCGGTCAGCAGCGCATTCCTCAGCGACCCGAACGAGACACTCTACACGACGCTGTCGAAGTGGATGGAGACGCGGATCGACAATGCCGCCGTTGCCGGGGCAGGGGCTTTCGACAGTATTGTCTTCGGCGTCCGCTCGGTGCTGGACGCCTTGACCGTCGCTTTGATCGGCACGCCATGGCCGGTCGTGATCGCGGTGATTTGCGTCGTCGCGTGGCGCGCCGCCGGTCCCCGGGTCGCGATCTTTACCGCCGCCGCGCTCGCCTATATCGCGCTGCTGGGTTACTGGGAGGTCAGTATGGAGACCGTGGCGCTTGTCGGCGCGGCGGTGATCCTGTGCGTCGTGATGGGCATCCCGCTGGGCATCTGGTTCGGCAAGTCCGAGCGTGCCTACCGGATCGCCGAGCCGGTGCTCGACTTGATGCAGACCCTGCCGGCTTTCGTCTATCTGATCCCGATCATCGCCTTTTTCGGCACGGGTAATCCGCCTGGCATCCTGGCGACCATCATTTTTGGCATGCCGCCGGTGATCCGCCTGACGGCGCTGGGGATGAAAGGGGTTCCTGAATCGATCAAGGAGGCCGCCGTTGCCTTCGGCGCCTCGCGCTGGCAGCTCTTGCGCGATGTCGAGATCCCGCTGGCGCTCCCTTCGATCATGACCGGGGTGAACCAGACGATCCTGATGTGCCTGTCGATGGTGGTGATCATTTCGCTGATCGGCGGCGGGGGCCTGGGCAAGGAAATCCTGGAAGCCCTGCAATACGCCGCCAAGGGACCTGGCCTGCTGGGTGGCTTTGCGATCCTCTTCTGCGCCATGATCATGGACCGGGTCGCCCAAGGCGCCTTCCGGCGCGAGGACCAGAAATAGGCAGATAGCGCGCGCGGCCCGCAATCCTTTGCGGGTCGCTTAACGCTCGCCGGGCGTCGCCACGCCGTGGCGTCGAAAAGAATGATTCGAATTAGATTTGACCCGAGCGCGCTTCTCTCAGAAGCTTTCGCACGAGCGGGTCGCCCGGCCCGCCTGACGGGGCGCCCCATTTGAATCGCGCGGGAGGGAATTATGCGCCAGGCCGAACAGGACCGTCTCACCGAAAAGCTCGCCCAGGTCCGCAAGATCGCCGCCGCTCGGCTGGCCAAGGCCGAGAACGAGGCCTTCGACGTCGCCCTGGACCGGTTCTTCGCCAATGTCTCGCCCGACCAAGTGGTCGAGACCGTGGCCGAGGAGCTATATGGCGCCGCGCTTGCGCTGTGGAAGTTCAGTGCCACCCGCAAGCCCGGCACCGCGAAGCTCAGGCTCTACAACCCGCGCATGACCGAGCATGGGTGGGAATCGCAACACTCGGTGCTCGAGGTCGTCAACGACGATATGCCCTTCCTGGTCGACTCGATGACTTCGTGCCTGACAGATCGCGGGATTGGCATCCACACCCTGCTGCATCCGGTCATCACTGTGAAACGCGACGCCAAGGGCGCACGTAAGGGATTGGTCGAATCGGGCGACAAGTCCGGCGTTAGCGAGTCCGTGATCCAGGCCCAGGTCGACCAGATCGGCGACGAACAGACGCTGGCCCAGATCGAGAACGAGATGCGCCAGGTGCTCGCTGATGTGCGGGTCGCGGTCGAGGACTGGAAGGCGATGATGCAGCGCCTGACCCAGGCGACCGAGGCGCTGAAGGCCCAAGCCCCGAAGAGGCTCGCCGCCGAGACTGGGGAGGTCTGCGAATTCCTCGACTGGCTGGCCCAGAACCACTTCACCTTTCTCGGCTGCCGCGAATACAAGATGAGCCCGCGCTCGAAGCAGGGGGCCAGCGTCGTCCGGGGCAGCGGGCTGGGCCTGATGCGCGACCCGGACTACACGGTGCTGCGCGATGTCGACGGCAATTTCGCCGATTGGTCGCCCGAGATGGACGCTTTCCTGGCCGAGGGCTCGCCGCTGCTGATCCTCAAGGCAAACCGGCGTTCCACTGTCCACAGGACCGTCCATTTCGACCTGATCGGGGTCAAATGCTACGACAAGAAGGGCGCGGTCACGGGCGAGCATGTCTTCATCGGCCATTTCACGGCAGCCGCCTATAACCGCAGCCCGCGGAGCATCCCGCTTTTGCGCCAGAAGGTGACGCGGGTAATCGAGCGCGCCGGGTTTGCACCCAATAGCCATGACGGCAAGGCGTTGACCAACGTGCTCGAGACCTATCCGCGCGATGAGTTGTTCCAAGCCTCCGACGATCAGCTCTACCGCAACGCCACTGGCGTTCTGCATTTGGCGACCCGGCCGCGCACGCGCCTTTTCGTGCGTCCGGACCGGTTCAACCGGTTCCTGTCATGCCTCGTCTATGCCCCGCGCGAGCGCTACAACACCGAGCTTCGGGTCAAGCTGGGTGATATCTTGTCCGACGCCTTCGGCGGCCGGGTCGCCACCTGGACCACCTCGTTCGCCGACGATGCCCTGGCGCGCACGCATTTCGTCATTGCGACGCTTAGCGGCGGAATTCCGGATTTCGACGTGGCTGAGGTTGAGAACCGCATCACCGACGCGGTGCGCGACTGGTCCGACGTCCTGCAGGAAGCGCTGATCGAGCGCTTGGGCGAGCACGAGGGCAACCGGCTGCACGCCCACTACCACCGTGGTTTCGCGCCGGCCTATCGGGGTGCCTTCAACGCCGTCACCGCGATCGACGACATCGAGAAGATGGAGGAGCTGACGGACGAAGGCCCGATGGGGCTCAAGTTCTACCGCCGCCTCGAGGACCCGGACAACTCGATCAGGTTCAAGCTCTTCCGGCTCGGCACGCCTGTGCCACTCTCCGACTGCCTGCCGGTTCTGGAGAATATGGGTTTCCGCATCCTCGAGGAGCACCCCTTCGAGATCATGCGCAACGAATCCGACGCGATCTGGCTGCACGACTTTTACATGGAATCCGAAAACGGCTCGGATATCGAGCTGACGGACGTGCGCGAGAAATTGGAGGACGCTTTCGCCTCGGTCTGGTCCGGCGCGGCCGATGATGATCCGTTGAACCGGCTGGTGCTGGTGGCTGGCCTCAGCGCCCGCGAGACCGTGCTGCTGCGCGCCTATAGCCGGTTCCTGCGCCAAGCGCGGATTCCTTATTCGGTCGAATACATGGAGGACGCGCTGGCGGACAATCCGGGAATCGCCCGGTCGCTGGTCGCGCTCTTCCACTCGCTCTTTGACCCCGCGAGCGGCGAGAGCGACAAGGCGCGCGCCAACGCTGCCGGAAAGGTCGCCACTCAAATCGAGGAGGCGCTCGAGGCCGTCGCCAGCCTGGACGTGGACCGCATCCTGCGCCGCTTCCGCAATGCGATCCAGGCAACGTTGAGAACCAATTACTATCAGCCCGCCGCCGACGGATCGCAGAAGCCTTATGTGTCGTTCAAGTTCAAATGCGACGAGCTCGACGACCTGCCTTTGCCCCGGCCATGGCGCGAGATCTTCGTCTATTCGACCTGGATTGAGGGGGTGCATCTGCGCGGCGGACCCGTGGCGCGCGGGGGTCTGCGCTGGTCGGACCGCAAGGAGGACTATCGCACCGAGGTGCTGGGCCTGGTGAAAGCCCAGCAGGTCAAGAACGCGGTCATCGTGCCGGTGGGCTCGAAAGGCGGGTTCCTGCCGAAGCAGCTGCCCGTGGGCGGCACCCGCGAGGAGGTACAGGCCGAGGGCATCCGTGCCTACAAGACGTTTCTATCGGGGCTTCTCGACATCACCGACAATCTGGACGGTGCCAAGGTGATCCCGCCCGACGCGGTCGTCCGACGAGATGCGGACGATCCTTATCTGGTCGTGGCCGCCGACAAGGGAACCGCGACATTCTCGGACATCGCCAATGGGGTCGCCGCCGACTACGGCTTCTGGCTCGACGATGCCTTCGCTTCGGGGGGCTCGAACGGCTATGACCACAAGGGGATGGGCATCACCGCCAAGGGTGGCTGGGAAGCGGTCAAGCGCCACTTCCGCGAGCTTGGCCACGACACTCAGACCGAGCCCTTCACTGCGATCGGTTGCGGCGACATGTCGGGTGACGTGTTCGGCAACGGGATGCTGCTTTCGGATCAGATCAAGCTGATCGCCGCTTTCGACCATCGGGACATTTTCATCGATCCCAGCCCGGACACGAAGAAGACATTCGCCGAGCGCCAACGCTTGTTCGATTTGCCGCGCTCGAGTTGGCAGGACTACGAGAAGAAGCTGATTTCCAAGGGTGGCGGGGTCTTCCCGCGCTCGGCCAAGTCGGTGAAGCTGACGCCCGAGATTCAGGAGATGACCGGGCTGAAAGCCGATCAGGTGACGCCGGCCGAACTGATCCATGCCCTGCTGAAGACCAAATCGGACTTGTTGTGGTTTGGCGGCATCGGCACGTATATCAAGTCGTCGGACGAGACCCATGCCCAGGCGGACGACCGGGCCAACGACAATATCCGGGTCGATGCGCCCCAGGTCGGTGCCCGTGTGCTCGGCGAAGGCGCCAATTTGGGCGTCACTCAGTTGGGCCGGATCGAGCTCTCCGCGCGCGGGGTCAAGATCAACACCGACGCGGTCGACAACTCGGCCGGCGTCGATTGCTCGGACCACGAGGTCAACATCAAGATCGCGCTGGGCGCCGTGGTCGGCGCGGGCGACATGACCCAGAAGCAGCGCAACAACCTGCTGGCCAAGATGACAGACGAGGTCAGCGACCTGGTGCTCAAGACCAACTACCACCAAACGCTGGCGATCTCGCTCGCCGAGGCGCGCGCGCGCGGAATGCTGGAAGAACATGCCCGCCTCATGCGCGCGCTCGAGGCCGAAGACCGGCTAGACCGTGCGGTGGAACAGCTGCCCTCGGAGGAGGAGATCGCCGAGCGTGGTGAACTGGGGCGCGGCTTGACCCGGCCCGAGATCGCGGTGCTGGTCGCCTACGCGAAGATCACGATTTTCCAGGAGCTCGACGAATCCGCGGTGCCGGATGATGCCTATATGGAGCACCTGCTGATCGACTACATGCCGACGCCGCTGCGCGAGAAATACAAGGCGGTGCTGAAAAAGCACCGGCTGCGCCGCGAAATCATCGCGACCGTTGCCGCCAACGCCTTTGTAAACGAGGTGGGCCCCTCGCTTTACAACCGGCTGCGCGAGGAGACGGGTGCCTCGATCCCCGAGACCGTGCGCGCCTTCTTGATCGCGCGTGAGGTCTTCGGTCTGCCGGAGATCGGGGGCGAGATCAACGCGCTCGATAACAAGGTGCCGGCGGATTGCCAGATCGACATGCATCTGGCGCTGTCGGACATGGCCGCGGCGCAAAGCTTGCGCCTGCTGCAGGGCGGGGGAGAGCTGCCGATCGGCGACGCGATCAGCCTCTATCGCCCTGGCGTTCAAATGATTGCCGACAGGGCCGGGGACGCGATTACCGCCTTTTCGAAAAAGCGGCTTGGCCAACGCGCCCTGGAATTGACGAAAAAGGGCGCGCCCAAGGCGCTGGCGGAGAAGGTGGCGGGACTCGAACTGCTGGGCGGCACATTCGATGTGATCGATGTTGCCAGCCGGATGGACCGCGATGTTGCCGATGTGGCGGCGAACTACTTCGCCGCGGGCGCCCGGTTCGGGCTCGATTGGCTGCGCTCGGCTGCGCGCCAGATCGCGCCCGCGGACCATTGGGAGCGGATCGCTCTTGGCCGCCTCATGAGCGATATCCGTGCCCAGCAATCGGGCATTGGCGCCGCGGCACTGGCGATCAAGGGAGCCAAGCCCGGTGCCAAGAGCATCGAGAAATGGTGCGCCGAGAATGCGGAGCTGGCAGATCGCGCAGACCGGCTTATCGGCGAATTGCGCCAGGGCGGCACGCTTAGCGTCTCGAAGCTGGCCGTGGCCTCGTCGCAGCTCAGGTCGCTGGTCGGGGGGTAGGGTGGGTTTTCAACCCACCATCTGACGCAATCACGCGGGTGAGGCGAAACCCCACCCTACCGCTTGAACAGATCCTTGCGGAGCGGGCTCAACGCCTTTGGGTCGATTTTCACGTGGATGACCGCCGGGGCCTTGGCGGCGACGGCGTCAGTCAGGGCCGGGCAAAGTGCGTCCGGTTCGCTGACCGCATATCCTGCGGCTCCGCACAACTCGGCGAACCGGTCGAGCGGCGGCGTATCGATCTCGGCCCCCAGCAGCCGCCCACCGAAAAAGGACTGCTGATAGGCTTTCTCCGCTCCCCAGGCGCCGTTATCCAGCACCACGGCCACCACCGGCAGGCCGTAGCGCACGGCGGTGGTAACCTCGGCCATCGTATAGC
>JAOTXT010000030.1 GCA_029862205.1 Paracoccaceae bacterium
TTCGGGCGGCATAGCTCGGAGCCTTCCGCGTCCTGGACATCAATGGTCAGTTCGCCGGCCGCCTCAATGGACAGGTCACCGAGGACAAGCGCGAAGTCGCCCAGGCCAAAATCAACCCGGTCTGGCAGACCTCTTACTGTGCGTGATGGCACCAGAGCGAGTTCTCTGTCCACCTGATCGCTCGGATTGCCCCAGGCGTCCTCTGCTTTGATCGACAGGCGGAAGGGCTCGCCCGTCCTCCTGAGCGTTGGCAACACGGCCCGCCAGGTAAGGGGTGGACCAGGCACGATGTTTATGTACGGGCTTTCGGGCAGGGCGACATAGTCGTAGGTCGCGATGGCATCAACGAAGACTTTGAACTCGAAGACGCGCTCACAGTAGGTTTGGACCCGGACGCCTTTGGAGCCGCCACCCTTGTCGCCGAAGCGGATGGTGATCGTATCGCCTTCGGAGAGGAAGTGCTTTTGCACTCCGATATAGAGAGCCCGACTCCACGGCCGAATGTTGCGTTTGAATTCCCATCGGCAATCAAGCACCGCGCCGTTAGAGGCGACGACAGTGGTATATCCTGGCGCGGCGGGATCGTTGAATTGCACCGGGCCAAAGTCGGTCGCGAAGCGCATAGCGATTTTCAGCGAGCCCGTGTCGTCGATTCCAAACTTTCCCGCTGTGTAAACAAGCTCAAACGTCTGCCAGGAGCCGGCCTCGACCCGTCCGGAGGGTGTTAGTGTAGCTGTCCCCATCAGATCGGGGCGGTATTCGGAGTAGGGCATCGATGATCTCGAAAAATCCGCGCGGTTTTCGATTGCGTAAGGCATCTTTATTGCATGCCTAACCACGTGTCATCTTGGCTGCCTCGCTCGCACATCCGTCTCGATCCGGTGGCCATCGTTACGCGTTGCTCCTGGAAAGTGCGCCAACCGGGTTGGCTACGCACTAACCTCACCGCTTCACGCATCGTGTTATCTCGCGTCTATTGGTATTGCTGCGAGACGGGTTGGAGCGACAGACCTGGGAAGGCGAGCCATGACAAAGCGATTGAAATTCTGGGGTTGGGGCCATGAGGGCGACGGCCTCGATGCCCGCGAGACCAACGCGCTGCTGGAGACCTTCGCCGAGGGCTACGGTATACGGCCCACCGACGATGGTGCCTTCCCGACCCTCGATGCAATTTCTCTCGCCGCGCCTCGGCTCACCCCACCGTCAAGCCTCGCGAAGATCTGCACCAGCGATAAATTCGAGCGCATGCTGCATGCCTTCGGCCAGTCGCAGCCGGACTCGATCCGCATCTATGAGGGCGACTTCGCGCATGCACCCGACATCGTCGCTTACCCGGAGAGCGAGCCGGACATCGCTGCCTTGTTTGATTGGTGTGGCGAGGCCGGCGCGGCGCTCATCCCCTTTGGCGGCGGATCCTCGGTCGTCGGAGGGGTAACCACTGACGTCGGTAGCGGCTTCGCCGGGACCGTCACCGTCGACATGAAGCGAATGAACAAGGTCCTCGAGATTGACGAAGTCAGCCGCGCCGCCCGCATCCAGGGCGGTGCGCGCGGGCCCGAGCTCGAAGCTCAGCTGAAACCGAGAGGCCTGACGCTTCGCCATTTCCCACAGAGCTTCGAGCACTCCACGCTCGGCGGGTGGGTGGCGACACGCTCGGGCGGTCATTTCGCGACCCTCTACACTCATATCGACGATCTCGTGGAGAGTGTCACGATGGTGACGCCGGCAGGCGAGATCTCATCGCGCCGGCTGCCGGGCTCTGGGGCTGGCCCAAGCCCTGACCGTTTCATGTTTGGCTCGGAGGGTGCGCTTGGAATTATCACCGAAGCCTGGATGCGGCTTCAGGGACGCCCAACCTTCAAGGCAACAGCGGGCTTCCGTTTCGCCGACTTCTTCGATGCCGCCCGCGCCGTGCGCGCAGTTGCACAGGCAGGTCTCTTTCCAGCCAACGTCCGCATCGTCGATGGCGTCGAGCTGAAGGTGAATGGTGCCGGAGACGGTTCCTTCACTCTCATGGTGGTGTCGTTTGAGAGCGCAGACCATCCCGTGGAGGCTTGGATGGCGCGCGCCGAAGAGTGCTGCCTTGATCACGGCGGCACAGTCGACGTCGCCTGGCGAGACAACCCGGACGCAAATCTCCAAGGCGCCGTGGGCGTGTGGCGGGCTGCCTTCATCCGCATGCCTTACAACCGCGAGCAACTAACGCCTCGTGGCATCATCTCCGACACCTTCGAGACGTCGATCACCTGGGATCGGTTCGAGGAATTCTATCATGCGATCCGCGACGCGACCGCGACGGCGGTCCGCGAGGCAACCGGTCAGGAAGGAGTGGTTTCGTGCCGCTTCAGCCATGCGTATCCGGACGGTCCGGCACCGTATTTCGCATTCCATGGCCAGGGTGAGAAGGGCGCGTTGTTGGAGCAGTGGCAGGCGATAAAGGATGCCGTCTCTGCGGCCGTGATCCGCGAAGGCGGCACCATTACCCATCACCACGCCGTCGGTCGCGACCACCAGAAATGGTACGAGCGTCAGCGGCCGGCACTCTTCGGTGATGTGCTGGCCGCCGGCAAGAAACGGCTCGACCCGAAGGGGATCCTGAACCCTGGTGTGATCTTGTGTTGAATCGGGTTCAAGCCCAAGAGGTTCGGCTGATTTGAGCGCGAGGTTAAGATAGATATTGGGTAAAGGAAGACCGACCCGGCCCGTGGCTAGCATGCCAATGGTTGGCGGAATCAAATTGGCGCCGATCAGCAAAAAAAGCGCGCGTCATCCTCAATGCGAAAACATCCCGCCCGCCGAAGCGGAGGCCCGCTTCCATGCACAATCCGAAGAGCTCGCTATGGTGGCTTGACTCAAACCAACCGGCCTCCGGCAAACCCGGTGTGGTTCACCAACATTCTGGGAACATCCAAGGATTCTTGATCCACATGCGGCTCAATCCGTTGCTAACACACGCAGCACGAGGCCGCGGCTTGGACTAGTAGCCGCTTCTCGCGGCATTGATGCGTACGGCGCCGTCTCTTCGACACGGGCCAATTGCCCCGATTGCTCTAGGGCGGTGACATGTGCGGAAAAACTTGCCATCCAAAGAGCGTCCTTAACGGTCAGGACAATCACCCCACCTGGGCGGCATATGCGGATCAGTTCACCAAGCCCCTCCGTGCCAACATGTCCAGACGTAAAAACGCCAGCAGAGATAATCCCAGCAAACCTTCCATCGGCGAACGGTAAAGGATCGCCCATGGCCAATTGGTGGAGTGCGGAATAGACATTCTTTTCCTTGGCGACAGCCAACATCCCGGCCGAAATGTCCAGCGCCTCGATCTGTGGATAGCCCATGATCGCGAGCCACTCGCCGATCAGGCCGGTCCCTGCGCCCGCGTCCAACAATGGGGCTGCTCCGCGTGGCAAATGGCGGGCCAGAAGCGCCAAACAAATACTAGGATGCCGATAGCCAGAGGCTGACATCTCAGCTTCGTAACTCTTCGCCCAATCGTCATAGATGCGCGCGATCTCTTCGGGTCGCTTCGCGCCATAGACGGCAGCTAGGTGCCCATCATGCTTTGGGTCCGACACGGCTCATTCTTCCGGCGTCAAGGGATGCAAAACTGGACCGAGGATAGCTTCCCGGCGCAGGATATGAAACTGTCGAGCGAGCAGGTGTTTGCCAAAGAAATGCGAAGATGAGCTCAACCGGAGACGTCAGAGAAGTGATGGCCAATATACCGGCCCTCGCCTCATACTCAGGACCGATTGAACGCCTCGGCGGTCTGACCAACCTTGTCTTTCGCACAGGCGATATGTGCCTGCGTATTCCGGGCGAGGGGACCGAGGAATACATCGATCGGGCAAACGAAGCTGTGGCCGCGCGAGAGGCGGCGAATGCCGGGGTAAGCCCAGAGGTGCTGTATTCGGATCCGGCGACCGGCCTCATGGTCACCCGGTTCATTGACAACATAGAAACGATGAGCGTCGCGAAGTTCCGCGAGCGGGAGGGCGCTGCTGCCAGGGCGGGCGAGGCATTCCAACGGCTCCACTCGTCGGATGCGGTTTTCCCGTTCCGCTTCGACCTGTTTGCCATGATCGACGAATATCTCGGCGTTCTGGCCGGCAAGGATGTGGCGCTGCCTCCAGGTTATCATGATGTTGTTGCTGAAGCTGGCACCGTGCGGGCGGCGCTCGCCATGCATCCCATCGCACTCGCCCCCTGCCACTGTGACCCTCTGTGCGAGAACTTTCTCGATACGGGCGAGCGGATGTGGATCGTTGACTGGGAATACTCAGGCATGAACGATCCAATGTGGGATTTGGGCGATTTATCGGTGGAAGGGGAATTTACCCCTGCGCAGGACGCCGAATTGTTGCACGCCTATTTTGGCCGCGAACCAACGGCAACAGAGCAAGGGCGCGTTGTCATCTATAAGGCAATGTGTGACCTGCTATGGACGCTTTGGGGGTTGATACAGCTTGCAAATGACAATCCGGCCGAAGACTTCCGAGCCTATGCCGATGGACGATTTGCCCGCTGCAATGCCCTGATGGCTGACCGCGCATTTGAAGCCCATGTCGAGGCGGTTCGAGCCAGTCGATGATACTCGCAGCTTTGGCCATTCATGACATTCGTTCAGATTGTCACCGAGGCGGCTGAGGACCCATTGCTGCCATTTGGCCGTTTCATGAATTGCGCAGGCGCAGCAGAGAAAAGCAGTCGTTTTCTCCTCCCGGAAGCTAAGGACCGCAGATGCGTTTGAAGTTCCCCCGGTTTGTGTCCACCAAACCGGGGGAACTCCAACGCCAAAGATGCGCCCGAAGGAGAAATGAAGGCAACGACGGCTGGCATCCGAATACGCTTGGGATTGAATCCACTCGACCAGTTTCAGCGTGACTGTTAGCAAAAATCCCAAAGCGTCTCTGAACGAGGATTGGGAAATGCAGTCACATGCGCGGGTCGTTGTCGTCGGTGGTGGATGTGTCGGCGTGAACATCCTCTACAGCCTGACCCATCGCGGCTGGACCGATTGTTGCCTGCTCGAGCGGACCGAGCTTACCGCCGGGTCGACCTGGCACGCGGCGGGGCTGATTCCGCTCTACAGTTTCAGCTATTCCTTCGGGCGGTTGATCGCGCGCACGATCGAGATCTACGAGGGGCTTGAAGCGGAGACCGGGCAGGCCATCGGCTGGCACAAATGCGGCCAGCTTCGCATCGCCGAGAGCCGCGACCGGATGGACGAGTATCTCAACTATGCGACCATTGCAGAGACCCAGGGCATCCGGGCCAAGATTCTGACAGCCGAGGAGACGCTGGAGCTTTGGCCGCTGATGAAGCGCAGCCCGAACCTACTGGGCGCTGTCCACAACCCCGATGACGGGCATATCGCGCCTGCGGATGTCACCCAGGCGCTGGCCAAGGGTGCGCGCAATCTGGGCGCGAAAATCCATCAGCACACGGCGGTGACCAGTTACGAGCAGCGCCCCAACGGCGAGTGGCTGGTCCGGACAGATCAGGGCGAAATCATCTGCGAGCATGTCGTCACCGCGACCGGGAACTACGTCCAGCAAACTGCCGCCATGCTGGGGATCAATATCCCCGCCTTTCCGGTTGTGCACCAGTACTGGGTCACCGAGGCCTCATCTGAACTGGCCGAGCGCAAGGCCGCAGGCCTGCCGGAACTGGCGGTTCTGCGCAACGAGGCGATCAACGGTTATGTCCGCGAGGAACGCGACGGGTTTCAGTTCGGCCCCTACGAACGCGCGGAAAACCTCGATCATTTCGCCCGCGACGGGGTGCCCGACTGGTTTGGCGCCGACCTGCTGCCCGAGAATATGGAAGCCGTCGAGGAGAACTGGGAAGCGGCGCTCGATCTGGTGCCTGCACTCGGCCGGGTCGGCCTACGTTCCAATGTCCGTGGCCCGATCTGCGTTTCGCCCGACAACCTGCCGCTCGCCGGGCCGGCGCCGGGGTTGCCTAATCTCTGGCTCGCCGAGGGCATGTCGGGTGGCATCCTGATGGGCGGCGGCGTCGGGCACGAGATCGCCAACTGGATCGTCGACGGCGAGCCGCATGTCGATTTCTCGGAGATCGATGCGCGCCGCTTTGGCAGCCATGCCAACAAGGTGTGGACCGGGGTCCGCAACAAGGAGGCGTTCGGCCACAATTTCGGTCTCCACTATCCGGGATACGAATGGACGGCCGCGCGCCCGGCAAAAATGGTGCCCTGCCACGACCGGCTCGACCGTGCAGGCGCGGTCTGGGGGGCCGTCTACGGCTGGGAGACACCGCTCTGGTTCGCGCCTGAGGGCGTCGAGCCCCGGGACATCTGGAGCTACCGGAGGTTCAACTCTCTGCCCCATGTGGCCACCGAGTGCGAAGCAGTGCGCACTGCGGCCGGATTGATCGAGATGACCTCGATGGCGAAGTTCGAGGTCTCGGGTCCCGGCGCCGAGCCGTGGCTGAACCGCATCCTCGCCAACCGGATGCCACGCCGGACGGGTGGCATGGCACTGGCGCATCTGCTGACGCATGCGGGCGGCGTGCGGGCCGAGTTCACCGTGACGCGGTTGGCCGAGGACCTGTTCTATCTGGTCGCGACACCGCGCGGGGAGTGCCACGATTTCGACGTGCTGACCAAGGCACTTCCTGAGGACGGCTCGGTCAGCCTGCGCAACGTGACGATCGAACGCGGCTGTTTCACGGTTGTCGGCCCGAACGCGCGTCAGATCCTTCAGCCGCTAGTCGACGGTGATCTCTCGAACGAGGCCTTTCGCTGGCTTTCGGCACAGACGCTGACGGTCGGCCTCGCGTCCGACGTACGGATGCTGCGGGTGAACTATGAGGGCGAGCTCGGCTGGGAACTTTACTTCCCCGCTCCCTACGCGCTGCACCTCTACGAGGAGATCACGCGGGGAGGGCGCGATCATGGCTTGAAGCTGGTGGGCAACCGGGCCATCGAGTCGCTCCGCCTGGAGAAATCGTATCGCGCGATGTATCGCGACCTAAACATCGAGCACACGGCACTGGAGAGTGGGCTCGACCGGTTCCTGGACTTTGACAAGGAGTTCACCGGACGCGCTGCGCTTGAGGCCCAGAAGGCGCGAGGGCTGACCCGGCGCATGGCTACACTGCAGGTCGAGACCGTGGACGCGGACGCCTATATGAACGAAGCGGTCTACCGCGACGGCGAGCTGATTGGCCGCGTTACCTCAGGCGCCACCTCGCACCATGTCGGCGGATGCCTGTCGATGGCGTATCTCGATGTCGCGCATGCCGAACCCGGCACGGCGCTGGAAGTTGCCGTGCTCGAGCGCCGGCTGCCGGCCAAGGTCATCGCCGACCAGCCGTATGATCCGTTGAACGAGCGCCCCAGGATGTAGCCGGAGAAGCACGGACATGCCCGACGATGACGCGAGACCGACCCGGAGGGGTGGACGGACCGGGCGGCGCGATGCACTGGCGAATGCGCCGATCATCCACCACCCGGCGCTGATATCGCAGATCCCTGTCTACGAGGTCGCCAATGAGGAGGGCGTGGAGATGATCCACGAATTCGCCATGCGCCTCGTCGAGGAGATCGGCGTCGAGTTCCGCGACGCGGAATCGCTCGAGATCTGGGGCCGCACGGATGCTGAGATCACTGGCGAGCGCGTTAAGATCGGCCGCGACGCCCTGCTTGGTCTGGTGGCGCAGGCACCCTCTGAATTCACCCATCACGCGCGAAACCCTAAGCGTACGGTCCGCGTCGGCGGCGCCTCCAAGGTGATTGCACCCAGCTATGGTGCGCCGTTCGTGCTAGACCTCGACGGCGAGCGTCGGCACGCGACGCTCGATGACCTGCACGACCTGCAGAAGCTCAACCACATGGCGTCGTCGGTTCACATCGCTGGCGGCCCGATCATCGAGCCGGTCGATGTGCCGGTCGATCACCGCCACCTGCACATGGCCTATAGCGGCCTGAAATACTCGGACAAGCCGATCATCGGCAACGTCACCTCACGCGAACGGGCCGAGGACACGATCGAGATGTGCGAGATCGTCTTCGGAGCGGAATTCGCCCGGAACAATTGCTGCACGACGTCGCTGATCAACTCGAACTCGCCGCTGGTCTGGGATGCGACCATGCTCGACGCGCTCAAGGTCTATGCTGCAAACAACCACGCGGTCTTGTGCTCGCCGTTTTCGATGGTCGGCGCGTCGACACCGGCCAGCGCCGTCGGCACGATCGCAGTCGTCACCGCCGAGGCGCTGATGGCCATCGCTTTCGCACAACTGGTGCGGGCGGGCTCGCCGATGGTCTTTGGCGTGCCGTCGATGACAGTGGACCTCGGCACCGGCGCCCCGATGCACGGAAGCCCGGATAGCGCCATGGTACAGCTCCTCGCAGGCCAGATGGCGCGGCGCTATGGCGTGCCCCATCGGGCGCTGCTGAACTCGGCGACATCGAAAGTTCCCGATATGCAGGCTGGGTTCGACTCGATGTGGTGCACGTTTTCATCCTTCCTGGCGGGCGCGCACTGGCTGACCATGGCGGGGGGCATGATTGAGGGCACGCTAGGTGTTAGCATTGCAAAGACCGTGATCGACTTCGAGCAGGTAGACGCCTTTTATCAATTCTGCCAAGGCCCGTGCTTCGATGATCTGGACGAAATCTTCGAGACCGTGCGCGAAGTGGGCCCCGGTGGTCATTTCCTCGGCGCTGCACATACGCGCAAGTCAAACCTCTTCCGTTTTCTTTCACAGAACAACGCGGCCTTCGAGCAATGGGAGGTCGATGGCCGCAAGGACAGCGCCCAGATGGGCGCTGAGAAAGCCCGTGATTGGCTAATTAGATATGAAATGCCGGAGATTGACCCGGGCGTCGACGCCGGGCTGACGGATTTCATGGCCAAAACGCAGGAGCGGCTTGCTATGCACAAAGGCTGAACCCCGGCGGCGTGGTATGACCGCGTGGTTCAATAGTGCATTCTTGGCCTCGGGCCGCGACCGGGAGCATTGCAGACGCATATCGCGGGCGCATAATCGACATGGTTGCACGCAATTTCGGCCATTGATTGCTCTGACGTCACTGCTTTGAATTGGATATTCGCTGCGACCGATCCGCTACATCGGCGTCGCGGCTATTTCGTTGAGAACATCGTCGGATGGCGGGGATTTGAACGCCTCTCTGGCCGGGTGAACACGGCTTACATCATATCGACTCCTGCGTTCCCGCCATCGGAATTCAGCAAGCCATTGATGGCTGTTCACGGCCCATAGCTGCATTCGGTCATGCCGCCGATTTCGCGGCCGCCGCAGACAGAAGCGGCCGTCCGTGCGAGGCGCAGCATCTCCCAGCAACGGATGGCAGGCGTGTGCCATTCCCTGACTTACTGGAACTTCACCGACGGACATGCGCTCCGCCTAATGCCAAATGTCCGGCAGCGCCTCTTTCCGGCGGGCTATGAATGCTTGCAGTCCTTCGTCCAAAGCTGCGTCCAATGGCGGGGGTTCATAGTCCTCCAGCATCTGCTTCCAGCGTGCATTGGCGCGGATCACCGCGTCCGGCGAGCCGCGATCGGACCAGTTCTCGAAGCTTTGAGTATCGGCCAGGTCGCTCTCGTAAAATGCATCGCGGTAATGCCGGAGCGTGTGAGCGCAGCCGAGAAAATGGTTGCCCGGTCCGACTTCGTTGAACGCATCCATCGCGAAGGCCTCGTCGTCGAAGGACAGTCCCAACATAAAGCGATGTAATGCGCCCAGGTAATCAGCATCCATAACCAGCTTCTCGTAGCTGATGGTGAGAGCGCTCTCTAACCAGCCCGCGGCCTGGAGGACAAAGTTCGCGCCACAAAGGACAGCGGTATTGAGAGAGTTCACCGTCTCCTGCATTGCTTGAGCGTCGGGGATCTTCGAGCTGGTGAAGCCGCCGCTGCATCGGATCGGCAGACCAATACGGCGCGCAAGCTGCGCCGCGAGGTAGGAGCCAAGCGCGGCCTCGGGCGTGCCGAAGGTTGGCGACCCGGATTTCAGATCGACCGAGGTAACGAAGTTGCCGAAGATCGCCGGCGATCCGGGGCGCTCCAATTGCCCCAGCGCACAGCCGACGAGCACCTCGGAATAGGCCTGGGTAACGGCGGCGGTCATCGAGACCGGCGCGGTGGCACCGCCAAGTACGAATGGCACAACGACGGGGCACTGGTTCGCCCTCGCATAGGCGCGGATTGCACCGGACATGGCGTGGTCGAAGACCAAGGGCGAGTTCATGTTGATGTTGCCCATGATCACGCAATTTTGGTCGACGAAGTCGGCGCCGAAGACGATCCGCGCCATCTCGATCGAATCCTCGGCACGCTCCGGTGCCGTAACCGAGCCCATGAAGGGTTTGTCGGACCACTTCAGGTGAGCGTAGACCATGTCCAAATGGCGCTTGTTCACCGGCAGATCGACCGGCTCGCAGATTGTCCCGCTTGAATGATGCAGCCAGGGCGAGGCGTAGGTCAGCTTGATGAGGTTCTCGAAGTCCTTGATCGTCCCGTAGCGCCGTCCATTGTCGAGGTCGCGGACGAAGGGCATGCCGTAGCCGGGGGCGAAGACGACATTGTTGCCGCCGAGATCGATTGAGCGGTTTGGATTGCGTGCGTGTTGGCGAAATCTGCGGGGCGCTGCCACCTTGACGATTTCGCGCACCATCCCGCGCTCAAATCGAACGCGGTTACCGCACACATCGGCGCCGGCCTCGCGCCAAAGAGACAAGGCATCGTCGTCACCCCAAAATTCAACGCCAATCTCTTGCAAAAGCTCGTCGGATCGGGTCTCGACCAAGTCCAACTGCTCTTCGCTGGCGAGTTCATAGAGCGGGATCTTGCGGTCCGCGCCGGTATTGACGGCCGGGCTGTCCAGCGGCCGCCGCTCTCGGCCTTTGCGCCCGGGCGATCTTTGTCGTCTCGCGTTCATGTCCGTTTGTGCCTTGCTACCGTGCCATCCGGGAGTGACCGCAAGTCGCAATCTTGAACCCAAGCGCGGACTCGTTCTGAGAGAAATGCGCCCAGTTTCATCTAGTTCGAGACATAATCGTTGGTTGACAGACGACAGCCGAAGAGGCTGCCCGACATTGCTGTGCGACATCGAGTGGGCCGTCCGACCCCGCGATCAATTTCGCCAGGGGATAGAGCCGCTTGGAAAAGTGTGTATTGCTCGGGGACGACGATTCAGCGGCCAACCAAGTCGGAGTGAGTCGCAGCTATGCCACGAGACACGAGATCAACGACCGACCGGATCGCCAGCATCAAGAATGCCAAGGTGATCAAAAGCTTTTGCTACACATGCCCCTGGACCTGCCCGATTGATGTTTTCGTGCGCGATGGAAAAATCGTCTATCACAAGGGCAACGACGCGGCGCCTAATAACATCGGCACACGATGCGCCAAGGGCATGGCCAGCGCTTGGGTCACGCGCGATCCCGACCGCTTAAGAAACCCCCTACTGCGGACCAATCCCAAAGGTGAACCTGGCGAGTTCAAACGCATCTCATGGGATGAAGCATTCGATTTCATTGCGGAAAAACTGAATACGATCCGCGATAAATGGGGCCCGGAAGCGGTCGTGTATCTGACCCATCACGACCCAAACGGCATCTTCATGGTGCAGCTGATTTCGCAACTCTACGGCACACCGAATGTGTCGATCGGCCATGGTTCGGCGTGTGAAGGGGACCGCCGCTCGGCCTGTGTCACGACATTCGGTCACATCTTTCCGATGCACGACTTCGCCAATGCGAAATACGCTTTGCTTTGGGGGATGAATGTGCTGGGGGCCAATCAGGCGCTGTTTGAGAGCCGTGGTCTTCTGGAAGCCAAGAAAAACGGCTGCAAGCTCGTGGTGGTCGATCCCAGCTTTACCGAGACGGCGCAAAAGGCCGATGAGTGGATCCCGATCAAGCCGGGCACAGACGCCGCGATGGCGCTGGCGATGAGCCATGTGATTGTGGACGAGAGATTGTATGACGCGCCTTTCGTGAATGAATTTTGCGAAGGGTTCGACGGGTTCCGCAATCATCTGCGCGAGCGCGGCTACACACCGGAATGGGCCGCCCCGATCTGCGGCGTCGATGCGCAGACAATCCGCCGGTTGGCGCGCGAATTCGCAACCACCAAGCCGGCGATCTCGGCAATCTTCAAGGGCTCGGGCTATTACACCAACGGGGCGGCGGCGGGCCGCGCCTGTTATCTGCTTGATGCCATCACTGGCCAGGTAGACGGACCAGGCAATCTGCATTTGCAGGAGTTTGCGCCGATTGGCATGCCGGCCAAGATACCTGATGAGGTGATTGCGAAGCCGAACAAGCCACCGTTGGCGCATGCGATGGGCTACAAGATGACGGCGCCGACATCCTATCCGGTGCTACCGGAGATTCCCAACGCCCGGTTGCCGGACGCGGTCCTGAACGACAATCCCTATCCGGTTCGCGGCCTCTTCGTGCATGCGGCAAACCCGGTCATGTCGGATCCGAACCGCGAGCGGATGCAGGCCATGTTCGCGGGGCTCGACCTCGCCGTGGCAGTCGAGATCTATATGAGCGAAACCGCGCTGGAGTGCGATCTCGTTCTGCCCAACACGTCATTCTTCGAGCAGGCCGAGATCCGCCAGGGGCTGTGGCTTGGCGCCGAGGCGATTCTCGGGCAACCGGTCGTGCCGCCGGTCGGCGAGGCCAAACCGATGTACGACATCGTCAAGGGCATCGCCGACAGGATGGGTTGGGGCGAGTATTTCGATTTCGAGCATTGGGAGGATTGGGCGGAGAACCGGATCGAGAACCTGCCGATCGGCCTGGGGGAGCTGAAGCGAAGCGGCATCTGGGCTGGCGACGTCCATTACAACAAGCTGTCCAAGGGTCTGGCGACGAAGTCCGGCAAAGTGGAGATATACTCCCACGCTTATGCCGATGCGGGCCATTGCCCCTACCCTGAATGGCAGGAGCGCAGCGTCATCCCCGACGACGATTATCCACTGCAACTGACCCATTCGAAGCTGTCGATGCACTGTAATATCGTCACGCAGAACAACCCAATGCTGATGGAGATCTGCGGCGAGAACTGGGTGGAGATCAATCGGCTGGACGCAACGCGCTACGGCGTTTCCGATGGCCAGATGGTGATCCTCGAGTCGCCGAAGGACAAGATCGAGATCCGCGCCAAGATCGTCGAGGGCCTGACGCCCGGCGCCGTCTCGGTCCGTCACGGACACGGCTTCGGTCACTGGGCCATGGGCTCGATCGCCAAGGGCAAGGGAGCTCATTCGAATAATCTGATGGATTCCCATACTAACCCGTTCACCGGGACGAGCAGCTACAACGAATGCAAGCTCAGGATTCGGCCGGCCTAAAGACTTCAATGGACGCCCGTGCCCCCCACGGTCCGGCGTCACTCAACCAGAGATCCCGAGCGTCACACGATTGCGCGTGACAGTATGCGCGGAGTTTCAGGTTCCGAGGATTTTGAGGCGATCGAGCGCGGCGATGCGCGACGAGCTTCTCACACGCTGTGGAACAGCGTGCCCCCAACTTGGCGTTCGCCGCACTCATAGGCTTCAATCAGATCTTCGCTTGCCCACATAGCGCCGTTTTCGGCCGCAGTGACCAACGGATGATTGATCTCCGGGTTGCCGCCCGCGGCACCTGCCATCGCGTCGATATCGAACGAATCGATGCCAAGCTCCTCGGCGATGATTAGGGTGTTCGGGGTCCAGCGGGGGTCATGATCGTTGATGACGTTCCGGTTCGGGAATTTCATCACACCGCGGAAGTATTGGTGTAACGTCATCAAACCGGACGAATAAAAAACAAGGGAGGAAGCCATGAAACTCAGAACCTCGATTGTTGCGGCCGCGCTGGCCGGAGCGGTGTTCCTGTCGGGCCAGGTTCAGGCCGAGCCGTTCCGTGTCGGCATGGAATGCACTTATGCCCCGTTCAACTTCAAGAATACGGATGGCGAGCTTGTCGGCTATGATGTCGATGTGGCCAAGGGCGTTGCCCGCATCATCGGTGCTGATCTCGAATTCGTGTGCCAGGAATGGGACGGAATGATCCCGGCGCTGCTGGCGAACAAATTCGACCTGGTCATCGCATCAATGTCGATCACCGAAAAGCGACTGGAGAAGATGGATTTTTCCAGCCCCTACCGGTTCTCGATCGGCCAGATCGTCGGTTCGGAGAAGATCGACAGGAAGCTATTCGATGACGACGGCAATCCGATCCCTGAGAACTTCAAGGGGTTGAAGGTCGGGCTGGAGCGCGCAACGACCTATACGCACTGGTTCGAGGAGGTCCTGCCTGACGCCGACGTGCTGCTCTATGACTCCAACGAGGCGCTTTATCTGGATCTGAGGAACGGCCGGACCGATATCATCATGACCAACCCAATGAAGGCCCATCTCAGATTCCTTTCACAGGAAGAGGGGTCCGGGTTCAAGCTGATCGGCCCGCCTGTTGATGAAGAGAAGTATTTTGGCATTGGTGTCGGCATCGGCCTGCGCCAGGGGCAGCCGGAATTGAAGTCCCGGCTCAATGCCGCGCTAAAGGAACTGATCAACTCGGGCGAGCTTGAATCCTACGCGCTCAAGTATTTCCCATTCAAATTGCACAAGGATGAATGGGGCAGTTAGGCTGCATGACTCTGCGGGGCGGCAATGTTCATCTGCGCATTGCCGCCTCGCGCACCGGTTCTCCTAAGAACCCAGTGACAGGTCGCAGGGGACGGAATTGGAAGCTCTGACCGGTTGGTGGGATGACTACGCTTGGGGTTCGCTGGTTGTCGCCAAGGTTTTCCTGACGTCGATTGGCCTGATGGTCCTTTTTGGCCTGATCGGTGCCGGGGCCAAGCTGTCGAACATTAGGATCGCGCAAAAGCTCGCCGGGGCCTATACGGTGATCTTTCGCGGCACGCCTGAAATCCTGGTAATCTTGCTGCTCTACTTCGGATCGGCAATCGCGCTGACCTCGATCACGCAGATGTTCGACCCGGAGGTCAAATTCGTTGATGTGCCGCCATTCTGGGCCGGCACATTCGCGATTGCGATCATCGTCGGCTCGTATGCGACCGAAACCTTCCGCGGCGCCTTCCTGGGCGTTAGCCCAGGCAGTATCGAAGCCGCCCGCGCGTTGGGGATGTCACCGCTCCAGACCTTCATCTATATCCGCATTCCCGAAATGTGGCGTATCGCGTTGCCGCCCTTCGGCAACCACATGCTGTCGCTGATCAAGGATACGGCGCTGATCTCGATCATCGGCTTGAACGAGACATTGTTCGTTGCCAAACAGGCCATCGCCACCACCAACAAGCCCTTCACGATGTACATCTTTGTCGGGTTGATCTATCTGGCCTTCTCGTCGGCTATCACCCTGAGCGTGATGGGACTCGAAAAGTTCGGCAAGCGCACGACGGAGGGTGCGCGATGAGCTTTGACCTCTATCTGATTGTCGAAAGCGTGCCGCTGATGCTTTCAGGGATTGGCATCACTTTGAAGCTCTTGGTGATCTCCGCCTTTCTGGGCCTGCTGCTGGCAATTCTGCTTCTTCTGATGCGGATCAGCGGCAAGTGGTATCTGGATTGGCCGGCCCAGGTTTACATCTACGTGTTCCGCGGCACGCCCATCCTGGTGCAGATCTTCATCGTCTATTACGGATTCCCGCAGTTCGAGTTCATACGCGACAGCATATTCTGGCCGATCCTGCGTGAGCCGGCCGGCTGCGCGATCGTGGCATTGTCGTTGAATACCGGCGCCTATGTCTCGGAGATCTTGCGCGGCGGCGTTTTAGGCGTGGGCAAGGGCCTGCTTGAGGCCGGTTCGGCACTGGGCATGTCGGCACGGCAGAAGTTCATCTACATCACCACACCGATCGCAGTGCGCCTGGCATTGCCGGCCTACAGCAACGATGTGATCAGCCTGCTGAAGTCCACCGCTTTGGCGAGCACGATCACCATTGCCGACATGACCGGGATTGCACGGACGATTGTGGCAGAAACCTATGCCCCATACGAGATCTTCATATCGATGGCGATCATCTACATGGCGTTCACCTGGGTGTTGCAGAAGTCATTCGGGCTGATCGAAGGCTATCTTGGCCGCTATGCGAAACGCGAGGCATGACATGAGCGCGAGTGACGCCGACCCATTGATCCAGATGCAGAACGTCGACAAGTTTTTCGGCGATTTCCAGGCGCTGAAAAACATCAATCTGGAAGTCCACAGGGGCGAAAGGATCGTTGTTTGCGGGCCATCCGGTTCAGGCAAATCGACCATGATCCGCTGCATCAATCGCCTCGAAGAGCATAGTGCCGGGCGCATCATCATCGACGGCAATGAATTGACCGACAAGGTCAAGGATATCGACGCGGTCCGCCGCGAGGTCGGCATGGTCTTCCAAAGCTTCAACCTGTTCCCGCATATGACGATCGCCAAGAACCTGATGATTGCGCAGCAGTTGGTGCGCAAAACCCCGAAGGGCCAGGCGCGCGAGATCGCTATGCACTATCTCGAGCGGGTCAAGATCCCCGAACAGGCCGACAAATACCCGATCCAGCTTTCCGGCGGCCAGCAGCAGCGGGTTGCGATTGCGCGGGCTTTGTGCATGCAGCCCGAGATCATGCTGTTCGACGAACCGACCTCGGCGCTGGACCCGGAAATGATCAGCGAGGTGCTGGACGTGATGATTGACCTGGCGAATGACGGCATGACAATGATTGTGGTGACCCACGAGATGGGGTTTGCACGCTCGGTCGCCGACCGGGTAATCTTCATGGATGCCGGCGAGATTGTCGAAGAGGCAAAGCCGGAAGAGTTTTTCGATAACCCGGTGCACGAGCGCACCAAGTTGTTCCTCAGCCAAATCCTAGCTCACTGAAGGTCCTAGGCCGTGCCCGCAAACTTTACCGAGCGATTGACGCGGTTTGCCGAAGGCCTGGCGGATGAGAGTCGAAGCATCCTTAACGACGTGGCAGGCAAGATGCCGGAGATCGATATCAAGAGCGATCTCAGCTACGTCACCGAAACTGACCGCCAAGTCGAGCTGCGCCTGCGCGAGCTGATCGAGCAGGAATTCCCAGATCACGGAATTCTGGGCGAGGAGTTTGGATCTCGTGATCTGGATGCGGAGTATGTTTGGGTCCTTGACCCAATCGATGGAACCGCTGCCTTCGTGGCCGGCATCCCGGTTTTCGGAACACTGATCGGTCTTGCCCGCTGGGGCCGCCCCTGGATCGGCGTGATCGACCACCCGGCCACATCGGAGCGCTGGGTCGGGGTTTCGGGCGAGCGAGCGACATTGAATGGAGTGCCGATTAGGACCCGTGCGTGCAATGGGCTGGAACCTGCCCTCATGACCAACAGCAATCCTGATTTCTTCCAGCCCGCCCAGCGCGCGGCTTTCGAAGCGCTGCGCCCACTGGTTCACTACACCCAATACGGCGGCAGCTGCTATGCTTATGGCGTTCTTGCCTGCGGCAGAACCGATCTTGCGATCGATGGTGGGTTGGATCCCGTCGATATCTTTGCCCCAGCGGCCGTTATTGAAGGTGCAGGTGGTGTCGTGACCGATTGGTCAGGTGCAGACCTCACCCTCGGATGGAAGGATCTGGTGCTCGCTTCGGGCGATCATGCCCTCCATGCCTATGCACTGTCGGTGCTGTCCAAAGCTAGATGACCTAGCCTGGTGGTCTTCACCGCGTCTTTGGTCCGGGCTTCATGCGACCTTCCGGGCTGGCTTCAGTTGGTCAGCGAACTCGACGGGCGTCAAGCCGCCGAGGGCTGAATGGGGTCGGATTTGGTTGTAGTCGCACCTCCATTCTTTGGAGTTGGAGTTCCCCCGGTTTCGTGGACACAAACCGTCTTTGAAAGGAAAGTGTCCATATGCCGAGAACGAGGAATCCGTACGCTGCGGACTTCAGGGATTGCCTGCATCGACCCGGTCCGAATATGCTTTCAGGTCTTCCGCCGCGGTTCCCGTGAGCGCACGACCGCTCCGAGTGATGCCGCCAGCTCGACCAGTCAGTCAGTCTTAATGGAATAAAGTTGCCCCCTCTCGCGTTGGTAAGAAAAACAATGTCAACCAGGGGAGGACACAATGGCAAAGGACCATGGCCCAACCGGGGAATCTCCGGACATCCATGAATTCTTCGGGAAGGATCCGGTAGAAGCCGATCGCGCGTTCTTCGGCCGGAAAACATATTCCGACAGGCGGGGCTTTTTGAAAGGTACCGGGCTGGCGACGATGGCGGCTATGTTAGGCGCCAATATCCCGTTCCACCGCAACATGCCGGGCGGGCTGATCCCTGCGGCCTTCGCCAGTGAGGACGTCCTCGTCGGCAAGGACGGGCTGACACTGCTGAACGACAGGCCGGTCAATGCAGAGACACCGCCGCATCTGCTAGACGACGCAATCACCCCCACGGCGCGGCACTTCATCCGCAACAACGGCATCCCGCCGGAGAACGTGGACGCCGGCACCTGGACGCTGACGATCGACGGGCTGGTCGACAACCCGATGACCTATTCGATCGCCGACCTGAAGTCGAAATTCGAGGTGGTGACGACGGCGCTCGCCATCGAGTGCGGCGGCAACGGCCGCGCCTTCTTCAATCCACCGGCCAAGGGCAACCAATGGACCTATGGCGCGGTCGCCTGCTCGGAGTGGACCGGGGTCAGGCTGAAGGACGTGCTGAATGCCGGCGGCGTCAAGTCGAATGTGGTCTACACCGCCCATGTAGGCGCCGACACCCATCTCTCGGGCGATCCCGACAAGCTGCCGATCTCGCGCGGCGTGCCGATCGCCAAGGCGATGACCGATAACATCCTGATCGCCTTTGCCCAAAACGGGGGCAATCTGCATCCGAACAACGGCGCGCCGCTGCGGCTCGTGGTGCCGGGCTGGCCGGGCTCCTGCTCGCAGAAATGGCTGAAGCGGATCTATCTGCGCGACGTTGTCCATGACGGGCCGAAGATGACCGGCAAGGCTTACCGGCGGCCGAACCGCCGCGTCGAGCCGGGCGAGAAGGTCGAGACGGAGGACTTCGTCATCATCGAGCGGATGCCGGTGAAGTCGCTGATCACCAACCCGATGAACGGAGCCACCGGCGGCCGCTCGGTGGAGGTCCGCGGCCATGCCTGGTCTGGCGACCGGACGGTCTCGGTCGTCGATATCTCCTATGATTTCGGCGCCACCTGGATGAAGGCGGAACTGGACGCGCCCGTAAATGACGGCGCTTGGCAGAACTTCCGCGCCAATGTGGAACTGCCCCAGGCCGGCTACTACGAGATCTGGGCCCGCGCGACCGACAGCGCCGGGGTGATGCAGCCCCACGCCATCGACTGGAACCCGAAGGGCTATCTCAACAACACCATGCACCGGGTGGCGCTGCGCGTCTCCTAAGGGTGTGCCGATCGACCTGGGTGCGTCGCTCGCGGCGCACTTCTTTTCTCGATCATGGCCGGAGAATTTATGATCCATCGAGTTCTGATCGGCGGAATGGCTGCCCTTGCTCTCGCCGGGCCCGCAGGAGCGACGGAGAACACGCTGGCCGACCGGCTCACCTCCGCCGAACCCGAGGCGGGCGAGCAGATTTTCAAGCACTGCCGCGCCTGCCACACCATCGAGCAGGGCGGCGCCCACGGTAACGGTCCTAATCTCTGGGGCGTGGTCGGCCGTCCCGTTGCCAGCGCCGAGGGATTCGGGAAATATTCCGATGCCCTGCGCGCCATCGGCGGGGACTGGACGCCTGAGCGGCTCGACGCCTTCCTGACCGACCCCCACGAGGACATCGAAGGCACCCGGATGCCTTTCGTCGGACTCGACCGGCCCCGCGCCCGCGCTGATCTGATCGCCTATCTGAACCGGAACTCCCCGGCCCCGCTCGATCTCACGATCGGCGCCAAGAAGGACGCCGTTCTAGTCGAAGACGAGCCTCCGGAATTCGGCGTCCTTTTCGTCGCCGGGGGGGTAGAAGAAACCCACGCCTACTGCACCGCCTGCCATTCCGAGCGCCTTGTCGCCCAGCAGGGACTGGACCGGGACGGGTGGGTCGAGCTGATCGAGTGGATGGTCGACGAGCAGGGCATGGCCGAGATCGAAGAGCCGGATCTCGGCATCGTGCTCGACTATCTGACCGCAAACTACAACATCGACAGGCCGAATTTTCCGAATCGCTGAGACCGCTTCACGCCGTCGGCGGAACGCAGGGCCGGGCGTCCTCGGTCGCATCGCGCATGGCCAGCTCCAGCCCATCGCGCCGATCGAGCCGGCGGCTTTCCGCCTTTGCATAGGCGGCGATGGCGTCGAACCGGTCGCGGTCCATGCCGCTGGCCAGCATGTAGAAATGGGCGCGCCCGGCAGTCCAGCGCGCACCGAGCTCATCGTGGCGGGCCGGCAGCGTTGCGGGGTCGTCCCGCAGGGCCTCCACCGCCACAACAGTCAGCCGGCAGCCGCGGCGCCCGCGGTAATGCATGGCCACCACGTCGCGGTCGTCGCGGCGGGTGGTGCTCACGTCGACGAGGGTCAGCCGCGAGGAGGAGAGATCGAAGACCTCGAGGTTGCCGATGCGCGCGGTCGAGATCACCGGCAACGCGCGCCCCTCCGCCAGGACATAGGTCTTGGCGGAAAGCGCGGCGTGGAGCTCTGCCGGCGCATCACGCCAGTCCTCGCCGAAACTACCGAGCTGATAGATCGCGCCGAACGCTACGGCAACGGCGGCTGACGCTGCGAGGGCGAGGCGGCGGAGGCCCATGCGGGCGTGGGGCGACTCGACCTGCGCCGGGGCGGGTTGCATCAGCGACAGCGCCGCCTTGGTGGCATGGACCTCGGCCAGGGCAGCGCCGAGCACCGCGTCATGGGTCAGACGCCGGGCCACCATAGCCTCATCCGCCGCCGACAGCTCGCCATCGGCATAGGCATTAATGAGTTCCCAGTCTTTTTCGCTCAGCTCGGTCATCCCGGCGCAATCATCCTCTGCGCTTTCTCAACGGGCGAATATTCGTCTCGCCCATCCGTTCGATCATCGCCCGCCTCGCCCGGCTCACCCGGCTCATCACGGTCCCCGGCGGAACGTCGATGGCCGTCGCGGCTTCTGCATAGGTCAGCCCCAAAATGTCAACCAGGCACAGGATCTCGCGATCCCGCGCCGCTAGCTTGGCGTAGGCCTGCCGCACCATCAAAGCCTCGACAGGATCGCCGCTCCCGGCCGGCAGTGCATCAGATAAACGGCTTTGCATGGCGGAAAATTCCCGTTGGACCCGCTTTTTTCTTTTCCCGTCGATGAACAAGTTCTTGATGATACGGAACATCCAGGGCCGCAGATCAGCGGATTGCCTCGGGGCTTTGCCCGACTGCAGCGCACGGACTACCGCGTCCTGCACCAGATCCTCGGCCTCGGCCGGGTTAAGGGTAAGACTGGCCGCGAAGGCCAACAGTTCCGGGTGCAGCGTTGTTAGTACACGGGCAAGTCGCATCGCGTCCTCTTCGACTGCGGGGGGTCAATTCCCAGAAAACCCGCAATGACAAAAAGCACACCCCGCCCAGCGCATACAGGGTCATCTCGAAAGTTGCCACCTGCCAAGAGCCCATCAAGAGCTCCGCGCTCGAAATTGTTCTCCGAATGGGAAGACTCATAACAATGAAGAACCGACAAGACTGCCGCGGGTCATGAGTTGCCCTTCCGGGTCACCCAAGAGCTAGTCCGGAATCCACCGGACTCCTGACATTGAGGCCTGCGCGGTGCTGGGCGTCGGAATTCCAGCGGTAACTGGATGATCGTCAGGCGGCGGGCGAATGGCGACTTCGTGCCAAATCGCGAGGCTGCCTCAATTGCCTGATCGTCGGCCTTGGCCGTAAGCGTGACATAGGCTGGAGGGCAAGTTTCGAGCGCATTCGGGACGGCGAAGCCTGCCGCACCGCCATTTCCGTTTAGGTTTCTCGCTTTGTTTGCGAACGTGCTAACCTACTTCGGAAAAATGGGGGGATTAAGTATACGTCCTCTGCGCGGCCCATCACCGATTGCATCAGACATATTTGTCGATTTGGACCCTACATCAAATCTTCTATTCTTGGACTGGTCGACGGCATGCAACTCGGTCGAACAATCCCGAACGGTTCCTTCATCCTCTTGAAGGATAAATGGGAATCCATCACCGTGTTTGTAATGTATTTAATCGCCATCCAGGAGGATCGCTGAAATCAGCGCAACCGGGGTCAAGAATCACCGTTCAGACGAAGCTCTAGCCCTTCGGCGCATCTTTGCAATTGCGCGCCGAACAGCTTCGATTGTTCGGACATCCGCTCACATATAGAGTCGAACGCCTCCCCGTGCGCCAGATTGACCTCGGCAAAGTTGAGCACCACCGGCCGGAGCACCAGGCGGCGAATGCCTCGGGGATCGACATCGAGAAGAAATACGAACGACCAGTCGTTCCGCATGAGCGGGTCGACGGCATAGTCGTCCAGGAAATCACCAGTGTCGTGAAGGATGACTCGCCTGCCCAGCGGCTCGACGCCCTGGAAGACATGGGCGGAATGCCCGTGAATGATATCGGCTCCGGCCTGCACCAGCGCGCGCTTGAAGGCTCTCAACCGGGCGCTCGGGCGGGTAACCATGTTCGGCCCCAGATGTGCGGAGACGACGACAATGTCCGCGCCCGCCGCGCGCTCGGCGGCAATGTCGTCCGCTTTCGGCCATGGATCGGAGACGGAATCGGAATCGACATAGCATGTCCCCGGACGCTCGCTGGTCGCGGCAAATGGGGGCTCGTTGTCGGTCAGCGAAAAAGCTGAGATCGCCAACCGCTTGGCGCGGAATCGGGCCGGTTGCTGTGCTTGCTCCAGTGTCTCCCCGGCGCCCGCATGCGTGATCCCTGCGTCGTCAAGAAGATCGAGGGTATCGCGCAGGGCGTCCTCGCCGTAGTCGAGCACATGGTTATTCGCCAGGCTGACGTAGCGAACGCGGGCGGCCTGCAGGACGTTAACGGCGCCGGGCGCAGCGCAGAAGTGGAAGACCTTCGGAGTCCGCATCCATGGAGCGCCCCGATCGCTGATCGCGCATTCGAGGTTGATTAGAACCGCATCCGCTCCGAGCAGGAGGGGCAGGGTGTCGCCCCAGAAGCTCTCCGGATCGCGGCTGGCGATCTCCCGGCTCACCAGTCGGCCGAGCATCACGTCCCCGACGATCGCGAGCTTGGCGCATCTGGTGTCTTCGCAATCAGGAGCAGCGCACATCTCCCTTCGGCCTCTCTTCGTCTCCCCGGCGGTCGGACGCGCCCTGAAACTATACCGCCGTCGCTGTGCGCGGTTTGACCGGAATCAAAGGCGCCGCCCGCGGATCGAACCATGATGGCAAGCCCGCCATGATGGTATGAGAATAGGGAGGCGGTGATGAAGGCCGCCGTGACCATTCGCGGCTACGCGATTTCGGTGTGCGCTTTCCCGTCTGCGGAACGCACAAAGTGAGCGCACCGTCGCGTTCCGGCAGCGCAACTGCCGCGGGCGGTTGGGACTTGTTTCCGCATGACGCTGATATCGGTGTGCGGGGCTACGGTCGAAGCGAGGCCGCCGCTTTCGAGAATGCGGCCCGGGCGATGACGGCGTCGATGATCGATCCAGAAGAGGTTGGAACCCGCGAAACCGTGCGGATTGTCTGTGAGGCGCCCGATCGCGAGATGCTGTTGGTCGATTGGCTTAACGCCCTCGTTTACGAGATGGCGACCCGTAGTATGGTGTTCGGGGATTTCAGCGTCAGCCTCTCGGACGGGCGGCTGGAGGCCGAGGCGCGCGGCGAGCCGATCGACATCGCGCGGCACGCGCCCTCTGTCGAAGTGAAGGGTGCGACCTACACGGAGCTGAAAGTCACGCGCGGTAACGATGGTGTCTGGACTGCGCAATGCATCATCGACGTTTGAGCGGAGGACAAGGAGCACATGGACCGAACCGGCCTCAATCAGATCGGCGACTACGCCTGGCGCATCGATCCTGCGGGCGAGATGCGGGCGCCAGCCATCATCTTCGCCGACGAGGCGCTGATCGACGACATGGACGACAAGGTTCGCGAGCAGATCGTCAACGTCACGACCCTGCCCGGCATTGTCGGACCCGCCTATGCAATGCCGGATGCCCATTGGGGTTACGGCTTTCCGATAGGCGGTGTGGCCGCCTTCGCACCCGAGGAGGGGGGCGTGATTAGTGCCGGCGGCGTCGGCTTCGACATCTCTTGTGGTGTCCGGCTTTTGGCAACAGGTCTCAGCCGCGCCGACATCGAGGCGGTGAAGCTAAACTTCGCCCACGAACTCTCCCGCGCCATTCCCGCGGGTGTGGGTAGCAAGGGGCGGATCGTCCTCGACGATGATGAATTGGACGCAATGCTGGCGGGCGGTGCCGGATGGGCGGTTCGGCAGGGCTGGGGCCGCGCCGAAGACCTCCCGCGGATCGAGGAAAACGGAACCATGCGCGGAGCGGTGCCCGAGTTCATCTCGGCGAAGGCGCACAAGCGGCAACGCAAGGAAATGGGCACACTCGGCTCCGGCAACCACTACCTGGAGGTCCAGGAGGTGGTCCAAATCTATGACGTGGACGTCGCCCGGAGGTTCGGGCTCGATGCAGGCAGAATCGTTGCGATGATCCATTGCGGCTCGCGCGGGCTCGGCCACCAGATCGGGACCGAGTTCCTGCGCGACATGGCCATCTCGGCACCGGAGCATGGAATACGCCTGCCCGACCGCGAACTTGCTTGCGCTCCGATCGAATCCGATCTTGGCCAGAGGTACATCGGCGCCATGCGCGCGGGCATCAACTGTGCGCTCGCGAACCGGCAGATCCTGACGCATCTGGTCCGTAAGGCCTTCGCCGGGTTCTTCGCGGGAGCCGATTTACCGGTCGTCTACGACGTCTCGCACAACACCTGCAAGGAGGAGGAGCACGTCATCGACGGGCGGATGCGCCGGGTCTTCGTGCACCGCAAAGGGGCGACGCGCGCGCTGGGCCCGGGCGCCTCGCAACTGCCCGAAGCTTTTGTTGATTGCGGGCAGCCGGTGATCATCGGCGGGAGTATGGGAACCTCGTCCTTTGTGCTGGTCGGTGATGCGCGATCCGAGGCTATGTCGCTCGGCTCGGCCTGCCATGGTGCTGGCCGGGCGATGAGCCGGCACGCTGCTGCCAAGCTGTGGAAAGGCCGTCAGGTACAGGATGCGCTGGCGAGCGAGGGCATCATCGTGAAGAGCCCGTCCAGCCGCGGGATCGCCGAGGAGGCACCCGGTGCCTACAAGAACGTCGACGCCGTCGTCGAGGTGGCGGAGAAAGCGGGCCTTGCGCGCCGCGTCGCACGCCTGAAACCGGTCATATGCATTAAGGGATGAGCCAAGCGATGTATTGTCAGTTTTCGGGCAGCTCACCCTCTCCCGGCTTCATAGCCCTCACCGACAATGCGCGATCGGCGTCCTCAAGCAGTCGGACCACCTCCTCATCCGGCACCTGATTGAAATCGACGTAATGAGCCCCGATGGCATAGAAGAAGTGCGGCGTCACGAGGCAGACGATCTCGTCGACGTCGTCGCGGAGCGCGTCGAGGGTGTCTGCAGGCGCAACCGGGACGGCGAGCACGAGTTTCGCAGGATTTCGTCGCCGCACCGCCTTAAGTGCAGCCCGTGTGGTTGCGCCGGTCGCGATGCCGTCGTCGACAAGGATCGCTGTGCGGCCTTCGACCGGAACCTGAACGCGGCCCTTGAGGTAGATCTGGCGCCGCCGCTTGATCTCCTTGAGTTGCACATCTGCGAGACCGTCCAGTTCCTTCCGGCTCAACCCGGCATGCGCCGCAATGTCCTCATTCACCACAAGTTCCGGATGTGCACCGTTCACCACGGCTGCGGCGGCGAGTTCGGGTTGGTAGGGGACCCCGATCTTGCGGACCATCACCAGATCGAGCGGCGCGCCGAGAACGCGCGCGACCTCAAGCCCCACCGGAACGCCGCCGCGCGGCAGCGCCAGCACGACCGGGTCGGCGTACTCCTTCTCAAGCAGCGCCTCCGCCAAGGCCTGGCCGGCCACAATGCGATTGCTGAATCCTTGCATTTATCCCTTCCGTGTCGGTTGCAGATGTTTCTTGAACCAGCCAGCGGCCAGGTTAACGACTTGGTCAAGTGCGCCCGGTTCCTCGAACAAATGTGTCGCGCAGGCGACGATCGCCAAGCGCTGCTCGCAGCGCAATGCACCGGCGGCTTGTTGATTCAGCTCGATGACCGCGTAATCGGCGCCACCAACGACCAAAAGCGTCGGCGCCTGAACCTCGGGGAGGGCCGATCCGGCCAAATCGGGCCGCCCGCCGCGCGACACCACCGCCGCCACGTCCTCCGGCGCCTGCGCCGCCGCGACCAGAGCGGCGGCCGCGCCGGTGCTGGCCCCGAACAGGCCAATGCGCCGTGCGCTCAGTTCGGCATCGCCGCGCGCCCAGCGAACGGCTTCGATCATGCGCTCGCTGAGAAGCGGAATGTCGAACACATTGACGCGGTCCAATGCTTCTGTCTCGGTCAGGAGATCGAACAGCAGGGTCGCGAACCCCTCTTCGAACAGCCGGTCCGCAACGTAGTTGTTCCGCGGGCTGCGTCGGCTGCTGCCGGCGCCGTGCGCGAAGATCACCAGCCCGCCCGCACCCTCCGGATCCCGCAGGATTCCTTCGAGTTTTCGGGGACCAACGGCAACGATACGTTTCTTGATGGAAGTCTCGATCATGGCAGAATAATTCGATCTCGGGCATCTTCGCGGAAAGCTGGTCGCCGGAGTATCGCTCAAAGGATCCGGCCAATTGGCCGGCCGGTCATTGATTGGGGTCAATCCTCGGCAAGAAATGACCAGGACAGACAATGCGCAATACGGTGACCGGTCAGATCCACGACAATGCGCAGCCGCCGCTGAGCGCCAAGGTGGCATTTCTCTCGTCACCTGCTGCGTATCGGGGTGTCGATGCGGTTGATGCTCTGGAAACCCACATGGCGTGGGTCTTCCTGGCAGGTGACCGGGCCTACAAGCTCAAGAAACCGGTTCGGCATCCATTTCTAGACTATGGGACACTGGAAGCGCGACGCACCATTTGCGGGGAAGAGGTCCGGCTGAACCGGCGGTTGGCCCCGGAGGTCTATCTCGGAGTGGCCCGTCTGACCGTCGAGAGTGACGGCTCGCTCGAGATCAATGGCATGGGCCGTATCGTCGACTGGCTGGTCGAAATGCGCCGTCTGCCGCGCGCACTCTTGCTCGACCACGCGATCAGATCGGACGCTGTGCAACGGGGCGCGATCGAGGCCGTCGCCGATCGGCTCGCGCATTTCTATCGTGAGGCCCCGGACGAGAATGTCGATCCGGCCGGTCATGTCGCGCGGTTCCTCCACGAACTGGGCAATAGTCGCGAAGTGTTTGCGGAAAAAGAGTTCGATTCGCTTACCGAGCGTGGAACCAAGATCTTGACCCAACTCGAAGATCTCTTGAGCCGCACTCCAGAGATCGTAACCGATCGCGTCGCCGCGCACCGGATCGTCGAAGGGCATGGTGATCTCCGGCCGGAACATGTGTGTCTCAGCGACCCGCCGGTCATCATTGATTGCCTCGAGTTCTCCCGCGATCTGCGCCTCGTCGATCCCTTAGACGAGCTTTCATACCTGTCGATGGAGTGCGCCGTGCTTGGGGCGCCATGGATCGGACCTGTTCTGATCGAGCATTACGCAACGGCCCTCGGCGACCGACCATCGGATCGGCTGCTTGGCTTTTACACGGCGTACCGCGCTAGTTTCCGGGCTCGGCAGGCGCTTGCACACCTTCTGGAGGCGGCACCGCGTACGCCCGAGAAGTGGATACCCCTGGCGCGAAGCTATCTGGACGAGGCGGAGCGAGCGGCCCTTAAGCTTCCCCCTCCAAAAGTTCGACAAGTGAACCGTTCTCGTGAAGCCGATGGATAGCCTCGGCAAATAGCGGCGCGGCGCCGACGATCTCGAGACGCTTGGCGGCAAGTCCGGGCGGTAGCCGGAATGGCGGGATCGTGTCGGTGACGAGCCACCGATCGATCTCCGGTCGCTCGAGAGCCTCGGCGGCGCCGCCGGTGAAAAGCCCGTGCCCGGCCAGCGCGATGATCTGTGTAGCGCCCTCGGCGAGCAGCGCTTCGGCCGCGCGCAGCATCGTCCCACCGGAACTGATCATGTCGTCAACGACGATTGCCGTGGCGCTCTGGACCTCGCCGACGAGAAGGTTTCCGCTGACGACACCGGCACTGCGTCGCTTTTCCATGAAGGCGCCGCCGACCGGGCGCTGCAACCTGCTCTCCAGCATCTCCCGAAAGAGTTGCGCGCGTTTGACGCCGCCAGGATCGGGCGAGGCAACGACGAGGGTGCCGTCACCGAGTGTCGGGAGAAGATTCACGAGGAACAGACGGCGGGTATCGAGATGCCACGCCGGGATTCGGAACGCATTTTGAAAGGCGACGATGTTGTGCACATCGAGGGTTACGACCGCGTCGGCGCCGGCAGCCTCCAGTAGCTCCGCCATGTAGCGCGTTGTGACCGGATCGCGCGTCTTGGTCTGGCGGTCCTTCCGCGCGTAGGCGAGATACGGGATTGCCGCCGTTATGTGCCGTGCGCCGCCCTGGCGCAACGCACCAAGAAAGAACAGGAGCCGAATGAGCTTGTCGTTGGCGCTTTGCTCCGGCCCGCCATGGAGGCCCTGAATCACGTAGACGTCGCATCCCCGCACACCGACGAGGGGACGCGCCTTGTGCTCCCCGTCCTCGAACTCCCTCTCTTCATGCGGGCTGAGGGGCAGGCCCAGATTTTCGGCAACTTGCTTGCCGAAGGAATTGGTGGCGTCGAGAGCGAAGAGCCTCATCATCGGTTCGACCTCAGTGATCCGGGCCAAAGGTGCACGGCATGCCGCAGTGGCGTCTTGACCTGCCTCAAGCGACAGCACGCTCCAGCCCGAGCGGCCACTCTGCGGTCCTTGGCGATGATGGTCTTGTTGTCAGGATGGATAGCACACGCCCGACAAAGTCAGGATTGCATCTTATCAACCGCAAAGGAACGTAAATTCGAATGGGCGTCGGTATCACCACGTGTATGAGACAGCCCGCACAGCTCTTCCAGCGCCGGTATTGCGGCACTTCCCGATATCGGCGCTATGTCGGTGCCGGGCTCTGATTTTTCGTTCCCGACGCCACTCAGCCCTCGGCGGCGTGACGCCGGCCGAGTTCGCTGACCAACTGAAAACAGCCCGGAAGGTCGCACGAGGATCGGACCAGAAACGGGGTGAAATCCAATGCCCGCCCCTGTGCCCATCAGGGCGGGTGCTCCGAGAATGGCTGGCCGACCGCTATGCTGGTCACGGGCTCTTGCCCCTCAGGCAGACGCAAAAGCCGCGAGACCGCGGCGTCACTAAAGGCCCCAACCTCGGTGGCCCCCAATTCCAGTGACACCGCCTGCAGATAGATATCTTGCGCGCAGTGTCCGGCCTCGATGGCGACATAGCGCCTGCCGCGGTTGCCGTATTTCGCCATCGTACGGGCGTGAACCGCGACGACGACCAATATGACGCTGGCGCGCTCTATCCACGTCTGCCTGAGAGCGGCCGCCGCAAAACGAGACCGAAAGTCACCCTCCACTAGGCGATCGAGACCGTGTCGGTCCGGCCGATAGTGATATACCCCAGCCTCGATATCACCCGAGTCCGCCGCGATCGCATAGAGCTCGAGTGGATAGAGAGCACCTGCTGAAGGGACGGCGCGCAGTCCCCTTGGATGCGTCACCCCCTGAGCGGCCCAAAGAAGCTGGCCCAACTGCGCCAGCGAAACTGATCCGCCTTCGAACTCCCGCACTGATCGGCGATGGGCAATCGCCTGCTCCAGCGTCAGACCACCATTCGTACTGGGCTGCGGTAGCGTGATCAGCGAGGCAGAGCTAAGCGTCATATGTCTGCGCTGCACCCTTCTGCAATGTGCCACTGATGCGTCGGCTGAAACTTATATTTAAAATAAGCCGACCGGGCGTTGCGCGCGTTGATCTGGCTCAAGCGTAAACGAACGGCTTCCTTAGGGCGCTTTCGCCTGGCATCAATCTCGCTGTCTATCTGCAGATACAGTTGAGTGACCTATGTCGCCTGTTGGCACGAGGCGGGCCTAAATCATCCGCGTCGTGTAGGTCTGTCGACCGCCAGATCGCCGACGCCTGGGCTTAAAGGTCAGCTTTTCGCCGCCTTGCCGACGTGGCAGCACCTGGCCGTGAAGGGCAACTCATGACCCGAACGAGACATTAGACATACGCCGAAAAAACCCCAAACCGAGATCGACGCGTGTGCAATCCGTGTCCACAACTCGAAGCAGCAAGAAACCTTCGAACTTGCTATAGGTCACGCACTGCGTAGTCGTGCCGAGTCGGCGCTCCAGTCGAAGCAAACAGATCGCGGCGAATAAATGAACTAGGCAGCACGGAGTTAAAATCGAATGTTACGCATTCTTAGGCGGTGCACGTATTAGGTGAAGCAGAACGATCCCCGCCGATCGCTGGAACAACTAGCGCGATCGGTATCATTTGGCCGGCTTTGACGATCGCTGGCGTCTCGGCCGCCTCGATGGCGCTTGAGATCGTCGCGGGGGGTGCGCTGGCACCCTATGTCGGCATGTCGCTCTACACCTGGACCGTGATTATAGCGGTGGTGCTGGCCGGTCTTTCCGTCGGACATTAGATCGGCGGCTGGCTCGCCGACCACGTGCGCTGGCCCGCCCATACTGTCGCCCTCGCGCTCACTGCGGCGGCATTGACGACGCTCGTCTGCCTCGGCGCATTGAGGCTCGCGGCACCCAACCTCTCCGGCGCCGATCTTGTTCCACAGGTGGCGATCTTGTCGCTGGCAGCCTTCTTCCTGCCCAGCGCCTGCGCGGGACTGGTGTCGCCGCTGCTGACCGTCATAGTGCTTCAGACAGCCGCGCCCGATAGCCACGATCTAAGCGCCGCGCTTCAGGAACTTGGCCTCGACCAGCAGATAAAGCCCGATGCGCGCGCCGACCAGAATCGATACGATCGCCACCGGCGCGCTAAGCGACAGGAGTGACAGGGCCGAGAGCCCCTGACCAATCGTGCAACCGGCTGCGAGCACGCCTCCAACCCCCATCATCGCGGCCCCCATCATCTGGCGGCCAAGCTCGCGCGCGTCATCGCACGCCTCCCAGCGGAATTCGTCCTTGAAGAACGAACCGATCGCGGCGCCCAACACGACGCCTGCGACCGCGCCAAGCGGGAAGTCCAGATCGCCTGCACCCGACGTCATGAGATAGAGGATGCTCTGACCCAGAGGCGCGATGAAGGTGTAGGATTCGGTCTCGATCTGATCGAAGCTGGTCGCGGCGATCCGGGAGGTCGCGAACCAGGCGAGCACGATGGCAGCACCTGCAATCACAGACCAGACCAAGTGACCGCTCAGGCCGCGAAACCGGGCATCGAGCAGCGCCCATCCGGCCAACGCCATCGCCGCAATCGCCGCGGGCACGAACTCCGACACCGATAGCCTCGACGCGGTTAACTGGGCGATGCCGTGATCGAAGGTGCCGTCTTCGATCGGAACGACCGGGACGATCCAAAGACGGAGCGGCGCGAGTGGACCGGCGATCGTCGCATAGGCCGTGATCCCGATCACCGGGACCATCACCAACCCCCGCAGATCTCCACCGCCCGCGCGTGCCAGCGATCCAAAGCCGCATGTTCCGACAAGGGCCATGCCGGTCCCGAACAAGAGCCCGCCCACAATCGAGCCGATGGGCGACCACGCCACACGGAAGTAGCGCGTGTCGTTCGGGTCGAAAGCGCCGACGCTCAATAATACGTAGGTTCCGGCAATGGCGACGGCAGCGGCCATCGCCATCATCCTCATGCGGCCCATATCCGCGCCGTAGACCGCGTCCTCGACCGCGCCCATGCTGCAGAAACGGCCGACCCGCGCGGCAAGGCCAAGCATCACGCCGCCGGCCAGGCCCGCGAGTGCGGCAAGATGGCTATCCGTCAGGTCGATCATGGCGCCATCCAAGTCGCGCCTGTCGCTGCACGCCACCTGGCGGGGACGTCGTTCAGGCCCCGTCCTTCTCGTCGGTGCAGAACAGGTCGTAGACGACTTCCAGCATCTGCGCCGCGCGGCCATCGGCCAGACGATAGTAAATCGCCTTGCCGTCGCGCCGGGTCTCGACCAGCCCCTCAAAGCGGAGCCGGGCGAGCTGCTGGCTGACTGCCGCCTGGCGCTGGCCGAGAAAGTTCTCGAGCTCGGTCACCGTGCGTTCGCCGCCAGAAGCCAGATAGCACAGGATCATCAGGCGGCCCTCATGGGCCAGCGCCTTCAGAAAGTCGGTCGCGCGCTGCGCATTCTTCACCATCCGATCAACCTCGGCTTGGTCGAGACCTTCATTGAAAACCGGGAGCGCCATGAATCCGCCTGTGGCTAGAAGTCCAGACGATCAGAAATAGCCTCGATCCCGGCCCGCGCGCAATCCTCGTCGATGTCGGGGCCCGGCGCGCCGGAGACGCCGACCGCGCCCACGATCGACCCGGCGGCCTCGACCGGAACACCGCCGCCCAGCACCAGCGTGCCCGGAATGTCGCGCAAACCTTGGCTGAGCGCGCCCTCGCCGATGCTCTGGTCCAGCTCGAGGGTCGCGGTGCGGAAACTTGCGGAGGTCCATGCCTTCGCCGTCGCGGTGCCGACCGTGTGCGCACCGGCATAGCGGTCGCGGATGACGACCTGGGTCTGCCCGAACCGGTCGACCACGGCGACCGCGACCTGGTAGCCCCCTTGCTGGCAGCTCGCCAATGCCGCCTGAGCCAGCTCGACCGCCACCGACGGACGCATGGACTTGAAGGAAACCAGCGCTTCCGAGTCCTGGGCTTGGGCGGTGCCGATCGGCATCATTGTCAGGGCCATCGCGGCGATGGCGGCTTTCTGCAGGCGGCTCATACGGGTTCCTCCTCGAGCAAGTTGTTCTGGTTTAGGAATCAATCTGCGGGCTCCTCTGCACGCTCCAACAACTGCTGCAACATGCCGTAGAAAAAGTCCTCGCCAGGATATCCTTCGATCCGGCCTATCTCGGCGCCGTCCTCCAAAAGAACGAATGTCGGCGTGTAGCGCGCTTTCCGGTCCAAAATGATTCCCTCGGGCAAAGGGTCGAAAATGCTGCTGCGCAAGAGGGGCGCCCGGCGGCCCTCCTCGGTGCGGTCGTAGACGACACCCACCTCGGCGTCCCATTGATCGCACCACTCGCAGAAGGCCTGATCGAGCATCAAGAGCCGCGTCTGCGCCGCCGCGTGCGCGGGCGACAGCAACAGCGCCGCTTTGACCACGATCATTATCAGGCTAACGCGCAGCACCAGATTGACCTCTCGACTCTCCAAACATATAAATAAAAATTAATGTAAGAATGTGAGCGATGCAACCGATCTCGGAGACCTGTGGGACTAGACGTCACATACTGGGGCGCCATCGTTGCGGGACTCCTCTCGTTCGTCTCGCCCTGCATCCTGCCGATCGTGCCGCCCTATCTGTGCTTTCTTGCCGGGGTGAGCTTCGAGGAGCTGAGCGATCCCGCGACGGGGAACCGCGCCGCGAACCGCCGCGTCGTCTGGAGCGCGATCGCCTTCGCGCTGGGATTCGCGACCGTTTTCGTCGCGCTCGGCGCATCGGCCAGTCTGATCGGCCAAGCGCTTTCGCGCCATTTCGACACCATGCGCTATGTGGCCGGTGGCGTGATTCTAGTGCTGGGGCTGCACTTTCTCGGTGTTATCCGCATCCCGATCCTCTACCGGGACGCACGGGTGTCGGTCGAACGCCAGCCTGCGACCTTGGTCGGCGCCTATTTGGTTGGTCTGGCGTTCGCGTTTGGCTGGACGCCCTGCGTCGGGCCGGTCCTGGCGGCAATCCTATTCACCGCCGGGGCGCAGGAGACCGCCGCTCAAGGCGCGCTGCTGCTGGCGGCGTATGCGGCAGGGATCGGGATTCCTTTCGTTCTGGCGGCCTTCTTCGTGGCGCCCTTCATGGCCTGGATGCGCCGCTTCCGGCGCCATATGGGCATCGTCGAGAAGATCACCGGGGCCGCCCTTGTACTAACCGGGATTCTGTTCCTGACCAACGCAATGCCGACGATCGCCTATTGGATGCTGGAATACATGCCTGCCCTTGGATGACTCGCGCAAATGGGGACTGAGATGAGGATACTTTTCGCCGCACTTGCCATCGCCATTCTGCCATTGCTCGCCATGCCGGCGATCGCGCAGGAGAACGGCGGCCTGTATACCGAGGACTGGTTCGCGGTCACCTTCAAGGACATGCGGGAGGATCTGGAAACGGCACAGAGCGAAGGCAAGCGCCTGGCGCTCATTGTCGAACAATATGGCTGCATCTATTGCCGGAAGTTGCACGAGGAGGTGCTCTCAGACCCCGAAGTAGCCGACTTCATCAAGGCGAACTTTCTCGTTGTCCAATACAACATGTTCGGGGACGAGGAAGTCACGGATTTCGACGGCGAGGTCCTCACCGAGGAAGAGGCGGTGCGCCGGTGGGGCGTAATCTTTACGCCGACGATTATTTTCTTGGCGGATGAGGTGTCGGGTGACGTCGTCAAAGCCTCGGAGGCGGCGGTGCAGACAATGCCAGGGGCATTCGGTAAGTGGACGACCCTGAATATGTTTCGCTGGGTCTATAAGAAAGGCTATGAGGGCGAGGAACATTTCCAGAAGTATCACGCCCGCATAATCGAGGAGCTGCGCGCCGAGGGGCGGCTTTAAAGGAGGCGCCATCTCTGGAGACGACAGATTCTTGTGCAAACGAATTCAAAGATATGAATTGATTATTGTATCCACGTCCGGTTTGATGCAGTTTGGCAGAAAGAAAGAATCGATCTCGGGAGGATCGCAATGAATCGCACCATGTCTCTGGTCTGTGGCTCTGCGCAGAAATGGACCGCGGCGATAACGGTCGGGGCTCTCGCGGCGGCCTCGCTGATGGGGCCCGCCAGCGCCGAAGTGGGGCCCGACGACGTGAAGATCGACGATGGGGTCGTGGCTCAACCGATCGCGGACCAGCCGGGCGATGCCGCGGCGGGACGTGAGTGGGCCTCTGGCCGCAAGCTGGGTAATTGTCTGGCGTGCCACGCGATTTCCGACCTGTCGGAACTGCCGTTCCATGGAGAGGTGGGCCCCCCGCTTGACGGCGTCGCCGACCGTTGGAGCGCAGAGGAATTACGCGCCATCCTGGTCAATTCGAAGACGGTCTTCGGCGACCAGACAATCATGCCGGCCTTCTACCGGACCGCGGGACTGAACAAAGTCGCCGATGACTTTGCGGGAAAGACGATCCTCAGCGCTCAGCAGATCGAGGACATCATCGCCTATTTGCTGACGCTCAAGGAATGACGGGCACCTGCCCGGGAATCGAATGGAGGAAATTCGGATGCAGCTAACCAGACGTGATCTGGGCGCGATCGCAGCCGGTGCGGCTGTGATGGCGGCACTGCCACGCCTCGCCCTGGCGAGCGAGAGCAACGGCTTCGAGCAAGCGATCATGGACTTCACCGGCGGCGTCGAACCCGCCGAGGGCGATGTGACGCTCGGCACGCCGGAAATTGCCGAGAACGGTAACACGGTGCCGATCGAGGTCAGCGCGCCGGGGGCCGCGGCTATCATGGTCCTGTCCACTGGCAACCCCAACCCTGGGATCGTGACCTTCGAGTTCTCGGAGCTCTCGGGCGAGCGCACCGGATCGACGCGGATCCGGCTCGCGAAGACCCAGGATTTGATCGCGGTGGCAAAGATGGAAGACGGCAGCTTCACGATGGCGAAGCGCCAGGTGAAGGTGACAATCGGCGGCTGCGGCGGCTGACGAGATCGGGAGAGATTGAGAGATGGCTAAGGTTAAACCACGCGTGAAGGTCCCGAAGTCGGCCAGCGCCGGCGACGTGATCACCATCAAGACGCTGATCAGCCACCCGATGGAATCGGGCCAGCGCAAGGACAAGAAGACCGGCGAGCTGATCCCACGCAAGATCATCAACAAGTTCGTTGCCGCCTTCGAGGGCACGCCAGTCTTCACCGCGAATATCGAACCCGCCGTATCGGCGAACCCCTATTTCGAATTCTCGATGAAGGTGCCGGGGCCGGGCACGATCCGCTTCGAGTGGACCGACGACGACGGCACGGTCTACGACCTCGAGAAGTCGATCGCGGTCGCTTGATTGGGCACGGGGAGGTAAAGAAAAATGAAGAAATCAATCGGCCTGATCGGTTCCGCTGCAATCGCCGCCATCGTCGCGGCGAGCGCGGTTGCGGACCCCGATGACAACAATCTGGTGATCGAGGGCCAGAGCCTGGTCTCCGAGACCACCGCCCCCGAGGGCAGCGCCTTCGAGATCATCTATTCCGGCTGGCGGTTCCGCAGTCCGGAAACCCAGGTGCTTGAGACCGATGATTTCGAGAACCCGGGCATGGTCGCGGTCGAATACGGCTACGAGCTGTGGGAAACCGCGGCGGGAAGCTCGGGCAAGTCTTGCGCCGACTGCCATGGTGCGATTGAGGAGTCCATGAGCGGCCTGCGTGCGGGGCTTCCGAAATGGGATGAAGCGGCGGGAAAACCGCTATCGCTCGAGCACCTGATCAACCGCTCGATCAAGGAGCATCAGGGGGCGGATGCGTGGAAATGGGAAAGCGCCGAGATGCTGGCGATGACCGCGTTGATCGGCCTGCAATCGCGAGGGATGCCTCTGGACGTTCAGACCGACGGGCCGATGGCCGATTGGTATGAGCGCGGCAAGGAGCTTTACTACGCCCGCGTTGGCCAGCTCGACATGGCCTGCGCCAATTGCCACGAGGACAATTGGGGCAACATGATCCGGGCCGATCATCTGAGCCAGGGCCAGATCAACGGCTTCCCAACCTACCGGCTGAAATGGCAGGGGCTGGGCTCGATCCATCGCCGGTTCAAGGGCTGCATGAAGCAGATCCGGGCCACGCCATATAAGCCGGGCGGCGACGAATTCACGGCGCTCGAGCTTTATGTCGCCTCGCGCGGCGAGGGGCTCTCGGTCGAGACCCCGGCGGTCCGTCAGTAACCAGAACCCGGGGGCGGCGCGGGCCGCCCTCGATAAACAATCGGGTGCGCACCGGTGCTCCCGGCAGGTGGAGTCTGTCGCCGAAGCAGCGCGTGGGCGGCAGCGAATAGGAACAGCGGCATGATTTCGAGGCGTGATTTTCTCCAGGCATCCGTGGCCGCTTCGGCGATATTCGGGGCAGGGTCGCTGCCCCGGCTCGCGCGGGCCCAGGCAATGACGCAAGATTCGCTGACGGCCTTCGAGACCATGGGCAATGTCACGCTGGCGCATATCACCGACATCCATGCGCAGCTGAAGCCGGTCTATTTCCGCGAGCCCTCGGTCAATCTGGGCGTGGGCGCCCAAGCCGGGTTGCCGCCTCATGTGACCGGCGCCGATTTCCTGAGCCTCTACGGCATCGAGCCCGGCACTCCAAAGGCCTATGCGCTGACCTCCGAGGGCTTCGCCGCCCTGGCGAGCGAGTATGGCCGGATGGGCGGGCTCGATCGCGTCGCGACCGTGCTCAAGGCAATCCGTGCCGACCGGCCGGATACGATCCTGCTCGACGGCGGCGACACCTGGCAGGGCTCCTACACCGCGCTCAAGACCAACGGTCAGGACGTGGTCGACGTGATGAACGCGCTCGAGCCCGATGCGATGACCTCGCATTGGGAATTCACGCTCGGCATGGACCGGGTGCAGGAGATCGTCGACAACCTGCCCTTCGCCTTCCTGGGCGCCAATATCTTCGACGCGGAATGGGATGAGCCGGCCTTCGAGGCGGTCGAATATTTCGACCGCGGCGGGGTCAAGGTGGCGGTGATCGGCCAGGCCTTCCCCTATCTGCCGATCGCGAATCCGGGCTGGATGTTCCCGAACCTCTCGTTCGGGATCCGCGAGGACCGGGTGCAGGAGGTTGTCGACGAGGCCCGGGCCGAGGGCGCGGCGCTGGTCGTGCTGCTGTCGCATAACGGCTTCGATGTCGACCGCAAGATGGCCGGACGGGTCAAGGGGATCGACGTGATCCTGGCGGGCCACACCCACGACGCCCTGCCCGAGCCGGTGATCGTAGGCAAGACCCTGGTGATCGCCTCGGGCTCGAACGGCAAGTTCCTCAGCCGGCTGGACCTGGACGTGGACGAAAGCGGGGTCAAGGGCTACCGCCACAAGCTGATCCCTATCTTCGCCGATGCGATCGCGCCGGACCCGGATGTCACGGCGCTGATCGGCCAGGTGCGCGCGCCATACGAGGCGGAGATGGCCGAGGTTCTGGCCCGCACGGAATCGCTCCTCTACCGGCGCGGCAATTTCAACGGCACCTTCGACGACCTGATCTGCCAGGCGCTGCTCGACGAACGCGAGGCCGAGATCGCGCTCAGCCCCGGCTTCCGCTGGGGCCCCAGCCTGCCCGCGGGCCAGGACATCACCCGCGAGGACCTATTCAACGCCACCTCGATGAGCTACCCGGCCGCCTACCGCACCATGATGACCGGCGCCTTCCTGCACGAAGTGCTAGAGGATGTGGCCGACAACCTTTTCAACCCGGACCCCTACTACCAGCAGGGCGGCGACATGGTCCGGGTCGGCGGCATGGGCTACCGGATCGATGTCTCGAAGCCGATCGGCAGCCGGATCACCGATATGACGCTTCTGGACACGGGCGAGGCCATCGACCCGGCCCGCGAATACGCGGTGGCCGGCTGGGCCTCGGTCAACGAAGGCACCGAGGGCCCGGCGATTTGGGATGTGTGCGAAGCCTATTTGAAGCGGACCGGCACGGTCGATTTGGCCCCGAATACCAGCGTGCAGGTCACCGGCGCCTGACCAGAAGCCCTGCATTCGAACCGGAGGACGACGATGGAGAGCGAAAAGCGAGGACCCTCGCGGCGCGGATTTCTGACCGGCGGCCTGGCGATGGGCGGTGCCGCGATGGCAGCTGGTGCCGCGCAGGCGGGCGAGAAGGCGATCCTGGAATTGCCGCCCTGGACCACGCAGCTTGGCGATGGCGTCGATGCGCGGCCCTATGGCACGCCCTCGCAATTCGAGGCGCATGTGCGCCGGCGCAACGTGGCCTGGCTGACCGCCGACCCGGTGAGCTCGGTGAATTTCACTCCGCTTCACGAACTGGACGGGATCATCACGCCCAACGGCCTCTGCTTCGAGCGCCATCATAGCGGCATCGCCGAGGTCGACCCGGCCGAATGGCGGCTGATGATCCACGGCCTGGTCGAGAAGCCCCTGGTCTTTACATTGGAGGACCTGAAGCGCTTCCCGCGCGTCAACCGGATCCATTTTCTGGAATGCGCCGCGAATTCCGGAATGGAATGGCGCGGCGCTCAGCTCAATGGCTGCCAGTTCACCCACGGCATGATCCACAACGTCATGTATACGGGCGTGCCCCTTAAGGCGCTGCTGGACGAGGCCGGCCTGAAGCCGAATGCCAAGTGGCTGCTGCCCGAGGGCGGCGACGCGGCGGCGATGACCCGCTCGGTGCCCCTCTTTAAAGCACTCGACGATTGCCTGATCGCCTTCAAGATGAACGGCGAGGCTCTGAGGCCCGAGCAGGGCTATCCCGCCCGCCTGGTCGTGCCCGGCTGGGAAGGCAATATGTGGGTCAAGTGGATCCGCCGGATCGAGGTCGGCGACCAGCCCTGGCACCACCGCGAGGAGACCTCGAAATACACCGACCTGATGGCCAATGGCCAGGCGCGGCGCTTCACCTGGGAGATGGATGTGAAATCCGTCATCACCAACCCCAGCCCGCAGGCGCCGATCGTGCATGGGCCAGGTCCCCTGGTCGTCACCGGCGTCGCATGGTCCGGCCGTGGCACCGTGCGGGAGGTGCATGTCACGACCGATGGCGGCAATAATTGGCATCAGGCTCGGATCGACGGGCCGAGCCTCGACCGCTCGATGCACCGTTTCTACTACGAGTTCGACTGGGACGGGAAACCGCTGCTGCTGCAATCGCGCGCGGTCGACAGCGAAGGCATGGTCCAGCCGACCAAGGACCGGCTGCGCGAGGTGCGCGGGGTCAATTCGATCTACCACAACAACGGCATCCAGACCTGGCATGTCCGCGAGAACGGGGAGGCGGAGAATGTCGAGGTTTCTTAATGTCCTGATGCTTGCCGTCCTGGTTGCCGCGCCCGCCGCGGCGGGGCAGCTGGGGCTCGGCCGCGAGGCGGCGCCGGACGAGATTGCCGCCTGGGATATCGACATCCGCCCGGACGGGGCCGGCCTGCCCGAAGGCAGCGGCACGGTCACGGACGGCGAGGAGGTCTTCGTCGAGCGTTGCGCCATCTGCCACGGTGATTTCGGCGAAGGCCGCGACCGCTGGCCGGTCCTGGCGGGCGGTGAGGGCTCGCTGACCGCTGACCGTCCGGAAAAGACCATCGGCTCCTATTGGCCATATCTCTCGACCGTTTGGGATTACGTTCATCGCGCGATGCCGTTCGGCGACGCCCAGTCGCTGACCGATGACGAGGTCTATGCAATCACGGCCTACATCCTCTATCTCAACGACCTGGTCGATGAAGAGTTTGAGCTGAGCCGCGCGAATTTCGCGGAGGTCCGCCTGCCAAACGAGGAGAACTTCTTCGACGATCCCCGCCCGGATACTCCGCTGGCGGCGGAGGCGCCGCTTTGCATGTCCGATTGCAAGGACGAGGTGAAGATCACCATGCGCGCCGCGGTGCTGGACGTGACGCCCGAGGACGGATCGAACCCGACCGGCGCGGTGGTGGTCGAGACCGGAACCGAACCCGTCGCCGAGGCGCAGTCGGCGCTGGATCCTGCTCTGGCCGAGGCTGGTGCCAAGGTCTACAAGAAATGCAAGGGCTGCCATCAGGTGGGCGAGGGCGTCAAGAACCGCGCCGGGCCGCACCTGAACGGCGTCCTTGGACGCACGGCAGGATCGCTTGATGGCTTCCGCTACTCGAAGGCTATGACCGCCAAGGGCGCGGAGGGGTTGGTCTGGACGGCGGAGACCCTGAATGCTTTCCTGGAGAAGCCGAAGAGCTTCGTGCCGAAGACTAAGATGTCGTTCAAGGGCCTGAAATCGGCCGACGACCGCGCCGCGATCGCGGCCTACCTGAGCCAGTTCACCGAATAGGTGGAGGCGCTTGTCGGAAAGGAGGTTACGGATGCGCAGAATAGCTCTAGCCCTGGGGCTCGCGTCGTTGATTTCGACTGGCGCCGCGGCCCAGGATGTCGCCGTTTATCAGGTCGAGGCGGATTTCGATGACGTGGCCTTCGTGCTCGAGACCGCAATTATCGACCGGGGCTTCGTCGTCGACCACGTAAGCCACGTGGGCGAGATGCTGAATCGCACGGCGGCCGATGTGGGGGCGACGGCCCAGGTTTTCGAGCGCGCCGATGTCTATCTATTCTGCTCCGCCGTGCTCTCGCGCAAGATGATGGAAGCCGACCCGAATAACATAGCCCATTGCCCCTACGGCGTCTTCCTCTACGCGTTGACGGACGAGACGGGCACGGTCCATGTGGGCTATCGCCACCAGCCCGACGGGCCAATGCAGGAGGTTGAGTCTCTGCTCGACGCCGTGGCACGCGAGGCCGCGGGGCTCGACTAATTCAGAGGGACTTCCGGACAGAAGAAAGGAGGACCGCAATGATTAATCGTCGTGACCTGCTCGGGTGGGGCGCCGCCGCGGGACTGACCTTACGCACTGGCCGGGCCGCCGCCGAGGCGGTGGTGGGTGACGATGGGTTGCACAAGCAGGATTGGTTCTTCGACAGCTTCCTGGAGATGGAACCGGACTTGGAGGAGGCTGCTGCCGAAGGCAAGGGCCTGATGGTGCTTTTCGAACAGGCCGGATGCCCCTATTGTCGCGAGTTGCACAACGTGAACTTTGAGCGCCCGGAAATCGTCGACTACCTGACGCGCAAGTTTCTTGTTGTGCAGCTCGACCTCTGGGGCTCCCGCGAAGTCACAGACTTCGACGGGGAGGTGCTCGAGGAGCGTGAGCTCGCCGGCAAGTGGAGAGTCAATTTCACGCCAACGACGATTTTGTTTCCCACGGCCGCAGCCGGTGCCGAGAGCCGTGAGAAAGCCGAAGCCTTCCGGGCGCCCGGCTATTTCAAGCCCTTTCACTTTCTCTCGAGCCTCGAATACGTTGGCGAGGGCCACTACGAAACGCAACCATTCCAGCGGTATCTGCAGGACAAATTCGCCGAACTTGAAGCGCAGGGCATCACGCCGGATGTGTGGTAGCGTGAAGAGACGGGGTGCAGTGCCCGTCATTTGCCCGATCAAGAAATTCCTTGCGGGTCACGTTGTGTCTCAAATGGCGCCAAGGACAGCACTCGTTCGAACGCGGCGGCGTCGCCTGATGGCACAATCCGGACCTACCGCACGCGCGCCTTGTAGGTCCGGCCACCGCCGCATTGCCGACGTTGGGGCGTGAATGTCGGTCTACCAGGGGATTCCCGACCCGGTTTCACTCAACGCTGTCGGTCGGGAAATGACCCAATGCGACATCCAGTGGTCGACCAGAGGCAATGGTGTTTCAGAATTTTGGTCTCCTGCCGCACCTTTCCGTGCTGGAGAACATTGCTTTTCCATTGAGAATGCAGGGAGTCGGCAAGGAGGAGCGTGAACAGCGCGCGTGCGAGCTGGTCGAGCTGGTCGAACTGACGGGCCGGGAGAAGAGCTATCCGCGTGAGTTATCCGGCGGCCAACAGCAAAGGGTTGGTTTCGCGAGGAGCCTTGCCGTGGAGCCGGAGATATGGTTGCTGGATGAGCCCTTCAGCGCGCTGGACCCGCTGATCAGGCGTCAGATGCAGGACGAATTCCTGCGCCTGAACGAGATTTTGAACAAGACGGTCGTGATCGTGACCCATGACTTCCCCGAGGCGTTGCGGCTCGCCGATCGCATTGCGATCATGAAAGACGGGCAGATCATTCAGACCGGAACGCAGGCACAGGTTCTCAAGCATCCTGCGGATGATTATGTCGCCGAGTTCACTCGGGATGCTCCGATGATCCACGTGCTCACCGCGGGCGAAATCGTGGAGCCGTTATCAGATGCGTCGGACGGCAGCACGATGACAGCGGTGCGGCACGACACGCCGTTGGCGGAAATCCCCCGGTCCCTCGTCGGCAGGGAGGGAGGCATTGCCGTCCTCGATGCGGCCGGCGCGGTCACCGGGCAAATCACGCCCTATGGGTTCATCAAGGCTCTGGATGACCTGGAGAGCGGTGATGCTCGCTGAGAGCAAAACCGAAGCGCCGCCTCAGCCGCGCTCATTTCGAATCGACAGGGAGTTGTGGATTTGGCTCAGGACCATCGCCGCCGCAGCCGCATTTCTCCCCCTTGCCGAGAGAATCGGATGGCTGAGCGAATATCCTGAAAGCTGGATCGTCCCGGTCGCCGGTCTCATCGACCTCGCGATGACATGGCTGGTGGCCAATTTCCGTTGGCTGTTTCAGGGAATCGCCTGGCTGCTTTCCCTTCCGATGGAGGGGATCCAGGCCTTGCTTGGATGGACTCCCTGGCCCATCTCGGTTGCGGTTTTCGCCGGCTTGGCACAGGTGGCGGGCGGCTGGCGCCTCGTCGCGTTCACCCTCTTCGCCATGCTGTACCTGGTGACCTTCGGCTACTGGGTGCAGAGCATGAATACCCTGACCCTGGTATTCGTTGCGGTTCCGCTTGCGGCGGCCGTTGGTGTGTTCGCCGGAATCTGGGCCTACAAATCGCCCACGGCCGAACGCATCGTGACGCCGTTGCTCGATATCATGCAAACAGTCCCGATGTTTGCCTATCTGATCCCTTTCCTGCTGTTTTTCGGCTTCGGCCCGGTGGTCGGCATTGTCGCAACGGCGATCTATGCCTGTCCGCCGATGGTTCGCAACGTCATGCTGGGCTTGCGGCGCGTTCCCGTCGAGCTGGTAGAGTCTGGGGTGATTTCCGGCGCGACACGGCGGCAGCTCCTCTGGCATGTGGAACTGCCAAGCGCGCTCCCGTCGATCATGATGGGGCTCAACCAGACCATCATGCAGGCCCTCAACATGGTGATCATTGCAGCGGTCATCGGCAGCACGGTCGATATGGGCTGGGAAGTGCTGAGCAAGATGCGCAAGGCCCAGTTCGGCGAAAGCCTGGTCGCGGGCGTGGTGGTCGCCCTCCTGGCAATGATGATCGACCGCATCAGCCGCGGGCTTGCAATGCGCTCGCAGACGAGCCGTGCCGGGGAAGAGGATGCAAAGTGGTGGCTCCGGGTTCTCTGGCCGATGGCCGCGATCATGGCCTTGCTCTTTGCTGTAGCCGAATTCGTGCCCAATATGAGCGGCGCATCGGAGTTCTACCGGAAGTACCCAAGCGATTGGACCAACAGTGCGTTGGAATACTTCCTCGTCACCTATCCGAATTTCACGGATAACATCAAAAATTCGATGCTTTTCTTCTTCATGCTCCCGCTGAAGCTGGGCTTGGAGACGACTGTGAAGCCCTTCACCTGGGGATTCGCCTGGACGCCGACATTGACCGCGATCTACGTTGCCCTGGTCGCATTGGCGGCCGCTCTCCTCGGCTGGTTTTCCGGGTGGCGCAGCGGGATCGCCGTCGTGTTAATCGGGGCGATCCTCCTGATCGGGATCGTCAACATCCCGTGGCCGGCCTTCATTCTGGTGATGACCGTTCTCGCGTGGCAGCTCGCCGGCTGGGGGGCGGGCACGTTCACGGCCTGCGGATTGCTCTTCATGGTCGTGACCGGTGTCTGGGCACCAGCGATCAACTCTATCTATCTCTGCGGCGCGTCCGTTATCGTCAGCTTCGTGTTCGGTGGATTGATTGGCGTGTGGGCGGCCAATAACGATTTCGTCTCGGCGATCGTGCGCCCGATCATCGACACGTTGCAAACGATGCCGCTGTTCGTGTTCCTCATTCCCATCCTGATGTTTTTCCAGGTCGGTGAGCTTCCGGCCTTTATGGCAATCACCGCTTATTCGATCGTCGCGGCGATCAGATATGTCGAGCATGCCCTGAGATACGTCCCGCATGCTCCCGTCGAGGCGGCAGAAGCGAGCGGCTGCAGCCGTTTCCAACTGCTTTGGTTCGTGAAGATCCCGCTCTCGCTGCCGGAGATCCTTCTCGGGCTGAACCAGACCATCATGTTCGCCTTGCAGATGCTGGCGATTTCCGCCCTCGTCGGAAGCCGGGAACTTGCGCAAGAGCTTTATATCGCCCTTTCGAATGCCGAGGCTGGGCAGGGGCTGGTTGCCGGGTTCAGCATTGCACTCATCGCGATGATCTCGGACCGGATCATTCAAGCCTGGAGCGCAAGCCGCAAGGCGATGCTCGGACTTTAGATTGTTTCGAGATCAGGTTGAGGCATAACGATAATACGATACTCAGGGAATGCACGGCGCGTCGCCCTTTGGCGGCTAAACCAAAACCGGTTCAGACTGACTCATACCGCCTTGCGGCGAGCCTGACTTATTTTGGGGGAACCCCAAAGCTGCTGAACTGTGAATCGGTGTGGCGAACAGAGGAGGTTCGCCATGGGAGCAGCGATTGGTATGCGGGAGGATTTTGGGAGCGCCGATCTGAGGGTGCTGGCCAGGACGGTGAAGGGCGTCAATTAGGCGCGTCGGCTTTTGGCGCTGGCGGTGATTTATGATGGTGGGAGCCGGACAGAAGCGGCGCGGATTGGCGGGGGTTGCGGTTCAACACCGACGGCCCGAACGGGTTGATCGACCGTAAGGCGCCGGGCAGTCTATTACCCAAAATCTGGCGGAATCTGTCGGTCTCTCTCCCGCTGCCTGTCAGAAGCGGCTACAAAAGCTCAAGGGCGCTGGCAAGATCACGGCCGACGTCTCGGTCGTCGATCCCAGGATGATCGGGCGCGAGCTGATCCTGATCGTGCAGGTGCACCTTGAGCGGGAGCGTACCGAGCATCTGGAAAGCTTCAAGAAGCGTATGCTGGAAGCGCCGGACGCGATGCAGTGTTACTACGTAACCGGCTCCAGCGACTTCGTCTTTCTCATCACCGCGCAGAATATGGAGGAATACGAGCTTTTCACCTGCCGCCACTTTATGGAACACTCGAACGTCGCCCACTTCTATACCGACGTGGTGATGGACCGTGTGAAATTCTCGCTCGCGATGCCGATTGTTACAGATGAGCCCTAGGCTTGGATTACGGGCGGCGGGTCCCATTGTATGTCGCTTCATGGCACGAGGCGTGCGTTCGCCTCGAAGCGTTTAAAGGGACGGAAACGGCCGCATTGCCGACGCTCGCGGCTGCGCGGGATCGAAGGTCGGTTCTCCACCGCATTCCAGACGGGCCGTGGCAGGGCGCTGAACTTCCGAGTCTGACCCAATCCCGACCAAGCGCCTAGGTCGCGAAAAGCCCCAAGGCCGACATACCGGTTTTCATCAAATGTTGCACATTCTTGCCTCGACTCAGCAGTGCTTAGCAAGCTAGCGCAGGGTGCATCGGGGCGGAACTCCGTGAGATGCGCATTCTTTGCTTTCATTCGCCAACGCGCCATCTGGGAAATTTACTCACCGTTAGCCCGCTATTAGCAAGTCGGTCTTCTGTCGACCTATTCTCGCGGGTGCCATGCCATCTTCATCTTCTCGACGATGAAATCGCGCAGGGCGGCGATACGCCGTGAGGGGCCGAGCTCTTCGGGATAGACGAAGTAGACCGGGATCGGTGGGCCGGTAACGTCGGGCAGGACCTCGATCAAATGGTCCGAGCGCTCGCTCATGTAGAAGGGGAGTGCTGCCAGGCCCAGGCCGCTCTCGACAGCGCGGTAGATGCCGTAGACGCTGTTGATCCGAAGCCCCGCCTCGCGGGATTGGCCTTCGGGCATGCCTTCGGTCAGGAGCCAGTCGATCTTCTCGATCGGCGGATGGCCGACGCCGTCGCCATAGACGATCAGGCTGTGGTCATCGAGGTCCGCGAGGGCGTGCGGAATGCCGCGCCGATCGAGATACTCCTGTGAGCCGTAGATGTGGTACGAGTAGTCGTCGATGAACCGGCGCACCAG
>JAOTXT010000091.1 GCA_029862205.1 Paracoccaceae bacterium
ATGACATGTCATACATGCCGATATTGGTGCGGATGGCGTTGTGTTCGGCCGCCGCGTTGCCGAACCAGTTCGGCCGCTTCCAGGTGTATTCGTATTCCGCCTTCTGACCGGGATCGGCGAACCAGTTGGCGCGCTCCCATCCGGCGGTCTCGCCGAAGACAGCGCCACGCGACTTCAGGTGTTCGTGGAAGGGTGTACGGCGGATGCCGCGCGCGGTCTCCTTCTGGCGGAACGGGAAGTGGTCCGCATAGAGCAAGCCCAGCGCCTCGACCGAGCGGGTCACCAGGTAGTGCTTGTTCTTCTGGAAGTCCTGGACTCGGGCGATGTCCACGTCACCCAGATCAAAGGGCTTCTCGCCATCCTCCATCCACTGGGCCAGCGCCATGCCGGTGCCGCCGCCCGATTGGATGCCGATCGAGTTGAACCCGGCCGCGACGAAGAAGTTCCGTAAATTCGGCGCCTCGCCCAGATAGTACAAGTTGTCGGGTGTGAAGCTCTCGGGCCCATTGAAGAAGATGTGAATGCCGGCCTCGGCCAGCATGGGCATGCGCTCGACCGCCTTCTCGAGGATCATCTCGAAGTGGTCGAAATCCTCGGGCAACTGGTCAAAGCAGAAATCCTCCGGGATGCCCTCCATGCCCCACGGCTTGGCGTTCGGCTCGAAGGCGCCCAGCAGGATCTTGCCGGCATCCTCCTTGTAATAGGCGCATTCGTCGGGGACCCGCAGGACCGGCAGTTCGGTCAGGCCCTCGATCGGCTCGGTGACGATGTAGAAGTGCTCGCAGGCCTGCAGCGGCACGTTGACCCCGGCCATCTGCCCCACGTCGCGGCCCCACATGCCAGCACAGTTCACCACGAAATCCGCGTCGGTCGTGCCGGTTTCCGACCCTTTTGTCCAATCGACCCCGGTCACCCGGCCATCCTTTTGGTGGACCGCGGTGACCTTGACGCCCTCGATGACCTTGGCGCCGCGGTTCCGCGCGCCCTTGGCCATGGCCAGGGCCACGTTGGCCGGATCCCCCTGCCCGTCCTTCGGCAGATAGATCGCGCCCTTCACGTCATCGACGTTCACATGGGGGTAAAGCTCGTTCACCCGGTCCATCTCGATTATCTCGACCTCAACGCCAAAAGAGCGCGCCATCGAGGCGCCGCGATAAAGCTCCTCCTTGCGCTCCTCGCTCAGCGCGAGGCTGACCGAGCCATTGCGCTTGATCCCCGTCGAGATCCCGGTCTCGGCTTCCAGCCCGAAGTAAAGTTCCTGAGTGTATTTCGCCAATTTGGTCATGTTCGACGAGGCGCGGAGCTGCGCGATCAGCCCAGCCGCGTGCCAGGTGGTCCCGCAGGTCAGCTGCTTGCGCTCGAGGAGCACCACATCGGTCCAGCCGAGCTTGGTCAGGTGATAGGCGACCGAGCAGCCGATCACGCCGCCGCCGATGATGACGGCGCGGGCCTTCGAGGGGACGTTGGACATCAGGGAACCTCCGGAGGGATCAGAACCAGCTTGCCGGGATAACGCTTGGCGGCGAAGTCTTCCTGCGCCTTGGCGATCTCCCTCAGCGGGTAGGTTTGCGAGACGAGCGGTCGAACCGCGCCCGAATTAATATGCGCGACCAGACCGGCGAAGACCTCCGGCGACGTGTAGGTGCAGCCGTGGATGGTCAGGTCGTTCAGATAGATCGTGCGCAGGTCCGCCTCGACGATGGGCCCAGCGATCGCGCCGGAGACCGCGTAGCGCCCGCCGGGTCTCAGCGCGTCGATCAGCGCGGCCCAACCCGGGCCGCCGACCACGTCGATCACCACGTCGAAACTGCGCGCCTTTGGGATGGCACCCCGGTCCAACACTTCCGCCGCGCCGGCCTCCTCGACCGCTGCCCGCTTGGCCGCGCTGCTTTGCCCGGTCACTCGGGCATCGCGCAGCCGCGCCAATTGCACCGCCGCCAGGCCAACCCCGCCCGAGGCGCCGGTAACCAACACATCGTCGCCCTTGGCCACGCCAGCCCGGGTCAGCAGATTCTCAGCCGTGCCGAAGGCACAGGGCATAGCGCCGATCTCGATATCCGATAAAGGTGAGGGGGTTACGTCATAAAGCTGATGCGCAGAAACAACGCAGAACTGCGCGAAGGCGCCGTCATATTCCGAGCCGATCACGCGGATGCCGACAGGGTTTTCCGCACTCGGTTCGGGCTGGTTCGTGGCGCAGGTCACGCGCGCGCCCTCATCCAAGCGCTCGATCCCATCGCCCAGCGTCACGACGCGTCCACACAGATCGCCACCCTGGATCAAAGGGAACGGCAACGCCCCGACCCAGCCGCCGCTCTCGATCCCGACCTCCGTGCCGGTCGCCTCGGTGCTGCCCGTGACCTCCTTCGAATACCAACCGATCCGGGTGTTGATGTCGGTATTGTTGACGCCTGCCGCCAGCACCCGGACCAGCACCTCGCCCCGGCCGGGCCGGGGCGTTGGGATGGCGTCATTCCAAACCAACCTCTCCGGACCGCCATGGCCCGTGAGCTGAACCCCGGACATGGTGTCGGGGACACCCATCTCAGGCACCCACGATCTCGTGTCCGGCCTCGGCCAACCGCCGGGCCAATTCCGCGATATGCTCCGGGCCCACTTCACAACAGCCGCCGATGATTTTGGCGCCGCGATCGACCCAGCCCATCGCGAAATCGGCATATTGTTCGGGCCCCAGATCGGCCCGCGCCGACAGGCCCGCAACCGTGGAGCCGGCGGTGAAGTAGTCCCGGATGCCGGTGAAGCCGTTCGCATACGCCCCAACGGTGCCGCCCAGCGCCTTCAGGTCATCGAAGGCCAGGTCCACCGTTTCGGGCTTCGAGCAATTGACCAGCCGCGCCGCCACCGGCAGGCCGTCCAGCGCCGCGTTCGCCTCGGCCAGGGTCTCGCCACTGCGCAAACGCCCGGTCCCGTCATCAGCCAACGTCCACGAGACCCAGACCGGCTTGCCGGTCGCCGCCGCGGCCGAGACCGCGGCAAACGCCTCCTCGGCCGAACCCATGGTCTCGCAGAGCAAGAGGTCCACATGGGGCGCCTGGAGGCTGGCAATCTCGTTGTAATGCGGGATCATCTCGGCCGCGCCCGGATTCATCTCGGGCCGGTAGCTCCAAAGATAGGGCGGCAGACAGCCGGCGATGGCGACCTCCTCCCCGCTTGCGTCGCGGGCCGCTTGGGCCAAGTCAATGGCGCGGCGCTGCAGCACCTTGAACTGCTCTGCCAGCCCATGGGGCTCGAGACGCGTCCTGGTCACCGAATAGGTGTTCAGCGTGATGACCCGGGCACCCGCTCGGATGTTGTCCAGATGCACGTCACGCACCAGATCAGGTTCGTCCATCATCACCTGCGCCGACCACAAGGGCGTCGGCGGACCCGAGGCCCGCCTGATCAGTTCCTGCCCCATGCCCCCGTCGAGAAGGGTTATCTTGGTCATGCGAGCATCCTCCGCCTGACATCCGATATCTCGTCGGCGGCCAGTGCCGCCCCGGCGACAACGTAGAACCCACCGATGCCGCGATTGAACCATGCCAGGCGTGTTGCCGTCCCGATCAAACGGTCAACGCCGCGCCCGAGCAGCGCATATCCAGAATAGATGCCCGCATTGATCGCCAGTGCGGTCGGCACAATGATCAAGAGCTGCGCCGCGAAACCAGCCTCGGGGTTCACGAACTGGCTGAAGACAGCACCGTATGACAGCATCGCCTTAGGATTGCTGAAGGAGACCAGCATCGCCTTGACCAAGACCTGCCGGCGGCCCACCGGAACCGGCGTCATGCCCGATCTCCCGGGCTTGCTACGGATCATCTTGATCCCCATCCAGATCAAATAGGCCGCGCCAAGCAGTTTCAGCGCCGCGAACAGCACTTCGTTTGCGGCGAGCACCGCGCCCAGCCCCAGGACGACCGCACCCATATAAAACAGACCCGCGGCCAGGATGCCGGCAACGGCCCAAAGCGCACGGCCGAAACCATGCGAGGCGGAGACGGCAATGCAGTTCGCCGCGTTCGGTCCCAGCGGAATTCCGGCGGCGAACCAAATCGCGGCGAACAACAGCCAGGCGTCGAGTGTCATGCCCGCAACCTCTGGTTCCCCGGATCCCAAAGCGGCTGATCAGGCTGCACCGTGGCCTTGTAGCGCTGGCCGTAGATCTCGACCTCAAGCTCAGTGCCCGGCTCGGCACAATCCGCCCGCATGACGCCAAGCGCGATCGAAGCGCCGACCCGGTAGCCCCAGGCGCCCGAAGTCGTCTCGCCCACAACCTCGCCGTTCTTCCAGAGCGTCGACATATAGGGCGCGTCACAGTCACCCGCGTCCACGATCAGCGGCCGGCAGGTCCGGGCAACCCCCTGCTGCCGCTCGTTCATCAGCGCGGTCTTGCCGGGGAAGTCCTGCGGCTTGTCGAGGCGGACGAACCGGTCGAGCCCGCCGGTGAACATGGAGTAATCGGTCGAGAGATCGCCCTTCCATGTCCGGTAGCCTTTCTCCAGCCGCAGGCTGTCCAGCGCGAACATGCCGAAGGGCCTCAGCCCATGCGGCTGCCCTGCCTCCCAGATCGCGTCGAAGACCGTTGGCAGGTTTTCGGCGGCACAATGGACCTCCCATCCCAACTCGCCGGTGAACGAGACGCGCAGCAGCGCGACCCATTTTCCGGCGATCTCGGCCTCCTGATGGGTCAGCCAGGGCTGCGTCAGGTCGCCATCGCAAAGCGCCGACAGGATGTCGCGCGACTTCGGCCCGGCCAGGATCAAAGTCGACATCTGGTCGGTCTTGTCGGTGATGGTGATCGGGCTGCCCTCATTCGCGTCTCTCGGCAGATGACGCTCCAACCACTCCCGGTCATGGTCCTGGGCGGTCGCGGCGGTGATAAGGTAGTATCTGTCCTCGGCGGCCCGGGTGATCGACATCTCGGTCACGATCCGGCCCCGGTCGTCGGCGAAGTAGACGAGGCCGAGCCGCCCGATCTTGGGCAGTGCCCCGGTGACCAGGCCGCGAAGCCACTCGTCGGCCCCCCCGCCCTCGACCGCAAAGCGTGAGAAGCCGCAGAGATCGAGGATGCCCGCCGCATCACGCACCGCCTCGCATTCCTCGCGGATGCGCTGCTCCCAGGGCCCGGCGCGGCTCCATGTTTGGGTTGATTCCTCCGAAGTGTCGTCGCCGGGTCGCGCGAACCAGTTGGCCCGCTCCCAGCCTCCATAGGCGCCGAATTGGGCGCCCAGCGCGGCGATCTTGTCGTGGATCGGGCTCAGGCGCTTGTTCCGGCCGGCGGGCCAGGCGTGATAGGGGAAATGCATGGCATATTCGTGGCCATAGACCTCGACCGCCTTCTGATGGGCGTAATCCTGGTCTGCCCACCGGCCATAGCGGCGCGGATCGCAGGACCACATGTCCCATTCGGTGCCGCCCTCGGTCACCCATTCGGCCAGCACCTTGCCTGCGCCACCGCCCTGGGCGATGCCGAAAGTGAAGACGCAGGCCTCGAAGGCATTCGGCACTCCCGGCATCGGGCCGATCAACGGATTGCCGTCAGGCGCGTAAGGAATCGGCCCGTTGATCACCTTGTTGATGCCGCCATTGCCAAGGACCGGCACCCGGGCCAGCGCGTCCTCAAGATACCATTCCAGCCGGTCCAAATCGTCCGGATAGAGCTGGAACGAGAAATCCGCCGGCATCGGGTCGTCATCGGTCACCCAATGGGCGCGGCAATTGCGCTCGTAGGGCCCCAGATTGAAGCCGTTTTTCTCCTGCCGCAGGTAGTAGGAACTGTCCACGTCGCGCAAGAGCGGCAGCTTGCGGCCCTCGGCTTCGGACCAAGCCTTCAGCTCGGGCACTTCTTCGAAAAGGATATACTGGTGGGACATCGAAACCACGGGCACGTCGCGGCCAAACATCTTGCCGACCTCGTGCGCCCGGTAACCCGCCGCGTTGACCACGTATTCGCAGCGAATCTCGCCCTTCCCGGTTTCGATCACCCACTCGCCGCCCTCGCGCCGAGCGCCGGTCGCGGCACAGAACCGGATGATCTTCTGGCCCTTGTCGCGCGCGCCCTTGGCCAGCGCCTGGGTCAACTGCGCCGGGTCGATGTCTCCGTCATAGGGGTCGTAGAGCCCACCGGCGAGGTCGTGAACTTCAAGAAACGGATAGCGGCTCTTCAGGTCGTTGGTCCCGACCACTTCGATATCCATCCCCTGATAGCGGCCCATCCCGGCGGCGCGCTCGAATTCCTGCATCCGCTCCTTGGAATGCGCCAACCGCACCGAGCCGGTGACATGATAGTTCATCGGGTAATCCACCGCCTCGGCCAGGCCCCGGTAGAGCTCGGTCGAATAGCGCTGCATGTTCATGATCGACCACGAGGCCGAGAAGGTGGGCACGTTCCCCGCCGCGTGCCAGGTAGACCCGCTGGTCAGTTCGTTCTTCTCCAGCAGCACACAGTCAGTCCAGCCCTTCAGCGCCAGGTGATAGAGGCACGAGGCCCCGACGGCACCGCCGCCGATGATCACGACGCGCGCGGTGGAAGGGAAGTCAGCCATGGTCGTCTCCTCAGTAAACAGGCGGCGCGATTACCCAGATCGCGATGGCGGGCTCGGTGCCGGGATTGCGCCAGCGGTGGCGCTCGCTTTTGAAGCGGAAGCTGTCGCCGGGCCTCAGATGGAAGTGCCGCCGGCCAATCCACATCTCCAGCTCGCCGGCGATGAGATACCCCGCCTCCTCGGTCGCGCGGTGGTTGAACTCGGCCAGCTCCGCGCCCGGCTCGAAGACCGAGCGGACGATCTCGAACGAGCCCGAAAGATCGGGCGACAAGAGCTGCTCCACCAGTCCCTGCCCGGCGGAACCCAGTGCCCGGCGCGAGTTCCAGCGCACCACATAGCCACGCTCGTCCTCGGGCGCGTTCTCGGGGCCGAAGAAGAGGGACAGGGGCTGGTCCAGGGCATCGGCCAGTCGGCGCAAGTCGGCAATGGTCGGCTCGGCGAGATCGCGCTCGACCTGGCTCAGCCAACCAATCGAACGGCCCACCTTCAGTGCCAGCCCACTCAGCGTCATCCCGCGCGCCTTGCGCAGGGCGCGGAGATCGGCACCGACCCCGCTGGCCCGGCGTTCCTGTGCTGCGATGGCCGCCGCGTCCTGCGCCAAATCCTGCATCGCCGCGAATCCCTCCCCAGGGCATTTCCGTGAAAAAATAGGAGATTTTTTCACAAGCGTCATTAGAGAAGTTTCATCAAGGAATTTTCCGCCGGCCGGCAATCTGCTAGAAGCGCCGTGGCCGCAACCCGAGGGGACCCATGACCGATCCCAATCCGCAGGAATGGAAAACCCCGGCGACCTGGTTCGCCCTCTTCAACCTGCTGGTGGCGCCGGTCGGGGGCCGGGTGATCTGGTATTTCATGCTGCTCTGGAACAACGAAGATCTGCGCCTGATGTCGATCCTGCTGTCGATTGCCGGCGCGGTCACGATCCTGGCCGTGAACGTCTATCTGACCCAGTGGGCACGGGGCACCGGGATGCCGCGTATCGGCCTTCTTGCGATGTGGCTGATCACCGGGGTGACGTTTTTGTTCACGATCGGCTTTGGCTTCTTCTCGCCGATCAACCTGATCCTCGGCTTCCTGCGCTTCGGCGCAGGTGCTTAAGCCGAGGCTCGATCCGTCCTGTCGACCCGCCGCGCATAATCTTGCAAGGGCGCCACTTCCAGCGTGCCCTCCTTCAGGGTCTCGATGGCGCGCGCCGCAGCCAGTGCGCCAGCGGCGGTCGTGTAATAGGGCGTCCTCATGGCCAGCGCCGTTGCCCGGATGTCGAAACTGTCGCGCACCGCTTGCGCGCCCTCGGTGGTGTTGAAGACCAGCGTGATATGCCCGTCCTTCATCCGGTCGACGATATGGGGCCGGCCCTCGTAGACCTTGTTGATCCGCTCGGCCTTGACCCCGTGCTTGCGCAGGAAGGCACATGTACCGCCGGTTGCGATGATATCGAAGCCCAGCCGGTCGAGGATCTGTGCCGCCTGTTCGATCACCGCCTTGTCCCCGTCCTTGACCGAGACAAAGGCCGTTCCGCTTTCTGGCAGGGGCGTGCCCGCGCCGAGCTGGCTCTTGAGGAAGGCCCGGGCGAAGCTCCGGTCGAGACCCATGACCTCGCCGGTCGAGCGCATCTCGGGGCCCAGCAGCGTGTCGACGCCAGGGAAGCGGGCGAATGGCAGCACCGCTTCCTTGACGGCCATATGCGCGGTCGCAGGATCAACCAGATCGAAGCCCGCCAGCTTCTCGCCCGCCATCACCCGCGCGGCGATCGATGCGATGGGCGAGCCAACCGCCTTGGCCACGAAGGGCACCGTGCGCGAGGCCCTGGGATTGACCTCCAGCACATAGATATCGCCACCCTTGATCGCGAACTGCACGTTCATCAGCCCGCGCACATCCAGCCCCAATGCCAGCGCATGGGTCTGGCGCTTAAGCTCGGCGATCATCCTGGAATCCAGCGAATGCGGCGGCAGGGCGCAGGCACTGTCGCCTGAGTGGACCCCCGCCTCCTCGATATGCTCCATGATCCCGGCCACATGGACCGTCTCGCCGTCCGAAAGCGCGTCCACATCCACCTCGACGGCCCCCGCCAGATAGCTGTCGATCAGGACTGGCGAGCTGCCTGAGACGACAACTGCCTCGCTGATATAGCGCTTCAGCTCGGCATCGTTGCGCACGATTTCCATGGCCCGGCCGCCCAGCACGTAAGAGGGCCGGATCACCACCGGGTAACCGACGCGGTTGGCGATGTCGAACGCCTCCTCGCCGGAATGGGCGATACCGTTGACCGGTTGCTTGAGGTCCAGATCGTGCAAGAGCTTTTGGAACCGCTCGCGGTCCTCGGCCAGGTCGATTGCGTCCGGCGTGGTGCCAAGGATCGGGATGCCGGCGGCTTCCAGGCCGCGCGCAAGTTTCAGGGGCGTTTGGCCGCCGAACTGAACGATCACGCCGTGCAGCACGCCCTTCTCCTGCTCGACCCGCAGGATCTCCAGCACGTGCTCCTGCGTCAGCGGCTCGAAATAGAGCCGGTCGGAGGTGTCGTAATCGGTCGAGACGGTCTCCGGGTTGCAGTTGATCATCACCGTCTCGTAGCCCGCCTCTGTCAGGGCATAAGCCGCATGGCAACAGCAATAGTCGAACTCGATCCCCTGTCCGATGCGGTTTGGCCCACCGCCCAGGATCACCACCTTTTTCGCGGTGCTCGGCCGGGCCTCACATTCGACCAGGCCCATCGCATCGGCCTCGTAGGTCGAATACATGTAAGGCGTCTGCGCTTCGAACTCCGCCGCGCAAGTATCGATCCGCTTGAAGACGGCCGTGAGCCCGAGAGCATTGCGGATGCGGCGCACCCCCTCCTCGGTCAGGCCGGATAGCGTCGCGAGGCGTGCATCCGTGAAGCCCATCTGCTTCAGCCGGCGCAGCCCGGCCGTGTCCTCGGGCAGCCCATCGGCCCGGATCACCTCCTCGGCCGCGACGATCTCGCGGATGCGCGACAGAAACCAGGGATCGAAGGCGGTGATCTCGCGGATCTCGTCATCCGAGAAGCCGAAGCGCATGGCGTGCGCGATGATCCTGAGCCGGTCCGGCCGCTGCTGCGACAGCGCCTTGGTCAACCCCTTATCGATCGCCTCCTGCTGGGCGGCGTTCGCGCCAACCAGATAGCGCCGGAGCCCAAGCTCGGTGCCATCGCGGCTGATCAGCTTGTCGAGCGCAGGCACCCCCTCGATCTCGACCTCGTCGAAGCCGCTGAGCCCTGTCTCCATCGAGGCCAGCGCCTTCTGAACCGACTCATGGAAGCTGCGCCCGATCGCCATCGCCTCGCCAACCGACTTCATCGCAGTGGTCAGCTCAGCCTTGCTGCCGGGGAACTTTTCGAAGGCAAAGCGCGGGATCTTGGTGACCACATAGTCGATGGTCGGCTCGAAGCTGGCGGGCGTCACGCCGGTGATGTCGTTGTCGAGCTCGTCGAGCGTGTATCCAACGGCCAGCTTCGCCGCGATCTTGGCGATGGGAAACCCGGTCGCCTTGGACGCCAGCGCCGAGGACCGGCTGACCCGCGGATTCATCTCAATCACCACGACGCGTCCGGTCTCGGGATGCACCGCGAATTGCACGTTCGAGCCGCCGGTCTCGACGCCGATTTCGCGCAGACATGCGATCGAGGCGTTCCGCAGGATCTGGTATTCCCGGTCCGTGAGCGTCAGCGCCGGCGCGACGGTGATCGAGTCACCCGTATGCACCCCCATCGGGTCCACGTTCTCGATCGAGCAGATGATGATGGCGTTGTCCGCCTTGTCGCGGACCACCTCCATCTCGAATTCCTTCCAGCCGAGCAGGCTCTCGTCGACAAGGATCTGGCCGACCGGCGAGGCTTCGAGCCCGGTGCGGCAGATATGCTCGTAATCCTCGCGGTTATAGGCGACGCCGCCACCCGTGCCGCCCAGCGTGAAGGCGGGCCGGATGATCGCCGGCAAGCCGACTTCGGCGAGCGCGTCCACCGCATCCCGGACGCCGGACACAATGTCCGGTTTGCCGTCCGGGCCCTTCGGAGCCGAGATAATGGTCGCGCGCGGGTTCTCCAACCCGATCCGCGTCATCGCCTCGCGGAACAGCTTGCGATCCTCGGCCATCTCGATCGCGGCGCGGTTGGCGCCGATCAGCTCGACACCGAACTCCTCCAAGACCCCCATATCCGCCAGCGCCATCGCGGTGTTGAGACCCGTCTGTCCGCCCATCGTCGGCAGCAGGGCGTCGGGCCGCTCGCGCTCGATGATCCGGGCCACCACATCGGGCGTAATCGGCTCGATGTAAGTCGCGTCGGCCATCTCCGGATCGGTCATGATGGTGGCTGGATTCGAGTTCACCAGAATAACCCGGTACCCCTCCTCGCGCAGCGCCTTGCAGGCCTGGGCGCCGGAATAGTCGAACTCGCAAGCCTGGCCGATAACGATGGGCCCCGCGCCGATGATCATGATCGAGGCGATGTCGGTGCGTTTCGGCATAAAGCTCTTTCCGGGGCGTGGCGGGGTCAGCGTCAGGCGGACCCGGAGCGGGTTATAGCGATCCTGCGGACGAGGGCAAGAAAGGGATCGCGGCCCCCAACCCGGCCAGGCCGCCCGGGTCCCCGAACAGCGCGGTCGAAGCCCCTCTTGGGGCGCCAAATCAACTACGGCACGAAAGTCACAACACCGTTTCACTTCGCGATTCGTGGCGAAACAGTCATTGAAACTTCGCCTGTTCGAGTCTTTGATTTCATTGTTCAGCGTTTGAAAGGCCCGGGATCCTGTAGGAGTTGTGTGCCATGGAAAGTATTCTGCCGGGAGACGTGCTCAGCGCCATCGCGAAGGACCGGCGCAAGAGCCGCCGCGCCACGACACGACATCTTGTGGTCGCGGGCGAGCGGCAACACCGTATCTTGGAATTGACCGATACTGGCTTCGTCATCGCCGCCGATGATGACGAGGGCGAGGTGCCGCATCTGCGCGGCTTCGTCGAGATCATGCTGGGCGACGAGCGAATCGCGCGGCGCCTGGTGGTATTCGCCTGGGCGCGCGACGGTTTGGTGGGCTACGAGTTCAAGCATGACGCATCCAGCCGCGAAACCCCGGCCGATTATGTGGCGCCCGTCCATACCAGCCTCTTGGGCGCGCCGGACGACTGAGGGATGACCCGCCCCTTCGTCCGCGGCATCGACCATTTCGTCCTGACCTGCGCGGACATGGAGGCAACGGTTGCGTTCTACCAACGCGCGCTAGGCATGGAGGCCGAGACCTTCGGCGCTGGGCGACGAGCCCTGAAATTCGGCGACCAGAAGATCAACCTGCACCAGACGGGCGCCGAGCTGAAGCCAAACGCCCGCGTCGCGACGGCTGGCTCGGGCGATTTCTGTCTTTTGAGCGACGTGCCAGTGACCGAGATCACCGATCACTTGGCCGCCGAAGGCATCGATGTCTTCGAGGGGCCCGTGCCCCGGACCGGTGCGACCGGGCCGCTGAGCTCGATTTATTTCCGCGACCCGGATGGCAACTTGATTGAAGTGTCCAACCGTCTCTAGCCTGAACGCCCCTATCCCTTGACGCCGCTGACGATCCCGTCAGGCTCGTCCGCTCGAATCGGCGGGCAAGGGAGGCAGCTATGGCGCGCAAACTGGACACTTCACTGGCCGGGCCCCGCACGCTCGCGATCCATGGGGGCGAAGCGCCCGATCCAGAAACCGGGGCGTCCAGTCCCAACATTGTCATGTCGTCCACCTTCGTCACCGACAAGCCCGAAGGTTTCTCGGCCTACGAACTGACCGACGAGAGCCCGTTCGTCTATACCCGCTGGGCCAACCCGACCGTGCGCCAGTTGGAGCAGAAGATCGCGGTCCTGGAAGGTGCCGAGGCCTGTTCGGCCTTCGCCTCCGGCATGGCGGCGGCGAGCGCAATCCTGTTTGCTGAACTCTCGGCGGGCGACCATGTCATCCTGTCGGATGTCGCCTATGCGGGCATCGCCGAGCTTGCCCGCGACACCCTGCCCCGCTTGGGCATCCTGGTCAGCAAGGTCGACACCTCCGATCTCGACGCACTGGCCGGGGCGGTCAGGGACCAGACCAAGCTCATCTTCATCGACACACCCTGCAATCCACTGCTGCGGCTGACCGATATCGAAGCGGCGGCGCAGATCGCCCATGGCGCCGGTGCCCGGCTGGCGGTCGACAGCACCTTTGCCAGCCCCATCGGTTCCCGGCCGCTGGCGCTTGGCGCCGATTACGTGATGCACTCGGCTACCAAATATATCGGCGGCCACGGGGACGCGGTCGGCGGGCTGGTCTGCGGCACCTCGGACCTGATCCGCCCGCTCGTCTCCGAGGCGATCGTCCATTACGGCGGGGTCATGAGCCCCTTCAACGCCTGGCTGATCGCGCGGGGCGCCGCCACCTTGCCGATCCGCATGCAGGCGCACGAGGAGACCGCGCTGGCGGTCGCCCGTTGGCTGGAAGGCGATCCGCGTGTCGCACGGGTCAACTATCCCGGGCTGCAGAGCCATCCGCAGAACGAACTGGCGCGGCGCCAGATGTCGAACTTTTCCGGCATGATGTCCTTCCAGATCACCGGCACCGAGTCAGACGGCCACGCCGCCGCCGAGCGGATGGGACGCGATCTGGACGTGATCCACTATGCGGTCTCGCTCGGACACCATCGAAGCCTCATCTGCTGGATGCCGAGCG
>JAOTXT010000031.1 GCA_029862205.1 Paracoccaceae bacterium
CGAACATCATGTTGGCCGCCGTGACCGAGGTGATCCCGGTCGGGTCGTAAGCCGGCGCCACCTCGCAGATATCGGCGCCGACCACGTCGCAATCACCGAGGGCGCGCAACATCACCTGCACGTCGCGCGGGATCAGCCCGCCGATTTCGGGCACCGGCGTGCCGGGGCAGAAGCTGGGGTCCAGCCCGTCGATATCCAGGGTCACATAGACGGGCCCGTCGCCCAGCACCCGCAGGATTTCGGCAATCGCAGCCTTGCGGCCCATCTCCTCGTATTCGTCGATCGTAATGCAGCGGTAGCCGGCGTCTTGGCCGTAGCGGATATCATCGTCGCCGAAGCGGCTGCCGCGCAGACCGATCTGGACAACGCGGCTCGGGTCGATCAGCCCCTCTTCGTGCCCGCGCCGCATGATGGTGGCGTGGTTGACCTTGTCGCCGCAAAGCTCGTCCAGGATGTCCGCGTGCGCATCGATCTGCAGGATCCCCACAGGCCGGTCCTTGGCCAAGGCGCGCAGCACCGGCAGCGGCACCGTATGGTCGCCGCCGACCGAGATCGGCCGGATGCCGGCGCCATGCACCTCCTCGTAGAAGCCCTGGATCAGGTCCAGCGAGATGTCCTTCGACATCGGGTTGACCGGCGCGTCGCCCAGATCGGCCACGTTGCATATGTCGTAGGGCTTCACGCCCGTCACCGGATGCGCCAGCCGGATCAGCCGCGAGGCCGCGCGCACCGCCGCCGGCGCGTCCCGGGGGCCGGAGCGGTAATTCAGCCCCAGATCGAAGGGCACGCCGATCAGCCCGATATCGATCTCGCGGCTCACCTGATGGCGCGGCACCCGCATGAAGGTCGCCACATCGGCGAAGCGGGGCACCTTGGTCGCGTCGACCGGGCGAAACGCGCTGTTCAAGGTCATAGAACCTCCATTCTGCCCGCTCAGATTACGGCCGTGGGGATGCCGCAGACAAGGAGGGCTGGCGGGGCGCGATCATCGCGTTTACGATCCGGGCGCGGGGGCACGGTTCGCAGTAAAATGGAATGACCAAAATGCCTCGGCCCTTCATCATCGCACTTCTGATCGGCGCCATTGTTTCGCTTCCGGCCCATGCAGGCGGCGATGTCGATGCCGGGCGCGCCTTCTTCAACCAAGATTGCGGCGGCTGCCATGCCCTGTCATCCGATACCAACCACTACGCGCCGAACCTCAACTGCATCATTGGCCGCGCGGCGGCAAGCGCCCCGTTTCCAAGATATACGCCAGACATGAAGGCCCTCGAAGCGAACGGCCTGGTCTGGGACCATCAGAACCTCGATGCATTCCTGACGGATCCGAAGACTTTCGCGCGCGAGCGCCTCCAGAATCCCGACGCGATCATCCTGATGCAGGTTGAAGTCGCCGAAGCGGCCGACCGCCAGAACGTCATCGCCTATATCGAGAGCCGGTGCCGCTGAGCCCTCACGCCTCCGGCTTGGTCCGGGCGTAGGCGTCGATTCCCATCGCCCGCTCGGCCAGCGCCGCCAGACGCGGATAGCCGGGCTCCAGCAGCCAGGGGTTCGAATACTCGGCGAAGTGATAGGCGACCGCCGCCGCGATGTCGCCCCCATCCATGCCGCCTTCACCCGACCAGCCGTCCTCGGGCGCCAGCCGGTCCAATTCGGCCAGCCCGCCCCGCACCTGCATGGTCAGCCGGTCGCGCCATTCGGGCCAGCGGAATTCCTCGGGCCGCCGGTTATTCTCGTAGATCAGCGCAACCGCCTTCTCGGCCGTCGATTGCCCCATGGCCATGCGCTGCATCGAGGCGAGCCGGGCCGGGCCGCTGGCGGGGATCAAACGCATACCCGCGGGCGCGGTCTCATCCAAGTAGTCGCAGATTGCGAACGTCTCGATCAGCCGGGTGCCGTCATCCAGCACCAGGATCGGCACCCGCGCCACCGGGTTCTGGGCCCGGATCGTCTCCAGGTCATCGCCCGCGACCAGCAGCGGCCGGTGCTCGTAATCGCGCCCCTGAAGTCCCAGCCAGACCCCGACCCGGCGCACGAACGGCGAGACATAGCGGCCATAGAGAATCATTCTCTCCCCTCCGGTGTTGATTTTCTGTGCCCTGACCATGCCCCCCATGCACCGCCTGTCAACGCGATTTCCGCCCTGCGGCGCAGTGTCCGGATTGCCGCCAAGCACCAAACGGCCTAAATTGCTGATCAATCAGGGAGGAACCATGGCCAGGCTCGAGCCACCGCAGCTTATCGACCCGTTCCAGCGCGCGATCACCTATTTGCGCGTCTCGGTGACGGATCGCTGCGATTTCCGCTGCCTCTACTGCATGGCCGAGGAGATGACCTTCCTGCCGAAGCGCGATCTCTTGAGCCTCGAGGAGCTCGATCGCCTTTGCACCAATTTCATCGAGCTCGGCGTGCGCAAGCTGCGCATCACCGGGGGCGAGCCTTTGGTCCGCAAGAACATCATGTGGTTCTTCGACCGCATGGGCCGGCACCTGGGCGACGGCGCTCTGGACGAGCTGACGCTGACCACCAACGGCTCGCAGCTCTCGCGCTTCGCGAAAACGCTCGCGCATGCGGGGGTCAAGCGCGTGAACGTCTCGCTCGACACGCTGGACGAGGCGAAGTTCAAGCGCATCACCCGCTGGGGGCGGCTGGCGCAGGTTCTGGACGGGATCGAGGCGGCGCAGGCCGCGGGGCTGCGCGTCAAGATCAACACGGTCGCGCTCAAGGGCACGAATGACGGCGAGATTCACCGGCTGGTCGAATGGTGCGATGCACAAGGCATGGACCTGACCTTCATCGAGGTCATGCCCATGGGCGATCTGGGCAATGAGGACCGGCTGGACCAGTATTATCCGCTGGATCAGCTTCGTGCAGATCTGGGCGAACGTTGGACGCTGACCGAGACCGACTACCGCACGGGAGGCCCGGCCCGCTACTTCCGCGTCGAGGAAACCGGCCAGCGGATCGGCTTCATCACGCCGCTGACCCATAATTTCTGCGAAAGCTGCAACCGGGTGCGGCTGACCTGCACCGGCCAGCTCTATATGTGCCTGGGCCAGGACGACGACGCGGACCTGCGGAAAGTGATGCGTTCGGGCGCCGATGACGCGGGCGTCAAGGCCGCGATCGGTGAGGCGATCACCCGCAAGCCCAAGGGCCACGACTTCGACTATTCCCGCCAACAGGTCGACGGCCAGGTCGGTCGCCATATGAGTGTGACGGGCGGCTGAGCTCTGGTCCAATCAATGCAATGAGGGCGCCGTTGCCGGCGCCCTTTTTTTTCAAGCCGCTTCCTGCGCGCGGAACGGGTAATCGGTATACCCCTCGGTCCCGCCGCCATAGAACGTCGCCTCGTTGGGCGTGGTAAGGCCGGCGCCCAGCTGATAGCGCTCCGGCAGGTCCGGGTTCGCGATGAAGGGCCGGCCGAAGCTGACCGCATCGGCCCGGCCCCTGGCAATCCAATCGGCGGCGCGGGTGGCGTTGAAGCCGCCATTGGCAATGTAAGTCCCGGTCCAAAGGCCGCGCAGACGCTCCAACGCGGCCAGCTCGTCCGGGCCGCTGTCGCTGCCGGGGAAGCTCTCGACGACATGGAGATAGGCCAGACGCAGCTTGTCCAAAGCGCGGTAGATGGTCCCGAATGTCGCCTCCGGATCACTGTCCGACATGTCGTTGAAGCTGCCGAATGGCGATAGCCGGATGCCGACCCGGTCTGCCCCCCAGACGCTGGCGACGGCCTCGGTCACTTCCAGCGCAAGCCGCGCGCGGTTCTCGGCGCTGCCGCCATAGGCATCCTCGCGCCGGTTCGATCCATCCCGCAGAAACTGGTCCAGTAGATAACCGTTGGCGGCGTGGACCTCGATGCCATCGAAGCCCGCTTCCTTCGCCCGCGCGGCCGCGCGGGCATAGTCGGCGACAATTCGCGGTAACTCGTCCGCCTCCAGGGCCCGCGGTTCGGAAACATCGACAAACCCGTCCGTTCCGAAGACCTGCGATTTCGCCCGGATCGCCGAGGGCGCAACCGGAACGACGCCTTCGGGCAATAGCGAGGTATGGCTGATCCGCCCCACGTGCCAAAGCTGCAGGAAGATGCGTCCGCCAGCGGCATGGACCGTCTCGGTGATCCGGCGCCAGCCGGCGACATGACTGTCTTCGTGGATACCCGGCGTATCCAGATACCCTTTTCCCTCGGGCGAGACTTGTGTCGCCTCGGTGATGATCAAGCCTGCGGAGGCGCGCTGGTGGTAATATTCCTCGGCCATCGCCTTTGGCGTGCCGTCGGAATGCGCGCGGTTCCGGGTCAGCGGCGCCATCAAGACGCGGTTCGGCAGTTCAAGACCGCCCATCGAGAGTGGACGGAATAGGGGCGCTATATCGCTCATCTTAGATTGTCTCCTGAATAACGGTCCAGACCGCGGGTCTGGTGCGTGGACTTGGGCAGATAGCGGGGGCCGGCCAGGCTTCAATGCCAGGCGATGACTGCATCCGCCGCGCTGTTGCGCGGCGAGCACGATGCGCGGCCGTGAAGCGGCGCGCGCTCCTGGTCCGCGCGGCGCAACGCCCCCTCCGGCACTGCTACCGGAGCGCATGGACATCTCCCTCGCCATCCGCGCCGCCGCGCCCGCCGCGCCGCGATCCGCCATCGACGGCTTCGCAGGCGCCCATGACCGGATCGCCGCGACCGGCGCCATCGACACGCCGCTGCGCGCCGCGCATCTGATCGGCCAACGCGCCCATGAATCGGCGCGCTTCAAGCGCGTGGCGGAAGCCCTCCACTACCGCTCGGGCGCGCGCATCTTCGCAGTTTTCGGGCGGCAGCACTTCACCGGCGTCACCCATGCGCAACGGTTCGCGGGCCGGCCGGAGAAGCTCGCCAGCCACGTCTATGGCCGGCGCATGGGCAACGGTCCGCCCGGTTCGGGCGATGGCTTCCGCTACCGTGGGCGCGGCTATCTGCAACTGACGGGGCGCGAGAATTACCGCCGCTTCGGTGCCCGGATCGGCATCGACCTGGAGGCCCAGCCCGAACGGGCCGAGGAGCCCGCCACCGCCTGGATCATCGCCGCGGCCTATCTTGCTGCCCGCCGGCGCGCCGGGCGCACGGCGCTGGAATGGGCCGATCTGGACAACGTGGAAATGGTCAGCCGCATCGTCAATGGCGGGCTCAACGGGCTCGATGACCGCCGGCATTTGACCGCCACCGCGTTGACGGCGCTCGGCGGCATCGCGGCGCGGCCCCTGCTCAAACGCGGCACCGAGGGGCCGGCAGTGCTGCGCCTTCAACACCTGCTGGCGCGCGCGGGTTTCGCTCTCGGCGCCCTCGACGGGGATTTCGGCCCCAGGACCGAGACCGCCCTGCGCCAATTCCAGCACGCGTCGGGCCTCGCCACGACCGGTAAGACCGATCGCGCGACTTGGGATATTCTCGACGCCTAAAGGCAACTATCGTGCAACGGCCTGTACGGTGGGTTGAAAACCCACCGTACAGGCCGTTGCACGCGAAGGGGCAATAGCGCGCGCCGTCCGTAAACAATCGGTAAAGCCCAATAATTTACACCTTTCTTTCAATGCATTAGAAAGAATCTCACATGTGAGAGCCTGGCCACGCCGAGCCAAGGGAGGCCCCGATGCGCGCGCTCTTTGCCCTGATCCTGCTCGCCACGCTTGCCGTTTTCCCGGCTGCCGCCCAGACCCAGGCCGACCCGGAAGCGGCGACCGGCTGGGTGCCGAAGCCCCTCGCCACCGGCCAGCGTCATATGATCGCCGCAGCTCACCCGGCCGCCGCCGAGGCGGGGCGCGAGACGCTGCGCCGGGGCGGCTCGGCGGCGGATGCGGCCATCGCCGCGCTCCTGGTTCTGAACGTGGTCGAGCCGCAATCCAGCGGCATCGGCGGTGGTGCCTTCGCGCTGGTTCACTCGGCCAAGGGCATCGCCAGCTTCGACGCCCGCGAGACCGCACCCGGCGGCGCCACGCCGGACATGTTCATGGCATCGGATGGCGAGCGCATGAAATTTCTCGATGCGGTGGCCAGCGGTCGCTCGGTCGGCGTCCCGGGGCTCGTCCGCCTCTTCCAGGCGCTCCACGCGCGGCACGGCAAGCTGGCTTGGGCCGATCTCTTCGGCCCTGCGATCGCGCTCGCCGAGGGATTCCAAGTCGGCCCGCGCTTGGCCGGATTGGCCGAGCGCTACCGAGACCGGCTCGCCCAGGCCGACGCGGCCACCCTGTTCCTGCCTGGCGGAGCCCCGATCGCCGAGGGCGCGACGCTGCGCAATCCCGGCTTGGCCGCGACGTTCCGGATGTTGGCGGATCGCGGGCCGGAGGCATTCTATTCAGGCGCTCTGGCCGGCGAGATCGCCGCCGCAACCCGGCGCGGCGCCGTGGCCGGCACCCTGTCGGCGGAAGACCTGGCCGCCTATCGCGTGATCGAGCGCCCGGCGGTCTGCATGGTCTATCGGGTCCAGTTCCGGGTCTGCGGCATGGGTCCGCCGTCGTCGGGCGCTACCACGGTCGGGCAGATCCTGGGCGTTCTTGACCGGTTCAAACCAACGGATTTCGCCCCCGGCGAGCCGCATCTCTGGCACCTCTTCGCCGAAGCCTCGCGGCTCGCCTATGCCGACAGGGCCCTCTATCTGGGCGATAGCGACTTTGTGGACGTGCCGGTCAAGGGCCTGCTCGATCCAGGCTATCTGGCCGGGCGCGCACGTCTGATCCATGGTTTCAAGGCCGCAGAGGGCAAGGCCGCGGCGGGCGAGCCACCTTGGCGCGAGGGCGCGCTGCTGGCGCCTGACGCCAGCCCTGGCACGCCGGGCACAACCCATCTCTCAGTGATCGATGGGGACGGGCTGGCAATCGCGCTCACCGCCTCGATCGAGACTGCCTTCGGGTCCGGCCGGATGGCCGGCGGGTTTTTGCTGAATAACCAGCTGACCGACTTCTCGTTCCGGCCCACTGGCGTTGACGGCAACCCGGTCGCGAACGCGGTGGCGCCGGGCAAGCGGCCCCGCTCGTCCATGAGCCCTACCATCGTCTATCGCACGGATACGCCGGAACAGCCCTACATCTTGGCCGGCTCGCCCGGCGGCTCGCGCATCCCGGAATATGTCGCCGGGGCGCTGATCGCCATGCTGGACCTCGGCACTGATCCGGCAGTGGCGGCGGCGCTCGGCCATGTCTCACACCGCAACCGAAGCGAGCTGGCGCTGGAGGCTGGCGCCCACCCCGCGACACTCGCCGAAGGCTTGGCCGCCATCGGCCACAAGGTGATCACGAACGCCATGGCCTCGGGCCTGCATATCATCCGCATTGCACCCGACGGCACCTTGACGGGCGGCGCGGATCCGCGCCGCGAGGGCACCGCGCTGGCCGATTGAGCCCCATGCCCGTCGAGCGGGAATCATGGCAAGGCAGGTGATCAAGATTGTGTAAAGGCCGGAAATCGGGTATGAATCGCCCCGCGCCCGGTTGGGTGCATGTTGGCCTCAAGTCTTCTTCCCTCGCGCCGCCTTGGCGGGACGGGGGCGCTGCCTCGGACCACATTCACTGAGGCAATGCCTCGACCCGATGACTGGGCTTTATGCCTGCAAGGAACTGGGCTCTCAGCCCGCAAGGAAAGGAACTGACGCAATGGCCACTGGCACCGTCAAATGGTTCAACTCTGAAAAAGGTTTCGGTTTCATCGCCCCCGATGAGGGCGGCAAGGACATCTTCGTCCACATCACCGCGGTGCGCGCCGCGGGTCTGGAAACCCTGAACGACGATCAGAAAGTGTCCTACGAGTTGCAGGAAGGCCGCGACGGCCGCTCCTCCGCCGGAGATCTGCAGGTCCTTTGAACCTCCAACCGGCGGCCTGACCGGCCGCCAACGAATATAGAACTTTAAGGCCCGCGCCGTGAAGCGCGGGCCTTTTCTATTACCGCCCCGCGATTCGCCATTCCGGCGGCAAATAAGGCGAAAAGCAGGCGTACCGCACCATTTACTAGCGCCGAGACACTGAATTCAGTATTGCATTTGAAACTCATCAAACGGGTTTTTGGGTTATTTTTCGATATTTTAAAGCGATTATTTGATTTAATTTGTCATTAACTGTCGAATCGGCTACGCTCTCCCTCAGGTTGAGTGGTGCGTTCAGGTTGGGAGGGAGATATGCCGATTTCGATCCTGCCTTTCGTGGTGGAGATGAAAGACAAATTCGTGCCGGCCCCTGGATACGAACGCCCCGAAGACACTATGGTGCCAGGGGAAAAAAGCCTGACGATTGTCTTCGAGGGGATGGAGCAGCTCATGAATTCGGGCTTCGTTACCCTTCTGTTGCTGCCGGTCCTGGCGGTCGGGCTTTACGTCTCGGGTTTCCGGGTTGCCGGACCGATTGTAGGGCTGTTCGCGCTGGGGTTGTTTATGGCTCGGATGTTCGGTGCAGCGACGTGACATGAAACAGAGAAAACTCATAAAAATTAAGATATAAAAGCTTACAGCTCAGGCATCGCTTGACGAAGTATCAGTTGAGAATCGTAGGGGTTGCGGGTTAAAACTTAGGGACGACAGGTCATTGCGGCCTGAAAATTGGAAGCTGGCGACTCTGCGTAGATCCGAGGTATCCAAGCCATGGAATTGAAGAACTCGAATACGGCCTGGATTGAGGCGCTGTTCGACGTGCAGCAGCCCTATCTCTATGTGATCGTGTTGCCGGCACTGATCATGTTCGCCCTGGGCTTCCGTAGCCAGGCATTGGTCTTTTCCTTCGGCGCCGCAGCGTTTTTCACGATCATCAGCATGGCCTGACAGAGCCCCTTGAACCCGCCAGACAAGGCCGCGGACCGCATCGGTCCGCGGCCTTTGTCTTTCTACCACCACCGATCAGGCTTCGCGGCGAAGCTCGCGCGGCTCTCCAACGCATAAGCCGCGTCGAGTAGATTGGCCTCACCCCAAGGCTGACCGATAAGCTGCAATCCCAGCGGCAAGCCCTGACCGCCCACCTCCAATGGCACGGTGATACCGGGCAGGCCCGCCAGGTTCACCGTGATCGTGAAGACGTCCTGCAGATACATCTCGACCGGATCGCTCTGCATTTCACCCAGCGCGAAGGCGGGCGTGGGCGCGGTCGGCGCCAGGATCGCGTCTACCTCGGCGAATGCCTGGTCGAAGTCGCGCTTGATCAGGCTGCGCACCTTCTGGGCCTGCAGGTAATACGCATCGTAATAGCCGGCGCTCAGCACATAGGTGCCGATCATGATCCGCCGGCGCACCTCCCGCCCAAACCCCTCGGCCCGGGTCTTGCGGTACATGTCGACGATGCCCTCGCCCTGGTGCAGGTCGGCGCGATGCCCGTAGCGCACCCCATCATAGCGCGCGAGGTTCGACGAGGCTTCCGCGGGCGCGATGATGTAATAGGCCGGCAGCGCGTATTTGGTGTGCGGCAGCGAGATATCCACCACCTCGGCGCCCGCGTCGCGCAGCATGTCGGCGCCGCGCGACCATAGGCCCGCAATCTCCTCGCCCAACCCTTCGCGGTATTCCGTCGGGATTCCAATGCGCTTGCCGCGCAGATCGCCCTTCAGCACCGCCTCGAAATCCGGGACCGGAAGATCGGCCGAGGTCGAGTCCTTGGGATCGTGCCCCGCCATGGCGCGCAGCATGATGGCGGCGTCGCGTACAGTCTTGGCAAAGGGCCCAGCCTGGTCCAGCGACGAGGCATAGGCGATGACGCCCCAGCGCGAGCAACGCCCATAGGTCGGCTTGATCCCGACCGTCCCGGTAAAGGCCGCGGGCTGGCGGATCGAGCCGCCCGTATCGGTGCCCGTGGACGCCAGGCAAAGATCCGCCGCCACCGCCGCCGCCGAGCCCCCCGAGGAGCCGCCCGGCGTGATCGGCGCGTCGTCCCCCGCCCGCCGCCAGGGCGAAATGCAGGGGCCGTAGACCGAGTTCTCGTTCGAGCTGCCCATGGCAAACTCGTCCATGTTCAGCTTGCCCAGCATGACCGCGCCCGCTTCCCAAAGCTGAGCAGTCACCGTGCTCTCGTAGGCCGGCGTAAAACGGTCCAGGATTTTCGAAGCAGCCTGGCTGCGCACCCCGTCCGTGCAGTAGACATCCTTGATGCCGATGGGGATGCCCAGCAAGTCGCTGTCGTCCCCGGCTTCACGACGTTGATCGGCGGCATCCGCCATGGCTAGCGCCTTGTCCGCGGTCACGGTCACGAAGGCGTTCAGCGCGCCCGCCTGCTCGATGGCGGTCAGGCAATCCTCGGTGATCCGGCGCGAGGTGACCTCGCCCGCGCGCAGCATGTCGCGGGCATCCGCAATCGTCAGTTTGGCGAGATCGGCCATCGCCTACTCCACGACCTTGGGCACGGTGAAGAAGCCCTCGCGGGCGTCAGGCGCGTTGGCCAGGATGTCGGCCTGGCGGTCCCCGTCGGTCACCACGTCCGCGCGCTGCTTCAGCGCCATCGGGGTCACCGAGGTCAGCGGCTCGACGCCCGACACATCCACCTCTCCCAGCTGCTCGACCCAGCCGATGATCGCGTTCAGCTCCTCGGCCAGTGACGCCAATTCTTCCTCGGTCACGGCGATGCGCGCCAGATCGGCGACCTTGCGGACGGTATCGGTATCGATCGACATGGGGCGCGCCTCGGGCAAGGATGGTCAGGTCCGGCGGAGGTTTACCGGGGCGGTCATCCAGGGGCAAGGCCCTGCCCCCTTGCCCGATCCCGGATTCTGGGCATTCTGAGCGAAACGCCAAGAACAACGACGGAGGACGCCCCATGAAGATCACCTGGCTCGGCCATGCCTCGTTCCGCATCGAGGTCGGCAATCAGGTTCTGCTGCTCGATCCCTGGCTCAACGGGAACCCGGTCTTCGACCCCGCCAACCGGGCCGCCGCCATCGAGGGCGCAACCCATATCCTGGTGACCCATGGCCACGGCGATCACGCAGCGGACGCGCCGGGCCTCTCGAAGGAGACCGGGGCACCGCTGGTGGGGATCTACGACTGGGTCACCTGGGTCTCGGCCCGCGACGGGCTGGAAGGCGGGATCGGCATGAACAAGGGCGGCACGGTGACATTGGGCAATGTGGCGGTGACGATGGTCAACGCCACCCATTCGTCGTCGGTTGCCGGCGAGGGCGGCCAGCCAATCTATGCGGGCTGCGAGTCGGGCTTCATGATCGCCCATGGCGGCAAGACGCTTTATGCCGCCGGCGACACGGACGTGATGGCGGACATGGGCGTCTTCCAGGCGCTGCACGCGCCCGATTACGGCATCCTGCCGATCGGCGGGCATTTCACCATGGACGCCAGGCGCGCGGCCTACGCGGCGAAGACCTACTTCCAGTTCAAGACCGTGATCCCGTGCCACTACAAGACCTTCCCCCTGCTGACGCAGTCGGCGGACGAGTTCACAAGTCTGGTCGCGCCGGTCCATGTGGAAGCGCCGGACGTGATGGGTGTGGTCGAGCTTGATTGATCCCGGCCCGTAGGGTGGGCTCGCTAGAGCCCACCTCCGGAGACGGACCGTTATGCGGTGGGCTCATTCGAGCCCACCCTACATGCGGCTACGTCGTGAAGAACAGGAAATCGTCCGAGGTCAGATCGCTCACCTCCGCGACATTCGCCAGCGTGATCTGATCCCCATCGCCGAGATCGATCAGCACATCCGCGCCGGCGTCCGAGAAGGCCGATTGCAGCGACGTGAAATCGCTGAAACCGGTGTTGTAAAGCGCGATCGAGTCCTCGGTCCCACCGGCGGAGAAGTCGCCGATCCAATCCTGCCCACCGCCGTCGAAGAACAGGAACAGATCGTCGCCGCCGAGGCCCCAGAGGAAGTCGTTGCCGCGCATGCCGCCGAGCTCGTTTGCCGCGCCGTTGCCTGTGATTGTGTCGTTGCCGTCACCAGTGACCACGTTTTCGATCTGCGTGCCGCTGGCGATCGACAGGAACGTGCCTTGGGCCGCATCCGAGGCGCCACCAAAGCCATCTGTTGCCAGATTCACGGTCAAGCCACCTGCCAGTGCGGCCATGTTCAGCCAATCGTCGCCGCCCCCGTCCGAAAGCGTCAGGCGCGACGCATCGGCCGCGACCAGCCCGAACACCTCGTCCGTGTAGTGATAGACGTCGTCCGCGCTCGCCGCCGAGCCGTAGAAGGTGAACTGGATGTCGTGCAGCGTGCCGCCAGTCCAATCCGGGCTCAGTTCGGCATTCACATCGAAGATCTCGATGGTCCAATCGCCGGCCAGATCCTCGTCTCGCAGGGCGGTGATCCCGAAGGTCCAGTTGAACCCGCCGCCCAGATCGCCACCGAAGGGCAGGAAATCGTTGGTGCCCTTCCAGTCGTCCGGCGTACCATTGGGATCGACCGCCTGGATCAGGCTCAGTTCGGTGCCCGACGCCGAGATCAGGTTGACCGTTATGTCTCCCAACCGCGAGAAGGTGTGCGCTGTCGAGAAATCGACAAAAACCTCGACGTATTCGAGCTGCATTCCGATCGCGTCGGCTTCGGCCTGCGAGACCGAGAAGCTCGATGTCATCGGATCGAGGAGGAACCGCATCTCGGGGCTTTGAAGCGCGCCCTGATACGAGATCTCGTTCGAGCTGTCCTGGGCCGCCTCGAACAGATGCCAGACTTCGGCCATCCGGACCGCGTTATAGGCGTTGACACCGCCGAACCCGTAATCCTCGGAATAGGTCTGCCCGCCGCCGTTCCAGTTGTCGGTCGCGGTTTCCACCCAATCGAAGAAATGAACAGGGAAGTCGACGGTGCCGCCATTGCCGTCAGGCACCGGGGCTGTCGCTGGCGAGCCCTCGCCCAGGCGATGTGCCGAATAGGCCAGGATCGACTGCACGTCGCGCCAGCCGAGGTCAGGGTTGGCCTCCAGCATCAGGGCGACAACGCCCGAGACCACCGGCGTGGCCGAGGACGTGCCACCGAACGCATCGGTATAGTTGCCGTCGCTATAACCCTGATCGTCGTTCAGGTTGCCTTCGCTGTCCGACTCGTCCGTGGTCGTGATGCCTCGGTCATTATCGGCACTGCTGCCGCTGGATGGCGCCGAGACAAGCACATTGGCGCCGCGGTTCGTATACCACGAGGCGTCGCCGTCCTCGTCATGGGCCGCGACGGTAATGGTGTAGCGCGTAGTATTCAGGTAATCGCCCTGGGCGTTGTCCCAGTCATTGCCCGCCGCCTTTACGACGATCGTGCCACGTCCGCCGCGCCCAATCTGGACCGCCGTCTGGAATGCGGAGAATGCGGCCAGAATCGAGGCGTCGGTCTCGTTGTTGAAATCCGGCGCAGCGCCCCAACTGTTGTTGACGATATCGAAGGTATAGGCTTGGCCGATCGCCTCGGCGAAACCATCGACGGTTCCACCGTTAAGGTGGGCGTTGATATCGGCCGGGCCGCCGAAGATGTTGACGCCCGTCAGCATGGCGCCCCAGGAAACGCCGACTCCGCCCACGTCATTGTTCGAGCCCGCAATGACGCCCGAGACCGCAGTGCCGTGCTCGGCGGTCACCACTGACGAAGGGGCAGGATCGAGCACCTGCCCGCCGACCGTGACATGCTTGCCCGCGTCGTAATTGGCGGCCAGGTCCTCATGGGTGTATTCGACGCCGTTGTCGTAGACACCGACCGAGACAGCCGTTCCGGTGAAATCCTGCCAGACCGTCTCGATATCGCCGATCATGGCCAGGTGCCATTGGCTGGCATAGAGCGGGTCGTTGTTCGGGTCGTTGTCACCGCCCGGCGGTGGAGGCGCCTCGTCGGCGCCGTTTATGGTGATTGTCACAGTCTCGGTCGCCGTGCCGTCCGCCGAAACCACGTCGAACGTGTCCATCAGGAAGGCACCTGCGGCCAGCGCCTGCACGTCCGGGTGGTTGTTGTTCAGCGTGTAGGTCCAAGTGCCGTCGGCCAGCACCTCGTAGGTGCCATACCCGCCGATGCTCGCGGTCCCAACGGCCACCGCCTGCGCGGTGTTCTCGCCCATATCCACGTCCGTGACTGTCAGCGACCCGGTATCGGTCAGGGTGCCGTCCTCGGTCACCGAGCCCGCATTGTCGCCCGTGATCGAAGCACCGTCATTGGTGCCGGTGATGGTGATCTCGACCGTCTCGGTGCCGCTGCCGTCCTGGCTGGTGACGACGAAGCTGTCGGTCACGGTCTGGCCCGCCGCCAGCGCCTGCACCGCCGGATCGGCATTATTCAGCGTATAGGACCAAGACCCAGTCCCGGTAATCGAGAAACTGCCGTAGGTGCCCGCGATGTCCGTTTGGCTCTGGAAACCGCTCTCGCCCGTGTCCTGATCGGTCGCGACCAAGTTGCCGAGGGCGGTAGTCGTCCCATCCTCGGTCACGCCGCCTGCCGTCGTCCCGGTGATCACCGGAACATCGTTCGAACCGGTGATGGTGACGACGATGGTCTCGGTCTGCGTGCCGTCGAGCGAGGTAACGGTGATCTGGTCGGTCAACGTCTGACCGGCTGGCAGCGCCTGCACGGCCGGATCGGTGTTGTCCAGCAGATAGCTCCAGGTGCCATTCGGCTGCACATCGAACGTGCCGTAGGTGCCCGGCTGGTTGACAGGGATCAGCGAGCTCTCGCCCGCATCCACGTCATTCACGGTCAGGCTGCCACTAGTGCCGAGCGTCCCGTCCTCGGTCACATCGCCTGTGGTCGTGCCGGTGATCGTCGGCACATCGTTGGTGCCGGTGATGGTGACGGTGATGACCTCGGTATCCGTGCCATCCGCCGAGGTGACCGTGATCGTGTCTGTCGTCTCCTCGCCCGCGGTCAGTGCCTGGACCGCGGCCGAGCCATTGTCGAGCGTGTAGGTCCAATTACCGTTGGCCTGCACGACGAAAGTGCCAAGGCCGCTGTCGCCCAATTGGTTCAGCGGCTGCAGCGTGTCCTCACCTTGGTCGGGATCGCTGACGCTCAGAAGACCGCTCGCCGAGTTCGTGCCGTCCTCGGTGACGGCGCCCGCGTTGTTGCCCGAAATCGTGGCTGGGTTGTTGGCCTCGTCGGTGCCGTTGATGGTGATCGTGACGAGCTGGCTGCCGGTGCCATCGGCCGAGAAAACGGTGAAGTTATCGATCAGGGTCGCGCCCGCATTGAGCCCTTGCACCGTCAGATTGGAATTGTCGAGCGTGTAGGTCCAGGTGCCGTCTACCGCGACATCGTAGGTTCCGTAGGTTGCGCCCCCCCCGGAGACGATCTGAACAGTGTTCTCTCCGGTATCCACGTCCGAGACGGTCACGGACCCGCTCGCAATGAGCGTGCCGTCTTCGGTGACCGAGCCGGAATCGGCGCCGCTGACTGTCGCCGTGTCGTTCACTCCGGTGATCGTGACCGTGATCACCTCGCTATCAGTGCCGTCCGCCGAGGTGACGGTGATCGTATCCGTCGTCGTCACGCCCGCGCCCAGCGCCTGGACCGCCGCCGAGCTGTTGTCGAGAGCGTAGGTCCAGTTGCCATCCGCCTGCACGACGAAGGTGCCGAGACCGTTGTTGCCAGGCTGGTTCAGTGGCTGGAGCTGGTCCTCGCCCGCATCGGGATCGGTCACGTCGAGGACTCCGGACGCGAGCGTCCCATCGTCCTCGGTCACGTTGCCCGTCGTGTCGCCGGAGATCGTGGCCGGGTTGTTCGCGCTGCCCTCGATTTCGAAGGTATAGGTGTTGACCGCCTGCTTATCCTGCAGCTTGCCGTTCCGAGGATGCGCGGTGGTGTAGTAAGCATCGACGGTAACAGTGCCAGGATCGAGAGCTGGGCCATCATAAGTGAAGCTCCAGTCTCCGGTCGTCAGATCGATGTCGGCGGTATCGACAGTGTATTCGAGCCCGTTAATGATAATGGTTAAGGAAACGAAATTATCATCGACGACCGAAGGATCGATCGTCCCTTCGATTACGAAACCGGTCTGCAGGGACGTGATGTCATCGTCCGGCGTGCCGTCATCGCTGCCGTCCGTCAGCCCGAGAATTTCAAAAGGCGTTTTGCCACCGCCGCCGTTTCCGCCGCCGTGTCCAGGCCTGTGCATAGCAAATCTCCCCCAACAACAACTCGCAACGCGTCACACTGCCCGGGCGCCTCAAAGGATTTTCTTATGCAATTTTCAAATATTAGCAGCGACTCCGCAGGCGCCGTAAAGCCAAATCGGCGAACTTGGCCGGATCGCCGCAACATTCAGCGAACAAATGTGGAAAGTTTGTGGATAAGAGTAGCGAATCACAACGATTCAAATGTCTTCGCCGGCCCTCGGTAACCCGCGAAGGAATCGGGTCAACCCGGTGATGCGATGGTCGACAAAGGCCTCGGCCCGCCTGCCCGGCTGATGGCAAAGCCAGATTGTCGTCATGCCCAGGGCCTTGGGAACCTCCAGGTTCCGCATGTCGTCCTCGATCATCGCGGCCCGGGCGGCGTCGATCCCGGCCATCTCGGTGACCCGGGCATAGGCCTCGGCACGCGGCTTGGGAACCAGGTCCTTGTCCTCGATCGCGTAGACGGCATCGAACGCGCCGGTCAGCCCCCGCACCGCCAGGACCCGCTCGGCATGGGTCCGCGCACCGTTGGTGTGGACGATCCGGCGCCCCGGCAAGGCCCGGATCGCCTCGGCAAGCGTGAGGTCGGGCTTCAGCGCAGAGAGGTCGATCTCGTGCACGTCGGCCAGAAATTTGCCCGGATCGGTGCCATGATTGGCGATCAGGCCGCCCAGGGTCGTGCCGTGATGATGCCAATAGTCGCCGCGCAGCCGGTCCGCCTCGGCGCGCCCGACGCCGAGCTCGTCCATGATGAACCGGGTCATGCGGGTATTGATCTGATCGAACAGGCGCGCCCGGGGGTGATAGAGCGTATTGTCCAGATCGAAGATCCAGGTTTCGATATGGTCGAACATGAGCGCAGGGCCTATCTGTGGTCTGACTGAGGTCTATCGCCTTGGGATTGTGAAGGGGAGGCGAAAATGGCGGAGGCCGAGCTTTGGGCCGGAGATATGGGCCGGGAATGGTCGCGAAGGGCCGAGGCGCTGGACCGGCAGCTCGCGCCCGCGGGCGAGGCGGGGATGCGCGTGCTGGCGCCCCAGCCGGGCGAACGGATCCTTGATCTGGGCTGTGGCAGCGGGGCGACGACGGAGACCTTGTCCAAGGCCGTGGCACCAGGCGGACAGATCACAGGCGCCGATATCTCGGCCGACCAAATCGCCGTGGCGCGCGCGCGGCCCGGCAATGCGGGCGCTGACTTCATCGTCGGCGACGCCCAAACCCATCCGTTCGAGGACGCCGCCTTCGACGCCCTCTTCTCGCGGTTCGGCTGCATGTTCTTCGGCGATCCGGTCGCCGCCTTTAGCAATTTGCGCCGGGCCTTGAAGCCCGGGGCGCGGGCCGTACTGCTGGCCTGGCGGGCGCTGGCGATGAACCCCTGGGCCGCGGTGCCGGCCGGGGTCGGGGCCGAGATCCTGGGCCCCGTCGATCCTCCGCCGCCCGGCACACCCGGCCCATTCGCCTGGGCTGAGCCGGAAATCTTCGCGCCGATCTTCGAGGGCGCCGGGTTCCAGGGCACGATCTGGAGCGAAGCCCCGATCACCCTTCAGATCGGCGATGGCGAGGACCCGGACCCGGTGGCCCGCGCCTTGAACATGCTAATGAGGATCGGCCCGCTGGCCCGCCGCCTGAAGGAACAGCCCCAGGATATCCGTGACCGGGTCCGGGAGGCATTGGCCCCCAGGCTTGCGCCCTTCGTCAGCGAGGACTGGGTGCGGATGCCCGGGGTCATCTGGATCATCGAGAGCCGGGCCTAGAGCAAAACCGGATCAGACTGATTCAGTCTGAAACGGTTTTGGTCTAAAGAATCAAAAACGGCGCGGAACCGTCCCGCGCCGTCACTCAGACTTTCGTAAAGCAGTCAGCCGGCCAGCGCCGCCTCGATCTCCTTCTTGACCTTCAGCGCCCGGGGCGACAGCACCGCCTCGTCGGCCTTGGTCATATAGGCATCGAGCCCACCCCGGTGATCGACGGTGCGCAACGTAGAGGCGGCGACCTTGAACCGGAACGACCGGCCCAGAGCCTCGCTCAGCAGCGTGACCGCGTTCAGGTTCGGCAGGTAACGCCGGCGGGTCTTGATGTTCGAGTGGCTGACCCGGTTCCCGGTCAGCACACCCTTGCCCGAAAGCTCGCAACGCCGTGCCATCGTCGTCTTCCTTCCTTGAGAACCTGGGCCCTGGTCGCGCCCAATCGCGCCCCTGCCCCGGCCTCCAGTAAAATCGAGAGAGCGAGGTCTACGCCGTGAAATCCCTGCCGTCAAGCGGCAGCAGCGCGGTGATTAGCTCCGCTCCGCGCCCTTGAACATCGCGCTTGTGCGCTGCCCGGCGATCGCCTCGTAGCGGGCCATGTCGCGGTCGGTCATCACGCCCTCGGGCGGCTCGGCCAGGGTGAAATTCCCGTGCCGGTCCTGGCCTCGCACCAGCATTGCGGTCATTGGCGCGCCGCCGTCGGTTTTCATCGAAGCGACGATATAGCGGATCGCCAGCCCAATCCGGCGGTCGTCCGAGGAATTGGGGTCCGAGGCATGGAACACCCGCCCGTGGTGGAGCGAGAACTCGCCCGGCGCCAGTTCCACGTCGACCGCATCGCGCTCGTCCACCTCGACCGCCAGCTCCTGGCCCCGGGTCAGCAAGTTCTCCTCGTCGAAGGTGTCCCGGTGATCGACGGTCTGCCGGTGCGAGCCCGGCACGAAGCGCATGCAGCCCGACTTACAGGTCGCGGGTGAGAGCGCCAGCCAGGCCGTCACCTCCTCCTCGCCGTCCAGGCCCCAATAGTGCAGGTCTTGATGCCAGGTCACATAGTTGGGGCTCTGCGCCTCCTTGATGAAGAACGAGGCGTCGAGCACCAGTAGGTCCTCGCCCAACACCGCGGCCACGCGGTCGGTGATCGCCGGCAGCCGGGTGATCTCGTCCACAAAATCCAGAACCACGTTAGCATACCGCCGAAGCGTTTTCCGCCGGGCTGGGTCGTCCTTGACCGCCGCCTCGACTGCTTCCAGCCGGGCGCGGTAATCGGCCGCCTGTTCGGCGCTTATCGCCCGGTTCGGGAAGACATAGCCGTCGCGGGCATAGCTTTGGGCCAGGGCATCCAAATTATCGAGCATGGCTCTCCTCCTCCCGGCGATCTTAGCCGTCTTCGCGGCCCAGCGCCAAGGCCTGCTCGGCGGCCTCCTCCGGCGACAGGCGGCCATCGGCGACCTGCGCTTCCAGCGCGCGCATGCCCGCAGTCACCGTTGGATCGGCGTGGAAGCGCGCGAGCACGCCCTGCTCAACGGCCCGGCGCATCCAGTCCACCGCCTGCTCGGCGCGGTGGCGCGCGAACCATCCGCTTTCGCGGCGCCAGGCGTCCAGATGGGCGATCTTCTGCCAGATTTCCTCGACCCCGATCCCTTCGAGCGCCGAGGCGGTCAGCGCCATTGGATACCCCTCCGGGTCGCGCTTGCGCTTGCGCATCAGGCGCAGAGCCGCGGCATAATCCGTGCGCGTGCCTTCCGCGACGGGTTTCAGCGCGCCATCCGCCTTGTTGACCACGACCAGATCGGCGATCTCCATGATACCGCGCTTGACCCCTTGCAGCTCGTCGCCACCAGCCGGGGCCAGCAGCAGGACGAATATGTCGGTCATCTGCGCGACCATGACCTCGGATTGGCCGACGCCCACGGTCTCGACCATGATCACGTCATAGCCCGCCGCCTCCGCCAGCCGGATCGCCTCGCGGGTGCGCCGGGCGACGCCGCCGAGCTCGGTTTGACTGGGCGAGGGGCGGATGAACGCGTTCGCCTCGCGCGCCAGCCGCTCCATCCGGGTCTTGTCGCCCAGGATCGAACCGCCGGAGCGCGCCGAGGACGGGTCGACCGCCAGCACCGCGACCTTCAGGCCCATTTCGATCAGCATCAGGCCGAAGCGTTCGATGAATGTAGACTTGCCGACGCCGGGCGTGCCGGAAAGCCCAATTCGGATTGCCTTGGCCGTCCCCGCGCCCGCCTTGGCCAACAGCGCCCGGGCCGCCGCGCGGTGGTCATCCCGGGTCGACTCGACGATGGTGATCGCGCGTGCCAGGGCCCGGCGTTCGCCCGCCGCCACGCGGGCGGCCAGGTCGTCGATTTCCGCCTCCGTCATGGCACCCCCGGCCTTGCACATGCTTGCGCCCGTTCTAGCCGCATCCACGGCTGCGAGGCAATCAAAGGCAGCGGCCCGCGTCCACGGGCAGGGCGCATCCGGTCAGGGCCCCCGCCTCGCTCGGCGACGACAGGAAGACCGCGGCCTGGCCTACATCCTCGGGCGTGATCAGGCGCCCCAGCGGGAGGGCGCTGGCAAAGGCCCCGGCCGCTGCATCCGTCAGGGCGCCACCCACGAATTCGGCCAGCATCGGCGTGTCGCCGACCGCGGGAAAGAGCCCGTTGACCCGGATCCGCTCGGGCGCGAGCTCTGACGCCATGGCTTTCATCAGATACATCGCCGCCGCCTTGGCCATGCCATAGCCGTAGAGCTGTGGCCTGGGCACCAGTGCGATCCCCGACACGGTGAGAAGGATCGAAGCCGGGTCCCGGCGGCGCAGGGCGGGCAGCGCGGCCTGGACCGTCAGGAACGCGCCCAGCGCATTGACCTCGAATTGGCGGCGCAGGGTGTCGGGTTCGGTTTCCAGGATACCCGAAGGCCGCTGCCCGATGCCGGCATTGGCAATCAGCGTGTCCAACCCGCCGAAGTCGTCCTCCGCGCGGACCACCGCCTGCTCGAGGCTCGCCCGGTCGGTGATGTCCACCGCCTCGGCCTCGGCGCTGAGCCCCCTGGCGCGGAGCTCATCGGCAATGGCGTTGGCCCCACCGCCGTCGAGATCAGTCACCAGAACCGCTGCGCCCTGATGGGCCAGGGCCCGGGCGATGCCCGCGCCGAAGCCCGATGCGGCGCCGGTGACCATAGCGATGCGTCCATCCAATCGTCCCATCGATGCCTCTCCCGCAGACCTTTGGGCATCGTGGACGGGCGCATGACAATTGCAATCCCGGATCGACGCATTCTGGCGCTTGGCGTAAACCTGCGCGATGACCAGGACACCCGAGCGATTGCCGATCGAAGCCACCCTGCCGGCGCTTTGCGCCGCGCTGGCTGATGGGCCAAACGCGGTCCTGGCCGCGCCACCCGGCGCCGGCAAGACCACGATGGTGCCGCTCGCACTGATGGACCAGCCTTGGGCTGGGGGCCGGATCCTGATGCTGGAGCCGCGCCGGATCGCGGCGCGGGCGGCAGCCGAGCGGATGGCCACCCTGCTGGATGAGCAAGTGGGCGGGCGCGTCGGCTATCGCATCCGGGGCGAGGCGAAGGTCTCGGGCCGGACCCGGGTCGACGTGGTGACCGAGGGCATCCTGACCCGGATGCTGCAATCGGACCCGGAGCTGCCCGGCATCGCGGCGGTCATCTTCGACGAGATTCACGAACGCTCGATCCACACCGATCTGGGCCTGGCCCTGGCGCTGGAAATGCAAAGCGCGCTGAGGCCCGATCTGCGGCTGTTGGCCATGTCGGCGACGCTCGATACCAAGGCGCTGGCCCGGCTGATGGGCGGCGCGCCTGTGATCGAGAGCAAAGGCCGGCTGTTCCCGGTCGAGACCCGGTGGCTGGAGACGCCCTGGCGCACGGGGCGGGACTGGGGCCGCGACCGGGGCCGCGACAAAGGTCCACGCTTCGAGGAAACGGTCGCCAGCCTGGTCCTGCGGGCGCTGGAAGAAAGTCCAGGCGACGCGCTGGTCTTTTTGCCCGGCGCGGGCGAGATCAACCGGGTGGCGGCGATCCTGGGCCGCGATGCGCCCGGCCTGGTGTTGAACCCACTATATGGCGCCCTGCCCTTCGCGCGCCAGCGCGCGGCGCTGCGGCCCGACCAGCAAGGCCGGCGCCGCGCGGTGCTGGCCACCGCCATCGCCGAGACCTCGGTGACCGTGGAGGGGGTCGGCATCGTGGTCGATGGGGGCCAGGCGAGACGGGCACGGATGAGCGTGGCCACGGCCATGTCGCGGCTGGTCACCGAGCCGGTCAGCAGGGCCGAGGCGGATCAGCGCAGGGGCCGGGCGGGACGCCTGGGTCCGGGCGTCTGCTACCGGATGTGGACCCGTCCTGAGGAAGGCGCCCTGCCCGCCTTCGCGCCACCGGAGATCGTGGAGGCGGATCTGGCGCCACTGGCACTGGAATTGGCGCAGTGGGGCGTCGAGGACCCCAGCCAGTTGGCCTTCCTCGACCCGCCGCCCGCGCCTGCACTGGCCGAGGCGCGCAAACTTTTAAGGGCGCTCGGCGCCCTCGACGAGACCGGGCGGATTACGCCTACGGGGCGCGAGATGGCCGCGATGCCGCTGCACCCCAGGCTGGCGCACATGATGCTGCACGCGCGCGAGTCCGGCGAGGGGGCGGAAGCGGCATTGATCGCCGGGCTTCTCGGCGAGCGCGATCCGCTGCGCGGGACGGCGCGCCCTCCCGCCGATCTGGGCCTGCGGATCGCGGCGGTCCGCGATCCGAAGCGCTTCGCGATTGAACATCCTTACGAGGCGGACCACGGAGCCGTCGCGCGCATCCGCGCCGAGGCCCGGCGCCTGGATCCGGGCAAGCCCGACGCGGCCCGGGCGCAGGCGCGGGCCGGGGCGCTTCTGTCGCTGGCCTATCCCGACCGGGTGGGGCTGAGGCGCAAGGGCGAGGCGCCGCGCTACCTGCTGTCCGGCGGGCGCGGCGCGGCACTTGATCCGTCCGATCCCTTGGGCGCCGAATGCCTGATCGTGGCGGCCGATCTGGAGGATACGGGGCGCGAGGCCACGATCCGCCTGGCCGCGCCCCTCGCAGAGGCCGATCTTAGGGAGCTGCACGGCGGCGCGATCGCTTGGCACGAGAGCGCCGAATGGTCGCCCAGGACCCGTCAGGTCGAGGCGCGCCAACGGTTGATGTTCGGCGCCATCGCGCTCGAGGACCGCCAATGGCGCGACGCGACGCCCGAGGCCTTGGGCCAGGCGCTGGCCGAGGGCGTGCGCGCGCTTGGGCTTGGGGCGCTCGACTGGCCGAAGGCGGCGGCGGGCCTGCGCGCCCGGGTCAACTCGTTGAGGGCCCAGGGCGGGGCACTTGCGGATCGCCTGCCCGATTTCTCCGATGCCGGGCTGATCGCAAGTCTGGACGACTGGCTGACCCCGCATCTGACGGGGATGCGCAGGATCGAGGAGATCGCGGGCCTCAACCTCACCGCCCTTCTCTGGAACCGGATCGACTGGGAAACCCGCCAGGCGCTGGAACGCGCGGCGCCAGCCCATTTCGAGACACCCCTCGGCGACAAGGTTGCCATCGACTATGCGGGCGACCAGCCACGCCTTTCGATCCGCGTGCAGGAGCTTTTCGGTGTGACCCAACACCCAATGATCGGCGACCCGCCCCGGCCCTTGCTGATCGAGCTTTTGTCGCCTGCGCGGCGCCCGGTGCAGACGACCCAGGATCTGCCCGGCTTCTGGGCCAATTCCTACTCGGATGTCCGCAAGGACATGCGGGCACGCTACCCGAAGCACCCCTGGCCCGAGAACCCTGCCAAGGCGGTGCCGACGCGGCGGGTTAAGCCGCGCCCGTAGACACCTCGCGCCGCCCGCATATATCGTGCCGGGGCGCGGGCCGAGCCCTCGCGTCGATGCCGGAGCGGGGACAGGCGATTGCAGGGGAATATCGAGCTTTACCCCTGGTTTCAGTTCTTCCGCAACCTGCTGTTCTGGCAGGGAATCTGGTTCCTCTATTTCCAGCAGGAACTCTCTGCGGCGCAGGCGGTCCTGCTCTATGCGGTCTACGACATCGCGACCACGGCGCTGGAGGTGCCGTCGGGCTACCTTTCGGACCGGGTCGGGCGGCGGGTCACGCTTGTCCTGGCCACCCTGGCGGCGCTGGCCGGATGCCTGTTGCTGGTCTTGGGCGGCAGTTTCGCGATCTTCGCTTTGGGGCAGATCGCGCTTGGGGCTGGGTCGGCCTTCGGCTCGGGCACCGACACCTCGCTGCTTTACGAGTCGCTCGACCGCGAGGGCCGCGAGGCGGAGACCGAGGCCCAGGAGCTGCGCGCTTGGCGCTACAGCTTCACGGCGCTCGCGGTCTCGGCGGTGACCGGTGGCGCGATGGCTTCCTGGGGGGCCGAATGGGCATTTCTGGCCACGGCGCTTGCCTCGGCGGGGGCGGTCGCGATCGCGTGCCGGCTCCGCGAGCCAGGCCCGTCTCCGGAGGCGGAGGCTGCGGGCCCGGCCCAACCGCTGACGGCGGCCGGGTGGTTCTCGGGCGACAACCCGGCGCTCTTATGGTTCTTCGGGCTCAGCGTGGGCATGTATGTACTCAGCCACATCCCCTTCGTCTTCGGTCAGCCGTTCATTCTCGAGGCACTCGGCGCGATTGGCTTCGCCCAGGATGCGCCGGTCGTCAGCGGATCTGTCACGGCGGCGATGATGCTGGTCTCGGTCGTCACCTCCTGGACTGCCCAACCGATCAGCCGGATGGTCGGACGCGGGGCGTTGTTCCTGACCGCGCTCGGGATGCTGGTCGGGCTGATTGGGCTGCTGGCGCTCACCAACCATCCCTTGGCGATCGCGCTTCTGCTGCTGCGCATGGTGCCGGATTCGCTGGCGCGGCCCTTTATCCTTGCGCGCCTGCACCGGCTGCTGACCGATCGGCGCCGGGCCACCTATCTGTCGTTCCAAAGTTTCTGCGGAAGATTGATCTTCGCGCTGAGCCTGATCGCGCTGTCGACTAAGACGAGCGAGGGGACCCGGCTGCCCTACGAAGAAATCCAGCAGATCCTGTTCTGGTATCTGGGTGCCGGCTTGGCGCTTCTGGCGGCGTTGATCCTGACCCTGCGCGCGCAGCGCGAGACGGCCTGAGCAGGCCTAGCCTGCGAGGCCAACCGCGAATGCGGCGATCCGGCCCAGCGCGTCTTCCAGGTCCGCCTCGGGAACTGTCAGCGCGACCCGCAGATGCCCTGCCGCCGCGTCGCCAAAGCTCTCGCCCGGCATCACCGCGATCCGCTCGGCTTCCAGCAGGCGCTCGGCGAATTCCGTGCCCGAGAGCCCGGTCGCGCGGACGTCCAGCATCAGATACATGCCCCCCTGGGGCGGGACCGCGCGCACCGCCGGCTGGTTGCCGAGAGCGGCCACGGCAATATGAGCGCGCCGCCGGTAGCGATCGGCGATCTTGGCCTCGATTTCACCTCCTTCGGTGAGGGCGAATAGCCCGGCATCTTGGATGAACCCCGGCAGGCCATAGGTCGTCGTGGTCGCCAGATCACCCAGATGGTCGATCGCGGCCTCTGGCCCCACCAGCCAGCCCAACCGCGAGCCGGTCATGGCATGGGATTTCGACAGCGAGCCCACCACCAGGCACCGATCCGCCATGCCGGGCAGGTCGCGGGCGCTGACGAAAACGCCGTCATGGACCTGGCAGCCATAGAGCTCGTCCGCGATCAGCCAAAGCCCGCGCCGCCGGCAGAGCTCGGCCAGGGCTTCCATCTGCGCGGCCTCGTAGACCGCGCCCGTGGGGTTATTCGGCGAATTGACCAGGATCGCCCTGGTATCCGGCTCCACAGCGGCCTGGATCAGGCCGATATCGGGCTGGAAATTCTGGTCGGCCGGGGTCTGGACAATGATCGGCCGGCCAGCGGCTGCCCGCACGGTTTGGGCAAAGGTCGCATAATAGGGATCGAGAATGATGCAGGACTGGCCCGGGTCGAGCACCGCCGTCATCGCCGCGAAGATCGCCGCCTGTCCGCCAGGCGTGACGATCACGTTCTCGCGCTTGGCCGGCACCGCAGACTGCCGCGTGACCCGCGCCGCAATCGCATCGCGCAGCGCGGCCGATCCCATGACGCTGGCATAGCCAAGATTGCCCCGGTCCATGCTGGACTTCATCGCGTCCAGGATTGTCCGGTCCGTCTTGATATCGTGATCGCCGACCGAGAGCAGCAGCACGTCCTCGCCGGACTCCTCCAGCGCCTTGCCGCGATAGTGGATCGACCAGCCATCATCGCCGCCGGTGACGACGCCCTCGATTCGCCGCGAGAGTTCCATAACCGCCCCCGATGCCGCCCTAAATGTCATCGGGCGCGCCCCTTGAATGTCGGGGGCGCGCCCGCAATTCGATCTTGCACCGGCCTATCAGGCCGGCTCGGTTTGGATCAACCGCCGATGGTCACGGGCACGAAGCGCAAGTCGCCACCGCTCTGGACCAAAAGCAGGACCGAGCCGCGGCCCGCCTCGAGCGCTTCGTTCACCTTGGCCTCGACATCCTCGGGCGCCGCGACGGGCTCCTGACCGACCTCGACGATCACATCGCCGGGTCTCAGGCCCTTCTCGGCCGCCGAACCCGCCTCGGTCACGCCGGTGATCAGAACGCCGGTCACGTCGTCGGCAATGCCGAACTCGGTTCGAGCATCCGAGGTTAGATCTCCGAGCGTCAGGCCAAGCTGAGCGAGCTCCAATGCCTTGGATTCGGCTCCGCCATCCTCGGTGGCAGGCGCGGAGGCTTGTGTGCCATCCTCCTCCAAAAGCGCGATCGTGACCTTGAGCGTCAGCGTCTTGCCCTTGCGGAAAACAACCACCCGGACCGCCTTGTCGACCTCGGTTTCGGCGACCATGCGCGGCAAGTCACGCATCTGCTCGACGTCCTGCCCGTCGAATTTGATGATGACGTCGCCGGCCTCGACGCCACCTTCCTTGGCCGGGCCGCCATCAGTGACATCGGCGACAAGCGCGCCCATGGCATTCTCCATGCCCAGAGCCTCGGCCATCTCGTCATTGACCGTCTGAATGCGCACGCCCAGCCACCCGCGCCGGGTCACGCCGTATTCACGCAGCTGGTCGACCACGCCCTTGGCCAGGTTTGCCGGCACCGCAAAGCCTATCCCGACCGAATTGCCCGTGGGCGAGATGATCGCCGAGTTCACGCCCACCACGTCGCCGTTCATGTCAAAAAGCGGCCCGCCGGAATTGCCCCGGTTGATCGCCGCGTCGGTCTGGATGAAATCGTCGTAGGGCCCGGCGTTGATGTCACGGTTCCGCGCCGAGATGATCCCGGCCGAGACCGAGCCGCCGAGGCCGAAGGGATTGCCGATCGCCAGTACCCAGTCGCCCACGCGGGCGGCGTCGCTGTCGGCAAAATTGACGAAGGGCAAGGGCTCGGTCGGCTCGACCTTGAGCAGCGCAATATCCGTCTTCGGGTCGGTGCCGATCAGTGTCGCCTCGAGCGAGACACCATTGTAGAAATTGATGGTAATCTCGTCGGCCTCGGCGATCACGTGGTTGTTGGTAACGATATAGCCCTCGGCGCTGATCACGAAGCCCGAGCCCAGTGACTGCACGGTCTGCGGCGCGCGCGGCTGGCCGTTCTCGAAGAAATCCTTGAACAGATCCTCGAACGGGCTGCCCTCGGGCACTTGCGGACCGCCATCACCTGGGCGCTCGACCCGCTGGGCCGTCGAGATATTAACCACTGATGGGCTCAGCCGCTCGGCCAGGTCGGCGAAGCTCGCCACAGGCTGGGCTTGCGCGAGCGGCGCCTGGACCGTCAACGCTGTCAAGGCCAGACCAAAGGTCAGCGCCAATGCCATCAATCCACGCGCCACCAAGCCACTCGGTGCGGCGGAAGTCGAAGGGAATGTCACGGTCTGCTCTCCTCTGTTTCAACGGCCCTGGCGGATTGTTATTTGTTCTATGCCGCCGGGCTCCCGTTCTAGCCCCTAATCAATAAATATAACGCCCCGCCAGTGAGCGTCATCAGAATTCCGACCATGCGCATCTGCTGGGCGCCGACGCCCCTGAGCGCCGCGAGCAACTCGGGCAGCGATGACGCGAAGATCATCGCCGCCATGCCCTCGATCACAAGGACCAGGGAGAGGGCGGCAAGCAGGTCCATAATCCAATCCGCCGCTCAGCGCCCGTTACTCACCAGGTGCCAGGCTGGGCGACTTCAAATAGTCGAAGAATTCGCTGTCTGGTGAGATTACCAGGGTCGAGTTATTTCCTTGAATCGCACGTTCATACGCCGTCAGCGAGCGGTAGAAGGCGAAGAACTCGGCATCGCGGCCGTAGGCGCCGGCATAGATCGAATTGCGCTCGGCATCAGCCTCGCCGCGGATAACCTCGGCAGCCCGTTGTGCCTCGGACACCAACTCCACCGCCTCGCGGTCCGCGGTTGCGCGGACCTCCTGGGCGCGTTCCTTGCCGCGGGCGCGCTCGTCCGCCGCCTCACGCTCACGCTCGGCGTTCATGCGGGCGAAGGTGGCGTTCAAGTTTTGCTGCGGCAGGTCGGCGCGGCGGATCCGCACGTCGATGATCTCGACGCCCAGATTGGTCGCCTGGACGCGGGCGGCATTGCGGATGCGGGTCATCAGGACCGTGCGTTCGGGGCTGAGCACGTCGGCCGAGGTCACGGTGCCCAGAACCTCGCGCAGGCTTGCGTTCAGAATACGCTCCAACCGCGGCAACGCGGCGGCCTCGGCCTGCACGGCTTGGCGGAACTGGATGACATTGATGATCCGCCAGCGCGCGAAAGCGTCGACCACCAACCGGCGCTCGTCGGCCGGGGTGACCTCCAGCGCCGAGGTCTCGAGTGGCAGGATACGGCTTTCATAATAGACCACGTCCTGGATGAATGGGAACTTGAAACCAAGCCCGGGCTCGGTCTTGACCTGCTTCACCTGTCCGAACTGCAGGACCAGGGCCTGCTTGCGCTCGTCGACGATGAAGATCGATGACAAAACGCCGATGACCACGACTGCGGCAATGGCCGCGATAATGGGGACGACCCGCATCAGTTGGTACCTCCCGGATTGGCGTTGCTACGGCTGCGGCGCAATTCGTTCAGCGGAAGATATGGCACTACCCCCTGACCGCCAGTGCCACCGGTACCCTCGTCGATGATGATCTTGTCCACGTCGCTCAGAACCCGTTCGATCGTCTCGATATAAAGGCGCTTGCGGGTCACTTCCGGCGCCAGGATATATTCCTCGTAGACCGCTTCGAAGCGTGCCGCTTCACCCTTGGCCTCGTTGATCACCTGGGCGCGGTAGCCTTCGGCTTCTTGCAGCAACTGAGCGACCTGACCGCGTGCACCGGCCAGTTTCTGGTTGGCATAGGCCTCGGCACGCTTCTCCTCGGTATCGCGGTCCTGCTCGGCCGCCTGGACGTCGCGGAAAGCATCGATGACCTGGGGTGGCGGGTCGGCGCCATCGAAGTTCACGCGGACGATGTTTACTCCGGACTCGTAACTGTCGAGCGTTGACTGGATCAGCTCCTCCACTTCCTGACTGACCGCGGCGCGGTCACGGGTCAGGATCGGCTTCAGCCGCGAGCGCGCAATCACCTCGCGCATGGCCGATTCCGAAACCGCCTGGATCGTCTGGTTCGGTTCGGCCAGGTTGAACAGGAAAAGGTCCGGGCGTGCGATGTTCCAAACCACCTGGAAGTCGATATCGACGATGTTCTCGTCGCCTGTCAGCATCAGCCCCTGCTCGGCAGCGCGCGCGCGCGTGGTCGACGGCGCCTTGCCGATATCGATCGTGTTCTCGCGGGTCACCGGCAGGATCTCGTAGGTCACGACCGGCCAGGGCGCGAAGTTGAGGCCGGACTCGCCGATCGCCGAGAACTCACCAAGGAACAGCTCGACCGATTGTTCCTCGGGCTTGACGGTGTAGAAGGACTGGAACAGCCAGGCCAACGCCAAGACCACCGGAATCGCAACTGGCAGATAGCGCTCGATGCCCGGCTCGCCGCCGCCCCGGCGGCCGCCTCGTCCGCCGCCGCCGCCTTTACCGCCCAGCACCACTTTCAACTGGTCGCGGCCCTTGCGCAGCAGATCGTCCAGGTCGGGGCCCTGCTGGCCACCGCCGCCGCCACCGCCGCCCCAGGGGCCCTTGCCGCCCCCGCGGTTGTCCCCGCCGCCGCCACCGCCGCCACCGCCCCACGGGCCGCCGCCGCCGTTATTGCTGCTATAGGGCATCGTCTCGTTGAACCTCCGCATGGAGCGCGCCTCGCAATTTCGTCTTGTCCGGGCCTCCTTAGCAGGGTTTTGGCCCGGTAGACCATCCCTGATCAGGTGGGGTTGGGATAGCCGCGTTCAAGGGGCGGCCCACCAGTGCGGCAGAGCGGCCGGGCACGGGTTTGCCTAGGCGACCGGCTCTTTCATCGTCACCAATTCCTCGGCCGCCGTCGGGTGCACGGCGACAGTGCGGTCGAAGTCCGCCTTGGTCGCGCCCATCTTGACCGCGATCGCGGCCATCTGGATCATCTCGCCGGCCCCGTGGCCGACGATATGGACCCCGCGCACGCGGTCCGTCTCCTTGTCGGCAATCAGCTTCATCAGCATCTTCTCGTCCCGGCCGGCCAAGATGTTCAACATCGGCCGGAACGCCGAACGGTAGACCTCGATCTCGCCTTCCGCGCGGGCCTGGTCCTCGGTCAGGCCCACCGTGCCGATCTCGGGCTGGGTGAAAACCGCTGTCGCCACCATGGAATGATCGGGCTTTGTGGGCGTGGCGTTGAAGACCGTCTCGGCGAAGGCCGCGCCCTCACGGATCGCGACCGGGGTCAGCGCCAGCCGATCGGTGACGTCGCCGACCGCGTAGATCGAAGGGATCGAGGACTGGGACCAATCATCCACCTGGACCGCGCCGTTCCCGGTCAGGCGTACGCCTGCCTCTTCCAGCCCCAGTCCGCCCGTGTTCGGGACACGGCCCGTGGCGTAGAGCACAAGCCCAACCTGCCGGGACGATCCGGATGTCAGGTGGACAGTCAGCGCGCCCGGTTTGCCCGCAATCCGGTCCACATCTTCGCGGGTCAGAATCTCGACCCCACGCCCGCGCATGGCGTCTTGCACATGGGTGCGGATATCCTCGTCAAAGCCGCGCAGGATTGGGTCGCGGCGGTAGACTTGGGTGACCTTTACCCCCATCCCGTTGAGGATGCCGGCGAACTCGGAGGCAATATAGCCGCCGCCCACCACCATGGCCCGCTCGGGCAGTTGGTCGATATCGAAGATCTCGTTCGAGGTGATCGCCAGGTCAGCCCCCTCGATCTCGGGCACGAAGGGCGTGCCGCCGGTGGCGATCAGGATGTGCTTGGCGGCGAACTCGGCGCCATCGGCGAGCTTTACCGAATGAGGCGAGGTGACGGTGGCGCGGGTGTGGAATATCTCGACCCCGGCACGCTCCAGATTGGCCTTGTAGATCCCTTCCAGCCGGGTGATCTCGGCTTCCTTCTGACCGTGCATTTTGGACCAGTCGAAGGTCGGGCGCACCTCGGACCAGCCGTAGCCGCGGCTGTCCTCGAACATCTCGGAAAACGAGGAGGCATAGACCAACAGCTTCTTCGGCACGCAGCCCCGGATCACGCAAGTGCCGCCATAGCGGTATTCCTCGGCCAGCCCGACCTTGGCGCCATACCCAGCCGACATCCGCGCCGCCCGCACGCCGCCGGAGCCGCCGCCGATGACGAAGAGGTCGTAGTCGAAGTTGGTCATGCAACAGACTCCGTCACGCGCCCGGCCCAATCACCCGCGCCGTCCCACCCGGCTCGCCCACCACCACGGCGCTGGCGATGCCACAGAAAAGGCCCGTCTCGACCACGCCGGGGATCGGGTTCAAGGCGGCGTTCAAGGCCGGCGGGTTGCCGATCCGGCTCAAGTCCAGATCGACGATATAGTGCCCTTCGTCCGACAGATAAGGCGCGTCCTCGCCGTGACGCAGCGTCATGGCGCGGCTGGCGACGTCGTGGCGCGCCAGCTCCTCGCCAATAAGGCGCATGGTCGTGCCCGACCCGAAGCGCACCACCTCGACCGGCAGGGGAAAGCCGCCGAGCGCCGCGACCTCCTTCGAAGGATCGGTGATCACCACCATCTGGGCCGAAGCGGTGGCGACGATCTTCTCCTGTAACAGCGCCCCGCCGCCGCCCTTGATCAAGTTCAGGTCGCCGTCGAATTCATCGGCGCCGTCCACGGTCAGGTCCAGGGCGCCCGCCTCGTCCAGGCTGGTCAAGGGAATGCCCAGCGCCGCCGCCAGGTCGCGCGTCCGGGTCGAGGTTGGCACGCCGGTCACCCTAAGTCCCTCGGTCTCCATCCGCTCGGCCAGCAGCTCAACGAACCACTTGGCGGTCGAGCCCGTGCCGAGGCCCAGCTTCATTCCGTCCTCGACGAACTCCAGCGCGCGCAGCGCAGCGGCGCGCTTGCCAAGCTCGGCCGGCGGCAGTCGGTCGGTCATGGCGCTCCCCCCATAGATGGCCCCCCAAAGATGCTCACCTTGGGATTCGGCGGCCATCTTAGCGCCCGGTTCGCGTCGCACCAGCGGGCATAGATGTCGAGATCGGAATATTCGGCGGCGCCGCATTGCTATATTCAGACGCGCGACGCCCTTGCGCATGGAGCCGAGGCATGTTCCTCAGCATTTTCGACATCTTCAAGATCGGCATCGGCCCATCGAGCTCGCATACGATGGGACCGATGGTCGCCGCCGCGCGGTTCCTTGGCGATTTGGCGGAGGGCTCGAAGAAGGTGCCCGGCGCCGGGCCCGTGGCGCGGCTCGAATGCCGGCTGCATGGCTCGCTCGCCTTCACCGGCAAGGGCCATGCCAGCGACCGGGCGGTGATCCTGGGGCTGGCGGGCTTCCAGCCGGACACGCTGGACCCGGCAAAGGTGGACGAGATCGAGACCCGTATCCGGGCCGGGAAGCGGCTCGAGGCGCCGGGCTTGGGCGAAATCGCATTCGACCCGGACCGGGACGTGATCTTCGATTTCGGCCCCGCCCTGCCGCTCCATGCGAATGCCCTGGTGCTCTCGGCCCACGACGCGGCGGGTAATCTGCATCTGAGCGAGACCTTTTATTCGGTTGGCGGCGGCTTCGTGAAGACCGAGGCGGAGATGGAGGCCGAGGACTCGCCCCAGGCCGAGGGCCCGAATGAAGGCGCCCCCTTCCCGTTCTCGACCGCCGACGAGATGCTGGAGATGGCGGCGCGCTCGGGCCTGTCGATCGCCGCGATGAAGCGCGCCAACGAGGAATCGCGGATCGGCAAGGCCGAGCTCGACCGCGGCATCGACCAATTGTGGGGGGTCATGACCGGCTGCATCGACCGCGGCCTCGCTCAGGGCGGCACCCTGCCGGGCGGCCTCGATGTGCGCCGTCGCGCCAAGGGCATCCACGAGCAGCTTCTGGCCGAGCGCGGCCGCAATCAGCTGCAGCCCCATGTGGCCAACGATTGGCTCTCGGTCTACGCCATGGCGGTCAACGAGGAGAACGCGGCGGGCGGTCAGGTCGTGACCTCGCCCACGAACGGGGCTGCCGGGGTCTTTCCGTCCGTTTGCCGCTACTACCTGGACCATATCGTCGGGTCAAACCGCGATGGCTTGCGCGACATGTTCCTGACCGGCGCCGCAATCGGCGGGATCGTCAAGCACAATGCCTCGATCTCGGGCGCCGAATGCGGCTGCCAGGCGGAAGTCGGCTCGGCCGCGGCGATGGCCGCGGGCGGGCTTTGCGCCGCCATGGGCGGGAGCCCCGAGCAGGTCGAGAACGCGGCCGAGATCGCGCTGGAGCATCACCTGGGCATGACCTGCGACCCAGTGAAGGGGCTGGTGCAGGTGCCCTGTATCGAGCGCAACGGGCTCGGCGCCATCAAGGCGGTTTCCGCCGCCTCGCTGGCGCTGCGCGGCGACGGCAAGCACCTGGTCTCGCTCGATGCCTGCATCAAGACCATGCGCGAGACCGGCGCGGACATGAACACCAAATACAAGGAAACGTCGCTCGGCGGCCTCGCGGTGAACGTGCCGGATTGCTAGTGGCCCTTCCAAGCCGCCGCCGATGCGGTCATACTCGGGCAAGCGCCAATACCGGGGAGACCGGGCCATGCGAGACGATGTCCCAAGCGCCGCCGAAAGCGAACCGGCCGATTGCGAGCTGATCGAGCACCTGCCGTTCGATACTGAAGCCGTGATCGGCGCCCGCGCCAAGATCGGGCTGGTGGTACTGGCCTCGGACTACACGATGGAGCACGAGTTCCGCCGGGTCTTCGCGACGCCTGGCCTGGCCGAGGGCATCGACTATTACGAGGCGCGGATCAGGAACTCGCCAAAGATCACGCCCGAAAGCCTGGCCGCGATGGGTCCGCTGATCACCGATACCGTTGACCTGATCCTACCGGGCGCCGATCTGGACGTGGTCGCTTTCGGATGCACCTCGGCCTCGATGGTGCTGGGCGAGGAGGCGGTGGCCCAGGCAATTGCCAAGGCACGGCCAGGGACCAAACCGACGAACCCCATCAGCGCCGCCTTCGCCGCTTTCGATGTGCTTGATGCGCGCCGGATCGCGGTCCTGACCCCCTATCGCCGGGACGTCAACGAAATCGTGCGCGGTTACATCACCGGCAAGGGCTACCAGGTGCCGGTTTTCGGCTCGTTCAACGAGCAGGACGACGCGGTCGTGGCCGGCATCGACGGAGCCAGCCTGAAAGCCGCGGTGCGCCGGATCACCGCGGATCACAAGGTGGACGCGGTTTTCGTCTCGTGTACTTCGGTGCATCTGCTCGACGCGGTGGCCGAGATCGAGGCGGAATGTGGCCTGCCCGTGACCTCGTCGAATCACGCGCTTGCCTGGCATTGCCTGCGTCTGGCGGGCGTGACCGGTAGCAGACCCGAACTTGGCCGGCTGTTCGAATTTAATCCCGCACACGCTTGGTTTTAGAACCGAACGGTCCGTGCAACCTGAGGGCGAGTAGCCGCGCCCTCTGCATATATCGAAAAGTGCAAATCATTCAAAAAACAGGAATTTTGACCAAATATGGCGATTTCTGAGAGAATTTGTGGGACGGTGTGTTCTCGTTTCGATGTGCGCGTGTTGCGTAATGTGTGAAGTAAACGGTGTGTGTGATGTCCAATGTTATCGATCTGGCTAGCCGGCGTCCTCGGCAGGCTCCTTCCACTGAAATTCTCCATCCCGCTGGGATTAGGGTGCCGATTGACGATCCGGCTTGCGCGGACTTCGTTGCCCCTGAGATGCGCAGTGAAATCGACAGCGGCAGCTACAGCGCCGACCTGATCGCGCATCTGGCCGATGCCGATTTCTCCGGCGAGCGTGTCCTGGTGATCGGGGCTGGCCTGGGTATCGTGTCGAGCCATATCGCCGCCAATTGCGGCGCCGAGCGCGTCTTGGCGGTCGAGGCGGATCCCCGCCTGATAGGCTACATGAACCGGCTGCACCGGCTGAACGGTGTTGGATGGGTCGAGGCGGTCAACGCGATCCTGACCCACGATGCTGGAAAACGGGTTCCGTTCTACCCTCAGTCGGATATCCGCGATTCCTCGATCCTGCCCTCCGAGAGGCCGTCGAGCCAGGTGATGCTGGTGCCGAGCATGGATCTGAACCTGATCCTGGCCGAAGAGCGGATCGACACGATCGTCTGCGAGATTCCCGGCGCCTCGATGCGGCTCTTGGCCGAGGCCGATCTGTCGAATGTCCGGCGCATCGTGCTCGATTGCAGCGCACCGGCGGACGAATGCCCGGATCATGTCGAGGTCTTCATCGAGATGACCAAACATGGATTTGATCTGGGCTCGGAAGGCGGCGTCATGGTCTTCGAGCGTACTGAAACAGCAAGCACCGTCACGCCGTTGAAATCCGCGGCGGCCGGTTAAGAAGTAGGGCTTTTCTCAGACTGCCCTCTCTCCGGGGTGCCGGGCGAACCTCACATATCCCACACTCGCCCGGCACCCCCTCTTTTCTTGACTAGATATCGAGCAGCGGAAACGCGCTGAGAACGGTAGGCGCCGTGACTTGCGGCGCCCCATGATGCAGATAGATCGCGTCAAGATCGGCAAGCCGCGCAACCCCCAAAAGCCCCATCGCCGTCTGGACCTCGTGTTCGAGAATCTCGAGCAGGCGGACCACACCAGGCGGACCGGCCGCGGCCAGGCCATAGCAATAGAGCCGCCCCAGCCCGACCGCGTCGGCGCCCATCGCGATCGCTTTCACAATGTCGGTTCCCCGGTAGAAGCCGCCATCGACGACGATCGTGACCTTGCCGCCAACCGCCTCGACGACCTCTGGCAGAACCTCCATCGCGCCCCGGCCGTGGTCCAATTGCCGGCCCCCATGGTTCGAGACATAGACCACCTCGACCCCGTGATCGGCGGCGATGCGGGCATCCTCGGCAGTGGCGACGCCTTTGAGGATCAGCGGAATGTCGTAGGCCTTTCGGATGCGCGCGACGTCATCCCAGGTGAGCCCCTTCTGATATTCGTAAGCATCCAGATCGATGCCCCGGCGCCAGGGTTTTTGGAACCGCTTGACGATGTCGCGCTCGCGCCGCGAGTAATGCGCCGTGTCGACGGTCAGGCAAAAGCCGTCCAGTCCCGCCTCGATCGCCTGCTCCACATGCTCCTCGATGAACCGTCCGCCGCCGCGCACATAGAGCTGGAAGAAGGCCTGGTGATCACTGGCCGCGCGCACCTCGGCCTTGGTGCGCTGCGAGACCGAGCTGACCATGGCCGGAACCCCGAAATCGCCCGCGGCCCGGGCGGCGGCCACCGCGCCCTCCGGATCGAATGTCTCGAGCCCGCCCACCGGCGCCAGCAGGATCGGCAGGCGCTGGGCCCGGCCCAGGAATGTGTGAGCCGTATCCACGTCGCTCACATCGATCAGCACCCGGGGCCTCAGCGCGATGGAATCCAACGCCCGGCGATTACGCGCCGCGGTGGTCTCGGTCTCGGCGGCGCCGATCAGATAGTCCCAGCCATTGGCATCGAGCCGCGCATGAGCGGCGGCAACGAATTCGTGCAGCGTCAGGAACTCGGTTTCCAGGTCTCGGGTCATCGATGGTGTTTCTGTTCCGGGATGGGCGCCCGGCACGATCCTGCGGCGGGCGAGAGGCGTCAAGATAAAGAATAGAAAACGGCGCGCTGGGGTCTCCAGCGCGCCGCGATTGGCTCAGATCGTTCGTCTAGGCCGCTTACTGCGGAATACGCACGTCCTCGGCCGGATAGCCCAGGCCGCCCTGATGGCCGAAATTGCCCTGGTGGCATTCCGAGCAGGCCTTGATCACGGGCACGGCCTGGGGCGCGCCGTTCGGGGCGACCATCATGTAGTACCAGTCGTCGGTCTCGGGCGACTTGCCGGCGGCAACCTTCTCCATGATGAACAGCGGGCCCTTCTTGACCTTGCCCTTCTCGGTCACCGCGAAGCTCTCCTTGGCGATCACCGTGCCGGCGGGGATGTGTACATCCTCGTCCTTGTATTTCAGGTATTCCTCGGCCCCGGCCGCGTTGACCCAGGTCAGCAGGAACCGCCCGCCATGGAAGCCCGGATTGGCCGGCAGGGTGTTTGCGATGGTCCAGTTACGGTAGTCCGAGACGTATTCCTCGGGGATCCAGCGCTTCTTGCCCTTCATGTAGCCTTTATGCAGGCCGTCGGCGATGCAGTCATAGACCGTTTGCGCCTCCTCGAAAGTCAGCGCGGCACCGTCCTTGCCGGGATCGCAATCCGATCCGGCTTGAGCGGCCGGAGCGATGCCGAGAAATCCGGCGGCGAGCGCTGCGGTCCATAAGGTCTTTTTCATGAGGAGGCTCCCTGGTCGGTTGCGAGATGTTCGATCGTCTGTCCGTGCCGGAACGGGCATTCCGCACGGAACCCCTGTCCGAGCAGGTTGATCGAACCAGAGCAGCGCGTGCAAATCAAAGCTCCACACCGGAGTGTGATCGCCTGAAACACTCGCCTAGCCCGGCAGACCCGCTTTGCGCAGACCCTCGGCCAGATGGTCCCAATCGGCCGTATCGCGCCACATGTGCCGATAGCTGCCCATGAGCCCGCCAACCGTGCGCTCGGACGCGGCGACGCCCCGGCTGGCGTATTCGCGCTCGCGTGCCTCGATGAACGCCTGCAGTGCCGATCCGGCCTCGCGCGCCCGGCCCAGATGCGCATAGGCCGCCGCAAGGAAGGCATGGGCCAGCGAGTTCAGCAGCGCCTCGCCGATCAGGAACCGGATCACCTCGTCATAGCGCCGCTCGAAATAGCGGACCTGGCCCATGATCCAGTCGAGCGCCGGCGGGTGAAGCGGATCGAGCCGCATTGCCTCGGCGATCACCTCGCGGGCTTTCTCGTGCTGGCCCAACAGCATGAAGCCATAGCCGCACCAGGCCATGGACTCCGCCTCGTTGGCGATCTTCGACAGGGTCTTCTGGAACTGGGCCTCCGCATCGTCCCAGAGACCCTCGCAAAGATACGCGAAGCCGAGCTGATCCTGGATATAGGGGTCGTTGTTGTCGAGCGCGGCGCCACGGCGTGAAAGCTGGAGCGACATGCCCGAGGCCTCCTCGTTCGCAAGGCCCAGCCACAGATCCACGACATAGGTATCGGCCAGATACATGTAGGCGCGGGCATAGCCTGGATCGATCTCAATTGCCCGTTCGAGCAGGCTTCGTGCCTTCGCCATATCTTCGGCATTCAACCCGTCGCGCAGCGCCTTGGCGCGCAGCATCAACTCGTACGCCTTCATGTTGTCTGTCGGCTTACGCGATGCGCGGCTTGCCACATCCTCCTGAACTCTTCCAGGCAGAACCGCGACGATGCTGCGGGTGACCTCGTCGTGGACCGCGAAAATGTCCTCGAGATCCCTGTCATAGCGCTCGGCCCAGAGGTGGTTGCCGGTCTTGGCCTCGACGAGCTGCGCGCTGATCCGGACCCGGCTCCCGGCGCGGCGCACGCTGCCCTCGACGACGTATTGGACGCCGAGATTTCGCCCGATCTCCTTCACGTCGACGGCCTGATCCTTGAATGCGAAGGACGAGTTGCGGGCGATCACGAACAGCGTCCGGAACCGCGAGAGCTGGGTGATGATATCCTCGGCGATTCCGTCGCTAAAGACCTCCTGCTCCGGATTGCCGCTCATATTGGCGAAGGCGAGGACGGCGATTGACGGCTTCTCCGGATCCGCTGCGCGCGCGGGCGCGGGCGCGTCCTCGTGGGTGCCGCGGCGGACCTGGTGGACGCGGATCGGCTCGGCCACGTTCTTGAGCTGCTGCTCACCCATGTCCTCGAAGGCCGCCTCGGTCTTGCCGCGCGCCTGGCGGAACGCGTCCTCCGAGAGGCAGATGCCGCCGGGATCGGCGATCCCTTCCAGCCGCGACGCGATGTTCACCCCGTCACCGTAGATGTCGTCCCCCTCGACAACCACGCCGCCGAGGTTGATGCCGATGCGGAAGCGCAGGGCGCCGTCGCCCTCGACGACGGCTTCGGTGTGGTCCTGCCACGCCAGAGCGCAATTGACCGCGTCGACGATGCTGGAGAATTCGACCAGCATGCCATCGCCCATCAGCTTGACGATGCGTCCGCCATGGCTGTCGATCATCGGCCGCAGCACCCTCTCGCGCAGGTCGCCGAGCCGGCGCAGTGTACCGGCCTCGTCCTGACCCATCAGGCGCGTATATCCGACCAGGTCAGCGGCCAGGATCGCGGCAAGTCTGCGCTTCATCATGGTCTCCCTCTTGCCGCAGCCTAGCGGGCGACTCAGCGCAAATCCATGTGGCTTTGACAGCCCTCTGACAGTTGCCGCGCGGCTGGAGCGGCAATACCAATGCCCTCATGACCGCGCGCCCACTGATCCCGAATGACCAGGCCCGGAGCCTGTTCCTGGCCCGCCACGGCCTGGCGGAGGATCCGCGCCCGAAGCAGTCAGCGTCGGATTTGCTCGCGCTGATCGAGCGGATCGGCTTCGTCCAGGTCGACAGCATCAACACGGTCGCCCGGGCCCATGACATGATCCTGTTCGCGCGGAACCAGACCTATCGCCCGGGCCATCTGAAGCGGCTGCTGGAACGCGACCGAAGCCTGTTCGAGAACTGGACCCACGACGCCTCGATCATCCCGACCCGGTTCTTTCCCTATTGGATGCCGCGGTTCCGGCGCGACGCCGCCAAGATCCGCGAACGCTGGACCGAGTGGCGCCGCGAGGGGTTCCTGGAGATGCTGGACCAGATCCGCGATCATGTGACCCGCGAGGGCGCGGTGATGTCGCGCAATGTGGGTTCCGACGAGACGCGCGGCAGCGCCGGGTGGTGGGACTGGCATCCCTCGAAGACCGCGCTCGAATTCCTTTGGCGCACCGGCGAGCTGGCGATCTGTCACCGCCTGGGCTTTCAAAAGGCTTATGATCTGACCGAGCGGGTGATCCCGGCCGCGCACCGGACCGGCGAACCGGTGGAGCCTGATTTCCTGGACTGGGCCTGCAATTCGGCGCTCGACCGGTTGGGGTTCGCGACCTCGGGCGAGGTCGCCGCATTTTGGGATTCCGTCAGCCCCGCCGAGGCGGCGGATTGGTGCGGGCGGCATGTCGGTGGCGACCTCATCGAGGTGGAGATCGAGAACGCGGACGGCTCGAAGCCTCGCCGCGCCTTTGCCCGGCCCGATATCGTCGAGCAGGCGCGCGCAGCCCCGCCTGGACCCGATCGCGTGCGCATTCTCAGCCCCTTCGATCCCGCGCTCCGAGACCGCAAGCGGGCGCTCAGGCTGTTCAATTTCAACTATAAGATCGAGGTCTTCGTCCCTGCCCATAAACGAAAATATGGCTACTACGTCTTTCCGGCCCTGGAGGGGAACCGCCTGATCGGCCGGATCGACATGAAATGCGACCGCGAGGCGGGTCTGCTCAATGTAACCGCCTTCTGGCCCCAGCCCGGTGTCCGCATGTCGAAGGGCAGGCTGGCGCGGATCGAGGCGGAGCTTGACCGTCAGCGCCGGTTCGCCGGGGCCAACCGGGTGGCGTTCGCGGCCGATTGGCTGCGGCGAGCGTAGGGCGGGATTTATCCCGCCGGTGAGCGATCTGGCAGGGCGAACCGCGCCCTACGGCAGGTATGTGTCCTTCCAACGCAGCACCACGTTGAACGAGATCGAGATGCGCGGCTCCTGGCTCAGGTTCACATGCACGGCGTGATGCAGGAAGGCAGGCCAGATCAGCACCTCGCCTGGCCGCGGCAGCAACCGGTGTTCGGGATCGACCTGGGGGTCGCCCTTGATCGCCAGCATGTTCGCCTGTGGCCGGGGATCGAAAAAGCTGATCGCGTTCGGATCGCGATCAGACCGCCCGCCCTCGCGTGCCGTGCCACCCGGCATTTGCACGTAATAGGTGCCGCTCAGCCAGGAATGCGGGTGGTTGTGCAGGTTGTGGTAGTCGCCGAACCGGTTGAGGTTGGGCCAGGCCTGCAACCGCCACTCCAGGTCATAGTCGATGCCCGCATGGCGCGCATAGTCCAACACCGCCCGGTCGAGGCAGGATTTCAGCCAGCCAAGCGCCGGATGGGGATGGTCGAACAGGTCGCCCGCCAGATAATCTGCGGTCATGTCGTGCTGGGCCGCGTCCATGCCCTCGATCAGCTCGGCCAGGACCGGGTTCGCCGCCTCGGCCCCCGGCAGCGCGTGGCGCATCAGCGTCGTCGGCCAGAGCGCGGTGAATTCCGGGACGAGCGGCATGTTGCTCAGTGATCGGGATTCGACGCTTTGAAGGCCGCCTGCTGCTCGGCCGTCGCCTCGGTCTGGTATTTGTCGCGCCAATCGTCATAGGGCATCCCGTAGACGATCTCGCGGGCATCGGCCTTGCCGATCTCGGCCCCTTGCTCGGCCGCGGCCTCCTGATACCAACGGCTGAGGCAGTTGCGGCAGAATCCGGAAAGGTTCATCAGGTCGATATTCTGCACATCCGTGCGGCTACGCAGATGATCGCGCAGGCGGCGGAAGACGGCGGCCTGGATTTCGGTCTCGTTCAAGTCTGTCATTGGAGTCTCCTAGGCGGTCATCGCCTCACTCGAATATGGCGCGCGGCGCGCGCCGCTCAAGCCGCCGTATCGGGCGCATCCGCTTCTACCGCCGGCTCATTCGCGGCGCGCATACGGGCGACCGACTCGCAGATCACCGGCGCCAGGCGCTGGGCCCAGCGGGCCTGATCCGGCGCCTCGGCGATCAGGTCATTGCGGATCTCGATCAGGATATGCGGCAGTCCGCGGCTGGTGCCGTGGGTCCACATGCAATCGCCAAATAGCCGCCCCGAATAGGGCTCGTTATCGCCGACCGAGATATCCGGCTGGCCGCGCATAATGTCCAGCATCGGACGCAGCAGCCGGTCGTCCTGGTCCCACAATAGCCCCACATGCCATTCCCGTTGGGGCCGGCCCTGGAAATTGGGTGTAAACGAGTGCATCGAGACCAGCACGGGGTCTTGACCCGCCGCCTCGATGCGGTCGATCTGGTCGCGGATCGCCGCATGATAGGGGCGGAAATAGACCTGCTTGCGCCGCTCGATCTCGGCCTCGCCAATATGCCGGTTGCCCGGGATGATTGACCCGTCAGAGAGGCGCATGACCAGGGTCGGATCGTCCTCGCCCCGGTTCGGATCGATCACCAGACGCGAGAAGGTCGACAGCACGGCCGGAGCGCCCAGGCGCTGGGCCAGGCCCAGCGTCACCCCGCGCGCGCCCACGTCCCAGGCGATATGGCGCGCCATGTCATGGGGCGGCAAGCCCAATTCGCCGACCTCGGGCGGCACCGCGTTGCGCGCATGATCACAGATCAGCAGCAAGCCTGGAACGGTCTCAGCCGCACTGGGCGCGGCGGCAGGGACAAGCTCGACAGGTTCGAAGGTACTCATGGACGGGTCCGGCGGTCTGCGGGAGGACTGGAAGCGCGGACTTTACCGGGCAAGCCGTCCCCGAGACAAGGGGCCCAGCAACCATGCTTTCTTGCAACTGTCGCGGGACAAGGCGATGATCGGCGCGGGAAAATGCCATCATCAAAGGAATTTATCGTTGCACCGCGAAAGAAGCGTGAAAGTCGTCGCGACCGTCGGGCCCGCCTCGTCCTCGCGCGAGATGTTGCTGAAGCTGTTCGATGCCGGGGTCGATGTCTTCCGCCTCAACATGAGCCACGGCACCCATGAAGACATCGCTCAGCGTCACGCAACGATTCGCGAAATCGAACACCAGGTTGGCCGCCCGATCGGCATCCTGGCGGACCTCCAGGGGCCGAAGCTGCGCGTCGGGCGGTTCGGCAACGGCCCGGTGGAACTGATCCCGGGCCGCAGTTTCCGCTTCGACTTGGACGAGGCGCCGGGCGACGCGGTGAGGGTGCAGCTGCCGCACCCCGAGATCTTCGCCGCGCTGGAGCCGGGCTCGACCCTTCTGGTCAATGACGGCAAGCTCCGTCTGACCGTGCGCGCCTGTGATGCCTCGTCGGCCGATTGCGATGTTGTGGTGGGGGGCGAGATCTCGAACAACAAGGGCGTCAACGTGCCCGACGTGGTGCTGCCTCTCGCGGCCCTGACCGAAAAGGACCGGCTGGATCTGGAATTCGTGCTGGGTCTGGGGATCGACTGGTTGGCACTAAGCTTCGTTCAAAGGCCCGAGGATGTGATCGAGGCACGCGAGTTGGTCGGCGAGCGGAACGCGGCGATCATGGTGAAGGTCGAGAAACCGGCCTGCGTGGCGCGCTTCGATGACATTCTCGACATCGTCGACGGCATCATGGTGGCGCGCGGCGATTTGGGGGTCGAGATGCCGGTGGCGGAACTGCCCGCGATGCAGAAGCGGATGATCCGGGAATGCCGCCGCGCCGGCAAGCCGGTGATCGTCGCGACCCAGATGCTGGAGAGCATGATCACCTCGCCGGTGCCGACCCGCGCCGAGGTCTCCGATGTGGCCAACGCGATCTACGAGGGAACGGATGCGGTGATGCTGTCCGCGGAATCGGCTGTCGGAGATTTTCCGGTCGAGGCAGTGGCGATGATGGACGCGATCGCGCGCTCGGTCGAGCGCGAGGAAAGCTATCGCCGGGCGATCGACGCCGGCCCGGTGCTAGAGCGTGAAACCGTTGCGGACGCGATCACGGCTGCGGCGCGCGAAGTGGCAGAATCGACCGACGTCAAGGCGATCTGCTGCTTCACCCATTCCGGCACAACCGCGCTTCTGGCCTCGCGCGAACGCCCCGCCGTTCCGATCCTGGCGCTGACGCCGATCGAGGAAACCGCGCGGCGCCTCAGCCTGGCCTGGGGCCTGCACTGCGTGATCAGCGCCGGCGTGGACCGATTCAAGCTGGCGGTCGTAAACGCGATCCGCGCGGCGCGCGAGGACGGACTTGCCACCGACGATGACCGGGTCATCGTCACCGCGGGCGTGCCCTTCAACCAGCCGGGTACCACCAACATCCTGCGCGTCGCGCCGATGGACGAAACGCAGATCTACGAGGGCTCTCCCGAATATACGCGCCCAAAATAGCTGACGGCGGCCACGGTCATGCCGCGCCGCCGTCAGACCCCCGCTTCCGTATGCTCGGTCCTCTGTCTCTCCCTCAGAGGACCAGGCGGTAATAGGGAACCGTGAAAAGATTTGGCCCGCCGCCCGCGCAGAGCCCGAACTGGTTGTTCGAAGTCAGCTTGATGGTGCCGCCCGACTGCGCCGAAATGCCGTTGATCCCCTCGTCCCGCGCACCGAGTTCGATATCCCCGGCCGCGACCATCTGCACCCCGTCGATCGAGGTCGTGGCGGCGGTGTGGATGGTGGCATTCGACAGCAACAGCAAGCCGCCGCCATCGGCACAATTATCCGGCAGGCCCAATTGGACATTGGCCGCGATATTGATATTGGCGCTTGACACGCCCCCGCCCTGGCCCTGACCGGGATTGCCACCCGACAGCGAGCCCAGCACGGTGTTCGTAATCGTGGCGCCGGCGTTCACCTTGATCTCGCACTCGGCGATGACGATGACGCTGTCAACGATCGAATTAGCCGGAATTTGCGCATTCTTGTTCGGCGCGCACTCGACCTTGTAGATGCGTCCAGGCACGGCGGTCGAAAGATCGAACTTCTCGTCCACGATTTGGAATACATCTGGGTCCGTTAGATCAATGTACGGCTGAATGTATTCAGGGATCACCGTGTTCGTTTGATCAATCATGCTGCGCATGATCTCGTCCACGTGATTGACCATGCGCGGATCCAGGATGTTCTCGCGCAGCGCCTCGGGCAGGCCTGGATTGCTCTCCATCCCGCCGGTGGGGATCGTCAGCATGTCCAGTTTCGGCATGCTCACCGTGACGCCCAGCTCGTGGTAATTGCCGTTCTGCATGTCCACGCCCAGCTGGCCGTGGACGCAAATCTCGCGCACGAAGTCATTGTTCGACGAGATGTCGACGATCTCGCGCGCGATCAGTCCGTCACGCAGGCATTCCGGGATGAAGCGCTGCGCCACCGCCTGGGTGGTGATCTCCCAATTGTATAGCCCGATGATCCGCAGGAAGTTAACCGGCATCGCGTTCTCGTTGGCCGAGGACCGATGCACGGTCACCATCACCGCGTCTGGTTCGGGATCGTTCTGATCGATCGCCTTGGTCGCGCCATCCCATTTGCCGACAATCACGTCGGTGCTGCGCAGCACCGTGCCATTCTCGCCTTGCGGCATGTTGTCATAGGCATTGGTGACCGCGGCCGCGGCGACAGTATTGCGGTCGGGCAAGTCGATCGCGCCTGCCAGCGCGGTTGCGTCGGCCGTGGCCTGCAACATCGTGCGGGCGCGGAAGCCGTCGGTGATATCCACGGCTAGGCCGCAGATCATGACCAAGGTGATGAACCAGTAGAGGCCCATGATGGTGCCGCCACCGGACTCGTCCCGGGCGAATTCCTCGAACTTCGCACGCCACATGTTTTGTCTCCCTTTGCCAGCCGCCGGCCAGGCCCGGAACCTACCTGATCGAAAATGCGATCAGATCGGCTCGCGGCGCATGGTGACGACGGCGGTCAGATCGTTGTTCAGCACGGCTTGGAAGATCCCGAAAACGCTCGCATCGGCGATCGTCGTCTGGATCGCGATCTGCACATCCAGATCGGTCGGCTGCGAGGTGGCGACCGTATAGGCCTTGCTGTAGAGGAACATCTCGTTCTGGACGACCTGGTACACGTCGGTCTCGACCATGTCGCCCACCGCGACCCGGCGCGCCACATCGCGCGAGACGTTCCACATCTCGGTGTGTTGCAGGTAGAGAACCGT
>JAOTXT010000092.1 GCA_029862205.1 Paracoccaceae bacterium
GCGGCGGCGGGGCCAAGCGGCTCTACCGCATCGTCGATTTCAAACGGCGCAAGCACGACGTGCCGGCGTCGGTCGAGCGGATCGAATACGACCCGAACCGAACCGCGTTCATCGCGCTGGTCCGCTACGAGGACGGCGAGCAGGCATATATCCTGGCGCCGCAGCGGATGGGTGTGGGCGACACGGTGGTCTCGGGCGCGAAGGTTGATATCAAGCCCGGCAACGCGATGCCGTTCGCGGGCATGCCGATCGGCACGATCGTGCACAATATCGAGCTGAAACCCGGCAAGGGCGGCCAGATCGCGCGCGCCGCGGGCAACTACGCCCAGTTCGTTGGCCGCGACGGGGGCTATGCGCAGCTTCGCCTAAGCTCGGGTGAGATGCGCGTCGTGCGCCAGGAATGCATGGCGACCGTCGGCGCGGTCTCGAACTCGGACAACGCCAACCAGAACATGGGCAAGGCGGGCCGGGTGCGCCATATGGGCAAGCGGCCCTCGGTGCGCGGTGTTGCGATGAACCCGATCGATCACCCCCATGGCGGCGGCGAAGGCCGCTCGTCGGGCGGCCGGCACCCGGTCACTCCCTGGGGCAAGCCGACCAAGGGCCGGCGAACCCGTTCGAACAAGAAGACCGACAAATACATCCTGCGCAGCCGTCATGCGCGCAAGGGCAAGTAAGGAGACCGTCTAATGGCACGTTCCGTTTGGAAGGGTCCGTTCGTCGACTCCTTCGTGCTCAAAAAGGCCGCGAAGGCGCGCGAATCGGGCCGCAACGAGGTGATCAAGATCTGGTCGCGCCGGTCGACCATCCTGCCGCAGTTCGTCGGGCTGACCTTCGGGGTCTATAATGGCAAGAAGCACATCCCCGTCAACGTGAGCGAGGACATGATCGGCCACAAGTTCGGCGAGTTCGCGCCGACGCGCACCTATTACAGCCACGCGGCCGACAAGAAAGCGAAGCGGAGATAAGCATGGGCAAGGACAACAACCCCCGCCGCTGCGCCGACAACGAGGCAATGGCCGTGAACCGGATGATCCGGGTCAGCCCTCAAAAGCTGAATCTGGTCGCCGAGATGATCCGCGGAAAGCCGGTCGACAGCGCGCTGTCGATGCTGACCTTCTCGAGGAAGCGCATCGCCGAGGACGTGAAGAAGACCCTGCAATCGGCGGTCGCCAATGCCGAGAACAATCATGGCCTCGATATCGACGAGTTGGTCGTCGCCGAGGCATGGGTCGGCAAGAACATGGTGATGAAGCGCGGCCGGCCACGGGCGCGCGGGCGCTTTGGGCGGATCATGAAGCCGTTCAGCCAGTTGACGATCAAGGTCCGCCAGGTAGAGGAGCAGGCCTAATGGGACACAAAGTCAATCCGATCGGCCTGCGTGTGGGCATCAACCGGACCTGGGACAGCCGCTGGTACGCGGACACCAAGGAATATGGTGATCTGCTGCACGAGGATCTGAAGATCCGGGACTACATCAAGAAGGAATGCGCCCAGGCTGGCGTCAGCCGGGTGGTGATCGAGCGGCCCCACAAAAAGTGCCGGGTGACGATCCACACCGCGCGCCCGGGCGTGATCATCGGCAAAAAAGGCGCCGATATCGAGAATCTGCGCAAGAAGGTGGCCGAGCTGACGAGTTCCGAGCTGCATCTGAACATCGTCGAGATCCGCCGCCCGGAACTGGACGCCCAGCTGGTCGCCGAGAACATCGCCCAGCAGCTCGAGCGCCGGGTGTCGTTCCGCCGCGCCATGAAGCGCTCGGTTCAGAACACCATGCGCATGGGCGCCCAGGGCATCCGGGTGAACGTGGCGGGCCGTTTGGGCGGCGCCGAGATTGCCCGGACCGAATGGTACCGCGAGGGTCGGGTGCCGCTGCACACCCTGCGCGCGGATATCGACTATGCCCATTCCGAGGCCAAGACCGCCTACGGGATCATCGGGATCAAGGTGTGGATCTTCAAGGGCGAGGTCATGGAGCATGACCCCTCGGCCCGCGATCGGCGCCAGCAGGAAATCCAAGAAGGCGGCGCGGGCCGCCCCGCTGGCGGCGGGGGTCGTCCCGGCGGCCGGCCGCAGCGCTGAGACCGCTTGAGGAGCAGGAACCATGCTTTCGCCGAAACGCACGAAATTCCGCAAGCAGCAGAAGGGCCGCATCAAGGGCGAGGCCAAGGGCGGCTCGGACCTGAACTTCGGTTCGTTCGGGCTTAAGGCGATCGAGCCAGACCGGATCAACGCGCGCCAGATCGAGGCGGCGCGGCGTGCCATGACACGCCACATGAAGCGCCAGGGCCGCGTCTGGATCCGCATCTTCCCGGACGTGCCGATCAGCCAGAAGCCGATCGAGGTCAGAATGGGCAAGGGCAAGGGCTCGCCGGAATACTGGGCGGCCAAGGTCAAGCCCGGCCGGATCATGTTCGAGATTGACGGCGTCAGCGAACCTGTGGCAAGGGAGGCGCTCCGTCTCGCCGCCATGAAGATGTCGGTAAAGTGCCGGATCGTCGCCCGCGAGGACTGGTAATAGGAATGGGCCGGGGCCCGAGCGATCGAGCCCGGCGTTTTGATGAATGATGCGAGGCCTTGGGCCGCGCATATCTGTCAATGGAAGGACATGTCGCCATGAAGGCCGAAGAGCTGCGCGACAAGACACCGGATCAGCTCCGCGAGGAGGTCGAGAGCCTGAAGAAGGAGGCGTTCAACCTCCGCTTCCAGGCCGCCACCGGTCAGCTTGAAAACACTGCCCGCAAGCGCACGGTCCGCCGCGACGCCGCCCGGGTGAAGTCGATCCTGAATGAGAAGGCCCGCGCGGCCGCCCAGTCAGGCGCTGGGTCGGAGTAAGGGAACAGACATGCCGAAACGAATTCTCTCGGGCACCGTCGTCAGCGACAAGAACGACCAGACCGTCACGGTTCAGGTCGAGCGGCGCTATACGCATCCGGTGATGAAGAAAACCGTGCGCAGCTCGAAGAAATACCGCGCCCATGACCAGGGCAATTCCTGCAAGGTGGGCGATCTGGTGCGTATCCAGGAATGCGCGCCGCGCTCGAAATCCAAACGCTGGGAGGTCGTGACCCAGGCGAGCTGACCTGACACGACCCCCGGTTTTGTCGAAACCAGGCCAGATGCGTATCAGCGGATAGGCCAAGGTCGGGAGAAACCAACATGATCCAGATGCAGACCAATCTGGACGTCGCCGACAACTCGGGCGCGCGCCGGGTCCAGTGCATCAAGGTGCTGGGCGGCGCGAAGCGCAAATACGCCCATGTGGGCGACATCATCGTCGTCAGTGTCAAAGAGGCGATCCCGCGCGGTCGCGTCAAGAAGGGCGACGTGCGCCGCGCCGTCGTGGTGCGTACCGCCAAGGAAGTGCGCCGCGACGACGGCACCTCGATCCGCTTCGACCGAAACGCGGCGGTGATCCTGTCGAACGCGAACGAACCGATCGGCACCCGTATCTTCGGCCCAGTCGTGCGCGAACTTCGGCAGAAGAACTTCATGAAAATCATCTCGCTGGCCCCGGAGGTGCTCTGATGGCTGCCAAGCTGAAAAAGGGCGACCACGTGGTGGTGCTCGCCGGGCGCGACAAGGGCAAGGAAGGCGACATCCTTCAGGTCATTCCAAAGGAGGGCCGTGCGGTCGTCTCGGGCGTCAACATGGTGATCCGGCACACGCGCCAAACCCAGACCAGCCAGGGTGGCCGCGTCCCCAAGGAGGGGCCAATCGACCTCTCGAATATCGCGCTGGTCGATCCGAAGGAAGGCGGCGCCACCCGCGTCGGCTTCAAGTTCCTGGAAGATGGCACCAAGGTGCGCTTCGCCAAGAAATCCGGGGAGGTCATCGATGGCTGACGGCTCGGCATACGTCCCGCGTCTGAAGACGCTCTACGCGACCCAGATACGCGCCGCGCTCAAGGAGGAGTTCGGCTACAAGAACGACATGCAGATCCCCCGGCTCGATAAGATCGTGCTGAACATGGGGGTGGGCGACGCGGTCTCGGATTCGAAAAAGATCAAAGCGGCCCATGACGACCTGATGATGATCGCGGGCCAGAAGCCGGTGATCAACAAGGCCAAGAAGTCGATCGCCACTTTCAAGCTGCGCGACGGCATGGCGATCGGCACCAAGGTGACCCTTCGCCAGGACCGGATGTACGACTTCCTGGACCGGCTGGTCATGATCGCCCTGCCACGAGTGCGCGACTTCCGCGGGCTTCGGGGCAAGCATTTCGATGGCCGCGGCAACTTCGCCATGGGCATCAAGGAGCACATCGTGTTCCCGGAGATCGACTACGACAAGGTCGACGAGATCCGGGGCATGGACATCATTATCACCACGACGGCGTCCACCGATGCCGAGGCGAGGGCATTGTTGAGCCACTTCAACATGCCGTTCGTGAACTGATCGGGAGGGACCGGTTATGGCAAAAGTGAGCATGGTCGAACGGCAAAAGAAGCGCGAGCGCCTGGCGGCGAAATACGCCGAGAAGCGCGCGCAGCTGAAAGAGATTGCCAACGACGAGAAGCAGTCAATGGAAGAGCGGTTCAAGGCGCGGCTGAAGTTGGCCAAGCTGCCGCGGAACTCGGCGCCCAGCCGCCTGAACAACCGCTGCCAGGTTTCCGGGCGCCCGCGCGCCTATTACCGCAAGCTCAAGATGAGCCGCATCGCACTGCGCGATCTCGCCTCACATGGCGAGATTCCGGGCATGGTCAAGTCGAGTTGGTGAGGAGGGCAAGATGTCGATGAACGATCCTCTCGGCGATATGCTGACCCGCATCCGCAATGCGCAGATGCGGTCCAAGTCGACGGTCAAGACGCCCGCCTCGAAGTTGCGCGGCTGGGTTCTGGATGTGCTGAAATCCGAGGGCTATATCCGCGGCTACGATCCGGTGGAGGGCATTGATGGCAAGCCCGCCTTCGAGATCTCGCTGAAGTATTTCGACGGTGAACCGGTGATCCGCGAGTTGAAGCGCGTCTCGACCCCTGGCCGCCGGGTCTATACCTCGGTCAAGGCGGTTCCGCAGGTCCGCAATGGCCTTGGCGTCTCGATCGTCTCGACGTCGAAGGGCATCATGTCGGATACCCGCGCGCGGTCCGAGAATGTCGGCGGCGAAGTGCTCTGCACGGTCTTCTGAGGAGGGAAGAATGTCTCGTATCGGAAAGAAACCGGTAGAGATGCCGAGCGGTGTCTCGGCCTCGACCTCCGGCCAGACCATCGAGGTCAAGGGCCCAAAAGGCGTGCGCAGCTTCACCGCGACGGACGACGTGGACCTGGTGATCGAGGACAACGCGATCCGCATCAATCCGCGCGGTCTCTCGAAGCGCGCGCGCCAGCAATGGGGCATGACGCGGACGCAGGTCGCCAATCTGGTGGCTGGCGTGACCGAGGGCTTCAAGAAGGAGCTCGAGATCACCGGCGTCGGCTATCGCGCTCAGGTCCAGGGAAAAACCCTGAAGCTGTCGCTCGGCTACAGCCACGATGTGGAATTCGAGATCCCGGAAGGTATCGAGATCAAGTGCGAGAAGCCCACCGAGATCGCGATCACCGGCATCGACCAGCAGCGCGTCGGCCAGGTAGCTGCCGAGATTCGCGATTGGCGCCGGCCCGAGCCCTTCAAGGGCAAGGGCGTGCGCTACAAGGGCGAATACATCTTCCGCAAGGAAGGCAAGAAGAAGTAAGGAGCGCGAGACGATGGCCAACAACAAGCGTGCCTTGTTCCAGCGGCGCCGTCTGCGCGTCCGGAACAAACTCCGCAAGGTGGCGGCCGGCCGGCCGCGCCTCAGCGTCCACCGGTCGCTGAAGAATATCTCGGCCCAGGTGATCGACGACGTGCAGGGCCGAACCCTGGCCGCGGCCTCGACGCTGGAACCGAAGCTGGGCCTGGTGGGCAAGAACAATGTGGAGGCCTCTGCCAAGATCGGCGCCGAGATCGCCCAGCGTGCCAAGGCCGCCGGGATCGAGGAAGTCTATCTCGATCGGGGCGGCTATCTTTTCCACGGCAAGGTCAAGGCCCTCGCCGATGCCGCCCGCGAGGGCGGGCTGAAGTTCTGAGGAGGCGATAATGGCAGAACGTGACGGAAGACGGGGCGGACAGCGGCGCGACCGCCGCGACGACAACCGCGAACCGGAATTTGCCGATCGCCTGGTGGCGATCAACCGGGTCTCGAAAACCGTGAAGGGCGGCAAGCGCTTCGGTTTCGCGGCGCTGGTGATCGTGGGTGACCAGAAAGGCCGCGTGGGCTTCGGCTCGGGCAAGGCCAAGGAGGTGCCCGAGGCGATCCGCAAGGCGACCGAGGAGGCCAAGCGCCAGATGATCCGGGTGCCGCTGCGCGAGGGCCGCACCCTGCACCACGACATCGAAGGACGCTGGGGCGCCGGCAATGTTGTGATGCGCACCGCACCCCAGGGCACCGGCATCATCGCCGGCGGTCCCTGCCGCGCGGTCTTCGAGATGCTGGGCGTCGCCGACGTGGTCGCCAAATCGACCGGCAGCCAGAACCCCTACAACATGGTGCGCGCCACCTTCGATGGGCTGAAGCGCGAGCTGAGCCCCCGTCAGGTCGCGGCGCGCCGGGGCAAGAAGGTGGCCGAGATCCTGCCGGCCCGCGATGAAGTGCCCGCTCCGGCCGAAGCTACGGCCGAGTAAGGAGGACGCGAGATGGCAAAGACGATCGTCGTCAAGCAGGTCGGCAGCCCGATCCGCCGCCCGGTCGAACAGCGCCAGACGCTGATCGGCTTGGGGCTGAACAAAATGCACAAGACACGCGAGCTGGAAGATACGCCAGCCGTGCGTGGCATGGTTGCCAAGATTTCGCATCTGGTCGAGATCATCGAGGAGCGCGGCTGAGCGCTCCTTCACGATTAGGCTGTGGCGGCAGGGCAGGACGCATCGCCCCGCCGATCCGGCAAGAGGAGAATGCGTCATGAAGATTCACGAACTCAGCGACAATCCAGGCGCCCGCACAGCGCGCAAGCGTGTGGGGCGCGGACCCGGTTCCGGCACCGGTTCGCTGGGCGGGCGCGGCATGAACGGCCAGAAGTCCCGCTCGGGCGTCGCCATCAAGGGCTTTGAGGGCGGCCAGATGCCGCTACACCGGCGTCTGCCGAAGCGCGGCTTCAACAACATCTTCGCCAAGCGCTATGCGGTGGTGAACCTGGGCAACATCCAGAAGTTCATCGACGCGGGAAAGCTGGACCCGAAGGCCACGATCGACGAGGCGGCACTGGTTCAGTCCGGCATGGTACGGCGCCTTCATGACGGCGTGCGCGTGCTGGCGAAGGGTGAGCTGAAAGCGGCCGGCATAAAAATCGAGGTGACCGGTGCCAGCAAGTCGGCGGTCGCGGCCGTCGAGGCGGCCAAGGGCAGCCTGACCACCCGTGCCCCGGCGGCAACGGAAGAGCCCGCGCCGAAGGCAGAGGCCGACGCCGAGGGTTGAGCCGGCGGCGCCCAGGCCCCAGATAGGGGCGGGGCGCTAGACGATCCGCGGGATAAAGAGAGCGAGACATGGCATCAGCAGCCGAACAAATGGCCGCCAACCTGAGCTGGAGCGCGCTTGGCCAGGCCAAGGACCTGCAGCGGCGAATTTTCTTCACGCTGGGCATGTTGTGCGTCTATCGCCTCGGCACCTTCATCCCGATGCCCGGGATCGACACTGAACAACTGCGGATCTTCATCGAACAGACCCAGGGCGGCATCCTGGGCGTCTTCAACATGTTCGCGGGCGGGGCGGTCAGCCGGATGGCGATCTTCTCGCTGGGCATCATGCCCTACATCACCTCCTCAATCATTATGCAGCTCGCCACCGCCATGGTGCCGTCGCTCGAGCAGCTGAAGAAGGAGGGCGAGGCCGGTCGGCGCAAAATCAACCAATACACCCGTTACGGCACGGTGGTTTTGGCCACGATCCAGGCTTATGGAATATCCGTCGGGCTTGAGGGACAGGGCCTGGCGCTCGATCCGGGTCCATTCTTCCGCGCATCGGCTGTGATCACGCTCGTCGGCGGCACCATGTTCCTGATGTGGCTTGGCGAGCAGATCACCGCGCGTGGCATTGGCAACGGCATCTCGCTGGTGATCTTCATCGGCATCATCGCCGAGCTGCCCGGCGCGCTGGCGCAATTCTTCGAGCAGGGCCGCACTGGGCAGATCAACACGCTGGTGATCATCGGCGTGCTGATGCTGGCGGTCGTGGTGATCTACTTCGTCGTTTTCCTCGAGCGTGCCCAACGCCGGATCCTGATCCAGTATCCAAAGCGCCAGGTCGGATTGAAAATGACCGGCGGCGAGAACCAGTTCCTGCCCCTGAAGCTGAATACCGCTGGCGTGATCCCGCCGATCTTCGCCTCTTCGCTGTTGTTGATGCCGACGACGGTGGCCACTTTCTCGGCCGGCGGCGGCGATACCGGTATCCTTGGAACGGTGGCAGCGCTCTTGGGGCGCGGTCAGCCGCTCTTCCTGGTCGCCTTCGCGGGGCTCATCACCTTCTTCGTCTTCTTCTACACCGCGGTGGTCTTCAACCCGGAGGACGTGGCCGAAAACCTGAAGAAGCATGGCGGCTTCGTGCCCGGCATCCGTCCGGGCAAGCGTACGGCCGAGTATCTGGATTTCGTGCTGATGCGGCTTTCGGTGATTGGCGCGGCCTATCTCGTGGCCGTCTGTTTGCTACCGGAAATCTTGATCGCCAATGTCAACGTGCCGTTCTATTTCGGCGGCACTTCGCTCCTGATCGTGGTCTCAGTGACCATGGACACGATCACCCAGGTGCAAAGCCATTTGCTGGCGCACCAGTATCAAGGGTTGATCAAGAAGTCGAAGATCCGGGGCCGGTAACGGGGGGCGCCGTGAACGTCATTATTCTAGGACCGCCGGGGGCGGGGAAGGGCACTCAGGCCCGTTTCCTGACGGAGAAGATGGGGCTGATCCAGCTGTCCACGGGGGATCTATTGCGTTCCGCGGCCGCCGCGGGCACCGAGATCGGACTCCGCGCCAAGGCGGTGATGGATGCGGGTAACCTGGTCTCGGACGAGATCGTGATCGGCGTGGTATCCGACCGGCTTGATCAGCCTGACGTCAGATCGGGCGTGATTTTCGACGGTTTCCCGCGCACTGCTGCCCAGGCCGTGGCGCTTGATCGGTTGATGGACGAAAAGGGCCTGACCTTGGATGCGGTTGTCTCGATGGATGTGGACGACGATCTGCTGGTCGATCGTGTGTCGGGCCGGTTCACCTGTGCCGCTTGTGGCGAGGGCTACCACGACACGCACAAGCGACCGGCCAAGGACGGCGTTTGCGACAATTGCGGTTCGACCGAGTTCAAGCGCCGGGCCGACGACAATGCCGAGACCGTGCGCGCGCGTTTGAACGCCTATCATGCCGATACCGCGCCGCTGATCGACTACTACCGCGGAACCGGCAAGCTGAAGACGGTTGACGGCATGGCCGGGATCGAAGAAGTGGCCGTGGCGATCCGGGCGGCGCTCGACTGAATCTGGCCGTGCAGCCCGCCGGGAAGACCTTGGGGCTGCGGCAAGAATACCGTCACGCCACGGCGCCCCGAGGCTTGACGGAGGGATGCGCGTCACTATAGTGCGCGCTTCCTGAGGACATGAGAGTCGTGCCCGTTTTTTCACCTCGGGGCGATCGCGGCGAATGGGGCAGAACGGCCGGTGCGTGCACCGGCTCCTTTTGGATTTTTGCCCGCATCCGGCGGGCCCTGAGAGACGGAGCAACGAACGTGGCGCGCATCGCAGGCGTTAACATTCCGACCAACAAGCGAGTGCATATCGCGCTCACCTATATCCATGGCATCGGCCACAGTTCGGCCCGGCAGATTTGCGAGGCCACCGGCATCGCCGAGGAGCGGCGTGTGAACGAGCTCTCGGATGCCGAGGTGCTGGCCGTGCGCGAGCATATCGACGCCAACCTCCAGGTCGAGGGCGACCTGCGCCGCGAGGTCGCGGTCAACATCAAGCGCCTGATGGACCTGGGCTGCTACCGGGGCCTGCGGCACCGCCGCGGCCTTCCGGTGCGCGGCCAGCGCACCCACACCAATGCCCGGACCCGCAAGGGCAAGGCCAAGCCGATCGCCGGCAAGAAGAAATAAGGAGACCGGGGAATGGCTCGGGAAAGACGGGCGGCGCCGAAGCGCCGCGAGCGCAAGAACATCACGGCGGGCGTGGCCCACGTGATGTCGTCGTTCAACAACACGATGATCACCATCACCGATGCCCAGGGCAACACGATTTCCTGGTCCTCGTCCGGTCAAATGGGTTTCAAGGGCTCGCGAAAGTCGACACCCTACGCCGCCCAAATGGCCGCCGAGGATGCCGGCAAGAAGGCGCAGGAGCACGGGATGCGCACGCTCGACGTGATGGTGCAGGGCCCGGGCGGCGGGCGCGAATCTGCGCTGCGCGCATTGCAGGCCGTCGGCTTCACGATCAACTCGATCAAGGATGTGACGCCGATCGCCCATAATGGCTGCCGGCCGCCAAAACGCCGCCGGGTCTGAGACTGAATTTCTGCGGTAACTGGCCGGTCCGTCCGCGGGTGGCCTTTTGCCGTTTCCTCGGGTGTGCGGGACCATCGGATCGGGTCCGGCACGAGCATGGAGGGCACTTCCCATGATCCACAAGAACTGGCTTGAACTGATCAAACCCCAGGGCCTCGAGATCGAGCTCGGGGCCGATTCCGACCGCAACGGCACAGCCGTCGCCGAACCGCTCGAGCGTGGTTTCGGCCTGACGCTTGGCAACGCGCTGAGGCGCGTACTTCTGTCGTCATTGCAGGGCGCGGCGGTCAACGCGGTCCAAATCGACGGCGTGCTGCACGAGTTTTCGTCCGTGCCGGGTGTGCGCGAGGACGTGACCGATATCGTGCTGAACCTGAAGGGCCTGGCCGTGCGTATGGACAGCGAGGGCACCAAGCGCCTGCAGCTCAATGCGACCGGGCCAGGCCTGGTGACCGCGGCCGATATCGAAGAGATCATGGGCGTCGAGATCATCAACAAGGATCATGTGATCTGCCATCTCGACGAGGGCGCCAGCGTCCACATGGAGCTGACCGTGGGCACCGGAAAGGGCTATGTGGCCGCCGACAAGAACCGGCCCGAGGACGCTCCGATCGGCTTTATCCCGGTCGATGCGCTCTACTCGCCGGTGAAACGCTGCTCTTACAAGGTCAGCCCGACCCGCGAGGGCCAGGTGCTGGACTATGACAAGCTGGCAATCTCGGTCGAGACCGACGGTACGGTCACCCCGGACGATGCGTTGGCCTATGCGGCGCGCATCCTCCAGGATCAGCTTCAGACCTTCATCAACTTCGAGGAGCCGAAGGATGCCGCCGGCGCCGACGACGACGATGGACTGGAGTTCAACCCGCTGCTTCTGAAGAAGGTGGACGAGCTCGAACTCAGCGTGCGCTCGGCCAACTGCCTGAAGAACGACAACATCGTCTATATCGGCGACCTGATTCAAAAGACCGAGGCCGAGATGCTGCGCACTCCGAACTTTGGCCGCAAGTCGCTGAACGAGATCAAGGAAGTACTGACCACGATGGGCCTGCATCTGGGCATGGACGTGCCGGATTGGCCGCCGGACAATATCGAGGACCTGGCGAAGAAGTTCGAGGATCATTTTTGATCTGAGCTGAAGCCGCGTCCCACTCCCCGCCCAAACACCGATGGTCCCCAGACTTGGGTGGTTGGGCGGGGAGTGCGACGCGGAACCGACAACGACCCGGGTGACATCACCCCAAGGAGGCCGCGAAAAGAACAATGCGGCCGGACAAAGTATAAGCCGAAGGAGACAAGACCATGCGCCACGGAAATGGCCCCCGCAAGCTCAACCGCACCGCCGAGCACCGCAAGGCGATGTTTGCGAACATGGCCTGCTCGCTGATCGAGCATGAGCAGATCAAGACGACCCTGCCGAAGGCCAAGGAGCTGAAGCCGATCGTCGAGAAGCTGATCACGCTCGCCAAGCGCGGCGATCTGCACGCGCGCCGGCTGGCGTCGTCGAAGATCCGCCAGGATGACGCGGTGAAGAAGCTCTTCGACGTGCTGGCCGAGCGATACAAGGACCGCCAGGGCGGCTATGCCCGGGTGCTGAAGGCCGGTTTCCGCTACGGCGACATGGCGCCGATGGCGATCGTCGAGCTGGTCGAGCGTGACGCCGAGGCCAAGGGGGCGGGTGACCGCGCCCGGATTGCCGCGGAAGAGGTCGCCACCGAAGCCGAGTAGGCTGTCAGGGGCGCTGCGGTGACCCTTGAACTCCTCGTCGCGAATGCTGTGATCTTCGTGGCGGCTGTCCTGCAGGCCGCTACGGGGATCGGTTTTGCCATGGTGGCCGTGCCGCTGTTGGCCCTGATCAACCTCGCCTGGATCCCGGCGCCGATGCTGATCTGCAATATCGTCCTGTCGGTCATCCTGATGAGCCGGGGCCGGGCGGCGCTCGACCCCACCGAGGGTCCGCCGTTGGTCGTTGGTCTGACGCTCGGCACCTTCGCCGGTGCTGGCGTCCTGACGCTGTTCGACGAGCGTTGGCTAGGTGTCTCCATCGGCGCGATCATCGTCGTCGCGGTGACCGCCAGCCTGGCGACACCGCCGATCCGGATCAACCGGCCGCGGCTGCTGGCAGGCGCGACGTTGGGGGGTGCGACCGGCATCATCTCGGCGATGCACGGGCCGCCGCTGGTGCTGCTCTACCAGCGCGAGCGGCCCGAGAAAGTGCGCGCCACGATGGCCGGCGTCTTCATCTTCGGCTCCCTGCTGGCCCTGGGCTCACTCTGGCTCGCAGGGTTCCTCGGCTGGGAGCAAATCTGGCGTGGCCTGATCTTGTTGCCCGGCGTGGCGCTCGGCTATCTGGTTGGCCGCGCGCTCGGGGGACGAATGACACCCGGCGCGGTGCGCTATGCGATGCTCGGGGTTTCGGGCGCTGCGGGATTGGCGCTTCTCATCAAGTCGCTTTGAGCGCGCAGCTTGGCCCGCGCCCCTATTGAACCTAAATTGAATGGGAAACCGATCAGGAAAGGAGTTTCCCCGTG
>JAOTXT010000137.1 GCA_029862205.1 Paracoccaceae bacterium
GGCGGCCGCGGCCTACGCCTCATGGGGCCTCCGGCCACGCCCATCTTCCTCAAACGACCCACTCGGTGTTACATAAAGGGTGGCTGCGAAGATGGGTGCCGGTCAGCGGGAGATAATCGACCGTCGCGCCCGAGCGTCAATTTACCGCCCGATGGCCGACCCGTTTTGGGGCACACGCGAAATCACGTCTCTGACCCCGAACGCGACCTTCGTCTCAGTCAATGGCTACTCTGGCAACCCTGCTTTTCGCAGCCCTTCCAAGTAATGCTCCAGGTCATCCGGACGCGTGAATTTTTGTCTTTCGCGCCACGCGCCGAGCGAAAATCCGGGGTCAATTGCCAGCGCCTTTTCGGCTGACTCACGAGCATCGTCGAGCCGCCCCATCTGCGCGTAGCTGCCCGCGAGGACCAGATGTGTTCGAAGGTGGCGAACTGTGATCGTGTCCGCAACCGCGATGACCTCCGGATAGCGCCTTGCGGTGTATAGCGCGAGCATCAACCCTTGGCCGTACCAGTCAGGATACACGGGATTGAGGCGCATGGCTTTCTTGATGGACTCGACCCCTTCCTCGGCCCTCCCGAGGTACGGCAATCTCCATCCGTATTGAGCCCTGAGGTCCGCATTGTTCGGATTCATGGAAAGCGCCTGCTCATACTCAGCCAGGGCGCGTTGTGGCTGATCCCCTGCAAGCGCTAGGGCCGCCCCTAATATCCAGTGCGTATCCGCCGATGCGCTATCCAGTTCTACGGCTCTCTGTGCATAATCGAGCATCAGGCGCGACGCCAACGCGGGAGTGTCGCCCCACCCAAAACTCACCTCGGTGAGATGAGTCCAGGCAATATAGGCATACCCAAGGCTATAATTTGGAGCGAGTTCAACGGCCGCATGAAACAAATCCCGGGCTCTGGCATTGTCTTCCTTGGTGACGCGAAAATAATGTTCCCGACCGAGCAGCACCGCGTTCTAATGGCAGCAACATGGGGCAATCCGGACCTTCGATTAGTTCGCGCTGTGCGTATTCCTGACCCCATGCCGAAGTAGCCCCTAGGTCGGGAACAGCGCCAAGACCGACGCCCGGCGGTCATGCATGGGACGTTCGCCGCAGCCCTCGCGCAGAGACCCGAAACTCATCCGACCGAGTCAGGCGGAACAACCGGGCAAGCTCAGTTACCGCGAAGCCGTCTCTTCCGGTTCGCCCTTTCCCGGATCAATGAACATTCTGACATCTCGGCGTTGACAGCCGCTGCCACTGATCCATTCCAAATCAGCGCGAATGTGTTAGGCTATATGCGAGAGGACCGCACGGATCGCCCAAACCGATCTGCGCTTTCGCTGCAGTACCGAACACAGTGCTCTGCCGGTTGGTCTTGGAGTTTCGGTCGGAGGAGCAAGACGAATGCGGCTTTGGGCGATAATCCCCGACGAGCCTATAACGGACGATCGAGCCTATCTTCTTGGCTACCTCAAAAGCGTGTTTGATGAGGTCATCACTAGCCGAGCCGCGCGAACAGCGAACCGCGTCCCTGAGCCGGAACGAAGCCCGGACATGGTTCTGAACCTGGTATGCGCGAAAAACCGCGCGCTCCTGGATGACATCGACGCCCACGCGCAGCGCTGCGGCGTGCCGGTCTCGCCCCCATCGGACGGTTCCTGGAGAACGGAGGACAAGCGCACATACCTCACCGACTATCCGGACGTTAGCCCGCCGACGCGGATTGCCCGTAGTATGGATGAGGTTGATGTGGCGCGGACCGCGTTCGGCGGCGATATTGTCATCAAGGATCCCTTCGGCTTCTGGGGAAAAGGCGTCGAGCGGATCAGCAGCGACGCCGATATGCCGGTAGCGGAGTGGCTCCTGGCAAATACGATGTGCGACACCAGAGAACTTATCGTGCAGCCCTATTATTCGGGCTTCTCAAGGGGTGAGAAACGTATAGTCGCGCAGAGAACCCCTGATAACTCCTTCGAGATCATTGCGTACATCTTCAAACAACCTCCGGATCGCGGGTGGAAGAGCAACATTAAGATTGGTGGACAGTCATTGAGGACCGAGTTGACTGACGCTGAGGTCGAGTTCGCGCTGGCCGTTGCGCCCCGCGCCGGCATCGATAACGTTGCGCTCGACGTCGCCGAACACGACGGGCGGCTCTACTACGTGGAACACAATCAAGGCTACGGCGGGATTGTCGACTTCGATCTCGACAGGGGCACGCGCAATGTCAGTCGTTGCGGGGAATTTCTTCTGCATGTGGCCCGGCACGGCCGACCTGACGACTAGCCCTTGCTTGTCCGTCGTCAGATGAAATGGGCGTCCTGCCGTGATGGCCGTTTGGAGGATCTGGCTCATCGGGTTTAAGTTTACGTGGCCCGTCTCTGGTTGAGCAAGCGGCGCCGCTTCGGGGTCTGCTCCTTGATCCTCCTCCTTTCGCCGAGAACGTCGCTGCCGCGGCCGAAGTAGACATCGGCCGGGGTGAGGTTGCAGAGACGGAGCGGGTCGAATTCTAATGGCGTATTCAGCGGATATCAGCTAGTCGCTCGGCACGCGGAACGAAGGTCAACTCGCCGCCGCCCAGAGCAGTCAAGCGATCACCCGGCGCGACCGCGCCCTTCATGAGCGTCTGCAAAGCCGCCAAGGGCGACATTCATTCCGATAAGGGACCCAATCCAGACTTTCAGCCGCTGTTCTGAATGCGTGGTTCTTCATTGCAGCCTGCGAGATAAAATAGGTGTTCTCCAATCAATTCAAGCATTCTGAACTTGCGCCCAGAAAACCTACCGATCCAGGGGCCTCTCTCAGGTTGCTTTCGGAAACTTTTACTATCGATCTTGTTGGGCATTGTTGGAACTCCCGTCCCTGGAATGCTTGTTTCATATTCAAAGAATTCATTGCGTATTTGGGGGGGCGGTGTGAAGATGTGCTTCGTCATGAGTATTGTTGCGTCTATACGGTCTCATTTATCCGAGACGGCTCTCCATCTTCACGCCAGAAATCTTCTCGGCGCGCGCGGTGGTGGCTATCCATTTGTGAAGTACAAATTGCTGATCGACCAGGACGCCTTTACCGCGCTCGGGAAAGACGAAATCGACGAGATCAAGGACGTTTGCCGGCGCCGTTTCGGGTCGGCTGTCTACTATCCTTACATGGCGCTCTATAAGACCTTCGATCAAATCCGGCCGGGTGGTGGCGCGTTGAAGGATTGGATGCCCACCGATTTCTTCAACCGTCGCGTCTTGCCCAAGATCAATCACGATTATCGGGGTATCTCAAGGATAAAGACGCTGTCGAAACGCTTGATGGGCAGCGATTGCCTGCCCGATATTGGCTATATCCTTGGTGGGCGGTTGTTCGATGGCGATATGGAGCCGGTGAGCCCTTTGAATTTTGTCTCGGCCCACCAGGATGGCTGCAGCGTCGTCTATATAAAAGCCGACGACTCGAATTCCGGGCACGGCGTTCTCCGGACCGACCTCACCGCGATC
>JAOTXT010000032.1 GCA_029862205.1 Paracoccaceae bacterium
GCCTCTCGGGGGCCTTCATGGCGATCGGCACGCTGGGCTTCGCCTTCTTCGTCGGCACGGTCGTGAACAACGTGCCGATCTTCCAGGGACGCGACGGGATCCTGCTGGACGACAATTTCGTTATCGGGATCGAGATCGGCGATTACGGCTTCTATTACGTCTCGATGGTCTGCCTGATCCTGGTGACCATCTTCATCTTCTGCCTGATCAACTCGGGCACGGGCCGGGCGCTGATGGCGCTGCGCGACGCCGAGGAAGCGGCGATGGCGAGCGGCGTCAGCCGGCTGAAATATCGCACGCTGGCCTTCACCGTCAGCGCCGGGATCACCGGGATCGCCGGGGCGCTGAACGCCCATGTGGTGAACTACGTCTCGGCCGAGGTCTACGCGGATATCTGGTATTCGGTCGATATCCTGATGGCGGTGGTTGTCGGCGGCTCGACTGTGATCTTCGGCCCGTATCTGGGCGGGTTCTTCGTCGTCATGCTGCCCTTCTTCCTCGAAGAGTTGGCGGATTTCTCGTTCATCCTGAAAGGGGTCGTGCTGATCCTGGTGTTGCGCTTCGCGCCCGCGGGCGTTGCCGAGCTTCTGATGCGGCCAATCAAGAACGCCCGGCGGCGCGCCTTGCGCAAGGCCGGCGGGTCGGCGGTGGATTGAGGGGACGGCGATGAGCGAGCATCTGCGCTGTCAGGACATCACCGTTACCTTCGGGGGCGTGGTTGCCTGCGACAAGCTGAGCCTGACCGTCCCGAAGGGCAAGATCGTCGGCCTGATCGGGCCGAACGGCGCGGGCAAGACCACGCTCTTCAACGTGCTGACACGCTTCCAGCCCTATGACAGCGGCCATGTCTATTACGAGGGCGGCCAGGTCGACGACCGGCGGCCCCATCACATGGTCCATATGGGCATGGCGCGGACCTTCCAGAACATCCACCTGTTCCGGGATCAGACCACGCTTCGCAACATCATGACCGGGGGCCATGCGCTGATGGGCGACCCGGTCCAGGCGATGTTCTGGACCCCCGGCGCGCGGCGGCGCGAGCGCGAGATCGAGCAGCGGGCACTGGAGCTGGCCGAAATCCTGAACCTGACCGCCGAGCTGGAAAGCGAGGTCGGCAACCTGCCCTACGGTTTCCAGAAGCGGGTCGAGCTGGGGCGCGCCTTGGCGTCGAAGCCCTCGATCCTATTGCTCGACGAACCGGTCGCCGGCTGCAATGACGACGAGACGCAGGAGCTGAAAAGCCTGGTCCAGCGGGTGAACCGCGAAATGGGCATCTCGGTCCTTCTGGTCGAGCACGACATGAAGATGGTCATGCAGGTCTGCGACTACATCTACGTGATCAATTTCGGCGCCAACCTGGCCGAGGGCACGCCCGAGGAGGTGCGCGCCAACCCGGACGTGATCGCCGCCTATCTGGGCGAGGAGGACGACGAATGAGCGTCCTCAAGATCGAGAACTTGGCGGCCAGCTATGGGCCGGTGACGGCGCTTCGCGGGGTCTCGATCGAAGTTCCCGAGAAAAGCATCGTGACGCTCTTGGGCGCAAACGGCGCGGGCAAGTCGACCACGTTGAAGTGTATCTCTGGGGTCGTCCGCCCTTCGGGCGGCACCATCGCCTGGGATGGCGAGAGCATCGCCGGGCGCTCGCCCAACGCGATCACGAAGCGCGGCATCGCCCAGGTGCCCGAGGGGCGGCGGATCTTCAAGGACCTGACCGTCACCGAGAACCTGACCATGGGCGCCTATACGCGCAAGGATACCGACGCGATCGAGGCGGACCGCGAGCAGGTGCTGGACCTGTTCCCGCGCCTGAAGGAGCGTGAAGCACAGTTGGGCGGCTCGCTCTCGGGCGGCGAGCAGCAGATGCTGGCGATCGGAAGGGGCTTGATGGCCGCTCCGCGCCTCCTGCTGCTCGACGAGCCGTCACTGGGGCTCGCGCCCATCGTGGTTGCGCAGATTTTCGAGACATTGGAGCAACTGAACCGCGAGCGCGGGATCGCCATTCTTCTGGTCGAGCAGAACATGAAGATGGCACTGAGGGTCTCGAACTACGGATACGTGATGCAATTGGGGCAGGTCATGGTTTCGGGTGCCTCGGAGGAGCTCCGCGATAACAGCAAGGTATTCGAAAGCTATATGGGCGCCGCCTGACGGGCTGTCAGGCGGGATTGGCGGCGCGCCGGATAGGCGCGCGTATGTAGGGAGGAAGTCATGAGAACGCAATTGACTGGAATTCTGACGGCATCGGCGGTGGCCGCGGTTGGTCTTTTCGCGGCGCCAGCGCTGGCTCAGAGCGGCCCCGGCGTCTCGGACGACAGCATTCTGATCTGCTCGTACCAGCCGATGACCGGCAAGGTCTCGAGCTATTTCCGCATGGGCAAGGGCGCGGATGCCTGGTTCAAGCATGTCAACGACGGTGGCGGCATCAATGGCCGTATGGTCGAGTTCAAGATGGTGGACGACAAATACGAGCCCGCGCGCACCAAGACGGCGGTCAAGCGTTTCGTCGAGCGGGACGAGTGCTTTGCGATTGTCTCGCCCCTAGGCTCGGCGCCGACCAGCGCGGTGATCGACTACATCGTCGAGAACGACGTGCCGCTGATCGGGGCCGGGACCGGAGCCGAGAAGAACCTGACGATCCCCTCGAAATGGGTCTTCCCGCTCTATCCCAGCTATTTCACCGAAGGCCAGCAGCTGGTTAAATTCTCTAAGGAGGTGTTCGGCGCCTCGAAGGTGGCCGTGCTCTACCAGAACGACCCATCGGGCAAGACCCATATGGCAGGGATCGAGTCGGTGCTGGCCGAGAACGGCGTCGAGATCACCGCGGCCGAAGGCTACGAGCCCAAGGAGGTGGACGTTTCGTCCCAGGTCATCACCATGAAGAACTCGGGCGCCCAGGCGGTGATCTGCTCATGCGCGCCCGAGCCGGCGGCCAAGTTCTACACCGAGCGCGCCAAGCTGGGCTGGGATGTGCCGGTGGTGAACGTCTTCTTCGGCAAAAGCCCGAAGGTGCCGGAACTCGCTGGCGACGCCGCGGTCGAGGGCGTCTACTTCGCGACCATCTTCCGCGATTTCGACTCGCCCGCCGAGCAGATCCAGGAGGCAAAGTCGATCCTGGCGAAATACTATCCGGAGGAGCAGCCGGACGCGATTCACCTTTGGGGCTTCGCGGGCAGCCAGGTCTTCACCGAGGCGGTGCGGCGCATGGGCGACGGGCCGATCACTCGCGAGGGTCTGGTCGCGGAGTTGGAAGGGATCGACGGCTGGACTGGCAGTGTCGTGCCCAGCGTGACGATCGGCGAGGGCAACGCGCCCGAGCACTTCATCGTCAAGGACATGTCCTTCGTTATCTACAAGGGCGGGAAGTTCGAGGACTTCACCCCGCCCTGGATGAACTAGGCCGGGAAAGACACGGCGAGGCCGGAGTTGCCACATTCCGCCAGGCAACCCGGCCCGCCATCGGTCTGAGGCTTTTGCATCCGCCTTCGGGCGTTTCGAAGGCAGTCCAGAGACGCTCTCCCAGAGCTGACTTCGCCCGGCCAAATTTAGGCCGGGCGCTCTTTCTTGGAAATTCTGGGCAAACTTGGTGAAATTCGCCGCCCCGGCAGGTTCAGACCCTGCCCGTGGGACCATTGAACCGCTTCCCGCATTCCGGCGGCGGATCACTCCCCTCCACCCATTCCTCGCGCCGGCAGGTGGTACAGAACCATGCCTTGCGGCCGTTCTGATCGCGGCCGTCGATCCGCGACCAGTTGCAGGCAGCGCCGCTGAACCCGAGGCCGGCCTTGAGAAACCGCCAGTTCATCGCCAGGACGGCGATCAGCAGGACAATCAGGAAGATCAGGGCCGGGGCCATCGCAGCAGCATAGCAGCGGACGGGCGCGCAAGGTAGGCACCGCTCAGGCCGGCCTCCATCCCACCGCCGACTTTGGCAGGAAGACCTCGACAGCCGCGGTGGCGATGACGATGGGGTCGTCCGGGGCACCGGTGTTCAGGCCACCCTCGACCGCCCGCACCTCGGCCCGCCCGCGCGGCATGTAGGCAACAACGGCGTCCGTGTCGACCCGCTCGGGCCTTTGCGCGCCGATCGTGACCTGGACCCGCATCTGACCGTGGCCAACCCCCAGGCTCTCGAAGAGCGGAAGCGAGGAGTGGCGGAACGCGTCCTCGACCGCCCGGATTGCGGCCTTGGTGTAGTCCTGGCCGTGCAGGTCGTTGCCCATGCCCATCTCGATGATGATCCGCTGCTCGGTCATGGGGCCGCTTCCTGTCGGGGCTGCAGATCCAGCGAGACGGTCAGGACCGCGTTGGCGATGACCGTGGGCGCGCCGCCATCGGGCCGGGGCACGTCGAGCCCTCCATGGACCACATGGACCGTGGGGCTGCCATAGGGGAAAACCTCGGCGATCTTCGCCTTGTCCACCTGGCCGGGCTGCTGGACGCCGATCTCGACATCGATCTGCATCGCCGTCTTCGGCGCATCGAACAATTCCGCGACATTGATGGAATTATGCCAAAGCGCGTCGCGCACGGCCCTGAGCGCCGCTTCCGTATAATCCTGCCGGCGCAGCGAGGTGCCCATGCCGAACTCGACCAGCAATCGTTTCTTGGCCATTGGATCAAGGATCAGGTTGAAGGGGTGGTGGGCGCGACTGGGATTGAACCAGTGACCCCTACGATGTCAACGTAGTGCTCTCCCGCTGAGCTACGCGCCCAAACCTAGTCGGGACCGGATAGGTGGCGTGTCGTATACTGCGCGGGATGGCCCCGCGCAAGTCCCCGCTGCCCCGGCGATACCCAAATCGCACCCCACTTCACATCACGGAAATGGGGGATGCGGGCCGGGGTGCAAGCCTCTAGACTGCGCCCATGGATATGCAGGTTCCCTTCCGGCTGATCGAGCCCCGGCGGCTCGCGACAGGCGTGGTTTTCAACTCGCCCCATAGCGGGCGGGATTATCCGGACCGCTTGGTCAAGCAAAGCCGGCTCAGCCGCCATGCGCTGCGCGCCTCCGAGGATGTGCTGGTCGATGCGCTCTACGCGGCCGCGCCAGATCACGGCGCGCCGCTATTGGCGGCGACCGCGCCCAGGGCCTGGTTGGACCTGAACCGCGCGCCGAGCGAGCTCGACCCGGCGCTGATCCGCGGGGTCAAGGCCCAGGGGCTGAATCAGCGGGTCGCGGCGGGCCTGGGAGTCGTGCCCCGCGTGGTCGCGGAGGGCGCCGCGATTTATCGCGGCAAGATCGATCTGGCAGCAGCAGAGACGCGCATCCGCGAGATCCACGCCCCCTATCACGGCCGGCTGGAAGCGCTGTTGCGCCGCGCCCGGCGCAGTTTCGGGATCGCGGTCCTCTTTGATTGCCATTCCATGCCATCGGAGGCGCTGCGCGCCGCGCCCCGGGTTCAGGGCCGCTGCCCGCAAATCGTGCTGGGCGACCGGTTCGGCGCGTCGGCCAGCCGGGCGCTGGTCAGCTATGCCCAGCGCGCGTTCGAGGCGGCGGGGTTCGTGGTCGCGCGCAACGCGCCCTTCGCCGGGGGCTACATCACCCAGCGCTACGGCCGTCCGGGCCGCGCGGTCCATGCGATCCAGATCGAGATCGACCGGGGGCTCTATCTGGATGCCATGACGCTCGAACCCCTGCCCGCCTTCGACGCGGTTCAAGCGCGGCTGGGCGAGGTGATCGGATCCTTGGTCGAGATCACACCCGAGATCGCTGGCGGCATGACCCGGCTGGCTGCCGAGTAGCAGCCTTCGCGGGCAAGGCGGAACCGTTAAACCAAAAAAAAGGCCGGGTTGCCCCGGCCCAAGTCTAAGGGAGGAAACGCCCAAGAAGGGCTGGCGATACAAGGTATCGCTGAGGATGGACATTAAGTTTGCGGCGCTGCGGAATCAATTCCGAAACCGGGGTCCGGTGCCACACCGGCATGGGTTGTGACATTTAGGATACCATTCGCCACCAGAACGACACAAAGTCTGCGCGAATTCACCGCAATGCGCGCCCGCGGATGATCGCGTCCTTGCCGAACCGGGCACGGATACGGTCGGTTGCCGCCTCGGCGCCCTCTCGGTCCGCCTGATCCGCGCCGAAGAGATCCGCCGGAACGGACGCGTCGTCATCTTGGGCGGAAAGATCGGAGATTCCGATCCCGATCAGCCGGAACGGCCCCTGATCGAGCATCCGCGACAGCATCGTCTCGCCATGGCGGTAGATCGTGTCGACCAGGTTCGTGGGCTGGGCAAGCTGCGCTTGCCGGGTAATCCCCCGGAAATCGGCGCGTTTGACCTTGAGGGTGACCGTGCGGCCCGCTAGCCCCTTCGCCTTGGCCCGGTCCGACGTGCGCACCGCCAGGCGCCAGAGATGGCCGATCAGCGGATCCGCCTCCGAGATATCGGTCTCGAAAGTCGTCTCGGACGAGATGCTTTTCGCGCCCTCGCCTGGGTTGACCCGGCGTTTGTCGATCCCCATCGAGAGGTCGTGGAGCCGCTTGCCGATGCTGCCATAGCGCGCGGACAGCGCCTTTGCACCGATCGGCCGCAAGTCCCCGATCCGGTGGATCCCGTCCCCTTCCAGCCGCTTGGCCAGCGCCGCGCCGACACCCCAGATCGAGCGCACGGGCCTGGGCGCCAGGAAATCCAGCGTCTCGGCCTGTCCGATCACCGAAAAGCCGCGTGGCTTGTCCAGGTCCGAGGCGACCTTCGCCAGGTATTTGCAGTGGCTGAGGCCCACCGAGACGGTGATGCCGATCTCGTGCTCGATCCGGTCCGCCAACCGCGCCATCGAAAGCGCCGGCGTTGCGCCCAAAAGCCGCTCGGTGCCCGAGAGATCGAGGAAGGCCTCGTCGAGCGACAGCGGTTCGATCAGCGGCGTCATCTCCTCCATCAGCACCCGGATCTGGCGGCTAACCGCCGCGTAGACCTCCATCCGGGGGCGCATGACCGCCGCGTCGGGGCAAAGCTTCAGCGCCCTGAACATCGGCATTGCCGAGCGCACGCCCGCGATCCGCGCCACGTAGCAGCAGGTCGAGACCACGCCGCGCCTGCCGCCGCCGACGATCACCGGCTTGTCCGCGAGGCTCGGATCGTCCCGCTTTTCGACCGAGGCATAGAATGCGTCGCAATCCATGTGCGCGATGGTCAGATCGCCGAGCTCGCGATGGACCAGCATTCACGGGCGCCCGCAATCCGGGCAACGCGGACCGGGATCGTCGGCGAAATGGGTCAGGCAGTCGCGGCAGATCGCGGGCATCGATTTGGTCTCCGGCGATCAGGGCTCGGCCGATCGGTCTTCCGGCCGGGTCTCAGTCTACTCCGTCCCGGCTTGTCTGGGAACGCCGAGGCGGCGCGCCTCGGCCAGCCACCAGGTCTCGCGAGCCAATGCACGGCGAAGCGGCGTGTCGGTCTCGGCCGGAGCGTTCTCGATGTATTGCACCGCCTCGTCGAGAGAGTCGCCCGAGAGGCTCTGCAGATAGCCCGTCGCGCCGGCGATCGTGAAGGCCTCGCCCTGGAATTCGGTGAAATTCGATTCGAGGTCGGTCCAAACGGCCCCGGCCCACCCCTGCGCAGCGCACCAGGCGCTCACGGCGCCGATGACCCCTTCGCTGCGCCCGGCCGCCGCGCCGGTGCGCAGGCAGACCGAGCCGATCATCCGGCGCGGGGCGCGCTCGCGCCGGGCCAGATCCTCTGATGCCCCGTCGATCTCGCCGCGCACCGAGGCGATGGCATGGGTTTGGCACAAAACCCCGTGATCCGCGTCGAGGCAAACCACCAGGCCATGCTTGCGCTTTGGGCTTATCCGCGTGAATTCCATAGGCAGCGCTGGTCCCGCGCGCACCCGCCATGGCCCGCGCACATGCGGGGCCAAGTCGTCGAGGTCCCACAAGAGCGAACCCCAGCCCAGAATCGCGTAACCGTTCATCGTAAAGTCCTGAAGTGCTACCTCCGAGCGCGATTTTCAGACTTAACGAGCCCAAATCAGCGGCGCCAGGGCATCTTGAGCCTTGCCCGCCGAAAAGCCACGTCGCATGTTTGAGTCTGTGCCCCGGGGGAATCGCATGTCCGACCCGAAAACAGAAACCGCCGCCGTTCTGGATGCCAATCAGGCATTCTACGGCGCCATGCGCAAGGGCGACCTTCAGGCGATGGAGCGGCTTTGGGCGCGTGGACGGCGGGCGACGTGCACGCACCCAGGGGGCCCGGCCATCGTCGGACGCGGGCCCGTCATCGCAAGCTGGCGCATGATCCTGACCCGCCATCCGCCGCCGATCACCGCCGTCGACGAGCACGCGGTCGTCACCGGGAACACGGCCATGGTGCTTTGCCGCGAGATCCTGGGCAGCGAAGCGCCGTTCATCGAGTTGATTGCGACCAATACCTGGACGCACGAGAACGGCGCATGGCGGATCGTCAACCACCAGGCGGCGCAGATTCCCGGTTCCAGCGACTGAACCCACGAGGCACGCGCCCATGGCTGGCCTATGACTGAAGGCATGATGGACGTCTCGGTCTGGCGCGGCGACGCGTCCGGCGGGCGGTTCCAACGCTTCGAGGTGCCGGCGCGGACCAGCCAGACGGTGCTGGATGTCGTGGCCTGGATCCAGCAGAACGCCGATCCGACGCTCAGCTACCGGTTCGCTTGCCGGGTGGGCATGTGCGGCTCGTGCGCGATGATGGTCAACGGGCAGCCGCGCTGGACCTGCCGGACCCATGTGGACCGCGTGACCTCGGATGGGCGGCTGGAAATCGCTCCCCTGCGCAACTTGGCCGTCATCAAGGACTTGGCCGCCGACATGGACCCGTTCTTCGAGAAATGGGTCACGGCGGAAGCGGTTTTCCACCCTGCCCGCAGCCGCGACGAAGCGGTCGAGCGGGTCAATCCCGATGACCCGGCGCGCCAACAGGTGGATGCCGCGATCGAGTGCATCAATTGCGCGATCTGCTACGCGGCCTGCGATACAGTGGCGGCGAACCCGGACTATCTGGGCCCCGCCGCGCTCAATCGCGCCTGGACGTTGGTGAACGACACCAAGGACGCGGGCCGGACGGCGGTGCTGGACGCGGTCTCGGGCGCTGGCGGGTGCCACAACTGCCACTCGATGGGAAGCTGCGCGCAGTTCTGCCCGAACGAGCTCAATCCGATGAACGCCATTGCCGGGCTGAAGCGCGCGACCGCACGGCGGTTCTTGGGGGGCTGACATGCTTGGCATGAAGCTCTACATGGCCCAGCGCCTGTCGGCCCTGATCATGGCGCCGTTGGTGATCGGGCATGTGGGCGTGATGATCTATGCGGTGCAGGGGGGCCTCAGCGCCGCCGAGATCCTGGGGCGCACCCAGGGCAGCGTCGCCTGGACGCTGTTCTATGGGCTGTTCGTGGTCGCCGTCTCTATCCACGGGGCAATCGGGCTGCGGGTGGTGCTGTTCGAGACCGTCAAGCTGCGCGGTGGCGGCCTGAATGCGGTGACCTGGGTGATCTTCCTCGGCCTCATGATCCTGGGCAGCCGCGCCGTTTGGGCGGTGACGGTTCCATGATCAGGCCGCACCGCTCGCACCCCTTGTGGTTCGCATTCCTCCTGCACCGGGTCTCGGGTGCCCTGCTGGCGCTGTTCCTGCCGGCGCATTTCCTGGTGCTGGCGACAGCGCTGACATCTCCGCAAGCCTTGGATGGCGCGCTGGCCTGGACGGATAACACTCTGGTGAAGCTGGCGGAATTCGGCCTGGTCTTCCTGCTGGCGGTCCATGCGCTGGGTGGGCTCCGCCTGCTGGCGCTGGAATTCCTGCCCTGGACCAGCGGTCAGAAGACCCTTGCAGCCTCTGCTGTGGCGCTGGCGGTTCTGGTCTCCGGCACCTTCTTCCTGAGCGCGGTCTGATGACCCAAATTCCTCAAAGACCGATCGAGCGCCACGACACCGACATCCTGATCATCGGCTCGGGCGGCGCGGGGCTTTTCGCCGCGCTCCATGCCTTGCAAGCCGCGCCGGACGCCAAGGTTACCCTCGCGGTCAAGGGCCTGATCGGCAAATGTGGCTGCACCCGCATGGTCCAGGGCGGCTACAACGTGGCGCTGGGGCCGGGCGACAGTGTCGAGCGGCACTTCATGGACACGATCGTCGGCGGCAAGTGGCTGCCGGACCAGGACATGGCCTGGCGCCTTTGCGAGACCGCCGTGGTCCGCGTGCGCGAGCTGGAAAATGAGGTCGGCTGCTTCTTTGACCGCAATAACGACGGCTCGCTGCACCACAAGGCCTTTGCCGGGCAGACCGCCGACCGCACGGTTCACAAGGGCGACCTGACAGGGATCGAGATCATCAGCCGCCTGATGGAGCAGGTGCTGGCCCGGCCGGTGGAGAAGTTGCAGGAGCACCGCGCCATTGGTCTGATTCCGGCCGCCGACGGCTCGAGCCTCGCCGGTGTTCTCTTCATCGACATGCGCACCGGCGGCTTCCGCTTCGACCGCGCGCGTGCGGTCTTGATGGCGACCGGCGGCGGGCCGACCATGTACAAGTATCATACCCCCTCGGGCGACAAGACCATGGACGGGCTGGCCATGGCGTTGCGCGCGGGGCTACCCTTGCGCGACATGGAGATGGTGCAGTTCCACCCGACGGGCTTGCTCGCGGGGACCGGCACCAAGATGACCGGCACCGTGCTGGAGGAAGGCTTGCGCGGCGCCGGCGGGCACCTGCTGAATGAGGCGGGCACGCGATTCATGTTCGACCACGACCCGAAGGGCGAACGCGCCACCCGCGACATCGTCAGCCGAGCCATCTATGCGGAGATGCAGGGGCAGAACGCCACGCCCAATGGCGGGGTCTATATCTCGATGAACCATCTGGGACCCAAGACCGTGGCCGAGAAGTTCAAGGGCATGGTGAAACGCTGCGCCGATTGCGGCTTCGACCTGGCGGCGGGTCGGGTCGAGGTGGTGCCGACGGCGCATTACTTCATGGGCGGCGTGGTGGTGGACCCGGACACAAGGACCGCCCTGCCCGGCCTCTACGTGGCGGGCGAGGATGCGGGCGGGGCGCATGGCTCGAATCGCCTCGGCGGCAACGGGGTGGCGAATTCCACCGTCTATGGCGGCGTGGCGGGCGACGTGATGGGGGTGGAAATCACGGGGCGGTTGCTGGCCGATCCTGACGAGACGGTGCTGGAGGCCGAGATCGCCCGTGCCAGCCGGCCCCTCGGCGTCAAGCCCGGCAATGTCCAACCGTTGCGCGAGACGCTGATGGAGGCGATGTGGGACGATGTGGGCGTGATCCGCGACCGTGACGGCTTGCGGCACGGCCTGACCCGGATTGCCGAAATCCGCGAGGAACTGGCCACCATCGGCGTCGCGGGCGACAACCTGGCCTTCAACCTGACCTGGCACGACTGGTTGAATTTGGCGTCGCTGATCGACATCTCCGAGGTAATCGCCCGCGCCGCGTTGGCCCGCGAGAACTCCCGCGGTGCCCATTGGCGCGACGATTTCCGGGAGGAAGGGGACTTGGAGGCGAGTTATTTTACGGTTGCCCGGCAAGGCGCGGAGGGCCTGGAGGTGACGCGGGAGCCGGTCCGCTTCACGATCGTGCGGCCGGGCGAAACGGTTTTGCCCGAAGGCGAACCCGAGACGCTGGTCGCGGCGCTGTAGGGCGGGGTTTCACCCCGCCATGGTGGGTTGAAAACCCACCCTACGATGATTTGATTGCCCCGAGTCACCCGGGGAAATGCCTTTCCGGGGCGTCAGCCCCGGATCGCGCCCGACCCGCCCGCCGGAGAATTAACGGGGCGCAGGCGCGAACGCGCCCACCCCCGGGTCGCGCGCAATCCTATTTGCTTGAGCGCGCATCCGTGACCTTATGGGTTGTCCGGTCTAGATTGTGATGTGAACACCTGAACGGAATGGAGTGTCCGTGATCCGCATCGACCTCATCCAATCCACCGCCGAGACCTTGATGGACAAGGCCGCCATCGAGATTCCGGAGGATTATCTGGAGGGGCTCAAGGCCGCTGCCGCGGTCGAGGACGGCGATCTCTCCTCCTTCGTCCTCCAGGCCATGCTGGAAAACTACGAGGCCGCCAAGGAGGATCGGCGCGCCATGTGCGGCGATACGGGCTGCCCGCGCTGGTATGTGAAGCTCTCGAACACCGCCCAGGTCGAGGGCGGGCCGGTGGCGCTGGAAGCCGCGCTCCGCCGCGCCACGGCGAATGCCACCAACGGCGTGCCGCTGCGGCCGAACCGGGTCCATCCGCTGTGGCGCACGGACCACGACAACAATGTCGGCATCGGCGCGCCCGAGATCGAATACGGGTTCGAGCCCGAACCGCAAGGCGACTGGATCGACCTCACCACCGTGCACAAGGGCGGCCTCTTCGGCACCGATTACCGGATGCTTTTCCCCAGCGACGGGATCGAGGGGATCAAGCGGTTCTATCTCGACAGCCTGGTCGCCTTCGGCAAGCGCGGGCTCGCCTGCCAGCCGGCGATCATCGGCATCGGGCTCGGCGGCTCGAAGGACACCTGCATGGTTCTGGGCAAGCGGGCGGCGTGTCTGAGGACCGTCGGCGACCGCAACCCGGACCCGAAAATCGCGGCGCTGGAGATGGAGTTCAAGGAGCTCGGCAATTCCATCGGCATGGGCGCGATGGGCTTTGTCGGCAAGTCCATGGTGGTCGATTGCCATATCGAGGTCGGCTATTGCCATACCGGCGGCATGCAGATGTCGGTGCACGCCTTCTGCCTGTCGTCGCGCCGGGCGGTGGCCCGGATCTGGGCCGATGGCCGGGTCGAGCACCGGACCGATCCCGAATGGTTCACCCCCTACCAGCGGCGCGAAACCGTCGAGTGGGGCGACGCGATGATGGCAGCGGAATAGCTCGTGCGACACCGAATCGAATTCTCTTGCCCGGCGGAGCCGGGCAGCGCCCGACCCTCCCCCCGGGAGGGCGCACGGCGATGCCGATTGCAGCGAGACCGGCGTCAATGCTTTGAAGAGGTATACCTAGAAGAAGCGCCGCGATGCGCCCACCCAGGATCGGGCGCTGCCCTCAGCCAACGCAGGCAGAAAGTATGACCTCCCCCCGCAAAATCCGCCTCTCGACAACGCCCACGCCCGAGGCGCTGGCGGAGTTGCAACTGGGCGATATCGTCTATCTGGACGGCCTAATGTACACCGCCCGCGAGGGCGTCTATATGCGCGCACTGGAGGAGAAGGCGAACATCCCGATGGAGCTGCCGAAGGAATCGGCCGCGAATTTCCACTGCTCGCCCGCGGCCTCGATCAACAAGGACGGCTCCTACGCCATGGGCGCGGTCACCGCGACCGCCTCGTTCCGGTTCGCCAAGTGGATCGGCGAGTGGTTCGAGAAATCCGGCGCCAAGCTGATCGTCGGCAAGGGCGGCATGAGCCACCAGACCTACGCCGAGCATTTCGTGCCCAACGGCGCCATCTATCTCTCGACCGTCGGCTATGGCACCGGCGCGCTGCTCGGCCGGGGCGTCGAGAATGTCGAAGCCGTGCACTGGCATGAAGAATTGGGGCTCGCCCAGGCCATGTGGGTCTTGAAGTGCGACAATATGGGGCCGTTCATCGTTGCCTCGGATCTCCAGGGAAACTGCCTCTTCGAGCGCGAGAACGCCAAGATCGCCAAGGGGCTCGAGAAGGTCTACGAGGGCACCAGGCCCGCGGTGCTGAAGCGGTTCGGAGAGACCGACGACCGCTCGGACGAGTTGATCGGATGAGCATCGCGGAGACATCGATCAAGCGCGGCGGCGTGGCCTACTACCCGCCGAAAGGCCGGGCATGGGAGGGGATCGACGCCGCAGCCGCTGGTGCCGATCCGAAAAAACTCGTCGCCGCCGCCGATTTCGCCATGCGCCACGAAAGCCCGTGGCCCCGTGATCTCGACGATGCTGGCAGCGTTCCGGGCCTGACCGAAATCGAGCCACCCCCCTGGAATGAGGCGCTGGGACCGTTCAAGCCGCGCGGCGGGCCAAACGGGCTGGTGCTCAAGGGCGGGCGCATTCTGGCGCAATGGGGCGACCCGGCCCGGATCGACATGACCTTCAGCATCGCCAAGAGCTATCTGGCCTGCCTGGCGGGGCTCGCCGTCGGCGACGGCCTGATCCCCGATATCGACCGGCCGGTCGCCGAGACCGTTTCGGCGCCCGAATTCGCTTCTGACCGCAACGCCCTGGTCACCTGGCGCCACCTGCTGACCCAGACCAGCGAATGGGAGGGGACGCTCTTCAGCAAACCTGACCTGGTCGACCGCAACCGCCAGGTGGGTGCTGGCGGCGACAATAGCCGCAAGGGAACCCATCGCGACCTGGCCGCGCCGGGCAGCTACTGGGAGTACAACGACGTGCGGGTCAATGTGCTGTCACTGGCCTTGCTGCAGGTCTTCCGGCAACCCCTGCCCCAGGTCCTGAAGGCGCGCATCATGGGTCCGATTGGCGCCTCGGATGGCTGGTCCTGGCACGGTTACCGGAATTCGGCGGTCGAGATTGACGGCCAGACCATGGTCTCGGTCCCTGGCGGCACCCATTGGGGCGGCGGCATCCAGATCGACAGTTTCGATCATGCGCGCTTCGCGCTGCTGATCCAGCGGGACGGGGTCTGGGAGGGACGGCGTCTGTTACCTCAGGGCTGGACGGACCAGATGCGCGCGCCATCGGTCATCAATGACGGCTACGGCTTCCTTTGGTGGCTGAATACGGGGCGGCGCGAATGGCCCGCAGCATCAGAACAGGCTTACGCGGCTATCGGTGCCGGCACCAACATCATCCTGATCGATCCGGCCCATGATCTGGTCATGGTCGCGCGCTGGGTCGATGGCGAGGCGGTGCAGGACTTGGTCGCCCATGTGATCGGCGCATTGGCCTAAAACGAGCCCCCCGTCCGGAACCCGCCGCCGCCCGAGCGCCGACCGCCCCCAAATCCACCACCGATCGGGCCCAGCGGTCCCGGGAACTTGACCCGCCCGCCGGTTGGCGAACGCAGCCCGCCACTGCCGAAGCCCGGATCGGCGCGGTGCTTGTTGAACCGCTGCGCGCGGCGCAGCGCGTCCCAAAGGCCCCGTGAAGAAAGCGCCCCTTTCAGGAACTGCCCCAGCACCATCGTTAGCATCGAGGGGTCCGAGAACTCGGAGTTGCGGCTGTCGAAGCGGCGCCGCCGGAACGTGCCGATGACCTCCTCCAGCTCGCTCACCCGGCGCACCTGGGTCTGCTGCATCGCGCGCAGATGCTCGATCTCGCGCTCAAGATCATCACGGCGCTCGGTCAGGTCATCCAGCTTCTCGACCACGAAATCGTCATCCGGCAGCGGGGTCGCGCTGGCGTCGCGGTAAAGCGCGCGGATCGATTCCTGCCGATAGGCGCTGGTCAGCAGATCCAGCGCCTTGCGGTAGCTGTCGCTTTCGCCACTCAGCAGCGCGGCGCGGCGCTCGTGCAAGCCAGCATCCGCTTTCTCGTCGCGCGCCATCGCCTCGTCTAGCGCCGCCAGCTCGGCCTCGAGCACGTCGAAGTCCTGCGCCTGGGCCGCCACTCCGTCGGTCTCCATGGCGCCGCGTTCCATCTCTTCCAGCCGCGCGGTCTCGGCCTCGGCCGCCACCCGTTTGTCGTCAGCGTGTTCCGACAGCTTCTCGGGCAGGCGCAGCAGCATCGAGTAGTTCGGCCGCAGGCGCTCGAAGCGGCAGATCTCGGCCACCTTCCGGTCGAGCCAGCGGATCACCGGCCAGGCGCTGTATTCGGAAGTGCCGTAGCCGCGCGCCCAAAGATACATGAACAGGGCCTCGTCCTCGAAAGGCTTACCCTTCTCGAGTCGGTCCTCCATCGCCTGATCGGCCTTGCGCTGGGCGCGTTTATAGACCGCCTCGGCCTGTTCGGCCTGCTCGAGTTGGGCGGCGAAGTCCGGGTCCTTGGCAAGCCGGGCCTGGACCTTGGCCTCGGCCTCGTCGATCTGGAGGGCCAGTTTGTCGAGCCGGGTGACCAGGGCGGCGCGCTCCTTATTGCGGGTGCCGCGGTCCCCTTCCCGCCCGGCCAGCTCCTGGTCAATGGCCTCGATCTGAGCCCGGTGCTCGTCGAGCAGGTCGAGCGCCCGGCGCTCGGCGGCGTCGAGATCGCCGACGACCTGGTCGCGCACCATCTCGTCGAGCCTGAGGCCAGCCAGCTCGCGATAGATCCCGCCTTCCTCGCGCTGCAGCTCCGCCAGCGACTCCGATGCCGTGCGCAAACGCGCCCCGGTCGTCTCGAGATCGGCCTTGGCCTCGCGCAGCCCCTCCTGCATCGAGCCGAGCGCGCTGGATCCGCTAAGGAATTTCACCGGTCGCGCCTCACCATTCGACGATCGTCCCACCTGGTGTGGAGATCGTGTATTCCGGGTCCAAATAGCCGCGCCGCTTCAACCCGACCGGGTTCTGCTGGATGATCCCATCATCGGACTTGTCCCTGCGGATCCTTTCGAACACCGCCTCGCGGACGCGCAAACCCCATTTCGAGACCTGATGGACCGACCCGTCCTCCTCGCTGAGGATATCGACAGGCACGGTCTGGCCATCGTCAGCGATCGCCTCGAGGATCAGATAATAGTTCCGCTTGCTCGTGTTGGCGTCGGGCACGCGCCAGACGCCGCTCGGCTCGCCCGGGCGCGAGACGATGCGCACCCTGTAGGTCTGGACAAGCCGCGCGCGCAATGCGCTCAGATCGGCTCGCGCGGTGCGGGCGGCTTGGAGATTGCCGGCCTTCGCGGCGGCCAGCCCGTCCTCGGCCAGCGCGTCGGCCTTTTCGCGTGCGGCCCTGACCTTGGCCAGCGCGCGGATTTCCGTCTGCAGGGAGGTGATTTCGGCTGGCAGGCTCTCGGTCAATTCGATCGCCTGGCGCTCCTCGACCGCCCGTTCGGGCGCCGAGACCAGGAAGTAATAGGTACCCCAAATCGCCAGCAGCACGGCGAGGCCAAGCCCGAGTGGTGGCGCCCAGCCACTCCGCTTCACATAGATCCGCGCCAGTGTCGTTGTGAGGCCTGGCTCGACCGGTTCATAGGAAAACCGCTGCCGTTTCAGCGCCTCGACCCCTTCGAGCAGGATCTCGTCGGGCACGTCGATGCCCTGGGCGTCGTAGATCTCGCGCAGCCGCTCGATCAGCGCCGCGTCGCGGCCTTCGCTCCCCAACTCGCGGTCGACCAGCGACTTGCTGTGGCGCAGGGTGTCGACGACATCCATCGCCAGCATGACATCGTCAAGCTTGCGGCCATGCTGTTCGTCCGCGGCCGGCGGTGCGGCTGTCTCAGCCATCGGTCAGATCAGCGATATGTCAGCGCGTTGCCCTGCTCGGCCAGGCGCGCCAGGCGCCGCTTGCCGTCCTCGACCGCCTCGCGGATCTCCTCGGTGTTGCGGGTCGCCATCGTGCGCATCTCGTCGATGATCTCACGCGAGCGGATCTGGTAGTTCACCACCGACTCGACCAGGGTCTTGACCGCATTGGCACGGATCGTCGGCCCGTATCCCACGCGCAAGGCAGCTTCCTGCACCTTGCCGCCGACCTCGGCGAGCGTCTCGAGGCTTTGGCTGACGCCCTCCTTCATCGCCTCGAGCGTCTCGGTGCTCTCGTGCAGCCCATGCATGCCCGTGAACGAGGCGCTGAGCGCGGTCAGCACGGTCTCGTTGGTGCCAAAGAAGCTGACCGATTGGGCGTAGATCCGCTCCTTGGCATTGGTCGTCTGGATCAGCCGCGCCATGATCACCTCGGAGGTGTTGTAGCCCACGGTCAGGTTGTCGGAGAGATCCTTGGCGATCTGGTAGCGCTTCTCTTCCGATTGCAAGCCGCGCAGGCGCTCGTCGCGGGCGAGTTCCAGTTTGGCCCGCTCGGCGGGGTCGATCTCGCCTGCGCTCTCGACCTTGTCGATCGCCTCGGTCATGCGCGCCTTGGCCTCGCCAACCAGGACCTCGGCCTTGTTCAGCACTTCCAGCGCCAGGACCTCGGCCTCCTTCATGGCCCCGCGGAAGTCCTGATAGGCGTTCAGGATGGTGTGCTCGCGCTGGATCTGGTCGTTGGTATCCTCGGCGACATCCAGATAGGTCTCCTTGATCTTATCGAAGCGGCTGGCGATGTCGCCGCGCGTCACCTTGGTCCAGATATTCTGCAGGCGCTCGAGCGTGTCGATCCGCCCGTCGGCGATCTGGTCGACCAGGCTCTTCGCGTCATCGCGAATCGAGTTGAAGCCGGCGGTGATCGATTCGTAGCGCTCGCCGATCTCCATCGCCTGGACCTGCTCGCGCACCACCTCGTTGAACAGCGACGCCTGGTTCAGCGTCCGCGCGATTACGACGATCCGCTCCTCGTCCAGATCCGAGATCTGATCCAACAGCGCGATTATCGGCGCCTCTTGCGTGGTGTCCGGCACCAGGCCCATATCGCGCAGCCCGTTCAGCGCCTTATCGAGATAGCGCATCGGCGATGTGTCGTTCATCGAGGTTTCTCCCTTTTCCTTACGCAAGGCCGCGGATCGGCGGCGATGATCGTCCGGGCAAGTTCACAATCTCCGGCCTTGAATCCCGGGCTCGCAAATACATCGCCCGGAATCGCTGCTGCTCCGCGAATTGCGCGATTGCCTTCGTGTGCTACCCGAGCCACCAAACCGAAGCAACCGGAACTGGCCGCACTTGTGGGCCAGGACATGCCATTGCGATTGCCCGTCTAATGCGTAAAGTCGCATGATTGAAACGAGTTCCGCGTGGAACTTGGGAACACACGGGAGGGAATGAATCATGGGTCTGTGGAATTTCATCAAGACGGCCGGCAAGGCGATTGGGATCGGATCGGCCGAGGCGGCGGAGCCCGCCGACGCGATCCGCGCCGAGATTGAGGATCTGGGCCTGGATGCATCCGGTGTAGAGATCGCGGTCGACGGCGACACGGTGAAGGTCACCGGCAAAGCGGTCGATCAGGAGACGCGCGAAAAGATCATCCTGGCCGCCGGCAATGTGGAAGGCATCGCGGCGGTCGACGAGGATGTCTCGGCGCCGGACGCGAAGGAACCCGTCTTCCACACCGTTGAGAAGGGCGACACCCTTTGGGCGATCGCGTCGAAACATCTAGGCAATGGAAGCCGTTATCCGGAGATCTTCGAGGCGAACAAGCCGATGCTCAGCGACCCGGACAAGATCTACCCGGGACAGAATCTGCGCATTCCCGACGCTTGAGCGATCATCGCCGATCCGGCACGCGCTGGGGCGGGCCGGATCGGCACGCTCTCAATCCTTCAGGATGAAGGTCACCTTCAGATTGACCCGGTATTCCGAAATCTTGCCGTCCCTGACCGTCACACTCTGATCCTGGACCCAGGCGCCCTCGACGTTCTTCAGCGTCTTGGATGCCCGCTCGACGCCCTTCTCGACGGCGTCTTCGAAACTCTTTTTCGAGGAAGCGATGATTTCGGTAACGCGTGCAACCGCCATGGTTCTCTCCCTAATTCGTTAAGTGTGTCCGGGAAGGGTAGGCCCGGCCAGGCGCGATGACAATCACTGGGGTGATCTTTCGCTAAAGCGCTCGGCACGCCGCTTCCAGCCCGTCGGCGACCCGGTCCACATCGTCGAGCGAGAGGCACATCGGCGGCACCATCCGCAGACAGGATTGGAAGGCGCCAGACTTCGACAGAATCAGACCCTCGCCCCGGCAGGCCTCGAAGATTGCTGCCGTGGCCTGTGGGTCGGGTTCCTTGGTCTTGCGGTCCTTCACAAGCTCGATGGCCAGCATCAGCCCGGTGCCACGCACGTCGCCGATCGCCTGGTGGCGCGACGCGATGCCCCTCAACCGCTCCAATAGCGCCGCGCCCACGACACGCGCATTCTCCTGGACCCGGTCCTCGCGGATCACCTGCAGGACGGCACGGCCGGCGGCGCAGCTGGTCGGGTTGGCGCCATAGGTGTGAAACAGGAACTTCTCGGCCATCGGCGCCGCGATCTGCTTCTTCGCCACGACGGCGGCCAGTGGAAAGCCGTTGCCGATGCCCTTGGCCATGACGGCGATGTCCGGGACCACGCCATCTGCCTCGAACCCCCACATGTGATCGCCGGTCCGGCCGAAGCCCGACTGCACCTCGTCGGCGATATAAAGCCCGCCCGCTTCACGGACCCGCTCGGCGGCACCCGACATATAGCCCGGCGGCATCGGGTGAATGCCGCCATAGCCCTGCACGCTCTCGATCAGGATGCCGGCGACACGGCCCGTGGTGGCGGTGGCGATGGTCTGCTCGATCTCGTTCAGATATGGCTCTGTCCCGGGTCCGAAGATCCCCCGGTATTGGTTGGGCTCCGCCACGAAGGCCACATGGCCCGGCATCCCCGGATGGCGCCAGCCGCTGATGCCGGTCACCGATTGCGCCGCCGCGGTCGGTCCGTGATAGGCGCTACGCAGCGCCAGGAGGTCGAGATTGCCCGTGTAGGTCCGCGCCATGGTCATGGCCAGATCAATCGCCTCGGCGCCGGAATTGGTGAAATGCACCACCCAGTCCTGGCCCGAGGGCATGGTTGCCGCCAATTCCTCGGCCAGATGCGCCGGGGTCGGGTGATAGAACATTGTGGTGCAATGGGTCAGTTCCGCCGCTTGCGCCTGGGCCGCGGCGACCACGCGCGGGTGACAATGGCCGACCGAGATGCAGACATTCATCCCCAGCAGGTCGATATATTGCCGGTCCTCGGCGTCCCAGAGGTATTGCATCGAGCCGCGCCGGAACACCATCGGCTCGGCGAAGGGAACGAATTTCCGCTGCGAGGCGGCGTAGTAGCGGTCGCGCCGGGCTGCGGTGGCGTCCAGCGACCAATCGGTTTCCAACGGCATCGTGTCAGTCATGTCGCAGTGCTCCGTCAGGATTTGAGCTTCTCATTCAGCGGATCGTATGGCGGCGCGTCCAGCACCAAAGCGGCGCGGGGCCGGCCCAGGATCTCGACGGTCAGACCGTCGCGCGCGGTCGGATCCCGCAGATAGGCGAGCGCCAGGGTCTTGCCGGTTCGGTGGCCATGGGCGCCGGAGGTGACGATTCCGACCACCCGGTCGCCATGCTTGACCGGGTGGGCGTAGAACGGATCGACCTCGCCGGGCGCGATCTCGAGCAGGACCATGTCCCAGCGTTGGGTGCCTTGGCGGGCAAGCATCGCGTCGCGGCCGGTGAACATGCGATCATCAGCGCGAACGAAAACGCCCAGCCCCGCCTCCAACGGAGTGCGCTCGATCGTCAGGTCCGCGCCCCAGGCCCGGTAGCCTTTCTCGAGCCGCATGGCATTGGCGGCGTAGGCGCCGTAAAGGCCGACGCCCAAATCGGCGCCCGCCTCTTCAAGCGCGTCGAACAGAAACCCGGCATCGTCGCGCGCCACATGCAACTCCCACCCAAGCTCGCCAATATAGGAGACGCGCAGCGCGCGGACCGGGCGCCCCGCTACCATGATCTCGCGGACCGAGAGCCAGGGGAACTTTCCGAGGTCATCCTCCGTCACGCCCGCCAGAAGGTCCCGCGCACGCGGGCCCATGACGCCGATGACCGCCAGCTCCCCGGTGCGGTTGCGCACCGTTACATCGTGGTGCGCCGCGTGGACCGTCAGCAGGTCCAGGTCGATCTCCTCGGCGGCGGCGGCCGAGGTGAGGTAGGCCGTCTCCGCGTCCAATCGGGCGACCGTGAACTCGGAATGCACGCCACCCTCGGGCGTCAGCGCGTGGATCAGGCCGATGCGCCCCGGGCGCGGCGGGCGGTTGGCGCCGAGCGCCTCAAGGAAACCTGGCACGCCCGGCCCCGCAACCTCGAACTTCGAGAAGACCGAAAGGTCGGCCAGCGCCACCCGCTGGGACGCTGCCTGGCACTCCCGCGCCACGGCGTCGAACCAGTTGGTGCGGCGAAAGCTCTCGCGCGCCAGATCCCCCGGACGGTCCGAGAACCAATTCGGCCGCTCCCAGCCATGGGCGGCGCCCATCACGGCCCCGCGCGCCAGCATCCGGTCGTGCAGCGGTGAAAGACGCAGCCCCCGCCCCGCCGGGCGTTCCTCGTACGGATAATGCACCCCGAATTGCAGGCCGAAGCACTCGACCGCCTTGGCGATCCGGTAATCCCGGTCCGCCCAAGCGCCGAAGCGTCGGCTGTCGACGGCCAGCGCGTCCATCGGCGGGGCGCCATGGGTCATCCAGTGCGCCAGGAACCAGCCCGCGCCGCCGCCCTCCATGACGCCCATGGACGAGCCGGTCAGCAGCCAGGCATTAGGCGCCCCATGGGCCGGGCCGATCAGAGGATTGGCATCGGGCGTGAATGTAATCGGCCCGTTGATCACGGTTTTGACCCCGCCATTCCCCAGCGCCGGGATGCGTGCCATTGCGGCCTCGATGATGTGCTCGACCCGGTCGAGATCGGCGGGCAACAGGTCCGCCCCGAATTCCGGCGGCACCCCGTCGGCGGACCAGACCTCGGCTTCTTTCTCGTAGGGCCCCAGGATCAGCCCGTCGCGCTCCTGGCGCACATACCAGCTTTCTTCCGGGTCACGGATGATCGGCAGCTCCGGAGCGCCGGCGGCGATCCGTTCGGCGACCTCGGGCACTGTGTCGGTCACCAGGTATTGGTGGAGCACGGGAACCGACGGGATGTTCAGGCCCATCATCCGACCCACCTCCCAACCCCAGGTGCCGGCCGCGTTGACGATGTGGTGCGCGGTCCAAGTGCCCTTTTCGGTCTCGACCCGCCAACCCCCGTTCTCGCGGCGGATCGCCCGGACAGGCTCGAAACGCCGGAACGTGCCGCCGCCACGTTGCGCCACTTCAGCCATCGCGTTGGTGGCGAGCGAGGGGTCTACATGCCCGTCATCGGGCTCGTAGATGCCCCCGACCAAACCATCCAAGCGCGCCAACGGGTGAAGTTCGGCGATCCGCTCCCGCGTCAGCACCTCCAGCGGATAGCCGGTGAAGGCGGATAGCCCCGCCACATGGGCGAATTCGTCCATCCGGTCGGGATTGCGGGTGACGCGCATGGCGCCCGAGGGGTGGAAGCCGCAGGATCGCCCGGTCTCTTCCGGCAAGATATCGCGGTAGAGGCGCACGGACACGGCGCGCAGTTCCTGGATCGTCGGGTTATGGGCGAAATGGGTGCAAAGCCCAGCCGCGTGCCAGGTCGAGCCATGGGTCAGGTCGTTCTTCTCGATCAGCACCACATCCGGCCATCCGGCCTTGACCAGATGGTAGATGAGCGAGACGCCCATCGCACCGCCGCCGATGATGATGACCTGTGCCCTGGTCATGCGCGCATCCTCTCGCCCGCCGGGTCGAAGGGCTGGCGGCGCAGCACGCGGGCGGGATAGGCGCGTCCCGCGACATCGATCTCGAAGCTCCGGGCACAGGTTTCATCCAGGATCTCGCCCGGCGCGACCGAGATCAGGCCGATCGCAAGGGTCAGCCCAGTGCGCGCGCCGCGCCCGCCCGATGTGGTGAGGCCCACCACCGTGCCGCCCTCGCGGATCGGCTCGTCATGCAGGATCAGCGGGTCTCCCTCGACCTGGATAAGGCAGAGCCGCCGGGTTAGGCCGTCGCGGCGCTGCGCCTCCAGCGCCGCCTTGCCGATGAAGTCCTTGGACCAGTCGATGGTGAAGCCCAGGCCCGCCTCCAGCGGCGTCAGCTCTGGGCCCAAATCGTGGCCCCAACGGCGATAGCCTTTCTCGATCCGGCAGGCGTCCAGCGCGTAATGGCCCATCGGCCGGGCGCCCGCCGCGATCAGGGCATCGAACAGCGTGCCCGCATGTTCATTCGCCACCATCAATTCCCAGCCCAGCTCGCCGACGAAGCTCAGCCGGGTCGCCAGACAGGGTTGCCCCGTGACCATCATCTCGCGGGCCATTGCGAAGGGAAAGCCGCTCCAATCCGCGTCGGAAAGGCTCGCCAGCACCCGCCGCGCCGCCGCACCCATGACGCCGATGACCGCGTAATCCTCGGTCGCGTCCTCAAACGCGGCGCGGCCTGCAAGATGCCGGCGCAGCAGCGCCCGGTCGCGCCAACGGGTCGCGGCGCCAGAGACCAGGCGGAACTGTTCCGCCCCCAGCCGCGTCGCCGTTAGGTCGGCCTCGATTCCGCCATTTGCGTTTAGAAGCGGTGTGTAGACCGACCGGCCGACCGGAACGTCGAGGTTGGCCGGCGCGATCTCACTCAGCGCCTGCAGCGCACCTTCACCGCTCACATCGAACTTGCCGAAGGGCGAGAGGTCAAGCAGCACCGCGCCCTCCGCCATCCCGGCCGCTTCGCGTTCGGCGATCGCCTGCCAGGGCTGCGGCGCTGCAACCGAGTAGGGCAGGTCGCGCTCGGCCTCCGAGCGCGCATACCAGAGGCCGCGCTCCCACCCGGCCGTCAGGCCGAAAACCGCGCCCTGGGCCGCCCAGCGGTCATGCAGGACGCTCTTGCGCAGGCCCCTGCCCGCCTTCGGCTGCTTGAAGGGCCAGTGGATGGCGAATTGGTCCGCCACAGCCTCCGTCATCCGCGAGGCCATATGCGCGGGCGCGGCGGTAAGCGGGTCGGCCCGGGCCACGTCGACCTCCCATAGGTCCATCGGCTCGGCCCCATCGGTCATCCAATCCGCCAGAACCCGGCCCACCCCCGCCGACGACATCACCCCAACCGAGTTCATCCCTGCCGCGGCGAACAGCCCATCCACCTCGGGCGCCTCGCCGATCAGCGGGCGGGTATCGGCGGTGAAGCTCTCGGGCCCGTTCATGAAATGCTGGATGCCGGCTTGGCCGAGCGCGGGCACGAGCTCCCAGGCTGCCTCCATGAAGGGCGCGAACTGCTCCCAATCCTCGGGCATTTGCAAGAACGGCCGGTCGGCTTCAGGGCCTGCCGGGTCCCAGCATTTTGCGTCCGGCTCGAACCCGCCGATCACCAGCTTGCCCGCGTCGCCCTTGACGTAGATGCCCCGGTCGAGGTCACGGATTACCGGGAACGGGTCGGCCAGGCCCGGGATCGGCTCGGTCACCACATACATGTGCTCGACCGGCTGTAGGGGAAGCGCGAGTCCCGCCGCCGCCGCCAATCGGCCTGACCACGCGCCCGCGCAAAGCGCCACGCGGCCTGCCGCCAATTCGCCGCCATCGGCCAGCCGCACGCCGGTCGCGCGGCCCCGCTCCACCAGGATTTCCGCGACCGGGGCGTGCTCGCGGATCTCCACTCCGCGCGCAGCCGCCGCCCGCGCATAGGCCATGCAGAGGTCCACCGGATTGACATTGGCATCCTCGGCAACCGCCAGCGCACCCACATGGCCAGAGAGTTCAAGGCCCGGGACCGCGACATCGCCCACATCGACGATCCGCGCGTCGAGCCCCAGATGCCGGCCCAACGCGCCTATCCGGTGCAGCTCATCCATCCGCTCAGGATCCCGGGCCAGCCAGTAGCCGCCGGTCCGCCGATACCCGGTCCGCATCCCGGTTTCGGCCTCGAGCCGGGGGAACAATTCCAGCGCATACATCGCCAGCCGGGTCATGTTCGCCGTCGCGCGCAGCGGCCCGACAATACCCGCCGCGTGCCAGGATGTGCCCGAGGTCAGGCGCCCGCGCTCGAGCAACACCACATCCTCGGCGTCCCGGGCAGCGAGATGATAGGCCAGGCTCAACGCGACCGCCCCGCCGCCGATGATGACGGTCGCGGTCATGGCGCCCTGAGCTCAGGATAGGTATGCTGCCGCGCCGAACGGATTGCTGCGAAGGGCCACACCGGATGAAGATCCTCGCGCTTTGGTGTCACCCGCGCTCGATGTCCACCGCCTTCGAGCGGGTCATGCGCGAGCGCGGCGATCTGGACGTGCTGCACGAGCCCTTCATGTATCACTACTATCTGGCCCAGCCGCATCGTCCCTTTGCCGATTTCGATCCGGACCCAGGCCATCCACGTGGCTACGAGGCCATCCGCGACATGATCCTGGCCGAGGCCAAGGACCGTCCGGTCTTTTTCAAGGACATGGCCTATTATGTGCTGGACCGCTTGCCCGCCGATCCCGGCTTCATGGGGGCCGTTACCCATGCCTTCCTGATCCGCGACCCCGCGGCCAGCATCGTTTCGTATCACAGGCGCGATCCCGGCTTTGCCTGCGCGGAGGTCGGGCTGGAGGGCCAATGGCGGCTCTATTGTGCACTGCGCGACGCCGGGCACTCGGCGCAGATCATCCGTGCCGATGACGTCCGGGCCGACCCGGCGGCGACGATGGCGCGCTATTGGTCGGCGGTGGGACTGGACGACCGGCCCGACGCCCTGTCGTGGGATACGGCGGTCCCAAGAGGCTGGGAATCGGTAGCCGACTGGCACCGCGACACCCTGCAAAGCGGCGCGATCCGGCCTCCTGAAACCGGGCCCGATCCGCGCGCGGAGTTGGCTGCGCTGGGTCCGCCCTGGACCGACTACGAAGCCCATCACCGGCCTTTCTACGACGCGCTTTGCGCCGAAGCGCGGCCCTAAGCCATGACCGGGCGCGGGCTGGCTCATCAGAAGTAATCCAGATCCGGCGCCTCGGCCTTGCGGCGCGCGATATAGTCCCGAAGTTCCTCGTCGATCGCCGGGTCGAGGCCCGGATCCTCGTAAGATTCCAAATGCGCCTTCCAGAGCGCGTTCGCCCGCTGGGCCGTGTCGAGACTGCCCGCCGCCTCCCACTGCTCGAAGGCAGTGTTGTCGGCGGTCTTGGGCCGGAAGAGAGCCGTCAGGAAATTCGCCTGCGTGTGGTCCGAGCCCAGGAAATGCTGTCCCGGCCCGGTCGCGGCAATCGCCGCCATCGCCTGGGCGTTCTCGGAGAGATCGATGCCCTCGAAGAACCGGCAGAGCTTGCCGCACAAATCCGCGTCGATCATCGTCTTCTCAAAGCTGGTGACCAGCCCGCCCTCCAGCCAGCCGGTGGCGTGGTTGATCACATGGGCGCCAGCGAAAAGCGCCATCATCAGACCCCAAGTGCCCTCCTGCTGGCTTTGCGCATCCGGCGCCTTCGAGGCCGAAAGCGTGCCCACCGTATGCAAAGGCACGCCCAGCCGCCGCGCCAACTGGCCCGCGGCCAGGACCATCTGCCCGGCTTCGGGCGAACCGAAGGTGGGCGCGCCGGACTGCATCGACATGGTCGCGGCGAACGAGCCCATAAGGCAGGGCGCGCCCGGATTGACGAGTTGCACCAACGCCAGCCCAGCCAGCGCCTCGGCCAGGACCTGCGCCAGGGTTCCGGCCACCGTGCAGGGGCTCATCGCCCCAGTCAGCACCCAGGGCGTGCAGGCCACGGGCTGGCCCGCGCGCGCATAAGCCTTGAGCGCCCCCGACATACTGGCGTCCATCACCAGCGGCGCGTTGGTGTTCGAGACGCAGTAGAGGACGGCCTCGCGCGCCACCCGGTCGGCCCCGAACAGGATGCGCGCCACGTCCAGCGCGTGGCCCGCCCGCTCGGCGCCGATGAAGGCACCCATGAAGGCGCGGTCGGACCAGCGGATATGGGCGTAGAGCATGTCCAGATGCCGCTTGTTCGCTGGCAGGTCCACCGGTTCGCAAACCACGCCGCCCGAATGGTGCAGCCAGGGGATCGTCTGATGCAGTTTCACCAGGCGGACGAAATCCTCATACGCCGCATAGCGCCGCCCACCATCGAGATCGTGGACGAAGGGCGGCCCCCAGGAGGGGCAGAGCACCGAGGCCGTGCCGCCGATCCGCACGTCGTTTGCAGGATTGCGCGCGTGCTGGACGAACTCCGCCGGCGCGGTGGCTTGAATCGTGCGGCGGCAAAAGCCCGGTTCGAAGCGCACCCGGTCGCCGTCGACCGCGCAGCCCGCATCGCGGAAGATCTCCGGGACCTCCGGGTCGTCGCGAAACTCCATCCCGGTCTCGGCCAGGATCCGGTCGGCGTTCGCCTCGACGGTCTCAAGCCCCTCGTCGCTGAGCACATTGAGCGTGCCAATCCTGCGATCGATGAATGGCGCACGAAGCTGCGGTTCATGCTGGCGCCGGTCGCGCCCGCCCCGGCGGCGGCCCATCTGCCGAGCTCGCGTCACGAAAGCTGTCCTTCTCCGTTGTCGCCCCGGCCAACTGTGCGTGCCTCGTCGTGCGGCGCAACGGAAAACTGCGGCACCTGGATCGTCAGCGGCGGGCACACCGGCACACCCTTACATTGCTCACGGTTTCATGTTGACGAATTTCCGCCACCGGACCAGGCGCAAACCAGATGCGGGCGTCGACATCGGCCCAATGCGGTTATCGGCGACACCCTGGCGATGTTTCAGCGCGGCCGGTAAAACCAGCCACTCGTGCTTGGCGCAGCAAGAATGTCAATGTGCCGTTCGCCGCCGCTCGGTTCGATCGATTGCTTTGAGCGCCGCGAAAGGGTTCCGTGCTGCTCCACTTTTCAGGAATGCTGCACAGCGTCCTCGAGGTTATCAAGCGCCTGCGCCAGAAGCGCGCGGCGGCAGGCGATGTTCAGCCGCATGAAGCCTGCACCTTCCGGCCCGAAAGATACCCCGCGGGTCGCGGCCCATCGCGCGTCTTGCCGAAGAACGGCGTGGAGGTGATCGGGGTCCAGCCCGAGGCCCCGAAAATCAATCCAGGCGAGAAAAGTCGCTTCGGGTTCGATCAAATTGACCAGTGGCATTTCCGTCAGGCGATCTCGCAGGAGTTTGAGGTTGCCCTGAATATAGCGGATCACCGCTTCCAGCCATGGTTTGCCTTCGCGATAGGCGGCTTCCATCGCCACATTTGCGAATGCGTTGTTCTTGTTCACGGTAAGGCGTGAGTTCTCAGCTTGGAAGGCCGCCCGCCGGTCCGCGTCAGGGACGACAGTGAACGCCGAACAACAACTGGCGATGTTGAAACTTTTGGCGGGCGACAAGACAGTGACGCTGTCCTTGGCGAAGGCCGGACTGATAGCGGCGAACGGCTGGTAAGTATGGCCAGGATAGACGATGTCCGCATGCAGGTCGTCGGAGACCACTAGAATGCCATGGCGCAGGCAAATATCGCCGAGCCTGGTCAATTCTGCGCGCGTCCAGACGCGGCCGACCGGATTGTGCGGATTGCAGAGCAGCAGGATCTTACTCGCTGGTTGCGCGGCCAGGGCCTCGAAGCCATCAAAGTCCAATTCATAACGCCCGCCGTCCAAGATCAGCGGGTTCCGGACGAGCGTGCGGTGGTTTTCCCGAATGATGTCGTAGAAGTCGAAAAAAACCGGCGGTTGCACGATGATCCCGTCGCCCGGGCCGGTGAACAGCGAGACGGCCATAGCGAGGCTGTTGAGCGCGTTCGGCGCCCGCAGGATCTGCTCGGCCGGAACGTCCCATCCGTGGCGCAGGGATAGCCAGTTTTGCAGAGCCGGCACCAGGCCGCCGGGCACGGCCTCATAACCGAAAACGCTGTGGTCCAAGCGGGTTCGCAACGCCTCCATGATCGGGGGCGCCACTTCGAAATCCATGTCGGCCACGCCGGCTGCGAAAAACTGTTCGCCACCGTCTCCCAGAACGATACGATGCGTTTTCAGAGCGGGAACCGCACGGCGGTCGACCGGCTTGTCGAAGTCGAACTGCGTCATGCTTCGCCGGTGTCCCTGGCGATCTGGAAGACGGCATCGCCGCATTCGACCTGCCCAAGCGCCCGTTTGCAAAGGACGATCCCGGAATAGGGCGACGCAATCGGAACCGGCTCCCGCAATGGCAGGTTCGGCATATGCACGACGCCGACAGGCTCACCCGTCGTCACGGTATCCGCGATATCTTTGTAGGGCTCGAAGAGGCCCGCGTCATACGCGTAGACCAACCCCTCGGCGTGCAGAACTCGGGTGCCGCGGGCGGGATCGGGTTGGTATCCCGGCAGCATGCCAAGCGCATGCAGGATGCGCCGCAGACCGCGTTCGGTGAGGGCGAGAACGTCCTTCGAGACCGTGCCCCCACCCCCAAGCTCGGCCATCACCGGCGTCACGCCTTTGCGGTTGGCGGCGCCCATGGCGGTGCGCGCGGTCGAAGTCGGTCCGCCGCCGCTGGTGAACACCCAGGCATAGGGCAAGTCGAACGCCTCCTGAAGCACCCGAAGCTTGTTCGCCTCCTCAGGCGTATGTCCCTGCCCGCGCAGCAAGGTAGGCGGATAGTAAAGCGACGTTCCGCCAGTATGCAGATCGATGAGGTAGTCGCTCGTCGGCAACAGAACCTCTTCGATGTAATGGGCAATCATCTGCGTCGGCGTTCCTGCCGCATCGCCGGGAAAGACCCGGTTGAGGTTGCCGTCATCGATCGGGGATGTCCGCATACGGGCTTTCGCGGCCGGGGCATTGAGCATAGGCAGGATGATCACACGGCCGCGCAGATCGTCCGGCGCGAGGTCGCGGGTGAGCTTGCCAAGCGCAATCTGCCCCTCGTATTCGTCGCCATGGACGCCAGCCAGCATGAGTACCGTCGGCCCGTCGCCGCCGCGGATCACCGTCAATGGTATCGGCACCCAGCCATAGGCGCTTCGGTGTGTTGAATGAGGCACCCGCAGATATCCCGAGCGCTTCCCTTCGGCCTCAATCCCAATCTCGGAGGTGATCAAAGTGGTCGGCATACTCGGTGTCCCGTGGCACAAACGGTTCGCCTCTACGTGCACGCACTCTTCCACGGCACGGTCAGCAATGAAACACTGGAGGGGGTCTGAATGGGCTGACTTTCGCAGGCCGGCTTCGGGGCTCGACCTCGTCAAACCTCTCATTCCCGCAATATGGGATCGATTGGTTTTCGGCGATCGCCGCTCGCGGCCCAAGCCTGTCCTTGGGTCACTCACCGATGAATGTCTTTTTAACGCTCGAATGCGGACCTTCTCTCCGAAGGCTGTGAGCGCGTGCTTCTGTCCCAAAAGAGGCAAATGGAGAAAAGGGGCTGAGGTTAATCTCTGATGTAAACTATTTCGCCGGGTGATAGCGCGCCGAAAAAATCTGTCCTGTTCGGTTGTATGGTGAAAATTTTCTTGCTTAGGTGTGGGAAGTCCATCGGACTTCGTTACCAAGCAAGAGCGCGGTAAGGAAGCCACGCAACAATCAGGGAGGAACCACCATGAAAAAGTCGATCATTCTGTCGATGGCCTCGGCCGTCGCCTTGAGCTTTGGAGCATTACCGGCCGGCGCGCAGGAATGTCCGATCAAGATCGGTGGCATCGCGCCCCTCTCGGCGCCTGGGACCGTGGTCGGTGGTGAGGCGATGCGCGACGCGATGCTGATCGCCGAGGAAGACATCAATGCCGCCGGTGGTGTGATGGGCTGCGAGGTCGACGTGGTGATCGCCGATAGCGAAGGCCTGCCCGAGAAGGCCGCGGCGATCATGGAGAAGCTGATCACCCAGGACGGCGTGGTCGCGGTCGGCGGCGGTTATCACAGCTCGGTCGGCGTGGCGTCCAAGGACGTTGCTGACGCGCGGGGCGTTCCCGTCGTCTTCGCCGAGACCTGGAACGACACGATCACCGGCGACAAGCAGAAGTACATCTTCCGCATTGCCCCGCTGAGCTCGTGGGCGTCCTCGACAATCTGGCAGCACTCGCTGCTGGTGCCCGGCATCAAAAAGGCCGCAATCCTGACCGAGAACACCGATTACGGCATCCCGGCCTCGGAAGAGACCAAGAAGGGACTGGCGACCGGCGGCGTCGAGACCGTGATCTTCTCGGTCGACATCGGCACGCAGGATTATGCCGGCATCGTCGAGCGCATCAAGGCCGAGGATCCGGACATCATCATCGTGCTGGCAACCGGCGAGGCCGGCTATAACTTCCAGCAGCAGGCCGCGGATGCCGGGATCGGCTCGATGGACGTGCCGTTCCATGCGGGTCAGGTCTCGCTCGAGAGCAAGGCCTATTGGGAGAACGTGCCCGACGGCAACATGGCCTTCGTACAGCGCATCGGTGTGCCCGAGAACCTGTTCACCGAGAAGGCCAAGAATTTCGCCAAGGTCTACAAGGAGCGCACGGGCAAGGACGGCGTCGAGAGCTATGCCATGGAGGCCTACGATTCGATTGCGATCCTGGCGCAGGCGATCAATGAGGCCGGCTCAACCGATGGCGACGCCATCGTGACGGCGCTCGAGAACATCAGCCATGAGGGCACGCTCGGGCGCATCTACTTCCCGTATGGGACGAAGAAGGATCCGAGCGAAGACGGCAAGGGCGACGAGTGGTGGCACCAGTGGCCCGACCCCGCGCTGACGGTGATTCAGTATCAGGCGGACGGTCAAAGCTCGGTGGACGCGCCAATCGTCTGGCCGGATGCCTACAAGACGGGCGATCCGGTCTACGTCAACGAGTAGGCGGCAGAGATTAGCGCTGAAGACTTGCCGGGGGCGGCGCGCCGTCCCCGGCAGCAAGAACAGAACTGAGGGGGGCGGCGCGTGGAGACACCTTTCATCTTCTGGGGTGCCATCCTTTGGATGATCCTCTGGGGCATCATCGGCAGCCTGGTAACGCGCCGGCGCTATCTCCAGCACGATCTCGACACCTCGAACACCGTTTTCGTCGGCGCCATGCTGGGCGCGGCCACCGGGCCGGTCGGACTGGTCCCGTTGTGGATGAAGACGCCGGAACTGACCAACCGGCTGATTGTCATTCCGGCCATCGGCACGGTTGTGTTGATTGCGGCGGCCTTCGCCTTCGCGGACCCGCAGAATAACTGCGTCGCCAACGGCTCGTTTGTCGCGTCGCAGATCACCAATGGGCTGATCATCGGCATCATCTATGGCTTCATGGCGTTGGGGCTGACATTGATCTTCTCGATTCTGGGCGTGGTCAGCTTCGCCCATGGCGAGTTCTACATGATCGGCGGCATGCTGGTCTATTTCATCACCGCGGTCTGGTTCCCGGGCATCAACCCGATGATCGCGATCCTGATGGCCTGCGCGGTCGTCTTCGCAATGGGTGCGATTTTCGAGCGGATGTTCCTCACGCCAATGTACGAGGGGAAGATCGACCGGCCGGTGGAATACGGCATCCTGATCACCTTCGGCCTGGCCTTCACGCTGCAGTATTTCGTCCAGGCCACGGCGGGCGCCAATCCGGTCAAGGTGCGGCGGTATTTTGACTTTCCGCGCATTCGGTTGCCCTCCTCCGACGATCCCTGGCTGATCAAGACCAGCCGGGGGAACATGGAACTGTTCGACACGATCTCGATCTCGAACCCGCGATTCACGGCCGCGATAACTTGTGTGCTGGTCCTGGGCGCGTTGCTCTACTTCCTTCACCGGACCTGGACCGGCAAGGCTCTGCGCGCGGTCAGTCAGGATCGCGACGCGGCCGCTATTGCCGGCATCAATCCGGATAGAATGAACATGCTGGCCTTCGCGCTGGGCGGCATGATTGCCGCACTGGCCGGGGCGCTGCTGGTCCAGGCGTTCTCGTGGCTGCCGCAGGTCGGAGCCATTCCAGCCATGCGATCCTTCGTGATCGTCGTCTTGGGTGGCCTGGGCTCGTTGCCCGGCGCCTTCCTGGGCGGCATTCTGGTCGGCCTGGTCGAGGCGGCGGGCACCGGGTGCATTCCTGACGCCCAAAAGGCTGCCTCCTACATTCCTGCTTACGGAATGGTCGTTCTCACACTGACGCTGCTGCTGCGGCCTACCGGGCTCTTCGGCCGGCGCTTCGCCAGCGGCACTCACGGTAAGTTCTGATGCGGGGCCAGGTCCCATATTTGCTCGGGCTGGGGCTGATCGGCTTCTTTGTCGCCTTCCCCTTCGTCTATTCGGCGGGGGACTACGACTACATCATGCATATCCTGATCACCGCCTTCTTCTACGCTATCCTTGCGGCGAGCTGGTCGATGCTGGCTGGATATGCCGGGCAATTCTCGTTCGGCCATATCGGCTTTATGGGCGTCGGCGCCTACACCGCCGCGCTGTTCAGCCACTATTTCTGGCTGTCGCCGGTGCCCACCGAACTCTGCACCGAATACCAATTCGGCTCGACTTGGTTGGTCATCGTAAATCCGATTGGTGTCACCTCAAGCACGCTAACCCAGGACTGTCTCCGGCAGGCGCTCACCGCTTGGGACGGCAGCGTCGAGGTTAGCCGGATGCCGGTTTGGCTTGGCATCATCCTCGGCTCGATCATGGGCGGTGTGTTCGGCTTCCTGATCGGTGTGCTGGTGCTGCGCCTCCGGGCTGCGTATCTCGCACTCTTTACACTCGGATTTGCTGAAATCCTGAAAGCGACGATCAGCGCCGAGATCGAGATCACGCGTGGCCAGGCGGGAATCGAGCTTCCAGCGCTGTTCGAGGACGGAGTCACCGTGTTCGGGCATGCCTTCTCGAAGACCGACAAGCTGCCGCCCTACTTCGTCATGTTCGGGCTGCTGCTGCTGTGCCTCGCGATCCTCGCCTGGCTGGCGCATTCAAAGTTCGGCCTGTTCGTGCGCGCGCTGCGCGAGGATCAGGATGCGGCCGCCGCGCTGGGAGTTAACACGACCCGCTACAAGGTGCTGGTCTTTGTCATCACTACGATGATGGCAGCAGCGGCCGGCGCGGTGCAGGGCCACTACATTGGTATCATCACACCGAACAACCTGTTCTTGCTGCAAATGAGCCTCGTCGTCGCCATGGCAGTGATTGGCGGCGTCGAGAACTTCGTTGCTGCCGCGATTGGCGCCATCATGATCCAGGTCGTCCTGGAAATGCTGCGCAACAGCTTCGTCATCGGCGGTTACGAGATCGACATGACGATTTGGCGGCTGGTTTTCTTCGGGATCATTCTGATGCTGACGCTCCGCTTCGCCCGCAATGGGCTGATCGCGCCGATGATCGACCACTTCACCCGAGGTCATGTGGCCCATGAGACCGTCGCCAAGCGTGTCGCCACCGAGGCGGAGGGCACGGAATGATCAACCTCGTCGTCAGGGACCTGCACAAGCGATTCGGCGGCAATCATGTCCTGAAGGGCGTCACCTTCGAGGTGAACGGGCCCGAATTGATCGGCCTGATCGGTCCCAATGGTGCGGGCAAGACCACCCTGACCAATGTGTTGGACGGGGCGATCAAGCCGAACAGTGGAACCGTCTACCTGAACGGCCAACGCATCGATCAGCTGCAACCCTACGAGGTCGCGCTGGCCGGGCTGGGGCGCACCTTCCAGGTGACTCGCTCGTTCCGCCGGATGAGTGTGCTCGAGAACCTCTATGTCCCGGCGCTGGCGATGGGACGGCACGAGAGCAAGGCCGAGATCCACGGCAAGGCCATGGACGTGCTGGAGTTTCTGACCATGGACCATCTGCGCAATGAATTTGCGCAGGCGCTCAGCGGCGGTCAGCAGAAGCTGCTGGAGCTTGGCCGGCTGCTGATGCTGAACCCGGACGTGGTGATCTTGGACGAGCCCTTCGCGGGCGTGCATCCGCGGCTGATGGAGATCATCTACGCCTATATCCGGCGGGTGAATGACGAGGGCAAGGCGATCATCATCATCTCGCACCAGATGGACTCGATCTTCAGTCTCAGCCAGCGCCTGCTTGTTCTGAATTTCGGTGATCTGATCGCCGATGGACCGCCCGAGGAGGTCAAGCGCGATCCGGCAGTGATCGAGGCCTATCTCGGCGCGGAAGAGGACGAAGAAACCGCCCAGCCGGAGGAAGCCTGAGCCATGGCGGCCGGAAACAGCGACGACGCCGTTCTGGAGATGAAGGACCTCTATGTCGGCTATTACAAAGACCTGAACATCATTCAGGCGCTCGACATCAAAGCCCGGCGCAACCAGATCACGGCGGTACTGGGCGCGAACGGGGTCGGCAAGTCGACCGCATTGAAGGCGGCCTTCGGATTCCTGAAGCCCAACCAGGGCGAAATTCTGCTCGAGGGCGAGGACATTCTGCCCGTGCCCACCTACCAGCGAATCCTCAAAGGGCTGGCCTATATCCCGCAGCAGCCCGGCGTCTTCAAGGACATGTCGGTCGAGGAGAATCTGGAACTCGGCGGCTGGACGTTCCGCGGCAACAAGCGCCTGGTCCGCGAAAAGATCGAGGCGAATTACGAGCGCTTTCCGGTGCTCAAGGAGAAGCGCAAGCAAATTACCGGCGAGCTATCCGGTGGCCAGCAGCGCATGGTCGAGATCGGCCGCACCCTGATGGCCGACCCGAAGATGCTGCTGGTCGATGAGCCGACCGCGGGCCTCTCGAAGATGCTGGCGGAAGAGGTCTATGAGATGCTGACCCACCTGACCTCGCGAGACAACCTGACAATCCTGCTGGTTGATCAGGAGATCCGTCAGGCCCTGAAAATTGCGGATTACGTCTATGTGCTGGAATTGGGCCGGAACAAATTCGAGGGCCCGGCAGCTGAATTCCACGACCTGGAGAAAGCCTTCTGGGTATCGTGATAGCCTGACTGCCGCCGCCGCTCGGCACCGCCTAAGTTGGTCTTGGGTGCGTTGGGTCTCGTGTCTATCAATCATCATTCAGTGCGTCATCGGATCGGTCGGGCGTGCCGAGGAGGCTACCGTCGGTCTTGAGCTCGTATTGGCGGTGGACGGATCGCGCAGCATCGACGAGGCCGAGTTCGACCTGCAGATACGCGGAATCGCAGCGGCCTTCCGGGATCCCGCGTTCCTGAACGCCCTGGACAAGGCGGCGCCGGACGGGATCGCCGTGACTTTGGTCCAGTGGACCGGCCATGCCGATCAGGTGCAGGTGGTCGACTGGTCCCTGGTCAGCGGCCCCGCCACCGCGGCGGATTTCGCCGACCGGGTGCTGGCGGGCGGGCGGCGGCTTCAGCCGGGGCCAACCGGGATCGGCAGCGCCATCCGTTACAGCTACCGCCTGATGGAGGCCAATGAATTTTTAGGCAAGCGCCAGGTGATCGACATCTCCGGCGACGGCTACAACAACTCCGGCAACCGGCCCGAGCTTGCCCGCGACGAGGCGGTTGGCCGCGGCGTGGTCGTCAACGGCCTGACCGTCATGAACGACATTCCGTTGCTCGACCGCTACTTCTTGGCCCGTGTGATCGGCGGCCCAGGTGCCTTTGTGGTCGAGGCGGAAAACTTCGCGGAATTTGCACTCGCGTTCCGCCTGAAACTAATCCGCGAGGTGACAGGGTATACGATCGGCCGAAGTCCTCCGCCGCAGATGCCAGGCTCAGACGATCCCCTTTTCGCGATAGGGTTGCCCAGCCGAAATTCGGCCGTATCCGAAGGCCGAGAGGTCGAGTGACTGATAACCGCCGTCCAGGATCAACTCGGCGATGGCGCGGCCGCTTGCTGGGGCGTGCATGATGCCGTGACCCGAATACCCGCAAGCCATGAAAACATTCTCGGCCCCGGCTTGCCAGGAACCAAGGATCACGTTCAGGTCGAAGGTGTTGCGCGCGTAGTGCCCGACCCAGCTGCGCTCTAGTTTCAGCGATTCAAGTGGGGGGACCCGGTGCGCCAGGCGCGGCCAGACAACCTCCTCGAAACGGGCCGGCTGAGGGGTCAGGTGAAATCCGGCCGGCTGATCCCAGTCCGGCAGGCCGCCCGCGAAACCCTGCCCTTCCGGGCCGAAAGCCAAATGGGTCTCGGCCTTGATGAAGGGCAAGGGTTCGATTTCGGCCCGCGTGACGAAGTAGTGGCTCTCGCGGCACATCGGGTCGACCGGCAAATCGAGGCCGATCATCCGGCCGATCTCGGCGGACCAGGCCCCGGCAGCCAGCACGAAGCAGTCCGCGCGGAGAGACTGGCCTGAGGACAGCCTGACGTCACGCGCCACCGCTCCCTCGGTGCGCCAATCCACGACCCGGTCCTGGACGTAGGTGACACCGAGCGCGCGCGCCTTGGCGCGAAAGCCCATTAAAGCCGCGTGCGGGTTTATCCAGGCGTCGTCCGGAGAGTGCACGGCAAGTGCGATGTCGCTTGAATTCACCGACGGAAAGCGCCGTCTCAGTGCATCCGTGTCCAGGGCATCGACCCGGGCACCCAGCGCGACCTGCAACCGGTGGTTCGCTTCCATCGTGTCATGATCGCCACCGTCTGAGACGAAGAGATAGCCGCGCCGCCGGAAGCCGATGTCTGCAGGCAGGTCTTCCATCGCCAATTCGCGGTGGAAATTCGCATAGAACTCCAATCCGAACTGCGCCATGCGGATGTTCTCCGGCAGGCTGAAGAGCTGCCGTATCCCGCCATTCGCGGCAGGCGTCGCGGCGAACTCGTAGGTCGGGTCCGGCTCAATCACCGCGATCTCTCCGACCCGCCCGGTGCGCGCCAGGAAATAGGCAATTGCCGACCCCACGATCCCGCCCCCGATAACGGCGATATCGTGCTTCTGCAGAGCCACCGTCATTTCGATTGGCACTCGATCGGCATTGCTATGTGGGTTGTCTTAGTTGCGCGTACATTCGGAACAGAAATTACACCTACATCAACCTTCGGACCAGATGCCACGACGGGAATGTAAGCCTCCGCATCATGGCACGAAGCAGTACGATTCAGCCGGGCGTGGGAAGGATCGGACCCACAAGAGCCCCCTCGCGCCAGACAACTCGGTCATCCGCGGCGATCGTCGGCGCCGCGACCATCCAACAGATCTCCCCCGGGGGATAATCTCCGCAGGTGTGGAAGTGCAGGTAATTCGGGTTGCCGAAAATCGAATTCGACCAAAGATCTGGGTTCGCGTCCCGCGCGCATGCGGGCGCGCAGGCGTCATGGATGCCCGCATGCCATGAATGAACCACATCGGCGTCGATTCCGAAACGCTCGGCGACGGATGCGTAATGCGCTTCGATGCGCGCAACGACCTCCGGTGCGCCACGGAACGCGGCGATCCGCCCGTTCTCGACCTCGGCGGTCACCGGTTCCGGTATCGCGAGCCAGGGCGGATCGTAGACCTGCGAGCCGGTCGAGGTGAGAGGCTCCGCCAGAACGACCCGGCCCGAGAACCGCTGCGCGCTGACCGGTGTCGGCACGCACATCGGAAACCGCCGGATTGCAATGTCGGCGGCCCCGTCAGGCGATCCGCGGCCCGGCGTGCCTTTCATGTGGGTTCCAAGCGGGCATCGGATGGTGATCTCAGTCGCCTGGGACAGCAATTCGTCCACCGCCCGCTTCACCCGCAACATCTCTCCGTGATCGCGCCGCCCGTAGGGAGAGGCCAGCGCGTCGGCGGTGCGTGCATAGCTCATCACGCGGATGGGGCCGGCGTCGTCGCCGGTAAAGCGGTCCTGATCGCCGAGTTGTGCGAAGAAGATCGCGACATCCACATCTGCCAGGGCAGCCGCGAGCCCGGGCGGCTGCTCGGAAGGTCCGCCGACCGGCAGGACGGCGACCTCTGCCCCGATTGCGCGTGCGGCGCGCGCGACCGCACGTGGTGCCGCGTCGTCATACCAACCGAGCGCGGGGTCCTCGGCGACCACCAGCACGCGCTGACCGGCCTTCACCTCGGCACAACCGGACACCAGGTTGCGTACGCCGGCATCAAGATCGGCGGCGTCCATTCCGCTCAGCCCTTCCGGTAGGCGAAGGCTTTGCCGAAGCGCCAGATCAGGTAGTCGCCGCAGATGATCGGCGCCTCGGCGCCTTCGACTTCGCGCCCATAGACTTCGCTCGGATCGATCTCCGTCTCCGGATTCGGGTCGTAGGCCAGCACCAGCGATAGCCGCTCGCGGCCGGAGGTGTTGACCACCCGGTGCGGCGTCGATTTGAAGGCACCCGCAGTCCAGCGTGACAGCAGATCGGCGACATTGACGATCAGCGAACCCGGGATCGGCGGAGCATGGACCCAATCCCCGTCCCGGTCCTGGACCTGCAATCCGCCCACATCGTCCTGGCAAAGCACGGTCAGCACACCGAAATCCGTATGCGGGCCGACACCGAACCGGGCCGGGCCGAGGTCCTCCGGCTGAGCCGGATAGTAGACAAAGGAGGCGCGCGAAAGCGGGCGGTCGGCGGTTCTCAGGAAGAAATCCGGCGCCAGGCCAAGTCCCAAGGCGAAGCCACGCATCATGTGATGGGCGACCTCGTGCGCCGCATGGAAATAGGCCATCGCATTGGCCTCGAACGACGGCAGGAAAGCCGGCCACTGGTTCCGGCCCCGCAAGGGGTGATCCTCGGGCGTCGCGCTATCGGCATCCTGCCAGCCCCAGATGAAGCTCTCCTTCAGGTCGGGCTTGGCATTGTCCTGCATCTTTGCACCGCCCGGGCCGATCCAGCCGCGGTGGCGGTCCGAGACGCGCACCGCCTCCTTTTCCCCCGGATCGGCGCGAAAAAACTCATAGGCTCGTGCCCGCGCGATCTCGATCAGATCCTCGGGGATGCCGTGGCCAGTGATGTAGATGAAGCCCAACTCCTGGCTGGCCGCATGGAGCTGGCCCGCGACCTCGGCCGCGCCAGTTCCGTCGCGCAAGGGCGCGATGTCGATCACCGGGATCGTGTTGCGGTCGATGGTCTTGGCCTCTGCAAAGGCCATGGTCACTTAGCCTCCGCATAGTAGCCGACGATGTCGCCATCGGTGGTAACGCCCAGGCCGTTGATCGAGCGATTCACATAATTGAAGTAGCAGATAATCTGGTTCGCCTCGAGGATCTGGCCGTCGTCGAGGCCCGCCGCGCGCAAGGCCTCGACATCGGCCTCGACAATATCCGCGGGCGCCAGGGTCAGCTTCTCGGCATAGCGCATCACGGCGAGCGCCTGGCCGTCGAGCGCATCCTCCGGCCGATGCGCATTGATCGCCGCCTCTACGGCATCGGCCTTCGCCTCATCCCCCATCAGGTGACGCGCATTGGCCCAATGGTTGGCCAGCGAATAGGCGCAATCGTTCAGGATCGAAACATAGGAGGCCACGGTCTCCTGTAGCCACATTGGAATCGTGTTGGCCTCGTCGTGGAGCGCGGCCTTGTAGAGGGTCATGTGCCCGCGCATCGTGTTTGGCCGCAGCGAATGCACGCGCAGCACATTGTCGACCGTGCCGTGCGGCGTGCGGGCACCGGCCAGCGCATCGGCCAGATCCGCATCCGCTTCCGCGTCCGACAGCATCCGTATCCAGGCGCCCATCGCTATTCCCTTTCATCGGCGCGCATCCTGCGCTCGAGCCGGCGCACGCCGGCCGACACGATCAAAATCAGCACCAGGTATTCCAGCACCAGAACCGAGTATATCTCAAGCGCCCGGTATTCGGTGACCACCAGCTCGTTGGCGCGCCGGGTCAGTTCCTGCATCCCGATCACCGAGACGAGCGACGACATCTTCAGCACATAGACGAACTGGTTGCCAAGCGCCGGCAGGATGCGGCGGATCGCCTGGGGCAGCACGATGTAGCGCATCGTGTCCCAGTAACTCAGCGAGATCGAGCGCGCGGCCTCGAGTTGCCCGCGCCCGACCGATTGGATGCCGGCGCGGAAGATCTCAGCCTGAAACGCGCTGTCACCGACGGCAAGCGCGATCACACCCGCCCAGAACACACCGAGGTTCAGCCCGACGAGCTCGGGCAGGCCGTAATAAACCCAGAGGATCAGGACCAGAAGCGGGATGGCGCGGACGAACTCCACATAGACCCGGTTGACGCCCCTCAAGAACCGGTTCGCCGAGAGACCCGCCAGCGCGATCAAAAGCCCGATCAGCACCGAGATCAGAATCGACACGACGCTGAGCAGGATCGTGTATTTCAGCCCGCCGATCAGGAACAAAAGGTTGGTCTGGCCCGAAGCCTTGGTCGGATCGACCACGTACCAGCCCCAATTGGCCGAGCAGCCGCCGAGGAGCGCCAGGACCAGGACGGTGCCGACCCAGCGTGCTCGGCGGGCGATGTCGTCTTGCCGGACCGCCACCCTCAATGCCCCAGGATCTGCTGCAGAAATTTCTGGCACCGCTCAGTCTCGGGCGCCGAGAAGAACTCCTCCGGCGGCGCGGTCTCGACGATCTCACCCTTGTCCATGAAGACCATCCGGTCGGCGACGCGCTTGGCGAAACCCATCTCGTGGGTCACCACGATCATGGTCATGCCCGATTGCGCCAGCTCCACCATCACGTCCAGCACCTCGGCGATCATCTCGGGATCGAGCGCCGAGGTCGGCTCGTCGAACAGCATGATCCGCGGCTCCATGCATAGCGCCCGGGCGATCGCGACGCGTTGCTGCTGGCCGCCGGAGAGTTGGCTCGGGAATTTCTCCGCCTGTTCGGGAATGCGCACGCGGCCGAGATACTCCATCGCCCGCGCCTCGGCGTCGGCCTGGCTGAGGCCGCGCACGCGCATGGGTCCCAGCGTCAGATTGCGCAAGACCGTCAGGTGCGGAAACAGGTTGAACTGCTGGAACACCATGCCGACCTCGCGGCGCGCCTGGTCGGCAGTCTTGTCGGTCAGCTCGATCCCCTCGACCTCGATCCGGCCCGCGTCATGGGTCTCGAGCCGGTTGATGCAGCGGATCAGCGTCGATTTGCCCGAACCTGACGGACCGCAAACCACGATCTTCTCGCCGGCCGCGACCCCCATGCTCACGGCGTTCAACGCCCGGAATTCCCCGAACGTCTTCACCACGTCGCGAACTTCGATCACCGTTCCAGACATTTCTCACCGCACCGATGGTCCCGCCAAAAATTTTCAGGGCGCCACTAATGCAGAATTTCGCCTGCCACACACGCTTTTCCTTTCCTCCGTCGGCGAGTTACCATCTAGTTGAGCCGAAACATCACCTGGGAGGAACAAATGAGACATCTTGCGACCGCGGCCGTTGTCGCGATGGGCCTTTTGGCCAGTGGCGCCGCGCAGGCGCAGTCGGCGCTGAGCGACATCCTGAATTCCGGTGCTCTGAAGGTCGGCACCACCGGCGACTGGAACCCGATGACCATGAAGGATCCGGCCAGCAACACCTATACCGGCTACGACATCGACGTGATGACGGCGTTGGCCGAGGACCTGGGCGTCGAGGTCGAGTTCGTGCCGACCGACTGGAAGACCCTGGTCAACGGCGTCGTGGCGGGGAAATACCACATCACCGGCTCGGCCTCGGTTGCACCCAAGCGCGCCAAGGTGGCGGGCTATTCCGCCAGCTACTTCTCACTCGCGACCGTGCCGCTAACGCTGAAAGAAAACGCGGACCGGTTCAAGGACTGGGACGATTTGGACAAGTCGAACGTGACCGTGGCCGCGACGCTGGGCACGACCCAGGAACAGCAGGTCAAGCGCTTCTTCCCGAATGCGGAGCACAAGATCGTCGAGGCCCCGGCACGGGACTTCCAGGAAGTGCTGGCCGGACGGGCGCATGCGCATATCACCTCGAACGTCGAAGCCTTCAAGCTGGTGGCGAAGTATCCGCAGATGATGATCGTGCCGGTCAGCGAGCCGCGGGCCCGCACTCCGATCGCCATGCTGATGCCCCAGGGCGACCAGGTTTGGATCAACTACGTCAACACCTGGATCGCGCTGAAGCAGGAGCGCGGCTTCTTCGACGAGTTGGGCCGGAAATGGCAGCTCTCGAACTGAGCTAACGCGCGCCCTCCTCGCGGCGCGCGCGCCCGCCCGATGCTCGAGACCTACGCCATTCCGGTCAGTCTTTATTGCGCCAAGCTGCGGATTGTGCTGCGCGCGAAGGGGCTGGAATGGCGCGAGATCCCGCCGACGGGCGGCTACGGGTCGGACGAATACAAGGCGATCGTGCCTTCGGGCAACCTGCCGGCGCTGCGCGACGGCGGCCTGTTGATCTGCGATTCCGAGGCGATCGCCGAGTATCTGAACGATATTCGTCCCGAGCCGCCGATGCTCTCGCACGATCCGGCGGCCCGGGCGCTCGAGCGCGATCGCGGCCGGTTCCACGACACACGGCTCGAACCGGAGGTTCGGAGGCTATTCCCCTATCTGCCAGGACGAACCGAGCCCGAGCCCGGATTCCTGGCTGCGCAGGCGAGGGCGATCCAGGCGCGGCTCGATCAGTTGGCGCGCTTTCTGGCCCTGGCACCGGAGGCTGGGGATAGGTTGTCGCTCGGCGATTGCGGGTATCCGGTCACCCTTGCTTGGCTAGACGAGTTGACACCCCGCATGGAGCTCGGCCTGTCGCTGCCCGGCCCGGTCGCGCGCTATCGCGATAGGGTCGCCGCACAACCGGCCGTGGCGGCCGAACTTGGCGACTACGGCCCGAAGCTCGCCGCCTTCCTGGACGGTTGAGCGATGCGCCTCGATCTTTGCACCTGGCAGGAGGTCGATGCCTATCTCGAGCGATCCAGCGGCATCATCATACCCGTCGGATCAACCGAACAGCACGGCCCGATGGGCCTGATCGGCACCGATGCGTTCTGCGCCCAGGCGGTCGCCGAGGCGGCGGCCGACCGGGCGCATGCGCTCGTGGCGCCGACCCTGGCGCTGACGCCCGCGCCCTTCAATATGGCCTTTCCCGGAACCATCTCGATCTCACCGGATCTATTCGCGGCGTTGGTGCGCGAAGTCGTCGAGGGCCTGACCCGGCAGGGGTTCCGTCACCTCTATTTTCTGAACGCTCACGGCGCCAACATCGCGCCGCTGCGCGACGCCGCGGGGGATGCACCTGGCGTCGCGATCCGAAGCTGGTGGGATTTCGACAAGGTGAACGACCTGCGCCGCAAGCATTTCGGCGATTGGGAGGGTTTGCACGCGACCCCTTCCGAGATCGCGATCACACAGGCCACCCACCGCACCGTGCCGCCGGGCGATGCCGCCGAACCACCGCGCCAGCTCTCAACCGACTTCATCCGCGAGAGAGCCGGGGATCGCCATGGCCCGCCGGACGAACATCGGCGCGATTTCCCGGACGGACGCGTCGGCGCCCATTCCGCCCTGGCGACCCCCGAGATCGGCCGCGAGATGCTGGCCACCGCTGCCCGCGCGGTCGCGGACGATTATCTGGCATTCTGCAGCGGCGGCGACCCGGCTGTGGACTAGAGCAAAACCGTTTCAGACTGAATCAGTCTGAAAAAGGATTTTGGTCCAGATTCAGATGCTTGAGCAAAATCCTAGGATCAGACTGTTTCAGTCTGATCCGGTTTTGCTCTAGCCGGTCGATCATTGAACGGGTCTACAGGTCGCACTCGACCGAGATTTTGCCCCTCAACAACATAGCCGGACCGGGCGATCTGGCATCGCCGTTGGATCGGGCATCGAGCTTGGGCGAAAGCCTGCCAAACAACTTTCCGACGCCTGTCTTTCTGCCCTCACTGCAGGTCAAGATTAGTCGACATACCCCTTGCCCGCCCACAAACACAGCGATATGCAAACGGCACGCGGGTATGGTGAAAAGGTATCACGAAAGCTTCCCAATCTGATTGTTTAACTTTCTTTGAGTTGCAGGGGCTTGCTAAGAGTTTCATTTCATTCGATAATCAATTGCACTGAGCTGCATCCAGTAGCATGCAATATCGTACCATTACCTGCAAAATACCGACAATGTCCAAGCTTACTGAGACC
>JAOTXT010000138.1 GCA_029862205.1 Paracoccaceae bacterium
GAATCAGGCGCGTGGATGCCAGATTGAGCGACAATCTCAGCATGGTGGCGATCAACAGGATGGTCGGGAAGGAGCTGAAATCCAGCGCCCTGTTGATGAACAGGACGGTCATCAGAATCAGGACCGAGAGGGTTATGGACATGGCCAGGGAGATGTCGAGCATCCAGCTCGGCATCGGCAGGATCAGGACCACGAGGATGCAGACGATACCCAGCGCGAGCGCGATGTCGCCGCGCTTCAGGATATCGGCCAGACGATCGAACCCCGCGCTGCCGCCGAGTGCGCCGGTCTGGTCCTGGGTGCCGGTGTCGGCCATCTATCGGGTCCGCTCGCTGGTAAACTCGCGCCGGGCGCTCAGGCCGGCGCCCGCTCGCTCTCGCGCGGCGCCGGTATCCGAAGGCCCTCCTGGCTGTACAGCTTGAGCTTGTTGCGCAGGGTGCGGATCGAGATGCCGAGGATATTGGCCGCATGGGTCCTGTTGCCCAGGCAGTGCTGAAGCGTGTCGAGAATGAGGTCGCGCTCCACCTCCGCCACGGTCCGCCCGACGAGATCCCGCAGGCCGCCGGGCGCGGCGCCTGGGGCGGGGTTCGCTGTGCCGGTACCGGCGCCGCCGTCGGCGTCCTGGGTCGCCGGACACCCGCCCAGACGTTCGCCGGTCAGCAGAATCGAGTCCGCCGTAATCCGATCGTCGGACGCCAGCAGGACGGCCCGATGCATGGTGTTTTCCAGCTCGCGCACGTTGCCGCGCCAATAGTGACCGGTCAGCACGGCCCAGGCCCCGGGATCGACCACGGGCTGCGCCACGGCGTTGGCCTCGGCGTACTTCTTGACGAAGTGCTTGGCCAGGACCTCGATGTCCTTTGGGCGTTGGCGCAAGGGCAGCAGGGCGATGTTCACGACGTTCAGGCGAAAATACAGGTCCTCGCGAAAGCGGCCCTTCCCCACCTCGACCTCGAGGTCCCGGTTCGACGTGGTCAGGAGGCGAATGTCGACCTTGATGGGCTGGGTGCCGCCGACCCGGTCGATCTCCAGTTCCTGGATCGCGCGCAGCAGCTTGGCCTGCAGGCGCGGGTCCATTTCCGAGATCTCGTCGAGCAGCAGGGTTCCGCCGTGGGCTTCTTCGAACTTGCCGATGCGCCGGGCCACGGCGCCCGTGAAGGCGCCTTTTTCGTGGCCGAACAGTTCCGATTCGAGCAGGTTGTCCGGGATCGCCGCGCAATTGACCGACACGAAGGGCTTGCGGGATCGCTTGGATTTGCTGTGGAGGTAGCGCGCCATCACCTCCTTGCCGGTACCCGACTCGCCGGTTATCAGCACGCTGGCGGTCGAGGGCGCGATCTGCCTGGCGAGCTTGAGCACCTCGGCCATCGCCGGATCGTGCGTGATGAAGGTGTCGGTCTCCTCGGTCACGGCCGCCAGCACGGCGGCGATAAGCTCGGCGTCTGGCGGCAGCGGCACGTATTCCTTGGCGCCGGCGCGGATCGCTTTCACTGCCAGCTCGGTATCGGCCCCGATGCCGCAGGCCACGACCGGCACGACGATCCTTTCGGATTCCAGTTGGGTGATCAGCTGGGCGATGTCGAGTGCCACATCGGCCATGATCAGGTCCGAGCCCTGCCCGGACCGGAGCGCCGTCAGTGCGGCCTCGATGTCCGGCGCGTGGGCGACCTTGGCGCCGCGTTCCAGGGCGATCTTGCCGGCGGTGGTAATGTGACCGTCTAGTGTGCCTACGATGAGAAGCCGCATGGAACGTCTCCGAATTCCTCTGATCAGTCGAAATAGCTCACCCGCTGGGCGGGTGGCAGTACGGTGTTGAGCATCATCTCGAGCCGCCTCGGGTTCTCCCGGCGGCTGATCGACACGGCCCCGATGGCATAGATCCGGTTGACCATGGTCTCGAACTGCGAGTTGCGTTCCAGCTTGCCGGCCAGCGGATTGAAGAACATGTTCGCCAGCACCGCGCCGTAGAACGTGGTCAACAGCGCCACGGCCATGGCCGGACCGATCGAGGAGGGGTCCTCGAGGCTGCCCAACATCTGGACCAGGCCGACCAGGGTGCCGATCAGCCCCATGGCCGGGGCCACCTCGCCGGCGCGGCGCAGCACGCCGGCCGAACGCAGGTGCCGCTGGGCGGCTCCTGTCACCTCGCCGTTGAGGATCCGTTCGAGTTCCTCGCCGGGCAGGCCATCCACGACCATCCCGATGGCGCGGTGCAGGAAAGCGTGCTGCGTCAGGGCGGGAAATCTCTTTTGCAGGGTCAGCACGCCCTTGCGGCGCGATTGTTCGGCCAGATCGAGCATCTGGAGCGCGGCTTCATGGGGCCGCTCGCCGCGATAGAAGACGGCGCGCAGCATGACGCTCTGGGCCCGCGCGACCTCCTCGAGAGTGAACGAGATCGTCGTTACCAGGAACGTGCCGCCGAGTACGATCAGGATTCCGGGGAGATTTACGAAGTTGCCGGCGGATCCGCCCAGGAACATGGCCAGGCCGATCATCGCGAACCCGCCGACCACGCCGATCAGGGTGGCGAGGTCGAGGCTCGCCGCCCGGTTCGGCGTGGCGGGCACGCGCGATCTTACGCCTCGCGCGCCGCGTGTCCGCCGTGCTCCCGCGCCGCCGATGCTTGCCATGGTCCTGTTCGTTTCCACGCGAAATCCGCTGGATTCGGCTCCCTAGGAACGGTCCATCTTGATGATCTCGGTCATGGTCACGCCGAGGCGGTCCTCGACCACGACAACCTCGCCGCGGGCGACCAGGCGGTTGTTGACGTAGATATCGATCGCCTCGCCGACCTTGCGGTCGAGCTCGACGACGGCCCCGCGGCCCAGCTTGAGGAGTTGGCTGACTTGCATGTTCGCCTTGCCGAGAACCGCCGAGACCTGGACGGGGATGTCGTAGACGGCCTCCAGCTCCTTGGCGTTGGTCGGCGGCTGGGCTTGATCGGCGAGGTCCAATTCGCCGGGGTTCTCGGTCAGCTCCGGCGCTATCTCGCTGCTCAATTCGGCCAAGTCCAGGTTCTGTTCTTCGCTCATGACAGGGCTCCAGGTTCGTTTGTTTGCATCAGGTCGGTACCGCCGACGCCAAATCGGCGTCCCTTGCGTCCTCGGGTGGCACCGATTCGGTCGCGGGGGCGGAGGCCTCCGCCGCCGGGACCTCGTTCCGCGGCGCCGGGTCGGACGGGGCCGTGCCGAGGGCGCGTTCCAGCACCTGCTCGATCTCGGCCCAGAGACAGTCCGTGTCCCGTTCCGCCCCGCCGTCGGCCCATTCCACACGGACATCGCTGGCCGACAGGCTTTCCTCGGCAAGTAACATGATCTTGCCTTCGAACCCCGCCTTTTCGGCCAGGGCCGCGATCTGCTCGTTGAGGGGATCGAGCAGCGCGTCGGTGACACGGATCACGACACGCGGTTCGTCGGGCAGCTGCGCCAGACATTGTCC